>CAVZDD010000005.1:0-990962 GCA_963773945.1 uncultured Thermoplasmata archaeon | reverse complement strand
GAGACCGCCCCGATTCGATGGCAACCCTGACACCCCGGCCCCCACGTACGCCGTGACAAACTTGTGGCACCTCGAACCGGGACACGAAAGCGAACGGGAGACCCTCTTCCTCGGGGTGGACCCCTACTCCCTCCACCGGAGCGACGACCTGGGAGCTACCTGGGAGCCCGTAGCGGGCCTGAACGATCACGCCTCGAAATCGAAGTGGAACCCGAGCAACGGAGGGCCGTGTCTCCACACCATCCTGATCGATCCGGGTCGACGCGCTCGAATGTATGCGGGGATTTCGGTCGCGGGGCTCTTCCGCACGGACAACGGCGGGAAGAGCTGGGCGCTCGCGAACCAGGGCGTGGAGACGCCGTTCCAGCCCGTGAAGTTCCCCGAGGTCGGGCAGTGCGTCCACAAGGTCGCTCTCGACCCGGCTCGACCCGACGTGCTCTATCGCCAGGACCACGGAGGGATCTACGTCAGCCACAACGCCGGCGAACGCTGGGATCGGATCGGTAAGTCGCTGAGCGATGACTTCGGCTTCGTGGTCGCGACGGCGCGAGCTCTTCCTGGGCGCGCGTTCTTCGTCCCGTTGAAGGGTGAAGCGCGGGTCACCTTCGGTGGGGGGTTCCAGGTCCATCAATGGAGTGACTCCACTAAGAAATGGAGCACCCTCATGCCCCCGAGCCGGTTCCCCGGAGATTTCGGGACCCATCGGGAAGGACTGGCGTGCGATACGCTCGATCCGGCCGGTATTTACGCCGGGACGACAACGGGCCAACTGTTCGTCTCACCTGATGCGGGCAAATCCTGGAGCCAGATACCGTTCCAGTTCCCGGCGATCCACTCCGTCTCGGTGGCCGCCGAACAGTCCTAGAACGGCCCCCGGACAGTGGCGCGGACCGAACGGCCATTGATCTTCCGAAAAAGGCCGATCCCGAATCACGGACAAATGCCCTCGCCAAGTTCTTCTGGGTTCCCGAGCTCACGAAACCGATGACGGAATCCCAACTCTGCACAACTTGCCAAAAGCCCATGCCGGCGAGTGCGACGGTCTGCCCTTCGTGTGGAGCGACTTCTGAAAGCTCCCAGGTACATACGGGTGGCAGCGGCGGCTGAAACTGCATCCCGAACTGTTGGCAGTTTCTGCGGGCCGCACTCATCCCAACGTTGGATTCGAGCCACTCAAGGTAACTGCTATATCGAACGGATTTCGTAATAGAGGTAGGGACCCGCGCTTCGGAACCCCATTTTCTTCAATGTCGGGCCGGACGTTCCGACCCGGGCGTGAGTGAGTACAATTTCCGCTCCCTGATCGAGCGCCGATTTGCACCGGGCGGTCGTTAAGGCCTTGTAGGCCCCTTTTCCCCGGTGTTCCTCCAGCACGCCCGCGGTCCAGAGGCGGCCTACTGGGCCTGTGACCGACAGGCCACCCCGGCCGACTGGAACCGGGCCATCAAACGAGAGAAACAACTCCGAGTGGCCGGTCGCTTCGATGGAACGGTGCACTTCCGAAAGGAATCCCTTGGCGTACTCCGGAGGCGGGGAAGGATCGCCGAAGATGGTCTCGCCCATTCGAACGAAGACTTCGATCTCGCGATCGGTGAAGACCTCGCGGGCGGTGATGGCCCCGGTGGGTCGCACGGAAGGACTGTGAGGTTCGGTCTTTGTGCCCAGAGCAAGGTACAGCGTCTCGGCCGTGGTGAGTCTTTCAAATCCTCGCTGGAGAAGTCGCTCGCCCACGTCGGCCGGTGACGTTCTCGAGTTGACCACCCAGCGCAGTCCCTTTCCTCCAGATTTCTGAACTCGACGTAGGACCTCATCGATCGTTCCTTCGGTTCGGCTGGGCTCACTTTGAAACCGGCGCACGTACGTCAAGGCATACGATCCGGGCACCACGAAGAGCAGGTACTCGGGCGTTTCGATACGCGTCGCAATCGAGGAGAATTTACTCTCCCTTTCGTCGACTTCGGCGACCTCGTCTGCGGTCCAGTTGCGCATAGGATGCGTCCGGGTACGGACGAACCCAACCGCCGGGGCGTTTGAATCTCGCTCCTCCCTCAGATCAGACGACCCGTCTCGCGGCGGCTGACATCCCGGAGGTGAAAGATCAGCTGCTGGACGTTGGTCGCGTCGGGTGGACTCAGCCCGAGGAAACTGCTCGCCCCGGAACTCGCACCGAAGCGATACGGTCCGGCGCCGTAGGCTTGGGTTTGACTTCCACGGAAACCCCTGCCGACCGCGCCGGGGAGGTACTCCCCTCGACCCCCGGGATGACCTCCGACAGACCGCTGACTCCGCAGAGCCCCCGCGACGAGCGACCCTCCCTACGCGCGAGCCCGCGCCGTGCCAAGGTTATCAAGCCAGGACCCTCTGAAGTAAACCTTCGCGGGGGCCGAAACAGGCCATGTCCTTTCAGGTCGTTCGGGGAGAAATCGACTCGAAGGATGCAACGACCCGCGTTGTCCTCCCAAGCCCCTCCCGCGGGAGTTTTCCTCCGTTCGAGCGAGTGGCGGAGACCATCGCGACGCCTCGACGCCGCTTCCCGCCCCATCGGCATCAGGGAGTAGAAGTGTTGACGTACGTAACCGAGGGATCTGCCACGTACGTGTTCGGGCCTGGTACCGCAGACTCGCTGGTGCCGGGGGCCGCGCGGCTGCTTACCGCGCCGACAAGCGTCTCCCACGCGATCAATCCTCACGAAGGAACGACCGTGCGATGGTTGGCCGTTGTGGCCACTCTTCCCGACGGAACAGCCGCCGAGCCGAGACTTCAATCGGGCTTGGCCCACACCTCCGGCGTGCAACCCGACGGCACGGTTGTCCGACGGGTCGTCGGGCTGGGCACGGGGCTCATTTCAGCGGCGGGCCTCGAATGTGAAGCCGTCGAGTTCCAGACAAACGGCACATCGTTTCGCCGAGTAGGCCACGATCGGGTAGCCGTCTGCTACAATCTATTCGGAGGAGGGTCGGTCGATAACCGGACCCTTGAAGTCGGGGAGGCGGCCCTCGTCGAGAATGCCGGGGGAGTGGCGCTCCAAGGAGAGCCCGGATTTCACATTGTCCTGGTGAGCGCCCCGCGCGCTCCGGCTCCCGAAACGTAACCGGCGGCCCGGCGGACCCCATCATTTTCCTTTTTGTAGTTCGGGGGCGTTGAGTCCCCCGGATACCATGGGCTCCACCCCCGGGTCTTCAGCGAAATCGAACCAGAACGACGCCGATGCTTCGACCATGAGGATCGTCGTCAGCAAGAACGGACCGTACCGGGTTTCCGGAGGGATCCCCCTCGAGATTCAAACGATCCGGCCCAACTCGGAAGGACTTTCTTGGGAGTGGGAGAAGGGCCGCAAGTTCGAAACGGAGTCGGAGTACGAGCTCTGTCGCTGCGGCCATTCCAGTAACAAGCCATTCTGTGACGAAACCCACGCCCGCGTTCGCTTCGAAGGGACGGAGACCGCAACTCGCAAGCCGTACGACCGGCAGGCCGAAACGATCGATGGGCCCACCCTAACGCTGAGCGATGCCGAGGTGCTCTGTGCCTTCGCGCGATTCTGCGACCCCGGCGGAAAGATCTGGGGCCTGGTTCCCGACTCCGACGACCCCGCGGCCCGTAAGTTAGCGATCCGAGAAGAGATGCACTGCCCCGGCGGACGGTTGGTTCTAAGGGACAAGAAGTCCGGCGAGAAGATCGAGCCGTCGCTCCCTCCTTCGATCGGAGTCGTAGAAGATCCCGCGCTCAAGTGCAGCGGGCCGCTCTGGGTCCGGGGTGGGATTCGAGTCGAGTCTCACAATGGGGTCCCCTACGAGAATCGGAACCGGATCGCGCTGTGCCGGTGCGGTGCGTCGACGAACAAGCCCTTCTGTAACGGCAGCCACGCCAGCATTCAATTTAACGACGGCCTAGTCTGACCCGGCTGCGGCGCGCCCGAAATTCTCGCCTCGCGAACGCTCGGCGTCGAGCGACTGAAGTAATCGTTTGGATATCAGGGTCTGAGGGTTGAACAGGGGTGGGGTGCCGCTCCAGG
Source organism: uncultured Thermoplasmata archaeon (assembly GCA_963773945.1). Classification (GTDB taxonomy): domain Archaea; phylum Thermoplasmatota; class Thermoplasmata; order Lutacidiplasmatales; family UBA184; genus JAKIWV01. The sequence goes on along the minus strand of CAVZDD010000005.1, from coordinate 986,950 downwards.
GGCCCTCCACGTGATGGCTGGTTCAAAGAGTGCGCCCGGAGAGCCGGTGGGCGAAGGCATCGGTCGGATTCCCGGATTTGTCAACAGTTACACGTACGTGGATGGGGACGAGACCTATCTCATCGACACCGGCTTCTCAGGAAGGGCGAAGCCGATCTTCAAGGCCTTTCAGAGCGCCGGCGTCCCGCTGGCCCGGGTCCGCAAGATGCTCCTGACCCATCATCACCTCGACCACATGGGGGGCGCGGCGTATCTCCTGCAAACCACCCAGGCGCCAATCTCGTGTCACCGCGACGATGTGGCGTTCGTCGACGGGCGGGCGAAGACGCCGCTACCGTTTCTGATGCGTCTATTCGTCCGCATTCATCACGCCCCGATCGCCACAATCTTGACTGATGGGGACCGGGTGGGTTCGCTGGAAGTCATTCATGTTCCCGGCCACACGCCCGGAGAGGTCGTCTTCTACCATTCCGGCCGAAAGATTCTCTTTTCCGGGGACGCGGTCGTGGAGCGAAAGGGGAGGCTCACATTGCCGGCCCCACGGGCCGCGTCCAACTTGGCCCAAGCGGTCCATTCCCTGGGTCGGCTTCGGCAACTCGACGTGGAGACGCTGCTCCCGGGGCATGGGATCCCGGTAACGGAGAACATCTCCGGGCTACTGGACGACCTGATCCGACGTGCGCCTAGCGAGTTCCTTGCCCACGCCCGTCGGTAACTCCGCCCACCCGGACCGAGGCACTCGCGGCCGGCTCCGGGACCGCATCCGCTGGCAACGGGGGGGCCATTCCCGGGCGCCCTGCCTTCCGGGGGAGCGTGGGGAGATGGGCGAACTTGGGGTGACGATTGGGTCCGAGGACCTCCTGGGCCAAGACCACTGCGACAGTTCCGGCGACCGTGATCCCGGACGCGATGAAGAACACGTATTCAAACGCGATGTGGGTAGGGAAGTGGGCACCGGCGAACACCCCGCTCGTCAGAATGTATGTCGCCAACAGGGAGCCGGCGATGGGTGCGCCCACGCTACCTCCGACGTTGCGGAAGACGTTGTTCATGGCCGTGGCCTGGCCCATGTCCTTGGGGTGTACCGTGAGGACCAGGAGGTTGATGATCGAGGCGTTCAGGAGCCCGATGCCCGCCCCGACGACCACTTCGACGCCCAGCGCTCCTTCGAGCGAGTGAGCGAACGCCTCGAGCGCGAACCCCAGAGCGGTGACCAAACCCCCGGCGATCGCAAGCGGTTTGACCCCGACCCGGGAGACCACTACGCTGGCGGCCAACGCCACGATGGTCATTCCGACGGGCTAGGGCAGGATGTCGATGCCGGCCGTGAGGATATCGAAGTTGCAGTGGAGGAGGGAGACGCACGCGGTGTTGTACCCACCAGAGGCCACAGGGTACTCAAACTGGTAGATCAAAGTGAACAGCGCCATGTACATCCCGAGCCCGGCGACGGTCAGGACCGTGTTCGTAACCGCCACATTCCTCTCGGTGAGGAGTCGCACGTCAACAATGGGTTCGCGCTTCTGGGCGGTTAGACGGCGTTCCACCATGGCGAATGGGACGAACATGACTAGACCGACCGCGACGAAGCCCAAGGTCAGCACGGAAGTCCACCCCCAGGACTCTCCCTGCGAGAGGGCGGCCACGACGCATGCAAGACCGATGCCGAGGAACAAAGCTCCGAGATAATCGACAGGCGTGTTGGGCCGGCGGTACGGAGATTCCTTCACGAGAAGGAAGACCAGGATCGCCATGATGACCACGAAGGGGACCGCCGAGTGGTAGGTCGTGCGCCAGCCGTAGTCCTGGGAGACCCACGAACCCAGTGGAAGGCTGATCGCGAATCCGATGCCGAACATCGCGCTCAGTATTCCCTGCGCGCGAGGGACCATCTCGCGCGGGAACTCCTCTCGCATGAGCGACATCCCCAAGGGCATGATGGTCAATCCGATCCCCTGGATCGTTCGCGCCCCAACCATAAACGCAAACGTGGGCGAGAAGCCCGTGACGGACACCGCTGCGGCGTAGGTGAACATCACGCCGATCATGACCTTCCGCTTCCCGTAGATGTCGCCGAGCTTGCCGATCACGGGACTGAGCGCCACTCCAGAGACCGCGTACGCCGAGATGATCAGCGTGACCTGGGCCGTGTCGACATGGAAGTCCGACTGGATCGTCGGAAGGGACGGGGTGAGCATTCCCTCGATGTAGAGGACGACCAGTACGATGCCCGCCAAGAGGAGCATGATGCGAGTGGCATAGTGGGAATCGAAGGTCTCCGCGGTTTTGGCGACCGGGGAGGTCGTGCCCGACGACGTGGGTGAGCCACTCGAAAGATTGTACGCGTTGTCCGCCATCGTTCGCAGCCTGCCAGTAATTCTCAGGACCGGTGTTTAAGGTCAACCCATCCAGTGCCAAAAGTCGTCCCGCCAGAAATCGACCGCTTCGTGGATGGAGCGAAGGGGGACCGGCCGCAGCCCGTGCGATTCTGCCTCGGAGAGGCGGCGCGCCAATTCCTCCTCGGTTTCATGCGACAGGGCGTCGAGCGTCTTGGAGAGGTCGTGGTGAATTCCCAGGTCCACTGTCCGGTCGGGATGGCGAATCACCAATCGATAATGGTGCTGCCCCGGACTCGTTTCCACTTGGAGCACCTGCCACTGCAAGGTCTCCTTTCGGAGCTGCTGGAGCTCGAACGCCGCCAGGTTCCCGAGGGCCTGCGCGACAAAGGTCTCGTTGGACAATCCCGGGCGAAGATAGATCCCAACCTCCAGGCCGCGTGTCATTGGCGGCGACCACGCCTTCGCAGGGATAAGCGCGACGGTACCCAGTCCTAAAATTGGGGTCTGACCTGTCTGCGGCGATGAATCACACGGCGGAGTTCGACCATATCGCTCCCGTCTACGACGAGACCCGGCGCCCTCCGTCCGACGTGGAACTCCAAGCCCTCAGAGAGCTCCTCGCCGATTGCAGGACCGTACTGGACGCAGGAATCGGGACCGGACGATTTGCCGTTCCGCTAAAGTCCCATCACTTCGACGTCGTGGGCGTCGACCTTTCTATGGGCATGATGGCCCGGGCCCGTGCCAAGGGTATCGATGCACTCGTACGCGCCGACCTGCGTCATCTGCCGTTCGGCGACCGGACCGTCGATGCGACCTTCATGGCCCACGTGCTTCAGTTGATTCCGGAGCCTCAAGCGGTCTTGCGAGAGATCGCCCGTGTCGCCCGACGGGTGGTTGTGATCCTGCTCCCCGAATGGTCCGAACGGGCGCCCGGAGGTGATTGGCGCAAGCTCCGTGAACGGTATCGGGAGCTGGCCGCCGAACTCGGCTACCCGTTGCCGGAGCGAGGGAAGCGTTACCGGCACACTTTGGAGGAGCTGAGTGCCATCGCTCCCCCCAAGCAAGTTCGCGTTGTGGAAGGACCGGCTGCGAGTGCCTCAGACCTGGGAGAACGGCTCGCCCGTTGGGAGGAGCGCGGGGCCTGCGGGAACCAGATTCCTCCGGAAGTCCACGCCCAAATCGTCCAACGGTTGCAAGCCGAGAGCACTATCGACCCATCCAGATGGACTCGGCCTCGATTCGAACGATTCGTCGTGTGGGACGCTGTAGACCTGATCCAGGCCCTCTGATCCAAGCCCTCTGATCCAAGCGCTGCGCACGATGCGCGGGTCCTGGTCGTTCGCTGGCGTAGTTCCCGTGGACGCCGTGGTTCCTCATCAGCGCCGGATTGCTCCTGCTCGCGGTGGTCTGGGTAATCAGGCTCCGGGACCTGTCCGCCAACCCCCGGGATGCTGGCTCGGCCTCCGCAACCCCCTCCCCTCCCGCCGGCTCATCCTTCCTGAGCGGCAAGAAGCCCTCAGGAACGGGGTGCCGACCGAGGCCCTCGTTCCAAGCCGCAGGTCTTTTGGCGGTGCTGGGCTAGCGCCCCCTGGAGTCTCTGTGCCTCCGTTCACCCCGTATTGGCGGTCGCGCTTCTTGCCGGTGGCCTGGCAGAAATTGCTCCAGGCGATCGAGTACCGTCCCCTGCGCTCCTGGTTCTATTTCATCCTTCAGTATCAGGCCTGGGCGGAGGCCGGGGGATGGGGTCCGTTCGGGACTTACTTCGAATTCGGGACCGGCGAGGGATTCAGTATGTCCCAGTACGCCGATGCGCTTCGGGCGTTTTGCCGAGACACCAGGACCCCGATGAACCGGTTCCGGATCGTCGGGTTCGACAGCTTCCAGGGTCTTCCGCCCACGTCGGAACGCAAGGACGCCCACGCGGGGCTCGCCTCGGGTCAGTTCTCAGGTTCGATGGACCAGATTCACGCGATTCTGCGGCAGAAGCGGATTTCAACCCATGGGTGCGACGTCCGGCTGGTACCTGGTTGGTTCCAGGAAAGTCTCACTCCGCAGCTTCGGCAATCCCTGAGCCCCTACCCGCCCTCGCTCGTTACGATAGATGTGGACTATTACTCTCCCACGGCCGTAATTCTTGAATGGCTGCGACCGCTCCTCGCGTCGGGGACGATTCTCCACTTTGACGACCTCTGGCTCTACCACGCCCACCCTGACTACGGGGAACGGGCTGCGATCCGCGAGTTCAACGCCCGTGGAGAGGGGGGGCTCGAACCGTTCCCGTTGTTTGCCTCGCCCGCGATCGCCGGTCACGCGTACATCTACCATCGTCCGGAGTTCGAGTGGAAGCCGGGAAGCAGTTCCCGGTCGGCCCCTGACTCTCTCCACCGCTGACTGCGCGGCGTGCGACGACCTAGGATCGACGGGAGAAAGTATGGTCGAGCTTCTCGCGGTATCCGTTTATCACCCATCCAACCCTACGGACTCCGAACTCGTCTCGCCCGTTTACGATACCCTCTCGGACGCTGACTTACTCCGATTCTCCAAGACCCCTTACAACGCCGCAGGCTTTGTGGCGAGACCGTCCTCCATGCCGCTCGCCGAATTCCTGGAGAGGGCGCCGCGCCGCCTCCAGGAGGCCATAGCAGCGGAAGTATACCGTCGAGATCCCGTCCCATCTCTCTACGTCTACGGGATCCGATACACGCCGCCGGCCGACATCCTGGAAGCCCTCCCGACCTCCAATCGCCGGACCGAGTACCTGCTGCTCGGCCTCGTAGGCGCCTTGGACCTCGCCCACACTCCGGAATGGTCCATCGCGAGGCACGAAAAAGCGTTTCCGGAACGGATCGAGGAGCGAGTACGGCTGACCGAGGCGACCGGGATGCATTTCGCGCCGATCATGGCAGGCTACACCCTCATCAACCACGCCGTGAATGATCTCCTCGAGAAGACGCTCGGACTTGACCGGCGGGAAATGGCGCTGGAGGGCACCGCCCCACCAATCGTACGCGCTAAGCTCGACGGCTCCGAGCATCGGCTCTGGCGTCTCGACGACCCGACGGTACAAACTCGGATTACCGAGTTGATCGCCCCGTTGCGCATTTTGATTTTGGATGGCCATCATCGTTACGCGGCCGCGCGAGAGCTCCTCCGTCGTGGGAGGCCGGGTTCCTCCCCGCTTGTGATGTTGGTCGAGAGCCGCGACCTGGCCCTTCACCTCCTTCCCTGGCATCGTGCGCTTTCGCCAGGTACGGCAACCCTCAACGAATTGAGGACTCGCGCAGGGGCCCGCTTCGTCTCCATCGAAGGTATGGGTTCCCGGCCATCCATCACGGACCTCATCGCGGAGCTCGACCGAATGTTCCGCCGCCACGAGAGAGGCTTCCTCGCGGTCGGGCCAGAAGGCTCGTGGCGGTACCGCGGTCCCGATAGCACGGACGGCGGGTTCGACTTCGACCTGCTCCATGGCTATCTGGAGGAGGAGTTTCACCGTGACCCCCACGACTTTGGAGTGTTCCGTTCACCTCGGCTGGCCATCGAGTCGGTCCGGACTCCGGGCACGCCGTGGTCCGACGGCGTCGCCTTTCTGCTTCCCAAACTTCGAGAGGAGGCGGTCGAGGAGCGTGCATTCGCGACGGGTCGGGTCATGGCGCACAAGTCGACGATGTTTTTGCCAAAGGTGGCGGAGGGGGTCCTCTTCGCCTCCACGAGCCCGATACCTTCCGCCCCTCCTCGCGGAACTGCGAACCGTTCCAACCGAGCAGACTTATCCCAGGGGCCGATTCGACCAGCGTGAAGGTGCTCCTGGTCGGGACCGGGGCCCATCCGATTCCGCCGACCGGCTACGGGGCGGTAGAACGGATTCTGTACGAGTACGCCCAGGCTCTCCACGAATCCGGAAACTCCACGCGGGTCGTCAACGAAGTCCGACACGGGGGGTCGTTCGACGAATATTGGTTCGCGCTTCACCTTCCGTCCCTGATCCGTCACGAAGAGTTCGACGTCATCCATGCGAGCACGCCCGTCGTGGCCAATCGGCTTGCCGGGATGGGTCTCCCGTTCGTCTACACCTCCCACTCACGCCACTGGTTTTGGCGCAAGAGTTGGCGGCACCGGTGGGGGTTCTGGTTGGAGCGCCGGGCAGTTCGGCGCGCCGCGGCGACCGTGGCCCTTACCCCGGAGGTTGAGTCCGCCATCCGGGCAACCCTCCCGAAGGGACGCGCTGTGACCACGCGCGTGATCCCCTATGGTGTGAATGCCGCGGAGTTCGAACCGGCGTGGGAGGCGCGAACCGGCCGACGAGCCCTCGGGGTGGGATTGGTGCTTCCGCTCAAGCGGTGGGAAGTGGCCGCGGCCGCGCTTCGAGGAACCGGAATCACACTGCGTATCGCGGGGCCCACGCCAGACCCGGGGTATGCCCAGCGCGTCCGGGCGGTCGGCGATTCGGTGGAGCTTCTCGGGGAGGTGGACCAGTCTCGCCTACGGCAGTTGTACGCCGAATCAGACGTCCTGGTCCATCCGAGCCAGGTCGAATTGCTCCCACGGTCGGTTTTAGAAGCGATGGCGTCCAGCCTGCCGGTGGTGGGTTCCTCGGTAATCGGATCGTTGTTCCCGGGCGGTCGGGGAGGTATGACCGCACCGAGCGGCGCCCAAGGAGAGGCCTTAGTCCGCTTCGTCCGCAGTTCGGTCGAGCGTCTCACGTCAGACCCGGCGCTTCGCCGAGAAATGGGAACGGACGGCCGCTCCCGTGTCATGGAAACCTACGCGTGGGGGCCCGTCGTGGCCGCGCACCTCGAGCTGTACCGCCAGCTCGGCTTGGCCGCGCGCTAGCCCACCTGAATTCCGGCCAACGTGATCGTGAACGGCCGGCGTTCGAGGTCGTGAGCCGAGCCTCGGAACCGAACCACCTTGATCTGACGAACCGACTTGTCGCCGATCCACTTGCGCGTTAGCAGGATCTCGCCCCGGCTCAGCATGATCTCGGGCGTCATGACCCGGGCATTCTGGGGCGCCGAAGTGAGGAGTGCCGTCACGCCCCGCTCGCTCAAGAAGCGGAACAATGACTGAATCTCCGTCCGCTCCGCCTGCGGGTCGCTCGACGCTTTGAGCGCGAACTTTCGCAGGGAGGTGAGCGAGTCCACGACAAGACGGGTGTAGGCGATTCCGGACATCTGTTGCCGTAGTTTGAGGTAGACGCTCTGGAGCGAGATTTCGTCGCCGGCGTCCGGGGCCCTCCGTCCTTCAGCACCAAGGGTACCCATCGACTTCAGGTTCCCGAGGGACCGGATCTCCTGAACGTCCGCCAGCCGCTTCAGCCCGTGCGTTCCGGGGTTGGCGTCGAGCGTGTGGATCGCGGAGAGGTCCCATCCGAAGCTCTGCACGTTCTCCAAGATTTCCGTGGGCGGTTCGTCCACGGCCACCATGAGCACGTCCTCACCCTTCTGAATACCCTCCACCAGGAAACGAAGGCCGAGGAGCGTCTTTCCGCTGCCGGTCTCACCGGTGACCAAATACGGACGTCCCGGGATGAGCCCGCCTCCAAGCATCCGGTCCAGGCCGGGAACACCCGTAGATACGCGGGTTTCGGTGACCATGAGTCTCAGTTCTCCGCGGGAGGTTCAGACGGCGAGACGTCCGATGGGGCGGGGGCTGTTCCCGGTTCCGTGGTGGGGGATTCCGTACGGGGACCCTCCGGCGTCATCGGGCCGGGCTCGGCGCCGGTCACGAGGGGTGCCTTCCGTCGCCGGCGAGGCGGGCGCCGGGGGGGTACCGCAGCCACGACCAACGGTTCCGGTTCCGGAGGGGGAGTGACGATGACATTCGCGATCGGCGGAGTCTGGGGAACGGGCTCGATCGGTTTGGCCTTCCTCTTACGAGCCGATCCCAATGTCGATCGCCGTTTCGCCTTGGGCAACAGCGGGGCCGGAGGGGGAAGGGGAAGAGATTCGACTCCCGTTCCTACGACGGGTTCCGCGATTACGCCCGGCGGGATTGGGGGGACCACAGGGGTGGGCGTCGGGGTCGACGGGGCCATCGGCGGGCGCGAAATGGGTGGGGAACCCGAAATTTCAGCGGCCGCACCCGCCGGAACCGTGGTGGATGCTACCGGCGGTGACACCGTCGCTGGCGGGGGTGGTCGGAGCGGGGGCACCGGTTCCGAGCGGGGAACCCTGGCGGGATGAGGCGCGGGAGACGGCGTGGGAGTAGTAGCGGGCTTTGGCGTTACGGGGGTCAGCGGGGTCTCCGATAGTTTTTCCGGAGCGGCTGGGGGTACCGTCGGATCAACGGAGGAGGACCGTTCCGTGGGGTCGACCCGTCTGACCCGAGCGGTCGGGTGTGGCATCAATGACGAGGGCTTCGGCGCACGCCGGAAGAAGCGGTGGACTAGCGTAGGCGAGGCGGGCTCGGATGTGGAAAGCAACGGGGCTTGGACCGGGGCTACGGGAACCGGCGAGATGGGGGTCGGCACGACAGGGACCGGCGGAGCGGCTGTTTGCGGCTCCGGAACGGGAGGTTCGGGCGCTACGATCGTTGGTGGCCCCGGTGGAGGGATGGGAGGTGGCGGGGGCGTCATGGGCGGAGGAGGGAGTGGGGTAACCACGATGGGCTCGGGTGGGCGTACTTCGGGTATTGCCTGAACGGGTACAGTCGGAAGCGCCGGCGGTTCCGGAGCTGGAGCTGGAGGCATTGCAGGCTCCGCGATGGGTTGGGGGGGAGGCGGAATCTCTGCGGGGGCCGGAGGCACTTCCGGTCCGGGTGGAGGCGCAGCAGAGGGCACGGTCCATGGCGTCACGATCGGGACAACAACCGGTGGCTTCGGCTGCTCGGTGGCGACGCTTAGGTGGTAAGCGTCGATGAGGCGGTCGGCCTGCGCTCTCGTCTCCCGCAATCGGATGAGCGCCTCCCCGTACCGGTGATCGGCCAGCGCCGTCAGAACGAACCGGACACCCTCGTGCATCGGCTTCACGTCCACGCCCACCTCGAGAAGGTCCCGGATGTCCTGGTCGAGATTCAATACCGACCGTCGGATCTCATACGCCACTTCTTCCGGTGGAACGCCGAGTACCTCGGTCGCGTCGGTCTGCGCCGGCGCGGCGACGCCCCCGGCGGGAATCGTCACGCTTAGGTTGATGTCGAGACCATGGGGCGATATCCGGTACGGATGGAGATGAATGTCGTGGGAGCTCCCGCGAAACTTCTCGACCCCAATGGCATACTGACTCCTCCCTTCCGCCTCCCAGCGGAACAGTCGCAACTCGCCCCGCGCCAACAGGTGCTCCTCGGACTCTTCCTCGGCCCCCGGCACTTCTAGCGTGAGGACGGTGGTCGTCCCCAAGTCGGACAGGAATCGGAGAAAGGTCTGGGCCCCCTGGGTCTCGCTCACGCCAGGCATGCAGAAGAACTGGAGCGCCGTGAGAGAATCGATGACCAGCCGCTTGTAGTGGCGCCGGCGAACCTCCTGACGAATCGTCGGTTGCAAGGACGTCATCGTCACATCCACGCTCTCGAATTCCGGCGTTTGTCGCATCGAAAGCGGGATCTGGCTGATGCGGACGGCCTCGCGCACCGAGGCGATGTCCTTGAACGGCGTGCGTTCGTACCGCATCACGTCGGGGACCGCGTCGAAAACGTAAATCTGCTCGAATTCGGGGCCCATTGCCTGATGGTCCTGTCGGACCTCATTCGGGGGCTCCTCGAGCGTGACATACAGCACCTCCTCGCCGCGGCGAACCCCTTCGATCAGAAACTGGAGGGCGAGCGTGGTCTTGCCGGAACCTGGGGGTCCGACGAGGAGGTAGGGTCGATGGGGCAACAGCCCGCCGGCGAGCATCTCATCGAGCTCGGGTACTCCGGTCGAGATGCGTTCTAAAGCGGGAGCGGGTCGAGGATCATTCTCCACCACATCCGACACCCTCCCCGGAGCGTACCGAGACCGCCGGCCGCCTGTACGTGCCGGTGAAAGGGGACGAAACGCAGATAGTCGTTTCCGTCCGACGGTGGGCCTTCCGCAGGGACTTGTCGCGTCGCGGCAGTAGGAAATACCGGGTCCGCGCAATCCATCGGCATGTCCGCGGCCCGACCCACCGGAATGATGCAACTTTCCGAATGGACTCGGGCCTTTCCGGGGCAATTGCGTAGCGGGTTCGCCGCCGGGCGTGCGTTAGAGTTCCGGTGGCCCCGCGGCGTAGACCGGAGCGTCGTGGTGGGCATGGGAGGCTCGGCGATCGGCGCGGACCTTCTGCGTTCGTTGACCGATACGGAGACAGACTTGCTGCTGCGGCCCGTGCGCGAATCCTCTCTCCCACGTTGGGTGGGCCCCTCGACGCTGGCCGTGGCGGTCAGCTATTCGGGGGAGACCTGGGAAACTCTCTCCGCGTTCGACGAGGCCGGTCGTCGGGGCGCCCCTCGGCTCGCCGTGAGTTCCGGAGGTCGTCTGGAGGAGCGCGCCCGCCTCGAGGGCGTGCCTCACCTCTCCGTACCATCCGGTCTCGCGCCCCGTGCGGCGCTAGGTTACCTTCTGGGTGGACTGCTGGGATTGTTCGACCCCGCCTTCCCGGCGTCGAACCGGGACCGACTCGACCGAGCCTGCAAGGTCCTCGTCGCCAACACCGAAGCCCTCGCGGCCGCCAATGGTCCCACCGCCCGGCTGGCGGCCCGGATCGGAGGTCGCCTTCCCTGGATTTGGGCCTCTCGAGATCTCGCGCCGGTCGCTCGTCGGTGGACCACCCAGATCGAGGAGAATGCCAAGCGTCTGGCGCATTGGGACGTACTTCCCGAGAGCTTGCATAACGCGGTGGTCGGTTGGGACGCCCTTCGCCGTCGCGACGCGGGCCGGTATCTTGTGATCCGGCTCGAGGGGGCTGGAGACGAACCGGCCATGCGGGAGCGATTCGAGTACCTTGCGGCGCTCCTCACCCGAAAGACCGTCCCCGTTGTCGCGAGTCGGTTCGACGCGCACGACCGCCTCGAACGGATGTTGACCGCGGTGCAATGGGGCGATTACCTGAGCCTGGCGTTGGCCCGGTTAGGCGGGGTCGACCCGCTTCCCGTCGAGGCGATTCAGCGCATGAAGCATCGGCTCGAAGCTAGCAAGCCCCGGCAAAAGTTCGTCCACGTCGGATGACGCTGACTTCAAGTCCCTCGTGGGGCATCCCCCGAACGTGCCGATCTCACGCGACCAGTTCGACCAAGGTAGGACACCGGCCTCGTGGGAGGACTCGATTCGAACCTTCCTCAATAGTCATCCGACCGAGGCGTTCGGAGTGCTCGAGCTGGCCAAAGCGATCCAGTTTCCGGTCGGTCCGATCGTCGGCACGTACTCCTTGCACGCGACCCTCCACCGAATGGCGGCCCAGGGAAAGATCGAAGAGCGTATCGTACGCTCCGGCAGGAAGAGCGACACGTTCTATGCGACGATGGGTTGATCGGTTCGCCGCCGATAAGCGGGCAAGGACCGATCCTTGTTCGGACGATCTGCTTAGAGATAGAACCACTCTGACTCGGGCCCTCGCAGCCCGAACCCTCGCCCGTCGCTAGAAGACCCGACCCCACCCTCGGGTCTTGGGTGGGTTGAAACAGCCCGTTTTCGGTCGGCAGGCCGGATGCACTAGACAGGTGATGCGGCGGGTCCAGATGCGCCAAGGCAAAGCCGTTTTCGGGGCGCTCCTCGCCATCGGTCTCTTTCTAGCTGCGAGCGTCATCGTTCTAAGCGCGTTTTCTCCAAAGGCAAATTTCGATCTCACACGCTCCTCCATGGCTCAGCTCCAAAGCTTCGGGAGCTCGTCCGTCGAGTTCTCGGACAACTTCACAGCGGATTCCAAGCTCAATACGTCGGCTTGGGAGATCAACGGCCCCCCCGCCGACACTTCGATGGCGGAATGGGGACCCGCTCCGATGTCCGCGGTGAGGCCGACGCTAGGATTCTCGCCTGTTCAAGGACTCAACCTGTCGGGTGCTACTGAAAATTTCACCTATGAAAACGTTCAGGCGCTTCCCTCGTTCGAGCCGCCGTTCTACGCGCAGACGAAGGTCGAGGCCACGGCCTCCCACGGAGGTCCGGTTGCGTTCGCCATCGCGACGGCGAACGGGGGACAAGGAATCAATATCGTTGGCAACCTGAACACAAGCAACCGATATTACGGCGTGGGCTCGACGATTTCCGGCGGATCGGGGCAAACGTGGATTGACGGCGTAGTCCTCGACCCTAACCCCTCGTTGGATACTTGGTACACGCTGAGTATCGGGCTCAACTCAACCGGAATGGCCACGGTGACGGTGGCTCACGGGTCCACCGTACTCGGGTCTAGCTCCACCGAGATTGGCACGGGCACGTACTACCTTTGGCTGGGTCAATTCGTCAATGTACCGCCCGTGAACGGGTCCAACTCCGCGTCGTGGAGCTACGTGGACGTCAACTTCACTCCCCCGGTGCCCCCGGCCCCCAAGCTTGTTCGAGCGATAGCGGACCCCGATTCAATCCAGCTAGGGGCCAACACAACTCTGGACGTTTTCGTGGTCGGAGGAGCCACCCCTCTCTCCGTAGCGTACTACGCTCTACCGCCGGGCTGCACCTCCCGCTCGACCCTCGCTTTGCTTTGCGTCCCCACGGAGGCCGGAAACTACACCGTCCTGGTGAACGTCACGGATTCGCTGGCCCGGTCGGCCACCGGCGAGGTCAACCTCTCCGTGGCCGCCCCTCCCTCGCCGCCCGTCGCGGGTCCCCCCCAAGTGAATCTGGTACTGTCGGACCCTTCATCGATTCCGCTTGGAGAGACGACCGACTTTTATGTCGTTGTGTCGGGCGGAACCCTCCCTCTCTCGGTAACTTATACCGGGCTGCCCCTTGGATGCACATCCTACTCGTCCATGTCCTTGGCCTGCACTCCGACTCAAACGGGAAGTTTCTCCGTGTTCGTGGCCGTGACTGACGCCCAGGGGCGAACGTCGCAGGGGGAGACCGCTCTTACAGTCACCGCGGTTCCGACCACCACTTCGGTGGCTGCCGGCTCAGCGTACGCGGATGGGGCGTTAGCGCTGGGTGGCATCGCTGTGGTTCTCGCCGTGGCCGCGTTATTCCTGAGCCGCCGGCGGGGAGGCCCCGGGTCGACCGGCCAAAATCTGGGCTGAAGCGGTAAATTTCTCCCGGGGGGGACTCTGTAGACCCAACCCCCCCATTAACGAGCCGTAGGGCGAGTCGAACGAAGCTGCGGTTAGGTTCCGCGTGTCCCACCGGGCCCGGTCCCTGTAAACGGCCAAATAGGGGCCGAACTCACCTCGAGCGGGTGCTGAGGTAGCCTAGCCCGGCCAAGGCGCCAGATTCGAGATCTGGTGGTGCGTATGCATCGCGGGAGTTCAAAGGGGCCGCGGGGGGAACCTCGTCGCTCGGAAAATCTCCCCCTCAGCGCCTCTCCCTCCGTCCGGATCCGTCTCGAGGTCGTTCGTGCGGGCCACTCGGAGTTCCACACGCTCCGGGTATCGAAGGGAACGCTCCTGCGCGTCGTCATCCGGTCCATCGGACAGTCAGTCGAGGGCAGTGCGGTGCTGTCGGGGAACCGCCCGGTGCCGCTCGACCTTCCCCTTGAGAAAAGTGGCCGCTTTCTCGTAATCCCGACCTTCTCGGGGGGATGAACTGCCTGGGACGGTCCACATTCCCGGAGCGAGGCCCTATAGGCCCCTACCAACATTCATAGAGTCGGTGGAGGAAGCGTCGGCGGCATGACCGGGGAGTGCGCAGTCTGCGAAGCGGCGGTTCCCGATTCCACGGCCCACTGCACCACCTGTGGCTTTCCGATGGCCATGTCCGACCTCGCGGCCCGGCTCATCGTTGAACTTCCTGAGCCTGCGGTCCCGGGGCTTCCCCGGCGCGCGGATCCGGAGTCGTCGCCCAAACCCAGCGACCGACCCGCCCCCTCCGCGAGCCGGGACCCACAAGTCGAGGTCGTCAACCGAATCGCCCGCGACGTCAGTCATGCGGTGTCACTCCTGCAGGATCTCGGAGGGGATGGAGCGGACATCGCGAACGAACTCGCCCAAGCGGCATTCACCGAGGCCGAAGGACGCGTGGGAGAGGTCCTCGTGCTCTTACGGGACGCCCAAGGTCGCGTGAGCATCCGGCTCAAGGAGCAGTTCGACGCGAGGCTCAAGCAGCTCGAGGAGCGACAAGCCGCGATGATCACCTCCGGTGTTTCGGTCAACCTCGGCGCGGAAATCGACCGGGTCCGGACCGATCTGCGGGCCGGCCGACGTGAAGCTGCCTTGCAACGCATCGACCTCGCTGACCGGAACCTGTCGCGAATGGAGAGTGACTGGCGGGGTCTCCAGGGCCTTCTCCGCCAAATCGAAGGGCTCCGGGAATCCGCCCGACTCTTGGAGTTGGACGTCTCGGAACCGGACGACTCGCTCCGGCAGGTCCGTGTGATTCTCGCTCAACCGGCCCTCGATGTCGGCGCCCTCGACCACGCGGCCGAACTCGCCGCCGAAGCGCTCATGCGGCTCCACGATTCCCTCCCGCTGGCCCTCGAGGAATTCCTTGACCGCCTTTCGTCCCAAGTCACCTCTTGGCCCCCCGCCTTCGAGGGACGTCGCCACGGCACCGACCTCGACCGCGAGGCGCACAAGCTCCTCCGGGCTAACCGGCTCGTTGAAGCAACACAGCGCGCCACCGAACTCCAGCAACTGATCTTCGCCACCGGCGTGCCGCCGGCCCCCGAGGCCGCGGCAGAACCCGCCCCCGCTCCGGAGGCGGCCCCGGTGTTCGCCCGACCGACCGAACGGGCGCCAGTTCGTCGAGCCGAGCGGATCGACCGGCCGGTTTCCGTCTATGGGCCACCAACGACCCTTTCGGCCCCCGCCCTGGTCTCTTCGCGCCCTGGGGATGCAGCGATTGTAACGCCCGCTCCCCCCGTAAAGGCCGTGACGCCTCGCTCGGATACCGTCCGGAGCCTAGTAGCCCAGGCGCGGGAGCTCGCCGCACGCATTCAGAAACTCCCGGGCGACAGCGACCTCGCCCGCGCAGCGGCCGTTGAGATTCGGAACGCCACGGACCTCTTACGGGAACGTAAGATGGATGAGGCGGAAAGGACACTGTTCGAGTTGAAGGAGCGGCTTGACCGCTCGCTCATGAGGGACCGACAGTGACCCCCAATCGACCGGTGGGAACTACCTCAGCATTGACCGCCCGGGTCAGCGGCATCGTACGACGTGGGGACTCCCTAGCGGCCGAAGGGATTCCGTACGACTCCGCATCCTTCGTTTCCGAGGTACGGGGCCAGATCTCGAAACACGACCTGGCGGCGGCGATCACCACCGTCCGACGGGCCGAGGCGCTCCTCGACAAAACGCAGCGGGATTGGACCTGGCTCAAAGAGCTACTGTCGCGCGTCGACGAGCTTCGGGACCTGGCCGCCCGGAGCGGCGTAGACCTCGAAGTCGTGGACCAGCGGATCGGAAATGCCCGGCAACAGCTCCGTACCCTTCCCCTCGCGGAAGGTTCGCTCGAGAAGGCAGCGGCGAGCGCCTCCCTGGCCCTGGTCGTGCTCAACGACACTCTGCCCAAGTTCTACACCCAGGAGGCCCAGCAGCTCGCCAAATCGATCCGGGAGGCCAACGAACGGGGCGAAGATGTCCGGGAGTCGGGCGTCCGCCTCGCCCAGCTCTTGCAGGCCCTGCGGGAGGGACGTCTGGCCGACATTGGACAGCGCTTCATCGACCTCCGTCGGGCGGTGACCCGGATTCCGCGGGCGCCGGCCGTTCCCCCCAAAATGCAACAGCGGGAGGAGGAGGAGATCCTGCTCGAAGCGCGGAACCTGGCGCGCCGGCTCGAACCGGATGAAGTACCGCGCCCGGGATGCACAAGGCGCCGCCCGACTCATGAACCAAGTGCGTGCCGCCCTGTCGGAGGACCGGCGGTATGGGAGCCCCGAAGAAGAGCTGGAAGAGCTATGGGGCGAGGTCGACCGGCTCGCCCGCGAGCGAACCGATGCATTGGCCCCCCCCCCGGCGGCCGTCGGCATCGAGACGCCGGACCCCGAGCCGACCCCCTCCGAGCCGGCGGTAACCTACTCCGGGTCGCGCCGGAACCGACGGCCCCCCGCGTAACGCTTTAATACCCATCGCAAGTCGTTTATACCCCTTGTCTCGCCGGGAGAGCCGCGTTGGTGGCAAAGGTCGCGACGTGGGCGTTGTCACTGCGATTACCCCCACTGGCCATGTGACGGCTCGCACGGCGGGAAAATGGGTACCGGTCGAGGGAACCAACGTGGTGGATGCGACGGGACGGTTCTCGGGACGTATCGTCCGTGTGTTCGGACCGGTCGCTCGGCCGTACGTTTCCGTGCGACCCCGCCGCCCCCCGCGTGACGCGGAAGCGGCTCTGCTGTTAGGAACGACTCTGATAGAAGCGGAGGGAATGCATGGCGCAACCTGAAAACGTCGCGGGAGATGCAACCAAGCCGGCCGACCGACCCAGTGACGTCGTGGTGCCCACCCGCTGTTCGAATTGCGGCTCCACCCATCTGACCCGGGACTACGAGAAGGGCGAACTCGTCTGCGACGAGTGCGGCCTCGTCCTCGAAGAGGGAATGATCGATCAGGGACCCGAGTGGCGTGCGTTCGACGCCGAGCAGGGCGAGAAGCGTACCCGGACCGGTGCTCCGACCACTTTGACGATCCACGACAAGGGACTGTCCACGGAGATCGGCTGGAAGAACCGGGATCCGTACGGTAAGTCCATCCCGACCCGCAACCGGGCCCAACTCTACCGGCTCCGGAAATGGCAACGCCGCATCCGGGTCTCGAACGCCACGGAACGGAACCTGGCGTTTGCCCTCGCGGAGCTCGACCGCCTCGCCTCCAGCATGGCGCTGCCCCGGAACGTCCGGGAGACGGCCGCCATGATCTACCGAAAGGCCGTGTCGCGGAACCTCATCCGTGGCCGGTCGATCGAGGGCGTAGTCGCGGCGTCCCTCTACGGCAGTTGCCGACAGTGCAACGTGCCCCGAACCTTGGACGAGATCGCGAGCAAATCGCGCATCGGCCGCAAGGAGATCGGTCGAACCTACCGGTTCATGACGCGGGAGCTCAAGCTCAAGCTGCTCCCGACCCGGCCGCAGGACTACATCCAACGGTTCTGCTCGGAACTTAAGCTCAAGGGCGAGGTCCAGACGCGCTCGAACGAGATCCTCAAGCTCGCGACGGAACGTGAACTGACGAGCGGGCGGGGTCCGACCGGTGTCGCCGCCGCGGCGATCTACATCTCCTCCGTCCAATGCGGCGAGCGGCGCACCCAACGCGAGGTCGCCGAAGTGGCGGGCGTCACCGAAGTGACGATCCGGAACCGGTACAAGGAGCTCACCGAGAAGCTCGGCCTCCGCGTGATGCTATAGGCCCCCGACCCCTCCGCCGGGGAGGGAACGAGATGCCGCGACAGCTCGTGCTCGGCGTGCTCGCGTCGGGAGAAGGCACGACGCTGGAGGCGCTCGCCGAACAAACGGCCGGCGGCCACGTGCCCGCCCGCGTCGCCCTCGTCCTTTCCGACCGGGCGTCCGCGCCGGTCCTGGAAAAGGCCCGACGAAGGGGCCTCGCTACGGCGGTGCTTCCGGTGCGCGGAGTGCCCCCGGAACGATGGGCGAACGACGCCACCCGGATCCTTACGGAAGCGGGGGTTGAGCTGCTCGTGCTCGCCGGCTTTCTGTCCATCCTTCCTCCGCCGTTCGTAAAGACATGGGAGGGTCGGGCCATCAACATTCACCCTTCCCTGCTCCCCCGGTACGGGGGGAAGGGGTTCTTTGGGAACAAGGTGCACGCCGCGGTGCTCGCGGCCGGCGATGCCGAGACCGGCGCCTCAATCAACCTCGTTAATGACGAAGTCGATGGCGGCCCGGTGATCGCGCAGCAGAAAGTGCGGGTCGAGGCCGGTGACACCCCCGACGCGCTCCGACTCCGTGTTCAGGCCGCCGAGCGCGTGGCCCTCTATTCGGTCATCGCGCGGTTCGCCGAAGGGGAGTGGCCGTTGCCTTACCGGGAGCCGTCTCGCCGCGCGGGCGCCGGCGGGCCCGGCCACGACCCGTTGTCCGGCGCGTCGCGCTGAAGCTCCGCGAGCGTGGTGGGATGCGGGGCCGGCGCCGGCCCGCGCCAGACGTGGCGGGTGGTCTTGGGGGGGTAGAGCCCGCCGGCGCGCGCATGGGCGATGACCTCGTCCTTGGTGGGCGGCAGGCCGGGTCCCCAGCGCGCCAGTTCCATGGCCGGGTCGGGATAATCGACGACCCAGGCGGGAACGCTGTGGACCCCCAGCTTCCGCAGCGCGGCATACCGGTGGTGTCCGTTGAGGATAACGCCCTCCCGGCTGACCCAGATAGGTTCCTGGACCATCCCCTGTCGCTGGATCTCATGAGAGAGCCGCTCGACATCCGCCGGGTCAATCTGCTCATGCGGGAGCAGCGTCGCGGCCGCCACAATGCGAAATTCCGGCGCGTGGCTCATGAGGCCCCCCGAGTCTCCCAGAGGGCCGTCACGGCCCTCCGCACGAAAACGCCCGTCATTCGCTTCCGGTAGTCCGGTGGATACGCCGTGTTGTGTACCGGCCGCACGGCGGCCTGCACCGCCGAGGCCAGCTCCGCGATCCGTTCACTGGAAAGGGGGCCCCCGATGAACCGCCGGGTGATCGCCGCGAAGGGACGGGGATAGGTCTCGAGGCCGCCCGCGGCGATGTCCAAATTCGTCAGGTTGGCTCCGTCCCGGACCAGGGCCACGGCGAGCCCGAGCTCGGGAAAATCGAACGAGGGTCGAGCTCGGAGCTTCCGGTACGTGCTGCGCCGGTGGCGAGCGTCCGGCGGCAGGTGAACGGCCACCAGGAGCTCCCCCGGTCGCAGTCGATGCCGCAGGATGCCGTCCCCCTCGGGGGAGTACAGGTCGGCCAGCGGGAGTCGCCGGGTTCCGTCCGGACCCGCGGCCTCAACGGACGCGCCCAGCACCATGAGCGCCGGCGCGAGGTCTCCCGAGAACGTTGCGTAGCACTTCTCCTTCTGGGGGACCACGTGGCATCGGTCGCCGTCGGCCTTGAGACAGAATCCGAGGCTGGCCCGCCAGAAGAAACTCTGGTTGAAGAAAAAGCACCGCGTCTCCACCAGCAGATTGCCGCCGACCGTGCCGCTGGCGCGCACGAGGGGGGTGGCGACTCCGTGGACCGCTTCTCCGAGGGCCGGATAATGCTTCGAGACCTGAGGGTCGTTGTCCAGGTCGGCGAGCCGCGCCATGGCGCCGATCCGGTCTAGGTCGTAGCCCTGCAGCTCCGGGATCCGGTCGAGAGCGATCAGATGCGGCCGGATGTTGAGATGCATCTTGTAATTCGGCAGGAGGTCCGTCCCCCCCGCCAGGTAGTCGAACCCCGGCGCGAACTCCTGGGCGAGTCGGAGGGTCTCCTTCACGGATTCAGGCCGGTGGAGTTCGAACGGGTCGAGATGCATCGATGGCCTCCGGACCTCAGTGGCCCTTCCACGCACGGGACTCCGCGCGCCGGCGGTCCAGCCCCTTCAGCACCCGGTCCGGCGTGACCGGCAGGTCGCAGAATCGGACGCCGATCGCGTCGTAGAGCGCGTTGCCCACCGCCGGCAGTGTCGCGACGAGCGGTCCCTCCCCCGCTTCCTTCGCGCCGAACGGCCCCTCCGGGTCGTCGGCGCCCACGAGGAGGCACTCGACCTCCGGCATCTGGTGTGGCATGAGGATTTTGTAATCCAGCAGCGAGGGGTTCATCAACCGCGTGCCCCGGTAGTCCATCGATTCGCCCATGAACTGGCCCAGACCCATGTGGATCGAGCCCTGGATCTGCCCCTCGACGGCGAGCCGGTTGAGCGGCCGGCCACAATCGAAGGCGGCCCAGACCTTTTCGACCTCGAATACTCCGGTCTCGTCGTCCACGGAGACCTGGGCTACGTACGCCGCGAACGAGTAGGCCGGAGCCGTGCCCGCTCGGGCTCCCTTGAAGCTCCCCCCCACGGGAGGGGAGGTGTACGCCCCGGTCGATTGGAGCGCGCCCGAGCCCTGGATGGCCCGGTGGAGTGCTTCCATGTACGTTGCGCCGATCTCGGGTCGGTGCTCCACTTCGTAGCGTTCCAACCGGACCCGGAGCGCCTCCCGGGGGTACCCCGTAAGCTGGTGCGTCGCTTCGAGCAGCTGGTCCCGGAGATTCTCCGCCGCCTTCCGGGCCGCGTTGCCCATCATGAACGTCACGCGGCTCGAATAGCTCCCGATATCGACCGGCGTTACATCGGAATCCACCAGGCTCACGTGAATCCGGTCGAGCGATACACCGACCACCTCGGCCACGATCGCCGCAAGTAACGTGTTCGACCCCTGGCCGATATCGGCCTGCATGCTGTGGACCGTGATCCCGCCATCCATGTCGGCCTTGAGATGCACGGTGCATTGCGGCATCTTGGGCGTGAAGTGGATCGGGCTGTTCGACCCGGAAATGTAGAACCCGCAGCCGAGTCCCACCCCGTGACCGAACGGCAGTCGCCTCCATTTCTCGGCCCATCCGCTCCGCTCACGGACGGCCTGGAGACATCGCAGGAAGGACGTGGAGGTGACTCGGAATTCATTGATCGTCGTAGAATGGGGCGCGAGAGCGTTACGGGACCGCAGGTCGAACGGGTCGAGCGCGAGCTTCTCGGCCAACTCGTCGAGCCCGACCTCCACGGAGTATCGGATGTTGGTCCCCCCGTGGGCCCGCATCGCTCCCGACGGGGGTCGATTGGTGAACACCCGCTGGCCCTTGTACCGGAAACTCGGTAGCTGATACGGGCCCATCGCCATCACGCCGTTGTAGTACGTCGTCACGGTACCGAAAGAGCTCCACGCGCCCCCCTCGATGACGGCCTCGATGTCGTAGCCGAGCAGCTTCCCCTCGGCGTCGGCCGCGATCCGGACGTCGTTGAACGTGGGGTGACGTCCGTGATTGGTGTAGAACACCTCGTCCCGGTCGAACAGGATCTTGACCGGGCGGCCGGTCTCGAGCGCGAGGGCGGCGCAGGCAATTTCGTGGGGAAGCGGGTCGGACTTCCCCCCGAACCCTCCGCCGACCTCCGGCTTGATGACGCGGATGCGGTGCATCGGGAGGCCCAACACCTCCGACAGGGATCGGTGGAGATAGTGCGGGACCTGGGTGGAGCTCCACACCGTGAGCCGGCCGTCCGGTGTGGCTTCCGCGATGGTGCATTGGGGTTCCGTGAACGCGTGCGTTACGCCGGCGAAGGAGGCCCGGACCCGTACGGTGGCCGCGGCGTTGCGGAACGCCGCGTCCACATCGCCAAAATGTTGAACGACCTCCTTCTGGATGTTCGAGTGGTTGAGGCCTTTCTCGTGAATGGGCACATCCACCCGGTTCCGTCCCACGCGCGGGTCCGAATATTCCGGGAGCGTCTCGACCTCGATCTCGACCGCCGCTAACGCTCGTTCCGCGGTGAGCTCGTCCTGGGCGGCGACCGCCGCGACGATGTCACCGATGTACCGGGACCGGTTCACGGCGATCGCCGTTTCATCCTTCGTGATGGGAAGCACGCCGAAAGGCGTCGGGTACTTTTCACCGGTCAACACGGCGAAGACCCCGGGCATCGACCGCGCCTTCGTCACGTCGACCTTGACGAGACGGGCGTGGGGCCACGGGGCGCGAAGGAGTTTCCCGACGAGCATGCCGGGACGCTTCAGGTCGTCCGTGTACTCGGACCGACCGGACACTTTGAGCGGACCTTCGATGTAGGGGATGGAACCGCCGAGCAACCGAAGGTCGGGTTTGGGGGTTGCGGCCATGCTACGCGCTCCCCCCCGGGCGAGCGGCGAGGATGGCTTCGACGATTTTGGTGTACCCGTGCACCGGCACAAATTTCCGGAGATCGCGTCGACGACCTCCTCGCGGGAGGCATGGGGATGATCCCGCAACAGGGCGACCGCGCTGAGGACGAAGCCGGGCGTACAGAACCCGCATTGCGTCGCCCCATGGGTCACGAACGCCTTCTGCACCGGGTGCAGTTCCGTCCCGGAAGAGACCCCCTCAATCGTCGTGATCGACTTCCCCTCGGCCATCGCCGCCAGGGTGAGACAGGATAGCGCCGGCCGGCCGTCGAGCAGGACGGTGCAGCACCCGCAGGTTCCCAGGTCGCACCCGCGTTTCGTCCCCGTCAGGTTGAGGTCCTCCCGCAGGAGGTCCAGCAAGATCCGCTCGGCCGGAGCCGGCACTTCGATCGGTTGGCCATTGATGTCCAGCCGAAGGACCTGCTGGGTCGTCAGGGCGACAACTCCCGCGCCGGAGCGGCGCCCCGGCCCACGGCCGAACGTCGTCTCACTGGTTCCCGAAGCGACTGAATGATCTCCCCGACCACGCTGACGGCAATCTCTGCCGGGCTCTCCGCTCCGATGGCCAGGCCGATGGGAGCGTGAACTCGGGCGAGAACCTTCGAAGAGACGCCTCGACGCCTCAGCTCGGCAAACATGTGCGTCCGCTTGGGTGCGCTCGAGATGAGCCCGATGTATCCGGGGAACCGGTCGAGCGAGCTCGCGAGGAGCTCGAGGTCCTTCTTCGCGTCGTAGCCGAGCAAGTAGAGATGAGAAAACTCCCCCGGATCAAACACGGTCCAGACTTCCGCCGGCGTCACCGATTCGCGTCGGTCGGCGTCCGGGAATCGTTGCGCGGTCACCCATTCCGGGCGGTCGTCGGCGACGCTAAAATCGTACTCCAACGTGGGGAGCAGCCCCGCGATCGCTTCCGCGACGTGCCCGCCGCCCCAGAGCAGGAGGTTCGGCCGCGGGGCGATGTACTCCACGGCGATGTCTACGGACCCACCGCAGAGACTGGGGAGCCCTCCCGGCTTCCAGGCTTGCAAATCAAAGTGGTAGAGGTCGCTCTTCCCGCTCGAGAAGGCTGAGCGGGCATGGTCCTTGACCTGTTCCTCAAGCCCGGCACCGCCGATCGTGCCGAGGAAGGTTCCATCGGGTCTCAGCACCATGGTGGCGCCAACTTTTCCGGGGACCGAACCGACCGTCTTCACGACCGTGGCCCGTACGAATGGGACGTGCAAATCCATCAATCGCACTACCTCCCGGGCGATCCGACGATTCACGGCGCATCCGCCCCCGACGATTGTAACGACCGGAAGCGCCGGTAGTCGTCCTCGGTGTCGACGTTCGCCCTCACTCCAGGATCGTCCACGGGAACCCGCACGACCTGGGGACCAAATTCGGGGAGAAGCATTCGCAGCGGCATCGCCGGAGCGAGGAAACGGATCCTCTGAATGGCCGGGGGCTCGAGCAAGACCGGATGACCTCCGAAACCCTCGAACGATGGGACGAACCAGACTCCCATGGCGTCGCGTTCCGCTGTCGTACGGAGCCGGCGAAGGGTCTTAGCTTGAACGAACGGATGGTCGACCGGCCACAAGAGAACCGGCGTCTCCGAGCCGAGGCCGTCTAGCCCCCTTTGAATGGAGCCGGTCCGACCCCGAGCCCATTCGGGATTCTCGATGACATCTGGAAGGGGCGAGGGCAGAGCCCCGCGGATGGCGGCGGAATGAAGCCCAACGACGACTCGGGGAACGAACCCTTCCTCTCGACAGATTCGGACGATGCGGGCGACCGCCGGTTCGCCGTAAACGCTCAGCAATGCCTTCGGCCGGCCCTCGAACCGCGTAGAAGCGCCCGCCGCGAGGACCACTGCCGCCTTTTCGATCGACATCGGGATTACAACCGCAAACCACCCGGGATGGTCTGTTTCAGACGCTTAGGAATTGCGGAGACTCCTCTTCCCCCGGCCCGCCGGGCCATTCGAGTAGGTTCCCGGCGGTTTGCCACGGTGCGCTCCCCAGTCGGTTTATATAGGCGGGGCAGGTGGCGCCGCGCGCATGGCTCATCCCACGGACGTTCCGACCTCTCTGCTGCTTCCCCGGCTGGCTCACGAGCTCGAGAGCCGAAAGGCGGTCCGGCCGCCCGAGTGGGCCGCCTTCGCCCGCACGGGGGTCCACACTCAAAGCGCACCCTACCAGACCGGTTGGTGGTACTTGCGGAGCGCTTCGGTTTTGCGGAAGTTGTACATCCGAGGGGCCCGCGGGGTTCAACGTCTGTCCTCGGAATACGGAGGGAGCCGGGACCGAGGATCGGCGCCTTACCACGCGCGAAGCGGCTCCCGATCGATCATTCGCGAGATTCTCCAGCAGCTCGAGAGCGCGGGCCTCGTCCGCAAGCAGAAGAATGGTGGGAGGATCCTCACTCCCGACGGTCACCGGCTGCTCGACCAACTGGCCAAGGAATTGCTGAAAGGACTGGCGGCGACGGACACCCGACTCGCCAAGTATCTGTGAGACGTACCTAACTGACCCACGACGGAAGAGCGATGGCGTATCAGGAGGACCCCGAGCTTACCGCGCTGCGGCAACGACGCGTTCGCGAACTCCAAGAGATGCAGGCCCGCGGAGCAGGTCCGGACCCGATGGCGGTCGCCCAGCAGAACGCGGAGGCGCAGCGGAGAGAGGCGGAACGATTCGAGGTCATGCGTCGACTTCTGACGCCGGAGGCCCGGGAACGACTGGCCCGGATCCGTCTCGCGAAACCGGACGTCGCCGCTTCGATCGAGCAGCAGATCATGTCCCTCGCCGCGTCGGGCCGACTCCAACGGCAAATCGATGATGAGACTCTGCGCGCCCTCTTGGAGCGCATCATGCCGGAAAAGCGGGAGATTCACATCACCCGCCGTTGAACGAGGATCGGAAGGCACATCGATGGCAACACGTCGCAAGAGCTTGGCGCGTAAGACCCGCATGTTCCGCAAGGTCAAAAGCAACCGGCGGGTTCCGGCCTGGGTCATGCAACGGACGAACCGTCACGTCACTCGTCACCCCAAGCGACGTACCTGGAAGCGGGGCCACCTGCAGCCGTAGGAGTTGAACGATGGCTCGCACCCCCGATCGCACGCGCACCGAAGAACTCGAACGCGAGTTCGTTGTCCCGCTCCGGGCGAGCAAGCACCGCCCCGCTCGCCACCGGCGGGCCGGGCACGCTCTGGAGACCGTGCGCCGGTTCATGGTCCGCCATATGCACGGCACCCCCGAGAACATCTGGATCGATCCCCGGCTCAACGTGTTCATCTGGCAACACGGCGCGGCGCACATCCCGTCGAAGATCCGCGTGAAGGCGATCCGGTTCGAAGATGGCCTGATTGAAGTCGACCTCGCCGAGGAAACGTAGGCCGCCGGCTCGGAGCGACGGAGTGCCGGTCAACCGTGCATCGATCGCGGGAAGTCCCTACCTCGGGGTCTATCTCCGGGTGTCCGAACGCGGCGTCGTCGCGCCCCCGTCTCTGCCCGACGCGCTCGGCCACGAAATCGAACGCCTGTTCGGCGCGCCCGTGATCCGGACGACGGTCCTCGACTCGGAGCTCGTGGGCTCTCTCCTCGCCCTCAATTCGTCCGGCGCGATCGTAGCGGAAGAACCGGGAGCCCGCGAACGCCACCACCTCGCCTCGATGGGCCCCCTGACCGTTGTGCCCACCCTGCAGAATGCCCTCGGCAACAACGTCCTCGCGAACGACCTAGGTGCGCTGGTCCATCCGGGCCTCTCCGAATCCGCCGCCGCCCGAATCGGCGAAGCGTTGCGAGTCCGGGTCGCCCGGGGTACCGTCGCTGGGCTGGGCACGGTCGGAATGGCCGCAGTGGCGACGAACAAGGGCGTCGTGGTCCATCCCCGCGCTACCGAAGCCGAGGCGGGCGTGCTGCGCGACACCCTTCAAGTGCCGGTCCACCGTTCCACGGCGAATTTCGGTGTTCCGATCGTCGGCGCTTGCGTGACCGCCAACACTCGCGGAATTCTCGCCGGCGCGCTCACGACACCGGTTGAGTTCGTCCATCTCCAGGAAGGCTTCCAGATCCTGGAGTAGGTCCCGGGGTCACTCGGAGATCCCCCGTTCGAAAATGGACAACCGACTGATGGTCTCGAAGCCGCAGGGACGGTAGAGCTGCTCGGTGAGGGCTGGGGAGTGCGTGGTCAGTTGGATGCCCCGGGCCCCGTCCCGCACGGCCTCGTCGGTGGCCCGGAGCACCAGCGTCGTCGCGACGCCTTGGCCTCTCCACTCGGGCGCCGTCTGGACGTGATCGATCGAGGCGAGAGAGCCGATCTTCGCGAGGTCCACCGAACCCACCATGGTATCGCCCAGAAAACCCGCATAGGTCCGGTGGGCCGGTCGTTCCGCTAAGCTCGAGTAGAAGCTCGCCCAGTCCGACACGGATTCGCCGGGTCGGGCGGTCTCCTGTTCGACCCGGTAGGAGAGCGTGAACCAGGCCGGTCGGAGGAACGGGTCCACGAGACGGATCATCACCCGGGGATTCGGCTGGGCGGAGGTCAGGCCGCGGAAGGCCAGGAGCCAGATGGTCCGCTCCCGGAACCCGTCGACGGACAAGGGCCCTTCCGAGCCGGCGCCGGACCTCGTCCCCAAAGAGCATGACGCGACGACCTTTCACGCCCAGCGATCGGAACGTTGGCTCGGCCTGCGCCTGAATTTCCTGCCAGTCGACGGGGGGTTCCGTCGTGCCCACGAGTATCTGGTTGGCCCACATGAGCCTCCGATAGCGGGCGTTGGTCAGGAGACGGGCTCCGCGAAGACGACGGACCTGACCCACCCAGCCCCGGCGCTCGCGCTCGGCCTCAAGAAAATCAACGAGCGTAGGAGAAGAGAGACCGGGCACGCGCGCGCGCGCTCCTTCTACGTGGCGCGCCGGCGCTTGACGTACCGCGTGGCATAGCCCGCGATGCGGTTCGCGAGTTTCTTGTAGACGACCGTCGGGGTCCCATTGACGTCTACGCGGAGGTCGGTCAACTCGAGGACCTTCTCCTTGTTGTGGGCGAAGTCGCCGTTGAAGGATTCGGGGTAGTGCCGAATCAGATCGATCGCGACCCGCTTGATGTACGTCTGCCGAATGCTGCCCATGCGCGGCGCGCCGACCCGTGTCCTCCTTAAAGCCCTATCTGCGGCCGGACGGCGCCGGCGTGTGGGGCCTGCTACCGCCGAGCCAGGGGCAGATTCCGAACGCCGCCGCTGGGACAAGGACCATATACCTTTCGGACCCTAAAACGAGAGGTGACCGGGAGCAGCGAGACGCGCCGACGGGCCGCCGTCGACTTCTCGTAGGTCAACCCCTTATGATCGCAGACGATCTTCAGACTCCTCCAGTGCCGGTGGTCCGGCCCCGGCACGTGCTCGTGCTCGACCTTTCCAAGAGCATGCTCGCTCCGTTGCCGGACCCCTCTGGCATCCAAGGCGAGCGTCGGAAGATCGAGGTGGCTCGAACCGCGGTGTACCGCATTCTCGAGAACGCAGAGGCGACGGGCGCATTCTTCGGACTCGTGACGTTCACGGACAGCGCCCGGGTCGCGGTGCCGCTCACCGAAATCCGCCACGAGAACTTACCGTACATCGAGAGTCTCATCTCGATGCTGGCTCCCTCGGGTCGATCCGCGATTTGGGATGGGATCGCACTCGGAGCGGACCTGCTCCGCAAGCCGTCGGGCGAGGTTGTCGGTACTCTCGTCCTGGTCACGGATGGGTGGGACAACGCCTCGAGCCGCTTCCGGGCCCCCGCTTCCGAACCGCTCACGCCCGAGATGAGCCGTCGGATCGACCTCGTGCCTCACGTTCTCCCCAACTCTTCGCAGCTCACGCTCCGGATCATCGGGATTGGCAGCGGTTCCGAACGGGACAAGGGCGTCGATTCGGGGCAGATGAACGGCCTCGTGGAACAGCTTCGGGGCCGGGCCCAGGCTGCCGGCATCGCCTCCGAAGTAACGTACCAGGAAGTCGCCACGAGCACCGACCTGTTCTCCCAAATGGTGAACTCCTTCATCGACGTCGATTACGAGGGGACCCGCCCCTTCGAGGAGCTGCATCCTGAGGAGCTGGCGGAACACGCCGCCCGGGCCGCGAAGGCTCTCAAGGCGCCCGGCGAACACGCCACGTTGACCCAACTCAAGAACCGGAAGGATCTCCCCCCGCCGTCCTCCGACGCCGGGACCGGCCCGTTACCCTCCGAAGTCGACGTCCTGGAACTTCAGGGTGGCACCCTGCCGCCGCATCTCAAGGAACGGTACGGCCCCTTGGGCGAAGTGGTCGAGGCATTCGTCGCGCGCGACTACGCGACCGCGATGAACCGCCTGTTCCGTGCGCAGGCGCTCCTGCCCGCGTTGACCCGGTTCTACTGGGAGGCCCGGATCCACTACGCTCGCGGGGAGGTGGTCGAGGCCGCTCGGTCCCTCTTGCATGCCTGGGTCGAGGCCGACCGATTGCCTGCCGACTCCCGGGGACGCATCAGCCGTCGCCTCGCCCTCCTCCAGAGCCGGATCCAGAACGATTCCGAAACCGAGACCCTTGTCCGGTTCATGGACGACACCCAGCACCGTCTGGAGCGCAAGGAACCGGAACTCGGCCATCAGCTGGAGACCATTTTCGAAAAGCTCCTCGAACTCCGAACGACCTACCAGCTCGCCCGGGTCGGGGGCAACGACCAGTCCCTGATGGAGGGCGCCATCCAGCACGAGAACTCCGTCGAGGAGATCTTCGGGCTATTGCAGGATATACGTCTCAATAACACGCAACGGGACCCTATCGCCGACGGTGCGCTGGATTTTATGGAGATATGCCTCGCGGAGATGCGTTGAGGGGCTTCGGGGGGACGTAAACGATGACGGTCAAGACCACCCCCAAGACGAAGGTCAAGCGCGCGCCGCGCAAGTCGGACGAGACCGGGCCGTCGGCCGCCGCTGCCCGGATCGCCGTGGTCGGGATCCCGGCGTCGGGCAAGACGACCTACTTCCGGTTCCTCTCCGGCCATTTCGGACTGAATCTTCCGATCACCTACGTGCCGGCCCGCGCCGACTCGAACTCGATGCCGATCTACGGCGACCTCGACTCGGACGTGATCCTGGAGGAGACAACCTACGAGACCACCGACCCCACGGATCCCGAGGGGAGCCTCGAGGCCACGACCCGCTACTACGTCAACCGGGCGATGGAGGACCCGAAGAAGCTCTGGGTCGAGCTGGCCGCCTCCCGCGACGAGCAGGGCGTCCTCACCAAGTATCCGCTACCGACGAAATTCAACCAGTTCGTCGAGATGAAAATGCGCTTCCGATACGGCAGCAAGGACCCGGGGGCCCCGGTTCCCGGCCGATGATGATGCACACGATCGACGAGGCCGGCGGGATCATTTCGGATTACTTCACCTACGACCGGCTCTGGCTCACCTCCGCCGACGGCCAGATCGACGACAAGATGTGTCGGGTGATCCCCCACTTCGAGACCTGGCGACCGGACCGGCAAGAGCTCTGGCGTCGAGGACTGACCCTGCTCGGCCGGTTCGTTGTGGAAGCCGATGGAATCATCCTCCTGCTGTCGCCGTCGCTGCCCTCGCTCCGCGACCAGGCGCAGCAGGTCAACCTCGCCCGGGGCGTCTTCCGGTACGTCAAGGCCCGGAACATCCCGCTCGTGATCGCGATCTCGAAGGCGGATCTTCTCAAAGATTTCTATGGCGAGATCGACCATGTCCTCAAGGACAGGGCCTATCAGAGCACCTTCGACTCCCAGGAGTTCCTGCTCCGCCGCGACGGGGCCGGTATGGGTACGATTCTCGTTGCCCACGACGGGCAGGGGATCTCCACGAAGGACGATGTCTTCCTGGTCTCCTCGGCCGTCTCCACCGGGGAGGGCCGACCGCTGCTCTGGACCGATTCCGGCACGGCCGAAGCGGCCCCGGTGGAGGGCATGCCCGGCGGTTCCTCGGGCGCCGGTATCCCGGTCATGGTGAACACTCCGTTACCTCTCGCCCGGATCTGCGAGCGCGTGCTCGCCAAGGAGCCGGCCGGAGACAAGTAATGGCAACCCCGGGCCCCAAGGCCGCCGACGCGACCTCTGGCGGAGCCACCGAACCCATCGCCGTGGTCTGGTGCCGGCAGGTCGATAACGAAGCCGAGAGTCCGGGCTACACCGCCCTTCCGAACGATTTCCCGGGGTACCAGGAAACGCTCGACGCAATCCGCATCGTCGGCAACCTCGCCGTCAACGTCGCGGACACCCAGGACTACTGGGACCCCGACCCTGCCCTCCCCCTGTCGTACTATCGGAACCTGTTCCTCTATCCGGCGTACGGCGGGTCCTACACCTGCCTCGGCCGCATGTTCCTGTCCACGGAGGACCGGCCGCGTCTCGGCATGAAGACGCTCGTCCTCGATACGGGCCGCCTGCTGGCCAGCGGCAATTTCGGCGAGACCCTGCTCAAGTGGTACGAATCGATGGGCGGCGGCCGACACGATCAACGGCCTCCGCCACCCGCCGACCTCAAGCTCTACCCACTGGTCGGAGAGGGATTCCTGTTCTTCCGGGGCTCGACCGAGCCCGTCCTCCTGATCGCGGCGGAGGAATGGGAAGCTACGATGGAGACGATCTTCGAGTACGTTCGTACGCTCCCGGCCTCGCTGTTGTCCTTGGGGGCCATCCTCGCGTTCCCCTATTTCCTACCGGAGCCCAAGACCAACCTCGCCGACTTCGCCGAGGCCACGCCGCTCTCTCTCGCGGTCCTGCGCGTCCCGCGCGGGGAATCGGGCGGGGAACGTCACCGGAAGCGGGTGCAGAGCTGGGAAGAGGCGCCGGTTACCCTCTACGACCTGACCGACGGCATCCCGTCCCCGGCCGGTAAGGGCAAGGAGATCACGCCCCTTGTCGTCCAGTACGTGCGTGAGCGGTCGACGGCGAAGCTGACCCCGGTCACCGAGCGCGTGGACCGGGTCGAGCTTCGAACGCTCCGGGCGCGGTTGGCGGACCCGGACCGTCAAGGAGGCAAGGACCGTCGGAAGGAGATGTGGCGCCTATCCACCGCGATGGAGAGCACCGCGCTCCTCTTGCAGAAACCCCGGGGCCGTCGGCTCGAGCTGAGTCCCGAGCTCTCGCGCCGGGCTCAGGAGTACCTCCAGGCGCATGCCGGCGAGGAGCCCGCGGAGGAGATCCGGGCCTCGGACCTTCCGCCGGCGCCCCCTGTTCCGGTGCCGGACCCCCAGGTGGCCGGACAGCTTCCTCCCTGGCTCCAGCGCGGCGGTACGAGTCCTCTGGCGACCCAGCGCACTAGCAAGGTCGAGGTGGTCCCCATGTCCGTCAAGGACGACCCGTCCCTTCAGAAAGTCCCGGAACCCGGTACCGCTCCGGCGTCCCCCGGGCCCGTCATCGATCAGGGAGCGCTACGTCGGCAGATCGAAGCCGACCTGATGCGGTACCTCGACGAGCGATTGTCCAACGTCAACCCCGTTCCTCCGGCCGGGTGGACGAAGGCCTTCCAGGACGAGCTCGCGGAACGCTTCAACACCGTCGTCGAGCAGCGAATGCGGGCGATACCTCCGCCTCGCCCTCCAGAGCCCATCGACCCGCTCCGTATCGATGGGGCGGTGCAGGAACATCTCAAGCCGGCGCTGGCGGACCAAGCGGCGCGCCAGGCCGAGGCGCTCAAGGAGGCCCGTTCTTCCATGGAACAACGGTTCACGACGTGGACCGCGCTCCAACAGCAAGCGCTGAGTTCCCTCACGGACCGGCTGCTCGCCCGTACGGCGGAACTGGAGGCTCGACTGAGCCAGGACGCTTCGACGCGGATCACCCAGACCGAAGAACGCGTGCAGGCTGACTTGCGCACGATCGTGAGCCAGGAACTCGACCAGGGTGTGCGCAACCTCGTCGACCCGAAGATCCAGGAGTTTCGGACCCGGGGCGAGGAATCCCTCAAGCAGTCGGCCGAGCAGATTCGAGCCGAGCTCCGCGACTCGTTGACCCAGGCCCTGACGGATGTCAAGACGCGGGCCCAGGCCTCCGAGGAGGATCTTCGAGGAGCGCTGGTCGCCCAGCTCGACCTCCACTTGCGAGAGGCCCAGGACCGGGACGAGACCCAGCGGAAGGAACTCGAACAGAAGCTCCGCGGCGCCGCGGAGAGTCGTATCACCGAGGCCGAGCAACGGCGAGCCAAAGAGCTCCAGGAGATCGAGCGCCGACTGTCCCTCCTGATCGACGGCCGCGCCCGGGAGGTCCAGGAGAAGGTCGCCGCCGCCCTGCGGGAGGCCGAGTCGCGCACGAGCGGCCTCGTCGAAGAGCAACTCGGCGTCCTCGAGGGTCGCGGGGACCGGAAGGTCGACGCCAAGCTGGAGGAACTCCGCGACTCCGAGATGCACTCGGTCGCCGAATTGCAGGTCCGTCTTCAATGGTCCTCCGACCAGAAGCTCCGGGAGAGCCTGGACCGGGAGCGCGAAAAGTACCTGGAGCTCCTGGCACGTCTCAAGGGGGAGACGGAATCCTCGCTGAACAAGGCGCCGGATGTGGCCGCCACCGAACGCATCGTCAAGGACCAGTTCCAGCGAAGCACCGAGAGTCTCCGCTCCGACGTTCAGCACCTGATCGACCTGCGGGCCATGGCCGTCGAAGAACGATTCGGCCGGGAACATGCCGAGCTGACGCAACGCCTCGAAACGCTCCTGACCGACGTCGCGGACCGAGCCGGGACAACACCCGGCTCGAGGACGCCATCCGGGCCGAACTCGAGGAGCTCGACCGAAAGATCGTGGTACTGACCGACCGCCTGGTGCCGGTCGTTCGAAAGGCCTGGACCCGGCTCTCCGAGCTCGAACGCGGATCCGCCAGCACGGCGGAGGCCGACCTCAAGTACGCCCAGCTTCGGCGGGAGTTTACTCACGACCTACGACGCATCGAGACCGACCTAGCGGATCGGACCCGGGAGATCCGGGAGCGGGTCGAAGGCACAATCGCCAACCAGGGTCGGGTCTGGCTGACGCTGGTGCGGCAGCTCTCCCAGATGACCGAGGAACGCCGAGCCACGGAGGAGGCCCGCGCCCCCACGCTCCTGGCCCGGCCCCGAACCCCACCGCCTTCCGACGACCTTGACCGGGAGCTGGATTCGCTCTCCGAGCTCACCCGCTCGGGGACGCCCGGTGACGAACCCACCGGAGACGACTCCGACGACGCGGACCCGAATGCGCGCCGGCGTTCGCGGCGGTCCCCAAGTCGATAGTCCGGGGCGCCGGCGACGAGGACGGCAGGGACCCACCCATCCATGGCTCGAGTGACTCCAGGGCGTCGGTCCCGCGTGGCCGTTCTCGGCGGGACCTTCGACCATCTGCATTCGGGCCATCACGCGCTACTGGCGGCCGCGTTCCAGCGCGCGAGGGAGGTCAAGATCGGCCTCACGTCCGACAAGTTTGTGCGGAAGGAACGAAAGCCCCTGGTCGGACTCGTGCAGTCCTACGAAACCCGCCGTCGCTCGCTTCGAAAGTTCCTCCGGCTACGGTTCGGGCGACGTCGGTGGTCGATCGTGGCCTTGAACGACCGGTGGGGGGGTTCGGTCCGTCCCGGCGCCGACCTGCTGGTCCTCTCGGAGGAGACCCGTCGAGCCGCTCGTTCCATCAACGCGGAACGCCGGCGGCGGGGGCTCGCCCCGCTCCGGGTCTGCGTGGTCCAGCAGGTTCGTGGGGAGGACGGTCGACCGATCGCCTCCCGACGCATCCGCGCCGGCGAGATCGACCGGGACGGGCATCTTCTCCGGACGTGGGCCGCTCGTACGCGAGCCACTTCGACGAAGAGTTAATCTACGGTCCGCCCGTCGTGCGCTCGATGGAAACCTACCTCCGCGTCAGCTTCCACAGCGAGGGAGCCAAGCCGTCGGAGATCGCGGACCGGCTCGTGGGCTTTGGATTCGTCCCGACCCAGGGAAACTACGATTTTCTCTACGACTGGCGCGGCCCGGCCACGACCGACCAGCTGCTCGACCTCAGTGATGAGGTGACTCGTCTCCTCCGCGGCTACCAGGTTCTCTTCGAGATCGAGACGGTCTGAGCCGTTCCCCCTCCTCGGAGCGGTCCCTCCGCTCTGTCGGGGGATTACCCACGGAGCGAGTCCCCGGTCAACCTTAAGGTCGGAGAGAGATAGAACGGCTCACCGTGGGGAATTACAGCGTGCGCCCGGCGGTCCGGGCCCAGTTGACCCTCGACCGAATCGCCGCCACCGCCGATGCCGAATTCGGCGCCTCCGAGCGATCGGCGGACGCCGTGACCACCCGGTACGGGGCTATTGGTTCCCTGATCACGCGCATCGGAAAGGGAGAGTTGATCGTGGAGCTCCGGATGAATCCCAAAGTCTCGAACGAGGTCGCCGCCGAGACGGTGCGTCGCTACAACCGGTTCCTGGAGACGCTGACCGGGTACACCGCGAAGGAACGGGGCAAGAAGGCCCAAAAGGCGGCCAAGGCCGCCGCGGCGGCGGGCTAAGCCGTGGCGGCGCCGCTGCCGTCCCCGCCGGGCCCCGAACTCGATTGGCTTCGGGCTGAGGTCTCCCGCTTCTTCCCGGTCTACGAGACCCGGATCACGCCGGTCTCGCTGGTTCTCCTCGTCCACGCCGACCCGGCTTCCCTGGAGGAGAAATTCGACGCCCTCCGGCAGGACCTCTGGCCGAAGTTCTATGTCCCGCAGCTCCGCTACCTTCAGGGAGAATATTCGATCGAGATCGTTCGACGGGGGCCGCGCAACACCTGGGGATTCTGGGTCAACCTTGCCCTTCTCGCGGCCACGATTGTATCGACCGCGTTCGCGGGATCTTTCTTCTGGCTCTCTTACGTCGGGAGCACCACCCTCGTGGCTGCGGACTTTCTGTGGGGCGGGATCTACTTCGCAGCGCCGCTGCTCGCGATCCTGGGTCTCCATGAGCTCGCGCACTATGTGATGGCCCGGCACCACCACGTCGAAGCCTCGCTGCCGTACTTTCTGGCGGTGCCTCCGCCCTACCTGATCTTCGGAACGTTCGGCGCGTTCATCAGTCTCCGCGAGCCGATCCCCAGCCGAAAGGTTCTCTTCGACATCGGGGCCGCCGGGCCGCTGGCCGGATTCGTGGTGGCGATTCCCGTCACGATCGCGGGAATATTCCTCAGCGTCCACGCCCCCGTCCTATCGCCCCTCAACTGCGGGCCCACGATCCTGGGGGTAAACTATGGGGATCTGCTGATCGGCCTGCCCCTGGTCTGGAACTTCTTCTCCCTCTTCGTCCCAAATGCCGCCGCCATCATCAGTCTTCATCCACTCGCCCTGGCCGGCTGGGTCGGGCTCCTCGTCACCTCAATCAACCTTCTCCCGGCCGGGCAACTGGACGGCGGCCACGTCTTCCGGGCTCTGTTCAAGGATCGAGCCCGCTACGTGAGTTACGCCGCGGTCATCTTCCTAGCCCTCATCGGCTTCCTGACCCTGTATCTGGGATGGCTGCTGTTCGCCGCCTTGATCATTCTCCTCGGGGTGCGACATCCGCCCCCGCTCAACGATGTCAGCCCTCTGGGCGTTCAACGCCGGATCGTTGGGGCGCTCGTCGTGGCGGTCCTGATCGGGGGATTCGTGCTCGTCCCTATCTCGACGCCGTCCGACAGTTTTGGCCTCGAACATCTCTCTTCGGCGCCCATCAATGGGACCTCGTTTGGCCTCGCGGCGAGCATCAACGCCACCGTGGTGAACCACGACCAGGTGCAGCATGCATACGGTCTGACGGCGGCGGTCGTTCAGGTCACCGTCAATGTAAGCGCGGGACCACTCTCCGGGCCGGCGCTGTCCGCGTTTTTAGCTAATTCGAGTTGGACCATCGTCCTTCCCAACGGGAATCTCACGACGTTCACGGGCGTCGGCACGTGGAGCCTCCCGTCCACCGAATTCCTCGCCCTTCCGGCGGGCCAAAGCGGGATCCTTCACATCACCTACACGAATCCCCAGGCGGCGAGTCTGGAGATGGGCTTCACCGCCTCCCAGTACTGCAACGAGGCCGGCAGCGGGGTCGCGGGTCCCGATTCGGTCCTCGTCTATTAACCGGCCAGGC
Organism: uncultured Thermoplasmata archaeon; assembly: GCA_963773945.1. Classification (GTDB taxonomy): domain Archaea; phylum Thermoplasmatota; class Thermoplasmata; order Lutacidiplasmatales; family UBA184; genus JAKIWV01. Next base: position 950,692 of record CAVZDD010000005.1, on the reverse strand, counting down.
TCACGGGCTCCCGCACGTAGACGCGGAACTCTCGTGTCAAGCTTCGATGCACTCGCTGCGGAATGACCTGCTCGAGACGCGCATCGAACCGGGGAACCTCGCTGCCCGCCGGTACCACGATCGCGAGGCGCCCGCCTAGACGAACGCGTTCCGACCAGGCGACGAGCGCCCGACTCCACAGCCGTTCAGGATCCTCTCCCCGGGTCCCCGACGCCCGGCCATACGGCGGGTCCGTCACTAGCGCATCGAATGCCTCTCGAGGGAACTCCGCCGCGGCGTCTGCGGCATCCGCCTGGCGAAGCATTTCCGGAGTCTGCCCGAGATGAGCGAAGTTCTCGAGCGCCCCGCGAACCATCGTGGCGCTCGCATCGACCCCGACAGTCCGGGCGCCGACCAGGGCCGCCTCGAGCAGGAGCGATCCGGTGCCGACAAAGGGGTCCACGACTCGGTCCCCGGGCCCGACGCGGGCCAGGTTCACCAGGGCTCGGGCGAGCCTCGGGGCCAATGTGACCGGCCGCTGGAACGGGAGCTTGGGCGTGCGTCGGGCGGAGAACGAAGGGCGGTCCACGATCCCTACCTCCTCGAACAGACGAATACGATCGCCCGGAGTCGGTTCGACCCAGAACCGTCTCGCGGGATGGTCGAGGGAGATGCGGCCGCCCCCGGCCTGGTACGCCGCCCCCAATCGTCGTAGGATCTCTGGCGGTCGCGTTCCGGCGCTTCCCGAGACCCATTGGAATGCCGCCGGGCTGTGGGCCCCGCCGGCGTCGTTCAAGCCGGACTCTAAACCCTCGAGATCCATCTCGGGCCAGGCTTTGGCGCAACGGTGCGCGAGCGCGAGGCGGCTCGCGAGTTGGATCGCCGCCGCCTGGTCGGGGAGCTCGACCGTAGCCCGGCCGGGAACCCCCACCACGACGGACGGTTCGACCTCGCGTCCTCCGAGCCGCCGAGCCGCTCCGGTGAGTTCGGCCCGCGCAAGTCGATGGTTCTCCCCGGAGAGCCACACGGTGACAATCATCCGCTCACCGTTGCCACGGGGAACCACCCCGTAAGCCGCGACCGAACGGCCCGCGTGTGGGAGCCTTCCCAGTACAGGTGCCCACACCTCGAACACGCGTGGACGGGAATCCGGCCGTCCCGGATCTCCGGAGGCAGCGACGGGGGGTGCGTCACCGCCTGCGGGACTCTCTCCATGACCGCCAACGGTCCATTGCAGACTGAGCACCGATCGAATCGAACGTCGTGCCGGAGCTGAGGGAAGGCTCGCCCCAGCTCCTGCATCTGCCCCGCGATGTCCGTGTGGGTGAGGAGAATGCTATCCGGCGACCGGCGCGCCAAGGCGTGGTCGCGCGTGAGAACTCGCCGATGGGTATTCTGAGCCTGCAGGACGACCGCGTCATCCGTTAGACCATGGACGTACTCGGTGTCGTAGCCAAGGAAGCGCAGGTATCGCGACAACCGGCCGAGCATCTCGTCCACCAGCCACTTAGGCTCGTCCATCGCCCGCGAAGCGATAGTGGGCGATAAACCGCTTTTGCAGTGAGATGCGACGCAGGGATTATCTGTCCCGCCTTCCCACGGAGGTCGTGCGGCTCTTCGGCACCAACGGCATCCGCGACGTCGTTGGACAGCGGATGAACGCCCCGTTCGTCACCGCCGTTGCGGCCGCGATCGGCGGGGCCTATCCCATCGGCGCCCCCGTCGCAGTCGGGTGGGACGGACGAACTTCGAGTCCGGCCTTTGCCCGCCTGGTCTCCGGTACCCTTGCGGCGGCAGGTCACTCGGTCGTCGAGTTAGGGTTGCTGCCAACGCCCGCGATTCAGTTCAATGTACGCTCGGTGGGGGCCCAACTCGCCGTCATCGTGACCGCGTCGCACAATCCCCCAGAGTTCAATGGGATCAAGTGCATTGCCGCGGACGGTCTGGAGCTCCCTCGCAGTGAAGAGGAACGCATCGAGGCGTTCGTGGAATCCGGAAAGTTCCGGAGCGTCCCCTATGATCGGATCGGCGGCATCCACTCGGACGCCCACGGGGCCGAGCGGTACCTCCACGGAATCCTATCGAAGGTTCGACGGGATGCGATCGTCGAGAAGCACTTCCGGGTTCTCTTGGATTGCGGCAACGGCGCGTCGTGCGAGACGAGTCCCTCCCTCCTCCGTCGACTCGGGTGCCGGTTCACGACGCTGAATGGGCAGGTCGACGGTACCTTCCCCGGACACCTGTCGGAGCCGACCGAACAAAACCTCCAGGAACTGGTACGGACCGTTCCGGCCCTCGGCGCGGACTTCGGGGTCGCCCACGACGGAGACGCCGACCGGGCCGTTTTTGTCGATGGCCGGGGCCACTACATTCCGGGCGAACGCATTCTGACGTGGTTCGCCCGAGAGTATGTCCGCCAGCGCCACGGCGGTTTGGTCGTGATCCCGGTGACCGCCTCCCAGAGCGTCGAAGACGTGGTCCGGGCGGAGGGGGGCCAGGTCCTCTACACGCCCGTCGGGTCTCCGTCCATCACCCACGCGATGCAGGAACGGGGCGCCGTGTTCGGTGGAGAGGATAACGGCGGGTACATCTTCCCACGGTTCCAGCTGGCGCGAGACGGCGCCATGACCCTCGCGGCCACCCTGGACCTCCTCGTGCACACGGGCGGGTCGCTGGAGGACGCACTTGCCGATCTCCCCCGCTACCACGTCGTGAAGGAGAAGGTCCCCTGCCCGGTGGCTCTGCGGGCCACTGTGATGGACCGGCTCGGGGCCGAACTCGCCCAGGGGGCCGAACGGGTCGTTACCCTGGACGGTGTCAAGGCCTACTCGGGTCGAGGGTGGGTACTGCTGCGTCCCTCGGGAACGGAACCGCTGTTCCGGATCTTCTCCGAGGACCCGGACCTCGAAACGGCGCGTCGGCGAGCCGCTGGTGTGGTGGCTCGTGTGGGTGTCGTGGCCTCCGAACTCGAGGGCTCGGCCGGGTCGTGAGCCGGCGGCTCCGCACGGTCCCAAAGGATTAATCGGCGCTCGACGTCCCGATTCCGCTGCGCATGGGCGACCAGGACCTCTCGGCCGAGTTGTCCAATCAGGGGTACCAGCTCGTCGGGCGCCATAGCGCGGTCAAGACGTGTTACTGGACCCGCCAATCGCTCTTGAACGGGCGGGACTGCTACAAGGGCCGCTTCTACGGGATCCAGAGCCATCGCTGCGTTCAGATGTCGCCGGCCATTGACTCGTGCAATCTCCACTGCCGGTTCTGCTGGCGGAACCAGGGCTGGGAGAACGACGAATCGATGCCCGAGTACGACGACCCGGAGACCCTACTCGACCGCTCCTTGGAGGCGCAGCGCCGGGCCGTCTCGGGGTTCAAAGGAGAGGTCGAGGTTCCCGAGATCCGCTGGGAAGAGGCCCGCCAACCGCGGCATATCGCCATCTCGCTGACCGGCGAGCCGACCCTCTATCCCAAAATGAACCGGTTTCTCGAACTCTGTCACGAGCGCGGCATCACCACGTTCCTCGTGACCAACGGAACCAACCCCGACGCCCTGCGGCATCTGGACCCGCTCCCGACGCAACTGTACGTCTCGGTCACCGCGCCGAATGAGCCCCTCTTCCGCCGGCTTACTCTCCCGGCGCACGAGGATGCCTGGCAACGACTCGAGGAGTCGTTGCAGATCATTCGGGGACTCAAGACGCGCCGGGTAGTCCGCCACACGCTGGTGAGAGGCTGGAACCTCGGGTGGGAAGACCAGTACGCGGAACTCGACTCCGTGGCCCGGCCGGATTTCATCGAACCGAAGGGGTACGTCTACATGGGCAAATCGCGCCAGAGACTTTCATCCGCCCACGTTCCCACGCACGAGGCGATACGTACCTTCGCCCGTCGACTCGCGGCGCGGACGGGGTACCGGATCCTCGACGAGTCGCCCGATTCTAAGGTGGTCCTGCTTGGGCTTCGCGAGGAGGGCCGGTTCCTCCCGGGGCTCGGGCCGACCCCGGTCGGGGTGGCCTGAGCGCGTTCAGCGCTCGGGTCGTTCGGGACTCATGAATTCCAGTCGGTTGCCGAAGGGGTCGCGGGCGTAAAAACGGTCCCGGCTGGGGAACGGCCCGTCCTCCCAGGTTTCAATCCCCGCCTGGGTCAGGCGGGCCTTCAGACCGGCGAGGTCGTCCACTTCGAACGAGGGGTGGGCCTTCGGGGCCGGCCGGAAATCCGTTTCGATGCCCACGTGGAACTGGGCACCGTCGAGGTCGAACCAGACTCCTCCCCGTCGGGCCAAATGGGCTGGCTTCGGGATCTCGGGCATCCCGATGAGGTCGCCGTAGAAATGGCGGGCCGCGTCTTCCGACCCGACTGGAGCGGCCACGAGGACGTGATGCAGGCGGAACCGGGGGCGCGACGTGGGCGTCGCTCCTTCAGACGAACTTCCAGTTGAGAACTTCCACCAACACGGCGGCGCCGATCCCAAGCATGAGGACGTAGTAGGGCGCGATCTTGAGCGCCCTCGTCTCCTCCATGTCGTAGTACTGAATCAGCCCCGCGGCGGAGCTGAAAGCGCGCTGGCGCTGTTCGGGGGGCATCGGGCGGTCTACGGTCGAGGGCGCTATTTAACCCCGATGGGGGACCTGCGCCGGCAGACTACCGGCTGAACAACGACTCGAACGCCAGGTCCTCGACGGCGTCCTGGATCCCTTCACGCACGCGGGTGCCGATGAAGTTCATTCCGCCCGACAGGAACCGTTCCATGAACGGTCGTGGAGGCGCCACGCGGACCGTGCGCCCGACGGGAACCCCGGTCATCTGGGAGAGCTCCTGGAGAGCGGCGTCCCGGTCACCCAGCGCGTCGATGAGGCCCAGTTCGAGGGCCTTTCGACCCGACCAAAACTCGCCGGTGGCCAGGGGGAGGATCTGCTCGAAGGGACGGTGACGCTCGCGGGCCACGGTCTCGACGAAGCCCCGATAGCTATCCCCGATCACGGCCTGAAGCTTGGTCCGCTCCTCATCGGTGAGGTCGCGGAACCCCTGATAGGCGTCCTTGTGCCGGCCCTCGTGGAGCATCTCGAGATGGATTCCCACCTTCTCGAGCAATTCTCGAACCGCCAGATGGGGAAACACCACGCCGATCGAGCCGACAATCGACTCGGGGTACGCGTAGATCCTGCGCGCACCGAGTGCCGCCATGTAGGCACCGGAGGCGCCGACCGAGCCAATCGATGCGAGAACGGGCTTCACGGCGTTAAGCCGCTTCACGGCCATGTAGAAATCCTGCGAGGGAATGTCGGCTCCTCCGCCGCTCGAGATATCCAGCAGGACGCCCCGCACCCGGTTCTTGGCCTGAAGCGCCTTCAGAATGCGGATGTACGGTTCGACCGAGCGTTCGCGGATGGTGCCACGGAATTGAAGGTGCGCGAGTAACGGACGCATGGAGCTTTCCCGGGTCGGTGGAGGCCAGCCGGCGATATATCCTCCATCTAACGCGAGGTCAATCCCCGACAAACCCTAAGTGCGCGGTTCGGTCCGGTGGTCACGGGTTGCATGCCGGCGCAAGAACGGGACACAGTCTGGGTCGAGAAGTATCGTCCCAAGAGCCTCGCCGACATGGTCGGCCAGGAGAGCATTGTGCCCGTGCTCCGCGCCTACGCGCAGAAACGCTCGATGCCGCATCTTCTGCTCGCTGGACCCCCGGGCACGGGGAAGACCACGGCCGCGATCGCGCTCGCGCGTGACCTGTTTGGCGAGGATTGGCGCCAGAACTTCCTGGAACTGAATGCGTCGGACGAGCGCGGGATCGACACGGTCCGCACGACGATCAAGAGCTATGCCCGCAGCGCGCCGATCGGCGGGGGGTTCAAGATCCTCTTCCTTGACGAGGCCGATAATCTCACGGCGGAGGCCCAAGCTTCGCTGCGCCGGCTTATGGAACGGTACTCGGCCGCGTGCCGCTTCATACTGTCCTGCAACTACTCGTCCCGGATCATCGAGCCGATTCAGTCCCGCTGCGCCGTCTTCCGATTCCGTATCTATTCGCCCGACCAGATCCAGGACCAGCTGAAGCGCATCGCCACGGCGGAGAAACGGGATGTCTCGCCCGATGCCTACCAAGCGATCATCGAGGCGAGTGACGGGGACCTCCGTCGGGCGATCAACTTGTTGCAGCTGGCCGCCACGTTCCGGGACCGAGTCGATATCTCGGCCATCCGCGACGTCGTCACGGCTCCGATGCGCGACGAGGTAGAGGCGATCTTCGGAACGGCCTTGGAGGGGGATTTTCTCGCCGCGCGGGAACAGCTGTTCCGCCTGTTCGTGGAGCGGGGGGCCAGCGGGGAGGATATCCTCCGGTCCTTGCACAGCTACGTCGTGGGGGAACCGGGACCGCCTATTCCCGCCGGGGAGAAGATCCTGCTCATCCAGCACCTCGCCGACCTGGATTTCCGGCTCGCACAGGGCGCCTCCGACCGGATCCAGCTCGAGTCGGTACTCGCTCGCATCGCTACGCTGAAGGGCCGGAGCCGGTAACTCCGTGACCGCCCAACGCCGCGTCCATCAGAAACCCGTCGTCTACCGCCGGGCGGTGGTGGAGGGCGCGCTCCTTCTCACCGAAAAAAGCCGCAAGGCCATCCGCGCCGGGCGGGTGGAGAAGGGGGACCCTCTCCTCGCGGGCGAACTCGCCGGCATGATGGCCATGCGTCACACTCCGGAGCTGATCCCCCACTGCCACTCTATCCCGCTCACCGGCGAGCCGGGTCGAGGTCCGGTCGACCCGAACGGGAGTTCGAGTGGAGGCGGAGGCGGAGGCCCTCTGGCGGACAGGAGTTGAGATGGAGGCGCTCGTCGGGGCCACGGTGGCCCTTCTCACTGTATGGGACATGGTCAAGTACCTGGAGAAAACTCGCGGCGGAGGATATCCGGGGACCCGACTCGGACCCATCCGGGTCGTGGCGAAGGAGAAACGGCCAATCTCGGGACGAACACGATGACAGAAACCAAACCGGCGGGGGGGCGACACCACCTGGGCGGCGACCGTTCCGTCGGCTTCGTCGTGTTGAGCGTCTCGGACACTCATACCCCGGACGATGACCCCTCGGGCCACCTGGCGCGCGACCTCCTCCGTCAGGCCGGCCACACGGTCCTGCACTATGACCTGGTCGCCAACAGTGTCGCCGACGTGCGCGACAAGCTCGACCCGTACCTCAAGGAGATTCCCGTCGAGGCCACGATCACCGTCGGCGGTACGGGGGTGAGCTCCCGCGACCTCACGGTTGCGGCGCTCGAAGCGATGGGCGGACGCCGGCTGGAGGGGTTCGGCGACCTCTACCGCACGCTGAGCTACCAGGAGGTCGGACCGCTCGCGATGCTGAGCCGAGCCTCCCTGTTTCTCGTTCGGGACAAGCCGGTCTTCGCGTTGCCGGGCTCGGAACGTGCCGTGCGTACCGCGCTCGAAAAGCTCGTCCTGCCCGCGGTGCAGCACCTGATCGAGGAGCTCGAGCGGTAGGAACCGCGCCGCGCTCACCGGCCCGGGCCGTGGACCATCGATACGGCCCCGAGTCGGGGCGGGCCCGGATCGAGGATCTGTTCGGCCACCCCCTGTGCCCGGCAGAAGTCGGCCCAGGCCGGGTTCGCATCGACGTGGTGGGCGAGCAGAATTCCCCGCGGCGAGAGCGAGCCCCACGCAGAATGCAGCTCGAAACGGGCCCAGTCGGCATTGGGTCCGTTGTCCGATAGGAAGAGGTCGACCGGCCGCTGCTGCGCCAGCAGGTCGCGGAGGTTATCCTCGGTGTTCCCGAGCACGAGCGTCCACCGCCCCCGGAGGGAGGGCGGGACAAATTGTCCGACGGTTACTTCTCGCACCGCTTGGCTCCGGTGCCCGGTGGGACCGGGTCCGAGCGAGTGGAGGACGCCTTCCCTATTCGCTTCCAAAGCGGCCAGGATCCAGGCCGTGGTGTAGCCGGGCCGCACGCCGGTTTCGATGACGATTCTTGGGCGCTGACTCCGCACCAGGAGATAGAGCAACCCCGCCTGGGGGAATTCCTGGGTGAACGGCAGGCTGGCACCGCGCTGGATCAGCAGATCGGGAATCTCGCTGGACGCGAGCTCGCGCCGGTATCCCTGAATCTCGGAGGCGGACCGTCCGGCTAGCACCGCCAGACGGTCGATCGATGGCTGCCGGAAACGCACCATTCGCTGCCGGATCGCGCGGCGCATTGCGGGACGGAGGAGCACCGGCGGACGACTCCGCAGGGAGGGCGGCCGCGTGATCGAAGAGGCCCCAGTCGACATGGAAACGACCGATGGAGGAGACTCAGGTTCCATCAGCCGGGGAATGGCATTCTTCTACATTACCCATCTGGCCGAGGAACGGTCGGAGTCTTCCGGGAGTGAGAGACCGCACCGTCCGCCCTCCAGTTACAACGATTCCACGGCAACCGTTTAAAGGCGGACGTACTCGTTGACCTACCCCACGGGAGTAATCGCAACATGACAGTCTCCACACTGGACAACGCCACCTTCGACAAGTTCACCCAGCAGAACGACGCCGTCGTGATCGACATCTGGGCGCCTTGGTGCGGCCCCTGCAAGATGGTCTCGCCGATCGTCGACCGGCTCGCGGAGAAGTATGGTGGCAAAGTCGCCTTCGGGAAGCTCAACTCGGACGACAACTCCGAGAAGGCGGGCGCGCTCGGGATCATGAGCATCCCGACCCTCCTGTTCTACAAGCAGGGCAAGCTCGTCGACCGGATCGTCGGGGCCTACCCCGAAGACACGATCTCCGAACACGTCCAACAGCTGCTGTGACTGCCTCGCGCCGGGACGGGCGCCCTCCCGTCGACTGCCGCCCCGGTCCGTAGCGCCTCGGGTGCCTGAATGACCGCCGCCCCCGAGCTGGACACGCAGCTGGCCCGGTACACCTTCAAGCGCAAGCTGGATGAGATCGCCGGCGCCCGCGGCCGGGCGACCGAGCTGATCTCGCTCTACGTGCCGCCGGCGAAGCAACTCTCCGATGTGATGGCCTACCTGCGGAACGAATACGCGCAGAGCTCGAACATCAAGAGCCGCACGACGCGGAAGAACGTGATGTGGGCGATCGAGTCGCTCATGGGGCGGGTCCGGCAGTTCAAGGAGGCACCCTCCAAGGGGGTGGCCTTCTTCGTGGGCAGCAAGGCCGTCGGGGCCGACAAATCGGTGCCAGTCACCTTCATCGTGGAGCCTCCGGAGCCGCTCAACACCTACCTGTACCGTTGCGATTCGACGTTCTTCCTGGACCCGCTGGTCTCGATGGTGCACGAGCCCGAGCTCTGGGGCCTCATCGTGCTCGACCGGGCGGAGGTAACGCTCGGGTTCCTGCGCGGCAAGCGGATCGAGGCGCTCCGGAACAAGCAGTCGCAGGTCCCCTCGAAGCACGGGCGGGGGGGTCAGTCCCAACATCGATTCGAGCGCCTCATCGAGCACGCGGCCCACGACTTCTTCGTCCGCGTCGGGGAGATGGCGAACGAGCTATTTCTGCCGAAGAAGGACGTCCTCAAGGGGATCCTGCTCGGCGGCCCCGGCTCCACCAAGGACGTGCTAGTGAAGGAGGGCTACCTGCACTACGAGCTCCTGCAGAAGGTGGTGCAACCCCACTTCGATACGGGCTACACCGACGAGTATGGGCTGAAGGAGCTGGTCGAGAAGGCGACGCAGACGCTGCACGGCCTCGAGATCCACGACGAGAAGCGGCTCGTCCAGCGGTTCCTGAACGAGGTCCGGAAATCGGAGGTCGGCCTAGCGGCCTATGGGGAGGCGGAAGTCCTGGGCGCGCTCGACGCCGGGGCCGTGGAAACCCTCCTCGTTTCCGAGGGTCTCCGGAAGAAGCGGGTTCATTTCAAGTGCAGTTCCTGCGGGCACGAATTTACCCGCACCCTCGCCGACGCCGAGGTGGAGAAGGTGGCATCTGCCCCGTGCCCCAAATGCGGGGGCTCTCCACCGGAGATTGTCTCCGAGGAGGATTACGTTGAGCAGCTGTTCCGGAAAGCAGCAGACTCCGGCACCATTGTCCGTCTCGTGTCGGCCGAAAGCGAAGAGGGCGAGATGCTATCCAAGGCATTTGGCGGGGTAGCCGCTATCCTAAGATACCCCCTACCGCGGGGTTCTACCGCGCGGACGTCGGCGCCGGCCCCAGGATAGCTGGATCTCCTCAGCTCAGCATCCTACCGCGCTCCCTTTACGGCTGATTCGTCCCGTGCGCCAGAGGCGGCCAGAGCCCCGGTGAAATTTTCTTCGCTGGAAATCTAACTGCCTAAATGAAAAGGGGTGATCTCTCCGGCATTCGAAGGAGGGTTAGGCAGGGGCTTGTCAGCCCCTGCCGCCGTTCCATCCCAGCTCTCTACGAACCGGTGACCGTTACGTCGACCGACGTAATGGCCGGAGCGCCCGACGTTGGGCCGTCGTCGATATAGATGTTTAGAGTACCGCCAACAATTGCGGTCCCTGAACCGATCACGGTGAACCCTGCGCCCGCCGCTGCACCGTTGACCCCAATCCAGAACGTGTCCGAAGCGGAGGCCGGTACGTTTACGCCGGTAAACGTCAGCTGGTCGTACCACTCGTTTGACGCAAGGCAAGTTGTTCCGGTTCCGACTACGGGGATGTTCGCAGCAGATCCCGCATAGGTCGTGGTTAGGAGGCATCCATTTGTAAGTCCGTCCCCGGAAACTAGGGACAGTGTGACGGTTGAGGCCGAGGAGTAGATCGTGTTCCCGGTTGTAATCGATCCGAAGTTCTGGTTTCCCGTTCCTGTGGTGAACACAATTCCTGAAACGGCCGCAACGGCTAGCCCAGCGACCATTGCAAGCAACGCGACAATTGTTCCGATGTAGACACTTCTCCGGCGCAGTTTGAAACCCATATTCTATCCGAGCACCGGACCGGTCCGATGCGCATTTATACATCATTCAGCTGGTATAAAAAGCAGCGTGCCTACGAGAAATACTTCGCCGAGGAGGCGGATTCTCTCAGCGTCCCTTCTTGGCCTAGCTGGTCGCAAGCTGTACGATGAGACCCCGTTCGGCAGCAATCCGGAGGGGTGGGATAAGTGCGGCCCGTCATTGAGACGTGATTGACGCAAGGGTAATGCCCCGCCCGTCTTGAGCTGGCGGCTGACTGGTTGGCCGAGCTTGACGAGTATCGGGCAGACCCTAGCGGCCTATTGGCGGGAATTCAAGGCCCAGACCATTGTTCCCTGGAGGCTGGACCGGGAGTTCTACCACACGTACGGCGTCAAGCCGCTTCCCGGTGCCCGGGAGCGTCGTCGGAGGGTCGATCGGGCCGTGCGAGAGTGCGGCCTCGAAAAGCGATACAGCATCTCTCCCTGGCTTAACGAGGTGCTCTACAACTTCACCCGTCTGGCCAAACCCGACATCATTGTGGAGACGGGTGTGCACTTCGGCATGTCGAGCGCCTACTGGCTCATGGCCCTCGACGCGAACCAGAAAGGAACACTTTACTCGATTGACCTGCCCTGCATGACACCAGGCGGACAAATGAATGCCGACGGAGTCCCAGACCGCAGTTACGTCGCCGAAGTGGACCAGACCGGTGTCGTGGTGAAGCAGATGGGACTCACCGGCCGTTGGAAGCTTCAGCTTGGAGATGCGAAGGAACTGCTTCCCGCCCTTCTCAAGGACCTCGGCCATGTCGGATTCTTCTACCACGACTCGGACCACTCCCACGACCACCAGATCTGGGAGTACCGGACGGCTTGGCCGTATGTCGCCCGGGGCGGATGGCTCATGTCCGACGATGTCGACTGGACTCCTGCGTTCTCTGAGTTTTCGGCGGAGGCCGGCCAGCGTCCCAAGACCTGGCTGAGCAAGCTCGGCGTGCTCCAAAAAGGTACTCCGACTCCGTCCCTCCGTGTCCCGTTGGACTCGTAGGACTGTGCTCAGGGACCGGATTTGATCTCCCCAGGGAGTTCGCTTTGCCCGATTAGGGTCACCTGAGACCGGTCACCATAATTCGGCAATACCTAATAATTAGGACTACCGATATATAGTGTTCGCGCCTGGGAACAAGAATGGAGACGCTTCAACGCCTGACTCGCCGCCAAGTCGACGCGCTTCGGGCCATCGCCGGCGGAGAGACGGCCGACCACGGAGTCCCCCTCAAAAGCACGGCCGCGTCGCTGCGGGTGAGTCCCCCTTCCGCATTGGGCTACCTGACCCCACTCGAAGCGATGGGGCTGATCGCGCGGCATCGCGGGAAGTCGCGGCTAACCCCGAGGGGTCGGACCACTTTGGTCGAATATCAGCGTCATCACCGCGTAGCCGAGAGCCTGTTTAGTCAGCTGGGCCTGGCTCCCGAAGCCACTTGTGAAGCGGCGCGTGAGGTCGATCTCGCCATCTCTCACCATACCGTGGAACAACTCTGTGCCGCGGAGGGCCACCCCTCCGTGTGTCCTCACGGAGCGCCGATCACCCCGTGCTCGGACAGGAACACGGGGGCTTGAGGATGCAAAGAAACTCTCAGATCATCGTCGCGGTGGTCATCGTCTGTGCTCTGGTTGGGACGGGGATCTACGTGGGCTATGTTCTGGGTGCGCCGGCGTCGCCGTGCGGCTCTCAGTCAACCTCCGGGTTGAGCCCCGCCTTGAAGGGTCCGAGCTCCCCTTCGAGGCCTCCGGAACCCACCGCCGTGCGTGCCACGCCTCAACCTACCCAGACGCTCGATCGGACTGAGCCGGCCAACCCAGCGACTCCCGGTCCGGTGATCCAGGCAGTTGCGGCCGAGAACTTCTGGGGGAGTCTAGTCTCTCAACTGGGCGGAACGCACGTAAACGTGACGAGCATCGTCACCGACCCCAATACGGACCCGCACGAGTATCAGGCCAACGACTCCGACGCGATCGCGATCAAGAACGCCCAGTATGTGATCGTGAACAACGTGGGATACGACCAGTGGGCTACCGGGCTCATCGCATCGGATGGCGACAGTAATCAGACCATTTTGAACGTAGGCGACAGCCTCGGAGTGAGCGTCAACGGCGGGATCGTCACGGGTAATCCCCATCTGTGGTACAATCCGACGTATGTGAACGATACGGTGGCTTGGATGTTCCACAATCTTACCACGATCGCCCCGTCCCTTACAGGCTACTTTACCGCCCAGTATGACAACCTGACCGCCTCGCTCGGATCGCTGTACTCACGGGTAACTCAGATCAAGGATCAGTTCCACGGGACCGAGGTCGCTTCGACAGAGAGCATCTTCGTCTATCTGGCCAACGCGACCGACCTGGACCTGGTCTCGCCGCCGGCCTTCATGGAGGCGATCGCGGAAGGCAACGATCCCCCCGACCCTAGCGTGGTGGAGTTTCAGTGTCAGCTCGAGAGTGGTAACGTCAAGGTGCTGGTCTACAACGAGCAGACCGTGACTCCCATCACGAAGAACATGAAGGCCATCGCGGCGGAGTACAACGTCACTACTTTTGGCGTCACCGAGACCATTCAGCCCCCGGACGTTTCGTTCCAGGACTGGATGATGGGAGAATTAGACGCCCTTCAGAACGCACTCAACGCCAACGCCCTCGGCCAGTGATGCGGGGCGCCAAGGCTTGACGCAGGAGAGCCTGCCCCGTGCCGGTTGAGATCGCCCGCGCCGACCACCTCGAAGTTGGGTATCTAGGACACACCGTCTGGAGCGACGCAAATTTTCGAATCAATCGGGGTGAGTTTGTGGCCGTCATCGGCCCGAACGGCGCCGGAAAGACGACCCTGTTCCGCCTGCTCCTTGGCTTGGTTCGGCCCGAAGCCGGGCAGTTAGAGCTCTTTGGACGCACCCCTCGCCGGGGCAACCCGAGGATTGGGTACGTCCCCCAGAGTCACACGGTGGACCGGGACACCAACGTCGAGGCGGAGCAACTCGTGCGGCTCGGATATTCGGGGAACCGCTGGATCCCGAACGTAACCCCGACGATGTTCCGCGCCGAGCGCCTGGCGGCGGAAGAAGCTCTCGAGTCGGTAGGCGCCACGGAACTCGGGAAGAAATCCCTCGGCGCTCTCTCGGGAGGCGAACTCCAGCGGATATTCCTCGCCGAAGCGCTCGCCGGCCGTCCCGAACTGCTGCTGCTAGATGAACCGCTGGCCAGCCTCGACATCCGACGCGCTGAGGAACTCGTTCAATTGGTCAATCGACTCGTGCGCACTCGGAGCGTCGCAACACTGCTCGTGGCCCACGACATCAATCCGCTCATCCACTGCTTGGACAAGGTCATCTACATTGCCAACGGCCACGTTGCCACCGGAGCCCCAAACGAAGTCCTGACGACCGATAGTCTCACCGCGCTCTATGGGGTCCGAGTCGAGGTCCTCCACGATTCCCGTGGCAACATGGTGATCGTCGGCGGGGAAGATTCCCACAAGGACGAAAACCCATGACGGGGTACAGCTTCAGCTGGAACCTGGTCGGCGACCTTCGTTTCATGCTTCAGTTCGAGTTCGTTCGAAACGCGTTCGAAGCGGGGACGATCATCGCGGTCGTCGCCGGCATCGTCAGTTATCTCGTGGTTTTGCGCCGATCCTCCTTCGCCGCCCATGCCCTCGGCCACGTCGGCTTCTCTGGCGCCGCCGGTGCTGTACTGTTTGGCATCAACCCCATTTTTGGACTTCTGGCGTTCACGACCGTCTCAGGCGCTGGCATCGCCGTCCTCGGCTCCAAGGCCTCCCATCGAGATGTGGAGATCGGCACGGTGCTGGCCTTCATGCTCGGCCTCGGAGTTCTGTTCCTCGCGTACTACAACGGATTTGCGAGCGAAGCTTACTCGATCCTCTTCGGGGAGATCGTCGGCATCAGTACGGGCCAAGTGGAGTTCACGCTCGCGACTGCGATTCCCGTCCTCGTGGCGCTGGGGCTCGTCTATCGGCAGCTGTTATTCGCCTCGTTGGACGAAGAAGTGGCCGAGGCCAAGGGGATGCACACCCTGCTGCTGGGTCTCATTTTCATGCTCTCGCTCGCCGTAGCGATCTCCATCGCGGTCACCATCATCGGCGTCCTGCTGATCTTCGCGCTCACTGTGACGCCCGCGGCGATCGCGATCCGCCTGGCCAAGCGCCCGCTCTACGCGGTCATCCTTGCCGTTCTCGTGGCGCTCGGTGCCATGTGGGCCGGGATCTTCATTGGCTTCTACTCGAACAAGGTGCCGACCAGTTTTTTTATCGTGACGATCGTGTTTGTCACCTACATTCTTGTCCGGGTGATCCCCCTGCTGCCGCGGTTTTTCCACTGGTTGAAGTCCGAGAGGGCGCCGAAGTCAATGGCCTCGAAATCTCCCTCCGTCCGAACCGCCGTCCTCGGCGAACCCACGGGGGAAACGGATACCGCCTGAAAATCCGGGTCCATCGCGGGTCGATGGGCCAGGGGGCTCCACGGCCACAGAATCTTATCCCGCGGCTCGATCCCCTTCGTAGGAGCCCCCATGACGATCCCTCGCTGCACGTTGCATTCCCCGCCCTGCTCTCCCGCACCTGGGCGTGTCCCGTGAAGGCGGCGTTAGATTATCAATGGTCCCCGGGACCCCACCGAAGGGGATGGCTGATCCTCCTCGCCTTTGTCATCGTGGTCGCCACCGTGGTCGCAGTCTCCGCGGTGTTGGCCACCGTCCCGGTCTTGGAGATGTCCTCCTTCGGATATGGGGCGTCGGGTTCGGGACTGTTGAACGTCACCTTCGCCGCGTCGCTCTGCCCAGCGGGAGCCCGCGCAAACGCGTCCTACGCGGCCGTGCAGGCCCCTGAAGTTCACTTCACGATCTACGACCCCGCCGGAACCCTGCTCTGGAGCAGCGTCTCCGCCCACGGCTCTACGACGTTCATCGTTGCAACTTGCGGGGCGTTCCCGCTCGGGGTGGTGGAGCCCGCCGGCGGACGCGTTTACGTGAATGTGACACTCTCGTACTGGTCGCCAACTCTCTAGTCTGGGTCGCTGTTCCGCATGACTCTTCGGACGGGAGACTTAGATAGGCCGACCGTTAGGGTCGCCATGCCCCGCCTCGTTGCCGGACGACCCAGTAGAAAATCCGCCCCAAGACCCGCGCGGTCTTCCGCTCAGGATCGGTCGTCAAGTGTGGCTGGCGGTCGAACGATCGACCGTGTTCGACTCGCTCGATTAACCGCGAAGGAACTGCTGAACTTTGAGGAGGAGCACCCTCGGTCCCGGGAACTTTTCGAGCGGGCTCGACGGTCGTTGTTGGCCGGCGTCCCGATGAATTGGATGGCCCGGTGGGCCGGTCCCTATCCGGTTTTCGTGGAACGGGCCACCGGAGCTCAAATCTGGGATGTCGATGGACACCGGTACGTGGACTTCTGCCTCGGGGATACGGGGGCGATGTTCGGCCATTCGCCTCCGGTCGTCGTCCGGGCGATCAATCGGCAGATCCGGCGGGGAATCACCACGATGCTTCCCACGGAAGATTCGGTCTGGGTGGGGCACGAACTGTCGCGGCGTTTCGGGCTTCCGTACTGGCAGCTCGCCATGACGGCCACGGACGCGAATCGTTTTGCCATCC
The DNA here is from genome assembly GCA_963773945.1 of uncultured Thermoplasmata archaeon. GTDB lineage: Archaea > Thermoplasmatota > Thermoplasmata > Lutacidiplasmatales > UBA184 > JAKIWV01. The sequence continues at coordinate 934,182 of CAVZDD010000005.1, read as the reverse complement.
GGATCGCCCGGGAAGTTTCCGGCCGCCCCAAGATCCTGGTCTTCAACGGCTGTTATCACGGCAGCGTCGACGAGGCGCTGGTCGAACTCGAGAATGGCCGGATCGGCCCGAACCCGGGCAGCATCGGTCCCCCCGTCGATCCTTCCCTGACGACCAAATTGATCGAGTTCAACGACGTGCCGGCACTCGAGCAGGCCCTCGCCCCCCGCGACGTCGCGGCGGTGCTGGCCGAGCCGGCGATGACGAATCAAGGGATCATCCTTCCCGACCCCGGCTACCACGACCATCTCCGAGAGATCACTCGCCGAACCGGAACCCTGTTGATCATCGACGAGACGCACACGCTCTGCGAGGGGCCGGGCGGGTACACGCGGGCCCACGGCCTGCACCCCGACATGATCACGGTGGGGAAGCCTATCGCCAGTGGCATTCCGGCCGCCGCCTTCGGCATGGGGGCGGGGATCGCAGAGCCCAGCCTTCCGAAGGCCCAAGCGGACACAGGGGATGAGAGCGGCATCGGAGGAACTCTCTCCGGCAATCCCGTGGCCGCCGCCGCCATGCGAGCAACTCTGGAGCATGTGATCACTCCGGCCGCCTACCGGCACATGATCCCGCTGGCGAAGCGTTGGACGGACGGAGTCGAGCGCACCATCCGGGAGTTTGAGCTACCCTGGCATGTGATTCGATTGGGGGCGCGCGCGGAGTATCGTTTCCGTCCGACACCGGCCCACAACGGCGGCGAGGCGATCGCCTCGAAGGACTCCGACTTGGACCGGTTCGTCCATCTTTACGCGCTGAACCGCGGGATCCTTCTAACGCCATTCCACAACATGGCCCTGATGTGCCCCGCCACGAGGAGATCCGATGTGGACCGTCATACCAAGGTCTTCGCGGAATGCGCGGGCGAGATCGTGGGGTAGACTCATTGTCCTGCCCGGCCGCGCACGACACGTTCGCCCGGGCGGGGGGACGATGTACACCCTCACGGCGTCGGGAATGACCACGACCACCATCGCCCACCTGGGCAAAGGGTTCTCGATGCCCGCCCAGTCGGTGGTCCTGGGGTCGGTCGGAAGCTAGGGCGCTCGCTCACGGGGTGGGGCGCTGCGAGGGTAGGCAACGCGTCGCCATCGCGCCGCCGAATCCCGTAGCAGTGCCCCAGTCTGAGAGGAGCAGTGCGCAGACGACGGGGTTCTGGGACAGACCCGGTCTTGTGACGAGCCCATGGGAAACCCCGTTTCCTAGTACCAGTCGGGCAGATCCGGAGCTCGGGGCGGGGTCCCGCTACGGTACAGGGGGTCGAGCTTGTGGACCGGAGGGCGGGGGCGGCCTCCTCCAGTTAAACGGCTTCTTCCCGCTCCGAAGGACCCAGCTCAAGTGCGCTGTTTCGTCACGCGACGTCGACCACGCGCGCCTCGTGTTTTCCTACGGGGCAATGCCCTGAGCACGCCCCCCGAGATTGCCGTGGAGGCCGGGAGGATGAGCGCGGAAGCCGCCTTGACCCCCAGGCGTTCGAGCTCCCGGCGGCCGAGGTCGTTGACGACGTCGCGCGTCCCCCGGTCGTGGTTTAGGTCCCGCCGGCCTGATTGCTCGCGGAGGTCCTTAACCTCGCGATCCTCCGAGAGGTCATGGACCCAGCGGTCTCGGACCCGCGGATTCTGCCCGGGCATCTACTCCCCATAGGTCCATCGCTGTAAAATAAACCGCCTATGGACGACTCGATTGGGGCGTCTTTCCGAGTTAGAGCTAGGTCTCCGTGCCGGGAATCCAATTTGCCCGGGGGGGTCTTCCACTCGCACGGGGAGTGGCCAGCCTCTCTAACAATGGGTGGGGCCGTTGGCCTAGGCGCCGGGTGGGCATGAAAGAGAGCGACGTTCGTCTCTGAAGGATTAGATCCCGATCTGAAACAGGCCCGCCCTAACACGGCGAGAGGGGTCCATACACAGACCGGCCCTGCGCAACCAGATCGGTTATGGGCCGCGTTCCCCATTTGACATTGAATTCATTCGGAATTTGACGGCGACCCGCGATCGGTCCCACTATGAAAAAAAGAGGGCGGGCGGTAGACGACCGCCCGCCCGGAGTTGGTTCCTACGTGACGTAGTTTACTGACGTCCCCCAGTTGGCGTATCCGTCCCGCGTCCCGCCGCACGTCCCGATGGTCAAGGTGAACATCGGGGCCGCGCAGTTGTGGGATTGGATGTAGTTAGTGCTGAAGTAGACCGTGCCCCCCGAGAACGGCACGAAGATCGCCCAGCTGTAGTCGCCCCAGCGGGGGCGCGTACCACCGGGCAGGCCCTGGTACTCCGTGAACCCGTCCTGAGCCGCTTGGCCCCGGTCGGCAATGTAGACCACAGACCCCACCAGCCCGTTGGAAGAGGTGGAGAGCCATCCGTACGCGGTGCTGGGGAAGAATCCCCCATTATCCGCCCCGGTCGGTCCACCATTCCCGGAGAGCGAGAAGGTGAGGACGGCCATTCCGTTTCCGCCGTCCTGGCCCAAGGTGCCTTCTGCGGCGATGGCCGGGAACTCCATCTCTTCGTGCATGGCGGTCACGTACCCCTGGCTGGTCAGGCTGAAGCCCCCACCCGAGTCAAAGGAGCTGGTGCCGACCACGTAGTACGCGGCGCCGACGTGGTATTCGGAGCACGGGCATCCGGGTCCCTTATGGAACGTTTGACTGACCACCGTGGAAAGGGAGCCCCAGATCTGTCCGTTCGCGTACGAGACCTGGGTGAAGTCGTCCCCGTTGGTAGCGATCCCGCCCTCGGGGCACTTCGGCTCGATGGTCGCGTTCGTGAGGCCCGCGGCTCCGCACTCGTGGCCCAGCGGAGTCCATCCGCTCTTCTGGGGAGCGATGACTCCCGGATTGTAGTACGAATTCACGCCCGAGAACAGCTGGCCACCAAACTGGATCCCAGCGCAGGTGCTGCAGCCCTTGCTGTTGAGATCGCTGAGTCCGGTCCAGTCGAAGACCGCGATCCGGTTGTCTCCCGCGCCATAGAAGTCCAGCGACTCGAGCATGAACCCCGAGCCCCCGTGGCTGTTGTCGTACTGGGTCGGGTCCGGAGACTGCGCGGGAATCACGGCGTACCAGCAAGTGATCCCTCCCTCGCCGAACATGTCGTCGGAGGGACAGGTTCCATTCGGCGTCGGTAGGGTACCCATGTTCTCGACGGCGACGTTGACCTTCTTCGCGGGCTTTGCGAGCTCCAGCGCGTTCTTGTCAAAGGCGAACTCTTGCGCTCCATTGAAGCATCCTTCGCCGAACCCACCGCAGAACAGCGGGAACTCGTCGTAGAAGACGAGGAACGCGTCCTGGGTGCTCCCAATCTTGGCGAAGTCATTCAGTTCGTAGGGGTAGCCCGGCTCGAACGGATTGTAGTTCGCGTTCAGGAAGTAGCTGTGGTACGGGCCAAAGGGGTTCGAACCTTCGCTAACCGCAATCCCTTCGTAGCAGGTATCAGCTACACCCGCGAAGCATCCCGCAAAGGTGCCGCCGATAGACTCGCTGGTGGCCGACACGATTTCCGTGAAGAACCAGTGCCCGCCGTTGGCGTAATCGTAGAGGCAGGAAACGTCCCCGCCGCTGCTCCAGCCCCTCTCGGTGAGGCCCATAAGGCTGTCCAGGGACAAGGGCGCGGACACGCGTGCTAGGGCGCTGTTGAAGATTAGGACCTCGCCAATGTTGTTGGTTTCTAACGCGTAGCCATTCCCTGCGCAGAGGCCCTGGTCCGCCGGCTCGATGTCCTCGTTGTAGAGCGTCGCGCTGTCGACCGCGTCCAGACCCTTCACGCCGGTGGCGCCGCCCGAAGAGGCGCTGATGGTGTCGCACCCGGGGCCTTGGGGCTGGCAACTGATGACAGGAATGAGTCCCGGATCGGAACCCGGTAGCGAAGGATCGATGTCGTCCGCGGTATTCTGAGGGGTGTTGGGTTCGGATGTGGAAGGCGCGAGGTTGTCACTGCTTTGGGTTACCGGTACTACCGGATTGCTGTTCGGAGTGTAAGGACCGAACGGCCCGGTGAGCAAGGAGCAACCGGGCAAATTACAACCGGCGCTCGCGGGCCCGACGAATGTCGGTGTGTAAACCCCTAGGCTCGATGTCGTGACGGTCAATGGGACAGGGACCGAGGCGGTCGCGAGCGTGGCCGTTGGAGCAATTTCCGCCGCCGCACTAGGCGAATTCGCCACGCCCGTTCCCAAACCGAAACCGGCCCAGGCCAAGGTCGCCAAAATTACGACTGAAAAGGTTAGCCATCTAACTTCTTTTGCTACATGTGGGAGCAAGGTGTTCCCCAGGCGCCGTATAACCTACTGTGGTATCTACCTTGTGCTTGCGGCATTTGAACCTGCTTCTGGGATGCGGTCGGAAGCGCCTACCGAGGTTTTGTCGGGGTCAAACCGGAGTGTTCACCAAGCTGCCCGGTGGCCGTTTGCGGGGGCCCGCTCGTCAACCTCGGGGGGGTCCTACCCCCGCCGCGCCGCGCTCCGGCAACTTCGTGGCAGGGCGTTCCCCTTCGAGCCCAAAGAACTATAGGGCTCGGTGCAGGGGCGCGTGAACGCAGCAAGCGACGACATTCGAAAGAGAAACCCTCAGGGGACTGGAGGCGCTGGACTCCTTTCGAATGGCGCCTTCAAAGCGGTCAGACTCGGGGTTCGGGTGTCTGATTCTTGTCTTGTTCGATCATTATGCTTTTCGGGGGTAGGGGGACCCACGAAGTTAATTTCCGGTGTCGATTCGTAGGCTCGGCGACGACCCGAACCTCACAAAAGGTGCACCATAAAATAGGCCGGCACGCTTCCCGACCCCGACTGCAGATGCCTTGGAAGTACACTGACGAGTACTATCGGGAATACACCCGAGTGACGTGGAATGAAAGCGCCGAAGCGTATGTCGGACTGCTGAGGAATCTTGAGCCGTTCCGTTCCGACCTCGTGGCTCGATTAGCCCCCCGGGCCGGGGAGCGCATCCTGGATATGGGCACCGGACCGGGAGAGCCGGCCATCACGATCGCGAGGCGGGTGGGAGCTACGGGTCACGTCATTGGCATCGACCTTTCGGAAAACATGGTGTCGATTGCCCAACGAGTGGCGGGTGCCCGGGGAGTAAACAACGTCGATTTTCGAACCATGGACTGCGGGGAGCTCAATTTTCCCGACGAAACGTATGATGCGGCCGTCAGCAGCTTCGGGTTCCAGATCTTCACGGATCCGGAGAAGGCCGCCGCCGAGGCTCGTCGGGTGCTTCGGCCCGGTGGTCGGATCGCAGTCAGCGTTTGGAGTACCGGTGACAAAGTACCGTGGATTCATGCGATCATAGGGCCCATGCTCGAGCACGCCGAGCCGGATGAGACGGGTTACATTCCGACTCCCTACGAAACCGGGGGGCCGGGGGAGATGGTTGCGTTCCTCGAAAGCGCGGGATTCCAGGACGCTACCGAGGATCGCCGGCAATACTCCCTCAAATTCGACGACGCGGAGGCCTATTTCCAGGCGATACTGAAGGCCACGCCGATCGGACATTCGCTCTCGGAGGAATCGGAGGACATTCAGCAGGAAGTCCTTCGCAAGACCCGAGCGAATCTTGCCCAGTGGAAAACGCCCGAGGGCCTCTCGATACCCGGCGAAGGCGTCATCGTCTTCGCACGCAAGCCGGGCTGAGGCCGCCGGTGCCGGAAGTTCATATCCCCGCGGGTAGGGGACCCCTTTCCAAAGCTGCGGTCTAATCTAGGTGGGACTGAGCGATCAGCGAGGGGAATCCGCCCGGGATGGACGGAACGAACCTGGCATGGAGAGAGCGCACGGTCGGTCGCAGGTTTTCGGAGTGCGCGGAAACGAATCCACTTCTAAGCCCATCTGACGGATGGGTCCGGCTGGACGCTCTACTGCTTCGGGGTTGCGCAAACTCGTTAACGAATGGATCAAACGACCCGTCCGGCGGCTCGGCGAGCGTGTCCGGGCGCGGAGAGAGGAACGGTACCCCCAGGAGGGGCCTTAGGACAGCTGCGGGTAGCCGGCGGTGGCGTCATCGTAGTAGAACAGGTTCCAGGAGGGGGGTGCGTCGAGCACGATGGGCAGCATGTACTCGGCCGACAGCCGCATCGGCCTGCTCAGAACCCCTCCGCTCACTGTGAGGGCACGCATGGTGCCGTTGAAATGGTACGCGTCGATAGGGAATCCCGAGTACGTCTGCCATTCCACTTGAGTGAACGTGCTGTAGAACATACCGCCGGAGTAGGGAATCGTTGCGTTCCAGTACCGGTCCTTACCGGTAACCGACCAGTCTACAATCTGGAATTCGACGGCCTGAGCCGCGAGGTTGTCCCGAATCGAGAGGCCGAGTCGCGTGCCGGCCGGCGACGGAAAGCCTGTCCAGGCCCCCTGGGGCCCCGTGTGCCCAAAGTAGTGCGGGTTGCAGCCGCGGTACACATACCAGGGAGCAATCTTACCACCGGGGTCCAAGTCGATTCCAATCTGGAAGAACCCCTGGCAACTGGTGCCCACCGTGCCGATGTAATTCATGGCATTGATTTGGAAACTCAGAATGCCATGGACCGGCACCGACCAGTTGTCTAGGGTAAAGTCTGCAGACAGTGTGGTGTACGCCGGAAGGAGCTGCACGTTGAGTCCCATACCTTGGCCATAGCCATCCATCGGGTTGTAGATCGAGTACGGGGCGAGCAACGCGATCTGGTACGTCGTGAAGATGAGGTTAGTGTAGTCCACCGTCCCGCGTTCGGTCTCGAGGATCGCCCCGTCATATTGTCCGGCGTCTGGCAGCCGAATCCCCCACCGCGCAACGGCCGCCGTTTGGTCGATGAATACCGACATGGTCCAGTGGGCCGAATCCCCGGAACCCTTCTGGAAAACGTTCGCGAGGAGATAGACCCACCCCGCCGGCTGGGCCGTTCCAGTCGGAATGGTACCGAGGGCGACCGCCGAGGCGGGGGTTGCCCCCGCCCAGACTTGGCCTTCGCCGACTCCGACTACGGCAACCGGACCGGACGGGCTGTCGAGGCCGAAGAAACCGACCCCATCGGATCCGGCCCGGACATCGGCCTGGAATGAGAGGAAGGTATCGTTTCGGACGAACCCGACTGCGGTGCGGTCAATCTGAGGCGGGTCCCACCCAGCCCACGACCTCAGTACCGGCTCACCACCGTACGATGGATACGCCGTTACGGAGGCAACCCCCTTGGAGACGGTCCACCCATCCCAGCGATGGTCCTCGAAGTTGGAAACGAAGGCGAACTTCCCAGGAAGGTCGGCGGCGACTCCTTCGAAGGTCCCGCGCCCGCTCCGCGCGGAGGCCGACGACCCCGCGCCCAACGCGCCGATGGCAGGTATCGTGGGCGCGGCGAGTAGGAGGAAAATCAGGAGGAAGAGGCCGGCATCGGCCATCCTGCCCTTCATCACGTGTTCCCCCTAACGCCCGCAAATCAGCCTTAGCGGAAATAGTTGCGGGCGCGTCTCCCGCGTGGTTGGAATCACTCCGCTCTCGGGGGAGTGGGGGTTGCGAATCCAAGATGGCGGCCCGAACCAAACTGAACTCCCGCACCCCTTCCCACCCACCGGCACGGTGGGTCCGACCTGGCCCATTCACCGTCAGAGGATCCCTCCGTTCCCAAAGCACCGGCGGCGGTTGGGGGTCGAATCCGGCCTGAAGGTGGGTTTCGATGCCCGCGAAACCCTCAGGCATCTCGTCTCGCCCGACCTCCCGTTACAAGACCCGGCGCTTACAAAAGGGTCCGAGCGGTCAACTACGCGGCCCCACGTTACGGAAGCAGCCCGTTTTCGGTAGCCAGGCCAAGGATCGTTCCGGACCGAGCGAGCAGCTCTAATCTGACCGCGCTCACGCGGCAAGGGGCAAGGGCCAGTTCGCTGAAACTTGCGGCTCCCCCCTCTGCCTCAAAGCGCCTCGTGGGCCCCGAAGGCGTGGCGACTCCCTCGACCGTCGACTTCAACGTGTTTCGTAGTTAGGCCGACCTGGCAAGATTCGCTCGAACAAATCGAGAGTGAGAAGAGAACCAGAACTGGTGGCTGAGAGACCCGTGGACAAATGACCGCTCTCCGCTCTCTTGGCCGCTGGGGGCTCCGTCGCGCTCCGGGAATTGGCCGGGTCACTCGCGCTGTGAGATGGAGGCATCTCCCTCCTCCCGGGCTCTGTTTCCTCGGTCGGTGGGGCACCGATATCAGTAAGTACGTATGCGCGCCCACCTCTGGCCCCATCCGGGTCTCCAACATGGACCTGTCGAGTATCTGGCTCGCCATCGTCGCCCTGGGTGCCTCTCTGATCAACGGGGCGATCGGCTACGGATTCTCCTCCATCGTCACGCCGATCGCGCTTCTCTGGTTCTCGAACAAGGTCCTGAACCCCGCGGTGGTCAGCGTCGAACTTCTTGTCAATGTCGCGCTCCTGTACCGGGAACGCGCATACATTCCGGCGACAAAGAGCCGGGCGATGCCCGTCGTAACGACGCTGCTGCCCGGAGTCCTACTCGGTACGCTGGGGCTCAGTTACCTCGCGGTCAACGACGTCAAGGTCGCCGTCTACGTGGTGCTCCTGCCGATGGTGGTCGTCCAGCTGTTGGGGCTCCGACGGCCGTTCACCAACGAGCGCCGCAGCGGGTCGATAATCGGTCCGGGGATCGGGTTCCTGTACGCTTTAACGACGATCTCGGGCCCGCCGCTGGCCGTCTTCTTCCGGAACCAGGGCCTGTCAAAGAACGAGTTCCGATGCACTCTGGCGCAGGTGCGGGTTGCGGAGTCGAGCCTCACCCTGACGACCTACTTCTTGTTCACGGCGTTCCTCGGGTCCAACCTGATATCGGCGCCCTCGCTCGGGCTCATCCCGTTCCTCCTCATACCCGTCCTGATCGGCGTACCGGCAGGCACCTGGTTGGTGGGCCGCGTCTCCAGAGACGCATTCACGCGGTTCGTTATGGCGATGGACGGGCTGGTGGTCTCCTTTGGTCTCTCGCAGGTGATCGTGAAGTTGAAGTGGGTGGGGTCGAGCTTAGGCGACTTAGTTTTCGGCGTGCTTGCGGTCATCGTCGTCGCGTTGGCCTCCTACTCACTCTACCGGCTACCCGGCGCCCGAAAGTTGGTGGATGCTCCACTTCCCGCCGCGCGGGAGCGAGTGGATCTCCGCCTCTCCGCCGCTCGGGTCGCTCCCCCCGCCACTACTGACGGCGACCCGAACGTGCCCGTCATCGACGTGTCCCCCCAGGGTGGGGCCACTCCGAAGGGAGGAGGAGAACCCTTGCCCGGCTCAACTGTCCCTCAGATCCCATCGAACCGCGAATAGCACGCTCGAACGAGTGATTCCCTTTCGTGAACAGCCATCGTGCCAGCTCGTTCTGACAAACGTGTCCGCGACTCCTGCTGCAGGAGCGGTTCAATGCTGGGAGTGACTCAAAAGGGGTTATTCATCCGTGGAGCCCAGTTGATCCTGCGTGACGGTAGGGACTCCTTCCAGACAGGGTCCTACTAACAGTCGGCGAATTCGGAGAACCGAACGCGAGGACCGTAAACATCGACAGACCCGGGGCCGCTCAAGAGAAGCTAAAGAGCTTCTTCATCGCCGGGAAGCTCGGTGTCCCGTCGTGTCCTGTGCCTGTAGGGGGTAGGCCGAGAAGCCACTCGAACGTCGAGAGCATGTTGTAGTGCGAGGTATCGTTCGGGAGTGCACCGATGCCTTTCGTGAAAGGGCTCACCGCGACCATATACACCGGACCGCCCCGGGTGCCGTCGTAGCCGCTGTTTGGCTTCGCTCCGTACGATTCGTCGTAGACGATGAAGATCACGGCGCTGGAGAACCAGCCCTGTTTCGTCAGCTCCGGCAAGAAGGTCGAGAGCCAGTGGTCCCCAAATGACGCGGAGGAAGAATGGCCATCGTCCAGGAGGTTCGGCGCGATGAAGGTGAACGCCGGGGGGTTCGTCGAGTACGGGTAGTTGACGGTGAGGTTCGCGATGGGGAGCACGTGTTTCATGCAAACCGAACCCGCCGTATTCCCTCCGAGATCGCTGTAGTACGGGAAGGGATTGTGAGGGACAGCATAGTTCCCGCCGCTCGTCTCCTGACAGGCGGTCCTCGCACTCTCCTCGTACGCCACCCAGGATATCCCCGCGGTCTGCATTTCGTGCCCAATGTTCTGCACAGAGTAGTGGTGGAAGGCGTCGGACCCGCACTGTAAGGTCTGGCCCGAGGTAACACCAAGGTAGTTTGGCGCCGAAGGATGGCAGAGGGCGTAGTAACCATTGGCTCCGGGGTGGCTAACAGCATCGCCGCCCCACGCATACGTATTGGCCAACCCCGTCTCGTAGGGTAGCTTTCCGTAGACTTGGTCAACACCCTCGTTCTCCATCATGATGAGAATGATGTGGTGGATCGCCGTCGGCAGAGCGGAGGTCGCCGGCACCACCGCGCGGTCGATGGGGCCAGATACAGCCGGGGCGAGGGCGAGCCAGACCAGCGCTACGATCGTAATCGAGACGAGAAGTCCTGCGAGGGTGCGGACGTGAGTCCGGCGGGCTCCGTCTAACCGTTTGAAATAAAGGGCCATGGTGAGAGCCCGACGGTCAGGGATCTCGTCGGAAGATCCGCTTGCGTCACAGCAGGGTTCCTCCGCGGGCGACCTCGCTTATACTTTGGTCCAATGCAACTCTTCCGCTGGGGGCAGTTCTCACTTCAGGTGCGTACGACCTCACGCTAGTGTCCGAAAGGAGTGGCCGGTTCCCTGGACCTCGCACCGAGTGTGGACCGCGCGCGGACTCATCGAGCGAATGCGACCCCTGAATTCATCGGAGCGGAGAAGGAAGATCGGTTGTCCAATGCGCGTGGCTAGACGACCTAAAGAGGATTCTTCCTTTGACCACCCATTTCCGGACGAACAGAGCGATCGGCGCCTCCAGAAGGGGCAATCTTCATTGCGTGTTTAGAGTAGCGCGCTCTCCGCCGAGGAAAAACCCCAAATCCGGCCCGTCGGAGCCCGAATTCACGTAGGCAGTAAGCGGTTTCCGTCCGCGATTGGTCATGGCGGAATATCAGCTCGGGTTAGATTAGGCACGAGGTTTGAGAACGAGGGGGCATCAGATCGGGGGAAGTTGCGAGGCCCAAGCGCGGTTTCACCGAACCCCCGACGGCGACAGGTTCGGGCAAGACCGTAAGCGACTCGTTCCGCCATCTAACAGCAATCTAGGCGCCGCAGACTTGTCCTTACGAGATGTTACATGGCGGACGATTCCGGCCAGCCCCGCAGCGACGTTCACCCGTCGTGAGGACAAGCATCCACCAAGGGTTGTTGCCCCTTCTCTGATGGGTTCCCGGGCCCTGCCCCCTTACATAGAGCCGAAGTGCTCGTGAATTCTCGTCGAACGGTTCCCGCTCTTCGGTCGGCCGTTCGAGTCCAGGAGTGCTCGTCCAGACGCCGGCTCGAACGCACCTTTCTCGTACGACTGCCGACGCGCTGGCGGACCTTCGGCTACGCGACCGTTAGCGTGAATGACACAGTCTTGCTGACGTACGCCTTCCCGCCGACGGTCCCTTTGAAGTATCCCTTCAGGTGATAGGTCCCCTTGGGCGTCGTGCTCGTGACCTTGTACGGATACACACTATACTTCTGACTCGCGCTGGCTCCCGCTTTCACCGAGAACGCCTTGAATCCGGGACAAGCACCGGACTTGAACGTCCTCGATCCCGGCACCTCGACCGACACGATGCAGGCCGTCGCCTTGAAGGTGGATGAACCCGTGTTCTTCTCCGTCGCGGTGACACCGGGCGATTGGCCGACAGTGTACGTGTGCGACGATGGATTCACGGAAACTTGCAACGCGTAAACCGACGTTGTCATAATGGCCGACTCAGCCGATGCGAGGGGTAAGGCGACTAGTCCAATCCCGAGCACGACAGCGATCGCCGCCAATCCAAACAAGGCAGTGCCACGAAGAGGCCGGTCGTCTCCTGCGAACATTCCGAGCCCCGGTAAGAGGTCTTGGACGTAAATCTTGCGCCCAGGCCTCACCGCGGTGCGACCCGGTCAGAAAGCAGGATCAGGGCCGCGCAGCGCCAGGCGTCCCGTGTGAAGAGTGCGGGAAGCGTGCGACTCGCAACCTCCTTTGCCACTAAACGGACCTGATGGTTCGCTTTAGGGCTTGCTCGAGTCGCTTGTGCAGAGGTAGATCTTCGCCCGTATCGACATCGTCTTGGTGTCGAATGTTCCCTCCAAAATCCGCACCGTGTTGTTCACCCACCCCTTTCCGGAGTGTGGGTGCAGACCTGTTCGGGTTTCACCAACTTGAACGTCGATACGCCGCGGACACTCCGCAATAAATCGAAGAACATGTCCGGGAGAGTCAGACCGCCTGGGAGCTCGAATCGGACCGGGCCTGGGGAAATTTGAACCCCCTGGGGTTTCGAATATCGACGTTTGCGGCAGAATCAGTGTTCGGCCATAATCAAGGGAAAACTTCCCATTACGCAACCCCGTCGTTAGAGATCGGTCCAAGTAATCTGACTATTGCCCGCGATCGCAGAACTCGCCCATTGCGCACACTGAGGCCCGGCGGAGCACGTAAGGAATCAGCCGCCAGTTCGCTTCCCGACACGATTCATTCTTCGACCCGAAGCGTTCCGGCAGGGCCCGTTCCTTAATGCGAATCCGATACCCGATCTCGCCACCGAGCTGATTGCCTACCGTCGCCCTGAAGGAGACGGAGTGCCTCCAGGGCCCGACCTCGAAGCTCCCTCGTAGGGCTTGCCCTTCGTTCGGTAGGCGGCCACAAAACTCACAATCGCCACCAGTACAGCCGCCACAATCCCCCCCAGGAGATAGTAGCCCAGGTTCCCGGAAAAGCCCAGAAATCCAGGGGCCGCGGAACTGGAAGTGGTCGTGAACGCCACCGTGATCTTCCCAGCCCCGCTCACCGTCGCGGTCCCCGAGCTCACCGTCACCGACCCGCTGCCGACCAAGCTCTCGAGCGCGTAGTCCGTGCAGGCCGTCGCAGACACCAGATACGTACCGGTCGTCACCAGCACCGACTGACCGTCCGTGTACGACGTCCCGTTGAACGTGATCGTTCCACACGTCGACGGGCTCGTCGTGAACGTGACTTTATGCGTCGGCACAGTAATCGCCTTGAACGTCGCCGTGATCCCCCCGGCCCCGTTCACCGTCGCTGTTCCCGAGCTCACCGTCACCGACCCGCTCCCGACCAGGCTCTCGAGCGTGTAGTCCGTGCAGGCCTTTGCTGAGACCGGATACGTACCGGCCGTCACCAGCACCGACTGGCCATCCATGTACGCCGTCCCGTTGAACGTGATCGTTCCACAAGTCGATGGGCTCGTTGTGAACGTCACCGTATACGGAATCGCCGTGAACGTCGCCGTGATCCCCCCGGCCCCGCTCACCGTCGCGGTCCCCGAGCTGAATGTCACCGACCCGCTACCGACCAGGCTCTCGAGCGTGTAGCCCGTGCAGGCCGTCGCAGAGCACCGGATACGTGCCGGCCGTCACCAGCACCGACTGGCCATCCATGTACGGTGTCCCGTTGAACGTGATCGTTCCACACATCGACGGGCTCGTCGTGAACGTCACCGTGTAGGTGATCAGGCTGAACGTTACCGACTCCCTGACCGACGCCCCACTCACTCCGAACGAACTACTCGCCGGTGTCGGCGCATACGGCTTGTCCTCCGTCGCCACCGTGTAGTCGTACGTCCCGTTTGGCTCACTGAATGTGATCGTCGTCGACACGGAACTGTACGTCTGTTCGTTGGTGAGGTTCACCCACCACTCGGCACCGGACGGGAGTCCCGTCTCCGTGAACGTCACCGTGTAGGTGACCTGCGTGTAGACGAGCGTCTTCGAGTAGCCAATCCCCGACCCGCTGATGCTGTTCGTCCCGCCGTTCACCGTTAACGTGCCGCTGTCGGGGAGAGTGGTCTGGTGCCAGCCCGAAATGTCCGTGATGCTGTAGCTGTACGTCCCGTTCGCCAACCCCGTCCAGGTCAGCGTGCCCGTCCCGCCGTTCGTCGTCAACGACTCCGTAGTCCCGTTCAGCGCGATCGACCAGCCCAGGCCCGACGGCAACGTCGACTCGCTGATCGCCACCGTGTAGGTGACCTGGGTGAACACAAACGTCGGCTCCGTGACGGCCACTCCCGAAACGGTGACTGTTCCGGTATAGGGAAGCGACGTTTGATGCCAGCCCGAGATGTCGGTGATCGTGTAGGCATAGGTCCCGTTCGGCTCTGTGAATGTGATTGTGTTCGTCGTTGAGGCGTGTTGAATCCCTCCGAGCGTCGCCGACCATGGGGCGGCCGACGGGAGGCCCGTCTCCGTGAACGACACCGTGTACGTCGGCGGGGGATTCGGCACGAACGTCGCCGTGATCTCCCCGGCCCCGCTCACCGTCGCGGTCCCCGAGCTCACCGTCACCGACCCGCTCCCGACCAGGCTCTCGAGCGTGTAGCCCGTGCAGGCCGTTGCTGAGACCGGATACGTACCGGCCGTGACCTGAACCAACTGGCCGTTCGTGTAACCCGTCCCGTTGAACGTGATCGTCCCACATGTCGAGGGGTTTGTTGCGAACGTCACTTCGTACGGGGGGACAGACGAGAGCCCGGTCGTCAGCAGCATCAGGGACATGGGCGAAAGCGTCACCGTCCCATTGAGGGTGACCGTGGAGTTCGTCGGCGGCTCGGAGCCATTTACCCACGAGTACTCCGTGATGCCGGGCTGGTCCATATTGAATCCCGACTGCTCGACGTTGACGCTCACGGCCGAGGTCGTGTTCACGTTCACGAGCAAAAGAGCGAGTCCGGAACCGTTGTAGGTTGCAATTCCGTAGAGTGTCGAAGGACCGGTCACGATCGTGGGAAGGGTCTCCGCGTAGAGATGGGTCATGATGTCGCTGAACAGGAAGTACTGCGTCTGCCACTTTTGTGGTGCCTCCGACCAGGCACCCGAGTAGTTGCAATCATAGCAAAACCAGTCCAGGTTGGTCGCGTTAAGCGCGAGTCCCTGGACCGTCTCGGCCGCAAGGTACAACGTGCCCGCGAACGTCCCGATGAGCGTCTCGAACCATCCATCCTCGGCCGCGTTGATCTCAGTGACGAACACTTGGAGGTTTGTGCAGTTCGGGCACGCGGTTTGGATGAACGAGCGATCGGCTGAGATCTGGTCGGGCAGCGAGTACGGCCCTGAAAGGTTCGCGAACAGTTCGGCATCCGTGGGGTTAGGGGGACCCTTCAGGACGTAGGAATGCACCGAGATGCCGGAGAGTTCATGCCCATCCACCTTGGCCAGCTCCTCCACCCACGGCATCGAGTAGTCCGGCTGGGCTAGTCCCGCACCCAGGGCGACGAACTTGGCGGTCGGGTCGACCAGCAGGATTGCTTGAATGTACGCGTGGACCTCGTTGGCAAAGGGGGCGGGGGTCGTGTTCCCCCCACCCTCGGTGCCCCACTCAGACCACGGGACGCCGTAATGGGTCCAGCCGGCGGGCGCGTCGCCGAGATCCCAGTAGGCAGGCTGGTAGGACAGATTGTGGACCACGTAGCTAGCATAGTACGCGGCCGTCGACGGGGAATCGATCTCCGTAGGGAGCTGCATGATCGCCTTGCAGTCGATCACTTCGCACGAGGCGACGAAGGCCTTCACGGAAGTTACGGCGTGGCTTTGATTCCCATTCGTGAAGGTAATCGCCCCGGAGGTGTAGTTGAGCTCCTCCCCGAGAATTCCCCCGGGAAACCGGACGTACTGCGCGGGAGTGGCCATGATGTCGGCGGCATCGGTGTTCGTGAATGGTCGGTTCGCTACCACGTTGACGCCCCAGAATTCCGGCGAGATGGGAACGGCCGACGAGAAGGCACCGACTACCACCTTCCCAGAGGGGGTGGAAGCAAGGGACGAGATCGAGGAAGGCCCCGACGGGGGGGTCCCCGGCTCTGCGACGTTCACTGCTCCGCTGACCAGAAGGAGGGCAACGACCAGAGCTGCCAACAGGGCGGGGAACAGAACTACTCGAACGCTCATCTGGCAGGGACCTCCCTTTCGGTGTAGCCGCCACCTCGGTGACCCCCTCGGCAGCATACCGTACGACGCCGCGGACCTTGTTGACCGAGGTGTGAAGTGCGCGGGCATCGCGCCGGCGCGACGACCTCAGGGAAATATAACCACCCCTTGCCGGAGGGGGCAGACCCGTTCGGGCGACCCAACGCTTGAACGCCTGCATGCAGCAGACACCCCGCACAAAACAGACGAAAGTGTGTGGATGAAGTCAAACCGCCCGGGGGTTCGAATCCAATCGGGCGTGGGGGGATTTGAACCCCCGACCCTCGGGTTAGGAACCCGATGCCCTATCCAGACTAGGCCACACGCCCACCCCGCACGTCTCGTTCAGCCCCTTAGCCCTTGTCGCGGCTTTGTCGCCAGCGGGACGGGAGCGCTCAGCTTGGAGGACCTGAGGGCGGTGAGCCGCCCATGGGCGGGGACCCGCCGGATTCGCTCGAAGACTGCTGGGTGGCTTCCTCCATGCCCATGCGACCGCGACGTTCTTCTCGCCTCGCTTGTACGAGAAGTGCCACCGTCACCAGGGCGCCGACCACGAGGATGCCGATGACAATTCCCCAGCCCGTTGTTCCGATTCCCGCCGAGGTGGTCGTTGTCTTCGGGGCAGTCACGGTTACCGTGACGTTCATCTCGCCCGTGCTGTAACCGTTCCCGTCCGTGGCCGTGGCGGTCACGTTGTAAATCCCCGCTCGATTCGGCATGCAAGAGAACGAAGCGGCGGTGCTCGAGCAACCGAGCGGAAGGCCCGAGTACGAATACGACAGCGGAGCCGTACCTCCCGAGGCGGTGACGCTGAACGAGATACTGGCGTTCACGGCCACCGATACATGATCCGTGGCGGCGATCCCCGAAGTGCTCACCGTAAAGGCGGACTCCGTCGGGAGCACGTTGACCTGGATGGACAACGACGTCGAAACGTTGCTTTGACTGCTCGTATAGTTAGTCGCGGTGACCGACACGGTGAGGGCGCCGGATGACGCCGCGGTGCAGTTGAGCACCGATGAATTGTTGTCCGGGTTCAGACCGTAGCACCCGGAGCCGGGGGTCCCCGGTACGAAAACCGGCAGTCCCGCCCAAACGAATGTGAAGTTCGAGGCGTTCAGGGCACCACCCGTCAAGTTCACGACGTCCACGCTTACGTTGAACGCCATCGAGACGTCGACGGTGGTGTTGTTTGCGGTGAGATTCACCACAGAGAAAGGGGCCGCCGCGGGGGGAAGGGAGGAGGAACGGAGGGAGAGGACGGAAGCTTCACTTCGCCCGGTCGTCAGTCCCGTGGATGCTAGACAAATTCCGACCACGATCAAGGCAACGACGGCCGATGTGCCCAGGAGGACGACTAAGCCCCGTGGGTTTGGCCGATTGATTCGCCCGGGCGCGCGCGGGGAGGATGGGAACTCTCCCGACATGCGCGCGAGGACCCTCCCCTATGTCAAAAACCTATCGGCGAGGCCTTGGACGGTTCCACCGCTCGTCGTCCGATAGAAAAACAGGAAACAACGGGAAGTTTCCGACGACTACGCCGGAGAGATATCCGACCCTTAGTAGCGAGGAACCGAAGGGTCGACGATTCGGGACCACTCGTCAATCCCCCCGGTGAGATTCGATACGTTCGTGAATCCCTCGGTCTCGAGGTAGCCGGCGATGGCGTAGGAACGGCCTCCGTGGTGGCAGTAGACCACGACGCGGCGGTCCCGGGGAAGTTCCCCGAGATGGTCCGGTACAGTGTTCATCGGGATGTGGATAGAGGGCTCGATGAGCGCAACCGCCCGCTCATCATCCTCCCGCACGTCGAGCAGTACGATGCTCTTGGTGTCGTGCTTCAGGAGCTCGGCCAACTCGGTCGTAGTGATCGACTGGACCACGTGCGGCCCGAAGCGGCTGGGCGAATAGAACCTTCGCATCGTCGATACCCACGAGGCCCGTTCACGACCGAATGCCCGGCCTGGTACCAACAGTCTATCCAGACCAAGCTTGTGAGCACCTGGCTTCAGACGAGACTATCGGGGCCATGACCATGCGGAGAAAATCGAAAAACGTTGCGTCGCCGCACTGGCGTGCCGATGATCGATCGACAGAGGCTCCGCGTCGAGTCAGCCGAACTCATCGAGGCGCCGCGACGACCGGGGTCGGGCCGGCGAGTGCTCCGACGGAACGGGCCTCCCGCCTCGGCCTTCGGCCATCCAGCGACCGTAGTCCACGGGGGGGAGACCCAGTAACTCCCGAAAGATTTTGACCGACTCCGGCGCAAATCCGGCGTAATGGTTGTTGAAGAACACCAGGGCCCGGCGCAAGTCGTTCGATACGCGCTTCAGCCGGTCGGCCCAGCGCTTCGTCTCGGCGGTCCGGTCGGCGCGGATTTCGCCGTGAGTTTCGGCCGGAATGGTCGTGTGATCACCGATGAACCGAAGATACACCTCGTCGGTCGTCAGTTCGGGTGGGATGTCGACGTAGGTAAGGCTGGACCAGGTCAGGATCATCTGCCGGTCCCGGAGCTCGCGGAAGAGCCGGTCCCGCGTCTCCCCGGCATACCATCCAGCGTCCCGGAGCTCTACGGCATACTTGGGACCCGACGGCAGCGCCGACAATAGATCCCAGAGGAACCCCGTGCTTCGTCCCGGCTTGACCCACGGTGGAAACTGCAGGAGGAGGGGTCCCAGTTTTTCCTGGAGGATCAGCGCGGCGGAGACGAATCCCGTGAGTTTCTCGGCGTCCACCGGTTTCTTTGGGTCGAGGAGGTCGCGGGTCACTTTCAGGGTGAGCAGGAACTCCGCCGGCGTTCGCGAGTACCAGGCCTCCACCATGTGTCGTGTCGGAAGGGTGTAGTACGTCGCGTCGACTTCCACACAATCGAACAGCCGCGCATAGAGCCCGAGACGGTCTGCCGGTGGGGTTCCCTCCGGATAGACGCGGCCCCACCACGCTTCGGAGGTCCACGAGGACGTCCCGGTACGGACTTCGGCGCCCACGTCGGGGGCATCGCCGGAGGGACAAAGGACCTTGCGGGGGTCATCGTGGAGCGTACTTAGAAGTCGCCCTGGGGTTTCCGAGGGTGGGTCTCTCGTGCCCGACCGGTGATAACGATGCGGCGTCGTCATCAAAGCGAACTTCCCATCGGGGACGCAGCGGCGGACGGAGCCGTGGTCGCCGGGCCCAGCACCTTCCTTCCCGGTCTCACCCCGCACCGGTATCGGCCCGATCCTCGCACTACGCCAGATTGGCGCCGCGTCCGGAAGGCGGCGTTCGCCCGCGGCCACTCCAGGTGCCGTCGCTGCGGGCGACCGGCGACCGACGTTGACCATCGGATTGAGCTGATCGACGGGGGCGCCCCGTTCGACCTTGAGAATCTCCAATCGCTCTGCGCCGCGTGCCACGACGCGAAGTCGTCCGAGGCTCGCTACCGCCGGGCGAGCCGGGCCACCTCGACCTGGGGTCGGATGGCACTTTGCCCCCGATGCGATGGAAGCGGGCTGTGCGCGCGCTGCACGCGGGCGGGCCATGTGTGCGCCGTCTGTCTGGGGGTCCGATTCGTGCCCGAACGATGCGCCACCCGGGAGGAACTTCCCGGCCAAACTGTTCTCGCCGAGGTCAGCTCCGTCGCGTGGGCCGGCGCCGTGCCGCGCTCTACCTAGACCGGTTCAAGTCCGGGGACGCGTCACGCGGGCCGCCGAGGTTCCTTTCGAGTGTACGGAATCTAGGAGGGAGCAGAGAGGGCAGAGATTCGGCTTTCCTTCGGACAGCGAGCGGTCCCGGCAATCCGAGCAGAGGGGCTCGCCGCAGACCTGGCATTGCGCGGCCGTGCCCGAGTGCAGGATGACGGACCCACATCCGACGCAATGCGCGACCTGACGAGGCGCCTCCGATCCCCGTCGTTCCTTCCCCTCCGCGGAAGGCGACCAGGAATCCCTGCGTACTGGCCCGCCAACGACGAGTCCCGACGGCGTGGCAGCCTGCGGGGTCGATATGGGGGCGCGGGCTCCAGAAGTCGGTGGTGCGGCGGCGCGCTTGAATCGGGTGGGGTGAAGGTCGGCGTCGATCAGGTCGATCTCTCTGAGCAGGGAAGAAGCGTCGTCGACCATGCGCGGAGTCAGCGGCGCGGCCGGGCTCAATGCCTTGAAAACGGGAAGTTCAGGTGGGGGGACCGAGACTGGGGGTCGCACGGGCAACGGCGCCGGTCGGGGGGCCGCGCTCGGAATCGGTGCTGGTCGGGTGGGTCGTAGCACGGAAGAAACCCGGGCCGGGACCGGGCGTGTCCTCCCGGAATAGGCCGGGGTCCGGTTTGCGACCGTCGGAGGCCGGGGTGGGAGTGGCGGCCCCTCGGTCGGCTCGTCGGGCTCGGCGAAAACCGATAGGGTCCCGCCGACGAGCGCGATCACCCCGAGGGCGAGGAAAGGGAGCCACAGCGGAATCCGGCCAATGGCGGCCCGGGAGCCCTCCAGCAGGACGAAAGTCGCCGACGCGACACAACCGGCGCCAAAGAAAAAGAGCGGGAAGCTCGCGGCCAGGTTACTCGTCCGGGGAGAGTCGGAACTGGCGCGCCGCCGGAGAGCTCGCGGGACGACTTCCTCGCTGAACCGCACCGAAGGCACTGGGCGGCCAGCAGCAGGGTCCTCCTCCATGCGGACGTTGGGCAGGCTCCGGTGCCGTCGAGGCGACCGGGTCCCGAGTGAAGTATCGGCGTCCATCTGCAGGAGGGGGGCCCCGTGAGGGGTGTCTCGCCCTAACCTAGTAGATGCCCCTTCGAGGGAATTCAAGCTGTCGGAGCTCACCGGGGAGTCCTTGAGGGCCCTCCGGACCGATCGGGGGGCCAACGGAACGGATTCGCGACGCCCGGCCGGGGCTCACGAGGGTCGGTAGGGTTCCGCGACCGCACCGGGAGGCAGGCCGCCTGAATGAGGAGCGCCTCCACTGTGTCGGCTCGCGCGGCTAGAGTACGCCCGTCGGAAATCCGCGGCCTGCTTCGGCGAAATCCAGCCCGCGGTCCTCAATTCCGTGAGTCCTTCATCGAAGCGGGACATCAGGTCCGGGTCGACGAGAACGTCGGCCGCCCGACTGAGTTCTTGGGTCGCCACGCTCAACCAGGGGTCCTTCTGGAGCGACTCTTCCATGGTCGTCCGGAGGACTTTGTCGAACTGGGCGGTCTTCGGTTCGAGCGGAAGCACCACGCCCCCGAAGAGGCTCTTGATCGTGTCGACGATCCCGGTGCCGGTCCGCACTTGCATGGGCGGATAGACGATCTGCCGAATGCCGCGGGGCCCCCGGAGCGTGGCCGTCCAGAGGGGGAACCATATCACCCGAACGTCGACCAGCGACTCCAGCGGAAGGAAGTAGCCGGCGAGTAGGTTCTTCTGCATCGAGCGTGCCGCGAGTTGCCCGTCGATCGCTTTGATCAGGTCGGCCCCCCCGGCCGTGAAATCATCCCGGGCCAGTTCGCGCTCCGATAGCCGGCGGGCGTGTTCTTGCTCGACCTGGCCCGCCCGCGCGATCGACCGCTCGAGCTCAGCGCGCTCTTGAGTGTGCACCCGCTCGAGCTCGCGACGAAGGTCTTCCACGTCCCGGTCCGCCTGACGGGCTACCCGGTCGGCGTCGCGGGCGCGGGCCGCGTGGTGGTCCGATTCGGCCTGGCGGTGCTTCGCGCGTTGGACCAGCGCATCGGCGGTGGAGGCCGAGGCCTGGGCGTGAGCGCCCTGCGCCTGGGCGAGGCGGATGCCTTCCAGGTGTCGCCGGACCGACTGCTGATGCCGGGCTTCGATGGACTGCATCTCGGCTTCGATCGATTGAATGGTCTGTTGGCGTTGCTGTTGAACATCGGTCTCCAGGCGGCGGAGGTCGACATCGAGTTCCGCATTGAGCTGGGCCACCCGCTGCGCAGCCCGCTCGCGCACGGCGCCGAGGGTGGCCAGGTCCTGTTCAAAGCGGTCGAGCCACCGTTGCATCTGGCTCACCACATCCCGGTACCAGGCGGCATCGTGCCGCGCGGGAAGGAACCCGGCATGCGGTACCTGGGGATCGCTTCGGAAGTCGCTGTGCGATAGCACGTCGAACATCAGGGGGGGGTCCACGGGAAGGAAGCCCTCCACGGTGAGCTTCTCGGCCCCCGGGTCGTGGCCGAAGAGCGGGAGCAGGTTCCGGGACTGGGCCGCGAAGTCGGCGGCGGTGCCGGGACGCTCGAGCAACGAGTGGACCTGGTCCATCGGGGGGAGCAACGTGTAGCGGAACGTGCGGGTCCAGACACCGGTCCCGTCGAAAATCGCGACCTGCGGCGGCTTGGGTCCTGGGAGTACAATCAGAGGCCAGAACACGTTCGCAATGGATTCGATCTCCTCGTTGCCGCCGGACGTGAGCATGTGGAGGAACCGGCGGCGTTCGGATTCCACCGCGATCAGGATCGTCGCGAGGACGATGGGTGCGGGAAGTTCCTGGTGGCTACCGTCTTCGAGCCAGCGTAGGGCGAACGAGAGCGTGACCTCGTCGGGCTGCCAGGCCGAGGGCGGCTGAACCACCGACCCGCGGCGCGGACCTTGCGCCGCGGAGACCCGTTTCGCCAGTTCGTCGAAGGTGGGCTCCTTCCGTACACGGGGGCCCGGCGACAGCGCCGGCTTGCCCCCCTTGGCGGGGGATTTCGCGACCGTGCCCGAACGGCGGGAGGGAGGTTCGGCCTTGACCACGGCGGTATACACGCGAAGTCTCGCCCTATATACCCGTGGTCTTGGGTTCCAAGTGGCGCGGCGGCAGTATCCCGGTCCTTCCCTGACGGTCGACGCTGTTTGGGTCGTCCGGGGAAAGGTTCTCCTGGTACGTCGGGGACGCCCACCATTCCGCGGACGTTGGGCGCTCCCTGGGGGGTTTGTCGAGGTCGGCGAAACCGTGGAAGAGGCCGTCGTCCGTGAGCTCGAAGAGGAGACAGGGCTCCGAGCCACCGTCCGGGCGCTGGCGGGGGTGTACTCCAAAATCGGCCGGGACCCTAGAGGCCCCACGGTTTCCGTGGCGTTTCGGATGCGCGGGAGACCGGGGATCCCTACCGGGGGTTCCGACGCCTACGAAGCCCGCTGGATTCCCTTGAAACAGGCTCGCGGGCTCGCGTTCGACCACGACCAGATCCTGGACGATGCGCGGAGGATCCGGCGGAGCGGTCGGGGCGTTCGCCCCTCGTGAGGAGCCTACTTCTTGCGGAGTTCCTTGTCTCGGGCGTACTTGCTGTACGAGGCATCGCTGGCACGCTTCAAGCGCGCGCCATCGCGATCGCAGGTCGGTCGAGAGCTAGGGGGAACATCGATGACGTATCCGCCACCGCACTTCGGACATTCGTAGTATGGCATCCCAGGATTCCTCGAAGCGGGAGTGCGTCGGGGCTTTATAAGCACCGGGAGCGCGGAGGTAACCAACCCTCGGCATGACGACGCCCCGAAAGTCCCCTCAGAATCCACCCCGCCCTCATGGGGTCGCCCTCTCGGCGGCGCGGAGGATCCAAAGCTCCAACCCCCCTGGTCGGCACCGCTTCCTCGAGTGGGACGACTACCGCGTCGATCGCGAGTGGCAGCGATACGAAGGGAGCCCGCTCCGCGACCTCTACCGGGAGCTCCGGGAGCGATTCCTCGCTCGTCATCGGCCCTTCCATCCGGGCCGAAGCCTTGAGATCGGTCCCGGTCCCGGTCGGTTCACGCGGCGCATCGGCCACTCGGATGACCGAGTGACCCTTCTCGAACTCTCTCGCGCGATGCTCGAACGGGTGCGGGCGGACTCCCCCCGGAATGCCCGATTCGAATTCGACCTCGTCCAGGGTGATGCGGTTGCTCCGCCGTTTCGACCGATGCGGTTCCACCGCGTGGCCATGCTCGGGAACGTCTTGGGTTTCGCCGAGCGTGACGCGCCGGAGCTCCTGAAGCGAGCTTGCGCACTTGTCGCTCCGGGGGGCAGGCTGCTGATCGAGTTCGTCGCGGGCGGAGGGGAGCGGTCGAAGTACCTCCACCGATTGCCCACGGGGGCGATTGCACGACTGTTCGCGGCCCCGGTCCGGGCCCTCCAACCGAGGGTGCTGAGGGAGGGGTTCGAACCCGTGCGCGAGCGCGACACCGGGGCGCGCCGGTTCCGCCGGTTCGCTACCGCCGACGTACAGGCCCGTCTCCGGGCCGCCGGATTCGAGATCAAAGAAACGGTGGCGGTGGCGCCTTGTCTCGGGAACGATGCCAGCCGGCTCACCGCGATTCGAGCCGCCCCCCGTGCTTGGGGACACCTCTTGGAGCTCGAAGAGGCCATTGGCCGCGAGCCGAACCGGCAGTCGGATGCAGCCGCTCTTCTGGTCGCTGCGGAGCGGCCGCCTCCTTGAGGGCGGGCCTCGAAAAAGCGAGTGATTAAGTAACGGCGCCACCGCTCTCAAGTGTAGGCGGACTCCGTGGCCAAGCAACGGTCCCGGGCCACCCCTGGCCCTTCTACCTCAGCAACCGCACCGGCTCCGGCGGCGCGAGGCCCGGTCCGGCCCTCCGCCGCGGAGCTCGAGCGCGCAAGACAGGATGCCCTCATCCAGCTCAAGATCGGGCGCTCGGCGCACTACTACAGCGTCGTGGTCACTATCGCCCTCCTGCTCGACGGATTCCTCGTACTCTACTTGCAGCCCGGCCTCCAGATCACCGCCGCCCCGCTCCTGAAGACGCTCTTCCCCGCCCTCTTCCCACTCGGAGCCGGCCTGATTCTCGCCGGCATCGGGGTCCAAGTAAAGTGGCAGTCCGAACGCTTTTCGCACGCCGAGCCGCATTTCATCGTGTCGTGGGCCGCGCTGGCCTACAACATCGTCCTGGCCTTCCTCCTCTTCGCTCGGTTGGCCCAGGTCGGACCTACCCAACACTGGAGCCTACTCCCGACGTTCTACCCGCTGGCTCTGCTCGGGATCGCCCTGCCGCTCATCGGCATGGCCCTGACTTGGCAGGACTGGAGCCAGCGCAAGATCGCCTCCATCGTCGCGTCGGCGATCCCGGTGCCGCTCGCGCTCGCCCTCTACCTCCCCGAAGTTACGAAGAATCCGACGGCGGCCGCGAGCGGACTCGCGACGACGTTCTTCGTGGGCGCCGCGCTTTTCCAGACCGCGGGCTCGTTCCTCCACCTGATCTCGTCGGGCACCGAAGTTCACGAACGTGAGGTCATGCAAGGCGGGCAAGGTCAGCTCTCTGCCTTCGCGGAGGAGCTCCAACGCCGCGACCAGGCCCTCTCCTTCCGCGAACAAACGCTCATTCGCCGGGAAGCGGACGTGGAGAGCAGCGAGGCGGCGCTTCACGACCGGACCCGCGCTCACGAGAATGACCAGGCGGCTCTCGACGCATTCGAAGCCGACGTGCGCAAGCGGGGCTCCGAAGTCGTCCAGCGGGAGCAGGCTGTCCAACTCGACGCCGCGAAATCGGACGCGACCCGCCAGGCCGCGGAGGACAAGGAAGCGACGCTGAAGCTCCAGATCCAACAGTTGGCCAGTCGGCAGCAGCGCCTCATCGAGCGCGAACGGTCGGTCGGCGACCGCGAGTCGGACCTCGGGCGCCGGGAGCTGGAGGTCAAGTCGCGCGGCGACGACCAGTTGCAGAAGGTCGACGAACTCAAGGTGCTCGAGGCGCGCCTCACCAGCCGTCAAGCCCAGCTCGAGGCGAAGACGGCCGAGATGATGAAACTCGAAAGCGACCTGCGCGGCCGGGAAGGTCTCGCGTCGGTCGCCTCCGCGGACCGGACTTCGCTCGCCGCGAAGACCCAGGAGGTGGCGAAGCGGGACGTGGAGCTGTCCCAGCTTCGCGCCCGTCTCGAGGAAGAGCGGCAAGCCCTCACGTCCCGGACCAAGCAGCTCGAGGGCTCCTTCGAGGAGGCCAAGAAGGCCCGCGACGAACTGGGTCGGCGGGAGCAGGCGTTGACCATCCGCGACCTTTCGGTCAAGCAGCTTGAAACCGAATCCACCCAGAAGGCCGAGGCGGCGCGTCAGCTCCAGACCCAGTATCAGGAGGCCGTCAAACGCGCCGCGGAGCGCCTGCAGCAGGTCGAAGCACGGGAAGGCAAGGTCGGGGTTCAAGTCGGCGAAGTCGACCGGATCGGCCAGCTGCTCTCGACCCGGGAGAGTTCGCTCAAAGAGAAGGAGACCGAGGTCTCCCGCCTCCGGGACGAGCTGACCCGTCGCGAACGCAATCTCATCGAGCGCGAGCGAATCAACGAGGCGAAGGAGTCCGAACTCTCGGTCCGGTCCCTCTCTCAGTCCAAGTGGCCCGAACTGAGTGGCGGGGGTTCCGCGGCCGCCTCGAACTTCTCCGAGCGCGAACGGATGCTGGACATTCGCGAGCGACAACTCAAGGACAAGGAACAGCAACTGATCCGACAGCGGGCGGAGGCGGCGGCGACCGTTGGCAGTTCCGAAGGGACGACCCTCGCCCCCCCGACCGTCACCCGTCAGACCGACCGGCTCCCGACCGGCACCCCCCGGCTGGACGACCTGCTCGCGGGAGGATTCCCGGCCAAGGCGCATGTCCTCATGGTCGGACCCGCGTTCACCGGAAAGGAGATCCTGCTGTACTCGTTCGTCGCGGAGGGTTTGCGCCGGGGAGAACCGGCGCTGCTGGTGACGACGACCCGGTCCCCCGACGAGATCGCAGCGGACATCGGCAAGGTCTCCTCTCAGTTCCGGGAATACGAGCAGCTGGGCCTGGTGACCTGGATCGACGCTTCCAATCCCGCGGCCGACCCCGCTTCTTCCAAGGAAAGCTCGCGGGTCATCGTCCGGGGACCGTCGGACCATGCGGGGATCCTTACCGGGCTCGTGAAAGCGGCTCAGATGGCGGAAAAGACCAAGGCTGGCAGCTTCCGGGTCGGCTTCCTCAACCTTTCCACGTGCCTCGCGCAGAGCGACGAGAAGGAAGCGTTCTCCTTCTTCCAGAACTTCGTAGGCATCCTGAAGGCGCGTCCGGCGCTTGCCGTCTATCTGGTCGACCAGGGCACGGTTCCGGACGCCCGGATCGAAGTGGCTCAGGGCCGCATCGACGGGGCAATCAAGTTCAAGCAGGACCGCGACCGGGCCTACCTCTCCGTCCAGGGGCTTGGGGGACGTCCAGACGCGCGACTGGGTGGAGTACCGAGCGACGAACCGTCAGCTGATCATCGGCTCGTTCGCGCTGGAACGGATCCGCTAGCCAACGGGGCTCACCGTCGAACCGCCGCGACGACAGAGCCGTGGCCCGTTTCGAGCACGCCTTCGCGACGACCGACCAGTTCCTCGAGGCGGAGCAGGTTTTCCCACACCCGCCTTTCCCGTCGGGCGATCGCGGCGACTTGGTTCTGATACGCCGCGCTGGGGGCCACGCTCATCAAATCCATCGTGCGAAAACCAGCCTTCCGGAGTTCCGTTTTCGCTTGGGCAGCGGTGTAGAAACGGAACTCCCACCGTGCCATTCGCTCGGGAGCCAGCGGTTGAAACCCGGTCGTCAGCACTTGATGGAGGTAGTAGTGCCCGGGCCGGCGCAGTACTCGCCGCAGGAGCCTTCGGCGGGCCGCGACGAGGAAGAACTCCTGCACCGAGCCCGCGGGGGAAGGGAAGTCCGCCAGCAGCAGCCCCTTCGGCTTGAGAACCCGACGCAGTTCCTTGAGCAGTTTCGCCCCATCCGATGCGGCGAAACTCACGATGTTGCCGAAGGCCACGACGGCGTCGACGGATCTGGACCGGAAGGGCAGCTGCTCCCCGGCCCCCTGGACCCAATCGACCGGCACGCTTCCCCGTCGATTCCGTGCTCTCCGACGCGCCGCCCGGAGGCTGACCCGGGAAAGGTCGAGGGCGATCACGCGTTTCGAGGCCGCTCGACGAATCGTCGGCGTGAACCGGCCCGGGCCGGGACCGAGTTCGAGCACGTAGTTTCGTGGGACTTTGAGGTGTAGCCGCACGAAGCGCTCCCGGAGCACCCGGCGGAGCATGCGGCTTAGGCTCGCCGGCGTACCGCCGCCATTCGGAACGAACTGCGTTATCGAACGTCCGCCGGACGTGCCGGCCACGGTGCGGGGGCGGGTGCGGCCTTCGCGGGGTCATGGGCCGGCGAAGAGCCACGTGAAACGCCTATTTCTAGGGAAGACGTGGGCCTGGGGGTCAGGGAAAACCGGCGAGCAACTCATCGATGGCCCGCGCGGGGTCTTCCGCGCGCGCGATGGCGCTCGATACGAGGATGCCTTCGGCGCCCAGCTCAAAGGACCGCCGAACGTCGTGCCGGTTGTGGATGCCGGCGCCACATAGTACGTGAGAGGCCGGGGAGACCTTCCGGACGGCGGATACTGTGCCGGACACTACACTCGGGCGAGCCGTCGACACCGATCGGGTCCCTCCGATCAGTTCGGGAGGTTCGACGGCGAGGTAGTGCGGGCGAAACTGCGCCAGCCGGCGGGCGTGGGCGACGTCCCGGGCACAGAGGATCGCTACGAGGCCGAGGCCCTGCAGACGATGGAGCGTGGTGGCAATGGTTCCGACCGGCACGGGGTGTTCGGAGTGGTTCACCAGGCTTCCCCGACCTCCGGCGGCGGCGATGGCTTCGGGGACCACGTAACCCGTTCGCGCGCCGGCTTCGTAGGGGTCGGCATGCTGCGCGAGGACAGGTACCCGGAGCCAATGCGCCAGCACCCCCAGGTCCGGCGCCGCGGGCGCGATCGCCCCGGGGACGCCCGCCTCCTCGAGCTTGCCCTGGAAGACCCGACCGATGGAGATCGCCCCGGCGCCCAGCCGGTGGGGGTAGGCCTTGAGGTTGAGAATGAATAGCGGGAGCCCCAGCGGGGCCGTTTCAATGGGCCGCAGCGGCCTTCGTGCGCTTGGGTCGGGAACAGATCGCGTACTCGTCGCCGTCGAAGAAGACCTCGCGGTCCGGGTGCTTCCGCTGGAGGTCCGAGATTTTCGAAAGGACGTCCTCGAGGGTCGTGCTTTCATCGTTCGGATCGATCCTCAGGTGAACGGTCTTCTCGGATTTTTCGGGCCGATGACCTGCTGACGCCATGAGGTACCGGGCCGGCGACCTACCCCTGACGGGCCTAAAAAGCCTTCATGGCCGACCGGGGAGCAATCTTTAGACGGCAGACGGGCTCGCCGCGAGAGGGCCAAAGCCGATGAAAGACCGCAGCGAACTCTCGCGCGTGGTGTATAACCAGACCCGGGTGATCCTCGTCCGGGACCTCTCGGTGATGAACCCGAACCTCATCGTAGGGGCCAGCGGTCTGGTCGTCGGCAAGATCGCGAACTACACGCTCAAAGTCGCCTTCCCGAGGGTCACGGTCGGCATCAACTGGAAGGACTGCGACATCATGGAAGGGAAGACCGGCATGCCCACGGAAGCCGATCAGCCCAAGACGATTCCCGGCCCTCGGTCGATTCAGGAGTAATCGGGGCGGCGGCGTTCCGGCTACTCGAGCCCCGCGATGGGACGGCCCTGCATCGTCGGGGGCACTGGAATCCCGAGGTGCCTCAACAGCGTGGGCGCGATGTCGATGATCTGCTGGGGGGGTAGATGCTGGGACGCCCGGTGCTGCGGGTCGGCAAAGGCGAACAGGCCGTCAAACGAGTGCACCGCATCGTCCGGTCCCGTATCGTTCTCGGCCAGGAAAAGCCCCGGGTGGCCGACCGTGCCGGCCGACCTCCATCGCAGGTCGCCGAAATACAGCATCAGGTCGGGGGGATCTCCGCGCACCTTCCGATAGGTGGTGGCCGGCTCGAGCACCCGAACGCCCAGCGGAAACCCATCGGGTCGGCGGACGGCCTCGAGCGCGCGGGTCATTTTCTTCACCACCTCGGGCACGTCCCGGGCGGCCAGCTGGCCCCGGGGTTCGCGACCGCGCAAGTTGAAGAAGATCCGGGCATAGTATCCCCCCGCGCCCCAGGCGATGGTGCGATCCCAGTCCACCTCGACCTTCTCGAAGGGCGTGCCGGGGGCCGGCCGGCTCGTCTTGAGGTGCAAGTAGCCCTCCTGCTCCAGCCACTGATTGATGCAGAAGCACCCGTGCATGGCCATGCTTCCATGGTCCGATGCGACGAGGATCGTCACGTCGTCCGGCACGAGTTCGAGGAGCGCACCGATCTCCTGGTCTAGGAGGCCATAGTACCGGTCGGCGATGTCGCCGTACTCGGACCCCGGGGTGAAGCGCGGATGGCCCGGGTCAAAAAATTTCCAGAAGGCGTGGTGCAGCCGGTCGGTCCCGATCTCGTGGATAGCGAACAGGTCCCAGGGTTCCTTCTTCCACAGGTGACGGGCCACAGCCCATCGTTTCCGTGTCATTTCGAAGAGCTCGCGGTCGACCCGAGGCCGGTCCTCGGCCCGGAAGGTGATGTCGAACTGATAGCCGCCGCTCGCGGACTCGATCTCTTGCGCGGCGGATGCCGGGGTCACAAAGTCTTTCGCGCCGTCCGGCGTGAGAAAATCGGAGATGTAAACTCCGTTCACCGTTGGAGGGGGGTACCCGGCGGCATTCCGATGACCGCGACACGCCGGCCGAGTCGCGAGAGAATGTCCCACAGGGGCGGCTCGGGAATCATTTGAGGGGTGGGCGTGTACATCTCGGTATACGAGCCGAGTCTCCGGAGCCGGAACCCGTAGATGCCTAGGGAGCCGGGGTCCATCCCGGTGAACATCACGGCCCAGGCGGGTACCGTGATCGGTGGGTCGGTGCTGCGGAGGGTCCCGAATCGGGACCGGTCGAGGACCGCCTTCAGTCGGGGCATCTTCGGAAGGAATCGCTCGAAGAGGAACTCCGGCGGGACCGAGTCGAGGCCCAGGACAAGCACGCGCCGACGAGGGGATTGCACGGGCCCGCCGAGGTATCCGTCCTCAAACGGTTATCGTTGGACCGGCGCGGCGCCTTGGTCGGCTTCGGCCCAGCGACGTTCCCGCCGCCGGATCCGCCATAGCGTGAGGAAAAACACCAACAGGAGGAAACCCAGGCCCAGGAGCAGGCCGAGCGCGAAGGCGTCGATGAAGGGCAACACGGGAAGGAGGAGGTCCGTCGGCGCTTACATAGTATCGCCCGACTCGTCCCACGTCATGCCGCGTCGTCCACCAAGGGCGCAGGTGTCGAC
The DNA here is from genome assembly GCA_963773945.1 of uncultured Thermoplasmata archaeon. Taxonomy (GTDB): domain Archaea; phylum Thermoplasmatota; class Thermoplasmata; order Lutacidiplasmatales; family UBA184; genus JAKIWV01. The sequence continues at coordinate 903,054 of CAVZDD010000005.1, read as the reverse complement.
CCCCGCGGGCAAGGCCTCGCCCGCGTTTTTCGACCGCGCGATCCGACCGCACCTCGGTCAGCATCGCCGGGACGTCGTGGTCGGACCTCGTACGGGCGTGGACGTGGGAGTCGTCCGACTGCCGACGGGCGGCGTTCTCTTGTCCACTACCGACCCCTTGTACATCGAGCCCCGGCTCGGATGGGAACAGGCGGCTTGGTTCGCCTTCCACATTCTCGCAAGCGACCTCACTACGACAGGATGCCGTCCCGACTGGGCTACGATCGACCTGGACGTACCCGTCGAGACTCCCGACCATGTCCTCGAGACGATTCTTCGCGTGTTCCACCGGGAGGCCCGACGCCTCGGCACGGCGATTATCACGGGCCACACCGGCCGCTACGCCGGCTGCGCCTTTCCGATCGTGGGCTCCGGCACCCTCCTCGCTGCCACTTCGAAAACGGGCTATGTGACCACGCGGAAGATCCCCCCGGAGCGGAGCTCCTTGTCGTTCGGACCGCTGCCCTGGAAGCGACGGGAATGTTGGCGACGTTCTTCCCGGATCGGATACGGGACGGCCTAGGCCGCGACCTGCTGCGAAGGGCTCGCTCCTTCACCTCTCGGATGAGCACCGTGCCGGACGCGTTGCGGGCCGCCCGGGTAGGGCTCCGAAAGGAAGGGGTTTGGGCCATGCACGATGCGACCGAAGGGGGCGTTCGAGCCGCGGCGTGGGAGATGGCCGTGGCATCGTCCCGTGGCCTGGACGTAGATTTTTCGGAGGTCTGGGTCGACCCCACGGCCCGGGCCGTCGCCGGGCTGTTCGGGTTCGACCCGCTCGATGTCAGCAGCGAAGGGACGCTCCTCGTCGCGGCGGATCCGGGCCGGGTCCAAGAGGTCACTTCCGCCCTCCGGGCCGGCGGCGCCAGCGTCTCCCAGATCGGACGATTTACTCCAGCCCGAGGAGGAATTCGAGATCGCGGCAAGCCGTTCCAGCCCAATGACCGCGAGTCGTATCGGGTGGCCGTCCCTGCCTCGGCGTCCTTCGTGGCCCGGCGCCGGCGTGGTCGCCGGGTTCCGGCACCGTCTTAAGTCGGCGACGCAATCGCCTAGTCGCTGGGGGAGCTGCCACGCGGCTGAGAGGACAGACCGTCTCTGTCGACCCCTTGAACCTGACCCGGGCAATACCGGCGCAGGGAAGGCCGTGGACCCGCGTGTAGGCTCCCCCGCACCGAGCTGCGGGAATGACTGAAGGAACGAACGAATCGGCAGTGGTAGCGGCCCCCCGGCCGCTTCGACGGCCCCCGACCCGACCGCGACGCTGGCTCGTCGCGGTACTCGCGGCGATCGTCATCGTGGCAGGTTTTGGGGTGTACTTTTACGTCGAAACCACGTCCAATTCCTGCACGAGTGGCCCGCACACGCTCGTCGTGGAGACCTACGCCAGCTTCTTTGACTCCGGCCCCGACCCCGCCTCGGCGCGCGCCGCGGTGTTCGGCACTTTCGAAAACGCCACCCACAGCCGCGTCTGCGTGGAATACGTCAGCGGGGACCTCGCGACAAACCTTCTCACCTCCGGGTCCCCTCGCCCCGACGTGGTCATCGGGCTGGACGAACTCACCGCGCCCCGGGTCGACGCCGCCGGACTGCTCGTTCCGTATGCTCCGCCCGAACTCGCTCAGGTCCCCGCCGCGCTCGTGACCAATCTCGCGCCCGACCACTCGGTGGTGCCCTACGAGTACGGGTTCATCGGACTGGACTACAACGTCAGTTACGATGATACGCACGACCATCCGTTTTCCACCGGCGACTACCTGGGTGCGGTGGAGAACTCGCCTTCGCTGGCTGCTCAATTCCTGTACGAAGTGCCACCGGACATCACGGGAGAGGAGTTCCTCGCGATGGAGGTGGCCTTCTCCTCCACCGTGTTGCATGAGAACTGGACCGCCTTCTGGCACACGATCGGTCCCGTAGCACCTTCGACCACCGATTGGGGCACGGGATTCTCCGAATTCTCCGCCGGGAGTTTTGCGAGCTTCGTGAGCTATACCACGGACCCGGCGTACGATGCGTACTTTGGACCGGCGGGAGCGATCAACGCGTCGGTCCTCCGATTCGGCGGGGAGAACTACAGCTGGGAATCGATCTATGGCGTGGGGATCGTGCGGGGCGGGGTCCACAACCTTTCGCTCGCCGAGCAGTTCGAGGATTGGCTGCTCTCCGGAGCCGTCCAGAACGGGATCCCCACGAACGAATGGGAGTACCCGGCAAACGACACGACCGCGCTTCCGGGCGCCTTCAATTGGAGCGTGCCGCCCGCCTCCATCGTGCCGCTGAACTCGTTCGAATCCGTCGATGCGACGGCGGACAGCCTCCCCGGCTGGATCCTCCAATGGCAGGCAGCGGTCGGCGGGTAGGCCGGTAGAGTCGGAGGGGACCGATGGAGGAATCCCACGGCGCAAACGGATCCCTGCCGGTCCGGTTCTGGGTCCGTACTCGAGACGTCCTCTCCGAGGGGCCAATCGCGCTGTTCGTTCTCCTGTTCCTCGCCCTTCCGGCGGCGGCGCTCTTTGCGGGGGCTGTGGAGCGGTTCGGTTTCGGCAACGGGCTGTTGGCGCTCGTTTGGGGGCCGGCGCTTTCCGCGCAGGTGGCGCGTCAGGCCCTCGAGAACTCCTTCGTCCAAGGCGGGTGGAGCGCGGTGCTCGCCGTTGCGTGGGGGTACCCTTGTGGTGTGTTCCTTGGTCGGCACGATTTCCGGGGTCGAGATCTCCTGTTCAGCTTCCTCCTGGTCCCTTTCCTCCTTCCCCCGCTCGTCGTAGTGCTCGGGCTTTTCGAAGTGTTCGGGGGAACGAGTCCCCTCGCCCCGGCGTTGGGGTCCTTGGGACACGGACTCCCGGCGATCGTGGTCGCGAATGTGTTCTACAACGCATCGATCGTCGCCCTGTTTACGTCGGCGGCCATCGCGAACGCGTCTCCCCGGCTGGAAGAAGCGGTGACCAGCCTCGGGGGCGGCGGTTGGCGGCGTTTTCGGGACGTATGGGGGCGGGGGTCGCTCCTGGGGGCCGCGAGCGGAGGGTTGCTCACCTTTCTGCTTGCGTTCGTCGGGTTCGCCGCTCCACTCCTGCTGGGCGGCCCCGCGAACTACACGATCGAGGTCTGGATCTATTCGCTCACGCGGACGGTCTACGCCGCCCCCACGATGGCCGCCGGCCTCGCGTTGTGGACCGTCACCCTCCTGTCTCTTCCCGCCCTGCTCTACCTGTGGGTCGCGCGTCGGGCCCGGTTGATCGGGGGCCGGGAACGGGGTGCGCCCCGACTCTACCCCGTGGAGTGGCGAAAGCCGGTCGTGGTCGCGTTGGCGGCCTCGCTGGCCGGGCTCGTCGTGTTCGTGGGGGCGGTGTTGGGCGCCGTCCTGCTGCTCTCCTTCCGGTTGGTCGGCGGTGGATGGGGCCTGGCCAACTGGTCCGCGTTGTTTTCGAACCGGACGACGGCCGCGGTGGGAATCCCGACGGGGCAAGCGTTGGTCAACACGCTCTTCTTTGCCGGTGCCGCCACGGCAATCGTCACGTCGCTCGTCCTACTGGTCACGTACGCATCGACCCGTCCGCGTCGCGAGATCGGAGTGCTGGAGGGGCTGGCCTTCCTGTCCGTCCTGCTGTCGCCGGTGATTCTCGCGTTTGCGCTCCGAGACCTTTGGGGGAGCACCTTGGGCACGCCCCCGTTCCTTTGGACGCTCATTGTGGCGAGCCAGGCGGCGTTGGCCCTCCCGTTCGTCCTCCAGAGTGTTCGGGCCTCGCTGCGCAGTTTGCCCCCCAACCTCCGGAACGCCGCGCAGACGCTGGGCGCGTCGCCCTGGAGCGCGTTTTGGGAGGTGGATGTGCCGCTCCTTCGACCGACCTTGGTGGCTGGGGCAATGTTCGCCTTCGCCCTCGGCCTGGGAGAGTTCGCAGCCACGAACTTCCTCTACATCCCGACGTACACCACTCTCGTGGTCGAGGCGTACTTGCTGGAAACGCTCCGACTCCCGGGTCCGGCGCTCGGCCCTCGGCGCCCTGCTGGTCATTGTGAGCGGGATCGCGTTGTTCCTCGTCATGCGAGGAGGACGTCGTGTGCGCTTCTAGCCCCGCGCACGGGCCGGGGCTCCGGGTGGAGGGACTCCGGTACGCGTTCGAGGGGTTCGAGCTGGGGCCGGTCGACTTTCAGCTCGCGGGAGGGGAAGTGCTCGCGATCTTCGGACCCAACGGCGCCGGCAAATCCACCCTGCTGAGGATTCTGGCCGGGCTCGAACCCCCCACGGCGGGACGGGTCTGGTTGGACGGAAAGGAGATCACCGCGTGTTCCCGGACACCTACGGGGCGTCGGGATGGTCTTCCAAGACCTTGCGCTCTTCCCTCAACTTTCGGTCTGGGACAATCTCGCGTACGGGCCGAGGGCCCGTCGATGGCCGGAACCCGAAGTGTCCGCCCGCGTCGAGGAGTTGCTCGCAGATTTCCGGCTCCAGCCTCTGGCCGAGCGTCGGCCGGCGAACCTGTCCGGCGGAGAGCAACAGCGGGTCGCGCTGGCCCGGGCGCTGGCACCCCGGCCGCGCCTCCTCCTCTTTGACGAGCCCCTCTCCTCGGCGGACCGGGAGATCCGATGGGCCCTGCAACGCGAGATCCGTGCGCGGGTCGTCGAGCACGGGCTGTCGGCCGTGTACGTCACGCACGACCTCGACGAGGGAGTCGCCCTGGCCACGCGGATGGCGTTCCTGCGCGAGGGCCGATGGTTGCTCGAGGGTCCGGCCGAGGAAGTCCGTCGGGCGCCTCGGTCTCGGTTCGTCGCCGAGTTCCTCGGCTTCAACGTGCGCCATCTCGAACGGGGTTGGGTGGCGACCGCGCCCTCGAGAACGGAGGTCCTCCCTTCCGGAACGTCCCACAGTGTGCCGGGGATCGTCCGAGAAGTTCGACAAGACGGGGAACTTCTCCACGTCCGGATCTCGTTGAGTCCGGAGGGTGCCAACCGCGGGTCCCATTGTTCGCGCCCTCCGCTGGAGCCCGGAGTCGCGTCTCGGCGTCGGCGACATCGTGGGCCTGCGTTTCCAGGAAGAGATCCTCCTCCCCGACGAGTGACCCGCGGCGGGTCAGGGTTCGGAGACGCCCTTGCCCCAGATGTCCCGATGCGGAAGGGCCGCGCGCGGGGGGGTCGAGGTCCCCGTCGACCTTGTTCGGCCGAGAGTGGCCGAGATTCGGTGGGGACCGAACGGCCTCCGGATCGAGAGAGCGCCACCGGGCCGATCCGCGTGTCCCAATAATATCCTATCGAATGATGGGGCCGGCCCCGCGGCTCCGGATCTCGTCACGCGTGGCGGTCCAGATGAAGGGCCTCGCCAGAGAACCCCTGGCCCCGAGGTGCGATTGGATGGCTCGGTGCAGGCGGCTCACACTCGGGAACGACGCCTTCCGAACCCGCTTCTGGGTGAACTCGCTGAACCATCGGTCGATCGGATTGGGCCGCGTGGCGTCGGCAGGTACGAAGTGGAGGTAAAATCTCGGATGCCGGACGAGCCATCGCTGCACCTTCGGCGAAGTGGGGGCCAACAGGGGGTCGAGGACGAGATGGAGCTCGAATTCCGCGGGCGTCTCCCGATCCACGGATTGCAGAAACGAGAGGAACTGCGCCCCCCGATCCCGCTCCCGGAGGGTGCGTATGGCGTTGCGCTCTCGCCGGTCCAAGGAAGCGCCGCGACCATTCTCATCCACGCAGAATGCCATCGCGCGTTCCGGGGGATTCAAGTACAATCCCACGAAATCCGTGACACGGTCCACGAACTCGGAGCGCGGACGGGGCGTCGAGCTCCCCGAACCTCGAGGACGAATCCGGCGGGCTTGCCAGACACGGTGAACCGTGGTCTTGCTAACCCCCATCGCGCGCGCGAGACTTCGGACCGTCCACGGGGCGCCGTCGGGGGCGCTGCGTTCGAGTGTGGCTCGCACCAGGGCCTGGATCGACGAAGCTGGAATAGCGGGAGGCCGACCGGGACGGGGAGCGTCCCGTTCCAGGGCGGGAATCCGCTGCACCAAGAACCGCCGACGCCAGAGGGCCACCGTTCCGGGACTCGTCCGGAGTTCCTTTGCGATCTCACGATTCTGCGCGCCCTCGGCGGCGCGGAGCACGATCCGACACCGGAAGGCAACCCTCGGACGAACCGTCCCGCCCCGGGCCATCGCCTGCAAACGGCGCCGCTCCTCCCGGGACGCCTGAATCTCCGTCAGCCCGTCGCACGAGTTCCCTCAACGTGGCCGCGGACATAAAGTATTGTATTTATGGGACGGCTCAACTCGTCCCGAACGTTTATCTTGGGAGCGATTCCAGCCCCATCGCACGGACGGGATGGGATTCTACGGTCGGATTTCCCGCATACCCCGAGAGGTGGTCACCATGATTCCGTTGAACGAGATCTGGTTGGGCATCGTCGCCTTCATGGCGGCCCTCATCAACGGTGCGGTCGGCTACGGATTCTCGTCCATCGTCACCCCCATCGCCATTCTGTGGTATTCGAACAAGGTGCTGAACCCCGCCCTGGTGATCGTGGAGGTCGCGGTCAACCTGGCGCTGCTGACCCGCGAACGGAAGTACATCCGGCAGACATGGCCCCGCGCGCGGTCGGTCGTTTGGACCCTCTTGCCGGGCGTTATCCTCGGAACCGCGGGCCTGACCTATCTGGCCGTCAACGACGTCAAGCTGTCGTGTACTTCGTGCTGCTGCCGCTAGTCACCCTCCAGCTCCTGGGCGTGAGCCGACCCATCCAGAACGAACGACGGGGCGGCGCGGTGATCGGGGCTGGGATTGGATTCCTCTATTCGCTCACAACCATCTCGGGGCCTCCCCTCGCGCTCTTCTGGAGGAACCAGGGCCTCTCGAAGAACGAATTCCGCTGCACCATGGCGCAGGTTCGAGTCGCCGAGTCGACCCTGACCCTCGGCACGTACCTGGCGTTCGACCAGTTCCTCGGCGCTGGACTCGTCAAAATTCCCGCATTGGACCTGCTGCCCGTCCTCTTCATTGCGGTCATCGTAGGAGTCCCGCTCGGCACACTCTTGCTCCGATCCGTCTCGCCGGAATTCTTCCGACGGTTCGTGATGGCGGTGGACGCGCTCCTCGTCTCCTACGGACTCAGCCGCGTGCTCGTTTTGCTCAAATGGATCTCGAGCACTACGAGCGACTATCTGGTGGCGGTACTCTTCGTGCTGTTCGGGATCCTCGCTTGGTTCGCCCTCCGTCCCGTCCCTCTGCGCTCCCCTGGTGAGCCGCCGCCGGGTCCCCCGGGTCCGCCGTCGACCAGAGCGGCTCCGGGAACGAACCGGCTGGCCGAGCCCCCGCCGGGACCTTTGACCTAGCCGGGGCCCGGGGGGCCCGGCGGGCCCCCGAACGTCCCTTCAGTCGAGGACGTGGATGTTGTGCTTCGCGCAGATCTCGGTCAGGATTTTGGGCCAGACCGAGACGCTTACCTCGCCGAGATGCGCCTTGCGAAGGAGCAGCATCTGGGTCCGCGACTGTCCGATGCCGCCGCCAATGCTCTGGGGGATCTCTCCGCGGACGATCGCCTGGTGGTAGGGGTACTTCAGGAACTCCTCCTGGTGGGACATCGCGAGCTGCTGGCGCAGCATATCGGCGTTCACGCGGATCCCGCCCGACATCAGCTCGTGTCGGCGCTTCGTGACCGGGTTCCACACGAGAATATCGCCGTTGAGTCCGTGCATCGGCCGGCCGTCGGGGGAACGGGTCTCGGTGACCCAGTCGTCGTAGTCGGCCGCCCGCATCTCGTGAGGGTAGCCATCCGCGAGGGGCCAGCCGATCCCGATGATGAACACGGCGGGGTACCTCTGGAGGATCGCCGTCTCCCGCTTCTTCCGGGGGAGGTCCGGGTACGCGTCCAGCAGCTCCTCCGCGTGCAAGAAGTGGATCTCCTCCGGCAGGCTCGGGTATCGCGGGTCCCGGAGTTGGGGGTACTCCTTCTCGACCGCTCGTTCGGCGCCCACGAGGACCTTCCAGATCTTCCGGACGGTCTCCTTGAGGTATTCCAGCGTGCGGTCGGACGGCGCGATCGCCTGCTCCCAATCCCACTGGTCGACGTACGCGCTGTGGTCGTGGTCGAGGAAGTAGTCCTTCCGGACGGCCCGCATGTCGGTCAGTAGTCCCTCGCCCCGTCCCATGCTGAACTCCCGAAGCGCCATCCGCTTCCATTTCGTCGCCGCCTGAACGACCTGGGCGTTGACGGGATGTAGGTCCCGGTCGTTCGAGATGTGGAACTGGATCGGGGTCCGCGAGCCGTCCCGGTCCAACATGTCGTTGACTCCGCTCTCCGCCTCCACGATGAGAGGGACCTGCACCATCGACAGGTTGAGCGCCTTGCAGAGGTGCTCTTCGATGTGCCGCTTGACCGTGTAAATGGCCGTCTGAGTTTCCCGGGGGGTCAGCAGGGAATGGTAGTCGGAGGGTAGGATCCGGTCGATATCAGAATAATCGCCGATGCCGGGCCCGGCAAGATCTGCAGTCTTTGCGTTTTGCGCCGCGGTCGACATGATGGAGTTCTGACCGGGAGCGCGCGGAATAAAGGCCTCGTCAATTCCCGCCGACCCCGTGCTCGGTTTTCTGCCGGCGGGGTACCTCTAAGGTCGGAGGCTTCCATGACACGGACATGCCCCAGCTAGCGCATGGCGAGGGGGAAGCCGAGGTGCAGGTGCTGCGCGGCCTGCGGCTGGCCGTCGAGCTCACGATCGTCATCCTCGTGGTGGAGGCGGTCGGGGCCTTCTTCTCGCGGAGTCTCGCGCTGACGGCCGACGCGGTCCATGACCTCCCTGATCTCGTGGCCTTCGCGGTCTCTTGGGGCGCTCTTCGGGCGACGGAGCAGGGCGTAACGGCTGAATCAACTTACGGCGCCCATCGTTGGGAAGTGTTCGCGAGTCTCGCGAATGCGAGCCTCATTCTCGGGAGTGGACTCCTCTTTGGGTACCTCGGGGCCTACGCGTTGCTGGTCGGCGGCTCGTTTGCAGGACCGGTGGACGCCGTATGGCTCTTGGCGGCCGCCGCGCCCACCCTCGGACTGCGGGCCGTGAACCTATCGGTACTAGCCCGGATGCCGGGGCGCGTCCGGGATTTGAACCTCCGCAGCGTGGTGGTACATCTCGCGAGCGACCTCGCCATCACCGGAGCGTTGCTGGTCGCGGGCGCCGTCCTGCTGTTCCATTCGGGAGCCGGCTGGGTCGATGACGCCGCCGCCCTTGCGGTCGCCGCCGTCCTGGTTTTCGAATCCCTGCCGCTCTTCCGCGACTCCTGGGATGTTCTCGGGGAACGAATTCCGCGAGGCATCACCATGGACGAGGTGGTGAAGACGGCGCTCTCGGTCCCCGGCGTGGCCGAGGTCCACGACGTCCATGTATGGTCGCTTTGCCCGACGCTCGTCTGCATGTCGGCCCACGTGGGAGTTCGGAACATGTCAATCCAGGAATGGGGGCGGGTCGCCGCCACGCTGCGTCAGCGCATGGAGTCCGAGTACGGGATATTGCACGCCGTATTCGAGGTGGAGTCGGAGGACCGGGGACCCGGTTCGGCGGGCGCATAGCCCTGCGCTTCGAAGGCGAACCACCGGCGGTGGTGGGCCGTTCTATACCGTGTTGACGTTCACGAGGTAGACCTCGTTGACCTGAGCGTAATCCTGATTGTTCGTCGTGACTCCGAACACTCCGCTGTAGACCTCCCCGAGCTGAAGTTGCGCGATGACGGCCACCACGTACTGAGCACCGGAGGGCGCACTCAGGATGCTTCCCCACATCGTAGCTCCGCCGTCGGCCGGGCCGGCAGTGCTGTTTTGATCCCACCACCCGTACGAAGGGCACGCCTGGGCGATGGAACTCGAATTCGCGATCCCACAGCTCAATCCGCTGTTAGGGAGGCCGCTCCCCCCGACGGATTGCATATCTTCATACAGCGACGCGCCGCTCAGTCCCGCGCTCGCCGCCCCCAGCAGAATCGGTATGAGCGTGAGGGAGCCCCCGCCAGTGAAGGGGGCGGCGACCACGATCGTGCCCAACCCGGCGACGATGCCGAAGATATCTAGCAATTCGAGGTCGCCGTTCCCACTCGTGCAACTCGTGCAGATCGGCGCCAGGTTCCAAGCCGTGTCTCCATCGGAACTGGGGCTCGAGGCCTCCAGACCTTGCATGCCCCCAGCGCAACCGGAGATGCACGCAAACGCAATCCCCAACCGGACTAGGTCTACGTACAGGCATGGGTTGTATCCGTCCTTGAAGCCCCATTCCGTACAGGTTTGGTTAGTTCCGCTTCCGTGACCCACGACCGCCGCGGCACTCACGCCAAACAGTAACGTATCCGCCGAACCCCCGCTCCCTCGGGCGAACGTCTCGAAATCAATTCCCGCGACGAGGCCCCCTGTCCACGTCAGCCCCGAACTACCGGTCGGTTGGTACGTTCCCGAGGCATACGCGGCCGGCGCGAACGGTACATGGTAAAGGGAGCCGGTGTTGGTAGGGAAGTTGGTTGTCGGGAAGGCCAGGTACCCGACGGGGAGGGGCGAAACGTCGACGCCGTTGTACCCGTACGAGTTACTGGACGAGGCCTGGGGCGTGTCGACCCAGGTGAGCCCGTCCGGCTTGAAGAAGATGTTCGTGACGTACATGTACGAAACATACCCGTCCCCCGGTTGGTCCGTGGTCAGGACCATCCAGATTCGGTCTCCGCGGAGGTCATTCTGACCGCTGGTGATATTGAGACATGTCGTGAACCAGATTCCCGAGTCGATTGTGCCCGAGGTGGCCGACCCCAGAAGGTAGATGGTCGCTCCCGTGGTCCGGTCCTCAAGATAGATCCGTTGGTACCCTCCCGAACCGGGCTCATTCGAGACGGCCCAGTACGTGAAGCAGAGGGAGCCACCGTTGACGACGTTGGGCAACTGGAGCTCCTGCACGAGCGTGCTGGTCTGCGCGGTCGAGCTACCGCTCGCATCCCCAATGAGGGCCGCGTCGAGGGAACTCGACGCCAACGTAATGGGATGGGCCGTTGGAAGCGTGCTGCCACTGAGGTCCCACCCGTAGACGCCGTTTTGAATGAAGTCCCCATTGACTACGGTCGAAGTCTGCTGCGCGCTTTCGAGCTGGATGTCCGCAAAATACGCCTGGAACGGGAGTATGCTCCCGAGGGGGCCGCCGTCGTCAAATCCAACGGACAGATAGAGCATCGTCTTGTCCGTGATCTCGGTCAAGTCGACAATCACGGGAACCCACGCCCCGTTGGGGATGGTCTGGTACGACGGGGCGATCCAGATCCCGTGCTGGTCCAGCACGTGGCTATTCACGTTGTTTGTGAGGGAATGAAGATTGGTTGCGTCATTGAATTCGGCGTCCATCGCGACGTGCCCAATGCCGATGCTTTCGTAGACGTAGTACGACAGCTGCATTGGGGCTGATAGGGGAATGCCGGAGCTTCCGCCCGCGTAGTAATTCAAGGGGAGCACCTCCCAGTACGTGTACGCCTCGTCCAACAGATCGGGGGTTCCGCTGAAGGAGATCAAGTTGCAGGAAGCGGCGCTCGCGCAGGAGGGGGGAGCGTGGAGAGACCCGCCTTCTGAGCCGTCACCGCAGAGGCTTGGTCGGCGGACATGTCGACAGTTTGACCAGAAATCGCCGAAATCTGTACGCCGGTCGAGGACTTGCAGCCCGTCGACACCGGGGAGAAGCATGGAGCGGCGTTTGCGTAGTTGTACCCGCTGCTCTCCGACACGAGCGTCGAGTTGAGTTGCAATAAGATGGTGTGCGACGTGGTCTGACCGCCGGTGACGGACACCAAATCGCATTCGGCAAAGGCGGGATTTGCCGGGTTCGGAATCCCCGTGTTCTGATGGTACCCCGGCGCCTCGGCGCACACGGTGGCGGAGGTGGCCGAGCTGGTCAAGGTAAACGAGTAACTTCCGGCCGTCCCCACGACGGTCCCGCTCCCGCCAGCTACTGTCACGTAGGCTCCGTAGACGGGTGTACTCTTGGAAGCGCCGGATGGAGTCGCCATTTCCACTGTCCCCGCGACGGTCCAGGTCCAGTTGGTGGTCACCTGCTTCGATGTCGAGGCCGTGTACGTCGTACCCGAGGCGCATTTCATGGAGGCGTCGACATGGAGCGTGTAGGAGATCCCTTCCGTCAGGCCGTTCACGGTGTACGATGTCCCCGAATTGGTGTTTACCCAAGTCGTCGAACCGCCGGTCGGTCCGTAGCCAAAACTGTACGTTGTCGTGTAGTAGCCGCTGGAATCCCAATAGGCGGAGATCGAGGTGCCTGTGGAACTCACAGTCGCGCTCGTGATGGTAACCGTGAAGGACGTGCAGGGGGGATTGCAAGCGGCCGGGGGAACGCAGGTGCCGGTGACGGGGCAATAAATGCAGACACCGAAAGGATGCAATCCGGTGGAGATTGTCGGTTGGTCGCCTTTCTCGATCAGGCCCCGGTAACCCGAGACGGCGGCTGACGCGGACACAAGGATCGTCAGCACTACTATACCAATCGAAAGGGCCACGCGGACCGGCCCGCTCCGTCGCGGGGGTGATCGGCGAATTCGGCACCAGCTTCCGGCCGAACCTAACAATCCTAATGGCGCCGGGCGCGTCGGCAACTTCCCGGACCCGCACCCGATCTCGATCGATTCGTCTAACGCAGGGTCTCCACCCGAATCCCGCGAAAGCGGCACAGCGGTAAAAGCAAGAGCGGGGAATTATTTCCGACGTGCACATGTGCGCCGCCCACTCCAAAGGAGTTGGACCTCGACCCGTTCCGATGAACGACGGACTCGAAGTTGAGCCCTGGTTGAAAGCGCCGTTGGCGAAGGCTCGGCCCGAGAATCGCAACCGCTCGGAGCGAACCCCAAGGCTGCTGCTGCCACAGAATCTCCCTTGCATCGGCCGGCGAGGTGACCTCGCCGAACTAGACCGCGCCCTCCGGGCGGCCCAAGGAGGTATGGGAAGTACGTGGGTCTTTACCGGGCCTGCCGGCATCGGAAAGTCTCGACTGTTGCGAGAGGTTGAGCAACTGGGTCTTCGCCGGGGATTCCGGGCCCTTTGGGGGTACACTCTCCCGCACTCTGCGACGGCCCTTTTCCCGTTCGACCAAATCCTCCGACACTTGGACGACGGGACCCGTACACGCTCCGCCGGATGGCCGAAGTCCATTGCGCATCGTTTCCTCGCCCTGACCGAGGCGATCGAACGCGCGGCGGATCGCCAGCCGTTGCTTCTCTTACTGGACGACCTGAACGATGGGGATGCCGAATCAGTCCGTATGGTCGCCCTCCTCGCCCGTCTTTTCGCTCGACAGCGCGTAGTGCTCGCCGCCGCCTTCCGGCGGGACGTGGATGTCGGCGAAGGCTCCCCCGGTGGGGCAGACGCGGCCCTCACTACGGCTCAGCGCGCCGGATTCATCCGGACTGTCGGGCTCAAGCCGTTGGAGGAGCACGACCGATTGACGTTCCTGGAAGCGTATCTCGGGGGATCCGCCGACCGGCCCGATTCCGATGACCGGGTCGAACATTTAGTCCGCCGGGTCGGCGGAAACCCGTACTTCCTCGTGGAAACGGTGGCCCAGCTCGTCGCCGAAGGGGAGATTGTGAGAACCCGGGCCGGCTGGAGGCTGACGCCCGAAGCCTCCGTGCGCGCGCCCGACCCGTCCGGTCGGGACGACGTGCCGGTAAATGTCCGAAAGCTGATCCTCGACCGATACGCGCGACTCACTCCCGCGGCTCAGGAGACGGTCCGGCTCGCCGCGTTGCTGGGCGCGGAGTTTGATACGGCGCCGCTGGCAGCCGCGCTGGAACTCCCGGCCTCCGAGTTGTTGGCGTTGCTGAACCAGCTCGTCGCCGCCGGTTGGCCCATCCGGGCGGATCCCCGTCGTCACGGCCGGTTTGTTTTCGAGCATACGCTGCTTCAGGAGTGTCTGGCGGACCTCGCCGCGGTCCGGCGGGACCCGCGATCGGCCCGCCGGCTCGAGTTGTGGTGGGAGGAGCACCGTCCGGGGGACCTCATTACCCTGATACGTCTTCGACTCGCCCTCGAAGAGGAGGAAGCAGCGGTCGTCGCTGTCGGAGAACGGGTTCGCTCCGCGATGACCAATTGGGAATCTCGATTGGTCCCCGGTCTGCTCTCCTGGGTGGGGAAGAGTCTGTCGCCTGGCGGGGGTGCGGACCAGAATCTGACTCGGATCTACCTCGAAGTCACGCAGACACTCCGGGAACGCCTCGAATTCGACGTGTGCGCGAAGCTCCTGATCGACCTGAGGGAACGGGACGTCCCGGATGCGACACGCTGGCGGGTAGACCTCTGGCGGCTGGAAACGGAGGTGCGCCATGGCGCGGCCGCCGCTCTTGCCGGGCTCGCAGAGTTCGAACGTGGATTACCGGCAGGAGCGACCGAACGCTCACCAGAGCTGTCCCTCGAGATCGCCTATATGCACGGAATCATGGCGCTCTGGAGCCACCCCCCCCGGGAGGCCTGGCGGGAGATCCAGGGGGTTCTCCGACGGATGGGGTCCTCGGGGCACGTCTTCGAACGCTGCCGACTCTACGAGAACGGGGTCGTCGCCCTCTCCAACCTCGGCCAACTGGGCGAGGCTCGCCGGGTCCTTCGGAAGGCGCGTCGGCTCGCTCGGAGGTCGGGGTTGCTTGAAGGACCAGTCGGGGCGACCTTCGCCCACTGCCAGGCGATCCTCGACCGTATCGCGCTCGATGGGACAATGTCGGCCCGCTCCCTCCGCCGGGTCGTCGCGAACTACCGCCGCCTGGCGCTCCCGGCACTCGAGGCCGAGGCCTTGGCTGAACTCGGATCGGCCGAGATGGCGCTCCGCCGCTTTGGCCCGTGCAGAGAGCACCTGGCTGAGGCCATCCGGGTCGGGGGGCGGCTCGGGATCGAATCGCTCGTCGGCTATGCCCGCGTTCTGGGCGGTACAGTGGACCTCTACGAGGGAAAATGGGAGGCGGCTCGAGAGTCCTTGGAGGAGGCCCGTCGTTTGTTTGAGGCCTCCCCCACGACTCCGCTCGGGCCGGTGATCAAGGTCGACCTCGCCTGGGCGCGGACCGAAACAGGCGAGGCGGCCGCGGTGAGGACGGAGCTCCTGGCGCTCACAGAGGGCCCCCGAGCAGTCCCCTTTGCGTATGAACCGGAAGCGCTCCGTGTACTGGCCCGAGCGCATGAACTAGAGAACGATCAGGCCGGCAGCCGGAGGGCCCTCCGCCGAGCCATCGCTTGTTCTCGCCGGATTGGTGACTGGCCCAACCTCGTCGGCAGCATGAAAGAGTCCGCCATCTGGGCCCGGGTTCACAGCACGGCCCGGGAGGCCGCCCGATGGGAGAAACATGCGCGTGAGATCGCGAGGAAACACCGCCTTCGATGGGACACCGACTGGGGAGGGATTGCTTTTCGACGGGAGCTCCCTGGCGCAACTTCATCGCTCGGGGGCCAGGGCCTTCCTCTCAAACGACCGACCCCCGTTGGTCCTCGTCTAACCGACATGGTCCTTCGATGCATCGCGCGCGGTGCGGGGGGTCGAACGACGGGAACAGGATCCGCCCCGGATCCTCGGGGCATCACCCAGCTCGGGATCGCCCAATCGATCGGTGTCTCGCGAAACCGCTTCGCCAAGGCGTTGGGGCGCCTCGAACGCCGGGGATGGATCCTGCGTCGCGCCGTGCGTTTCGAGGGGTCGCCGCGGCGGGTCCTCGCCTATACGATAACATCCACGGGGAGCCGTGCGCTCCGCCAGCGCGTGTCGGAGGGTGACCCCTCCGAGCGCCTCCCGGTTCGCTAGGCGAACAGCCGGCTCGACGAAACCGACGGATCCGCCGCACTCCCGGTGCGGCTGAACTGATTAATACAACATATGAAGATGCATATACATGCCATCGCACAACATCGCCGTCCGAAAGGACGTGTACAAGCGTTGGAACGAGAGAAGCGGCCCGGCGAAAGTTACACGAAACTCTTCGTCCGCTTCCTGCAACAGCGGGGCCCGCTCGAGGAGCTCTCGGGAAGCTGGTCGCACACCGCGAAGGTGGCGCTACGTCAGTGGAAGGCGTCCGAGGTGGGGAGATCCCGCCGATGAAGGGATTGGACACCCCCGTCCTGCTGGCCCTGCTCGAAGGCGCTGCCAAGCCTCGGGCGTTGGTGCGGGCCCTCGCGGGAGAGGAGCTGGCCACCACCGAGGTGAATCTCTTCGAAATCGAACTCCTAGGTCGGAGGGACAAGAGTCCCGGGAAAGGAACGACGCATGCAGGCGCTCGAGCGACTGCGCCGAAAGCTGACGGTGCTTCCCAATCAACGAGGAAAGCACTCGCCGGGCCGCCACCATTGCAGCGTCCGCGCGCCAGACGGCCCCAGAGGGCACCTGGCTGTGTCTGGGCGCCGCCGAAGCGCATGGATGCTCGGAGTGGATCACCACGGCCGCCGGGATGCCTCCGGCTTCGTCAGCTCGCCTCAAAGATCAGCCAACTCGAACGATGCAAGACCAAGTAACGCCAGATACGTAATCGAATCGATCGTAATGTACCCGATTATGTCGAGTCGAGACGGGAACTCCCTGACGGAGAACGTCGGAAACGGGCCGTACAGCCCTCGACGCCCCGGATCGGCCCTCGAGGCCCACCCCGCCTCCCGGGGGCCGATATCAGCACACACTAAGCTGAGTAATGATGGATACGTTACTAACACTTCTAATCTAGACTGATGCGCGGGTAGAGTCCTCCCTCATGCGCATCGGACCGCACCAGTTCTCTGACGGAATGGCGTATAATTCTGGTTATGCGTCACTCGACACCCTTCCTGGTTGGGTGGCTTTTCCTATCGAAATAACATGCGGGCGTTAGTGTCCACACTCGACTCAGAGTCCCCTGCTACCCGCACGAAGAGCTTGCTGGGGGCCAAGGGCGTCCCCTGGGGGATGGCGGAGATGAAGAGCCTTGGACCCGGTTCACCGTTGGGAGTTCATTCGGAGCACTATTCCTGGTTATCGGGATCTTCGGTCTGTTAGCGACCTTGGTGGGGCGGTGTTCACTCACCCTTGGCCCGCCGTCCTGCAACTCATGCGCGGTCGAGCTGGACGCTCACAACTAACCCAGTGCTCGTCATCTCGGCGATGGTGGTCTCCATGGTATTGTTCGCGTTAGGTGCCCTGATGCTCTACCTTGCCGCGTTGCTGAAGCCACCAGCAGCGCCGATATCCACCAAGTAATCTAGGGCGGTCCGGACGTCATCCGGGCTCAGGTGCCTCTTATCCCGGAGGATAATGCACCCGGCCGTATGGCCCGGTTGCCGCCATCCACCGTTTTGGGGCTGGACCTCGCAGGTTCACCCCACAGGAACACGGGATGCTGTGTGCTAGGCGGCCCCAAAACGGCCCATGCGTCGGTGCTCCACTCGGACGCTGAAATTATGAAGGTGATCGAGAAAGCAAGACCTCGTATCACCCTGATCGACGCTCCCCTCTCTCTACCGAGGGGAAGGGCAACGATCGAGGACCGTTCCGGCCCCCACTTCCGAGAGTGCGATCGAGAGCTCCGCCGCTTGGGGATCCGATTCTTCCCGCTCACCCTTGGCCCGATGAGAATTCTGACGGTACGGGGGATGAATCTGGCCACCAAGTTGCGCTCGCGAGGGTACTGGGTCGAGGAGGGATATCCCGGCGGGGCGCAGGACCTCCTCGGGATCCCGCGCAAGCGGGCCGGCACGGACGTCTTACAGAAGGCCCTCGTAAAGCTCGGTTTGAAGGGGGACCTGGTCCGCCGACCCCTCACCCACGACGAACTGGATGCCGCCACCCTCGCCTGGGTGGCGCGGCGGTTTCTCGAGGGAACGGCCCACGCGATCGGCGATCCTACCGAGGGCATCATGGTACTACCCGACCCGTTCCACCGTCGGAAGCGATCCGGCTAATTTAGTATTCATATTCATATGAATATGTTCACCTTACGAGGCCTCCCGACGCATCGACTCGCGAGCCCCGGGGCGCCCCCCGCCGGACCCATCGAACCCAGGCGTTTGGCTAGGCTGATAGGAGAGAAGGTCGGGTCTACGGACGGAGGTGATAGGGTGGCGGCAATGTCTCCGTTAGGTGTATCGAAGCTGTCGTGCGACTTCGAGCGCACGACGGAGGGTGGACCCCGCCGCGTCCGTCTGGCCCTCCTCTTCCGAAGCGATCGCCGCGCGGACCAGCTTGTCGAGCTCTGGCGGGAGCGGGTTCTGGGACGGGGGAAGCAGATCCCGAACCAGCTCGACGGCCCGCGGAATCTCCTGCCGATCGAGGGCGATCGCCGTCAGGGGCCAGATGGCCATCCAGTCGCACGGGTACCGGTTGGGGATTTCGCGCCAAATCTTCAGAGCGCGCTGCCCGCTCTCGACGGCCCGCTCGAGATCTCCGGTGCGCCAGGAGACCCACGATTGCGTCGCATGGGCCATCGCTTCGTACTCGGGATGGCCCGCCGTGGCGGCCGCCTGCAGTACCCGAGGGATGAGACGTTCCGCCTCCGCGCGGTCCTGTGCCCTGCGTGCCGAGACCATCAGGTACGTGGAGGCCCGGGATACGAGCGCAGAGTCCTCGGTCTGCTCTCCCTCACCGAGGGCCGTCAGGAGGAACGGCCGGGCCAACTCCGGGTCGCCGTGCCAAAAGAAGGCGAATCCTCGCGTGAACTTCGCCCAGGCGATGGCCTTCCGGTCCCGGGTCTCCTCTCGCGCCGCCAGCGCGAGCCGAGCATACTCCAGACCTTCGTCGGAGATGCCATGGTTCCGCCGCCAGTCGTATAGCATGAGCGACCCGAACAGATGCGCCCGGTCGGCCGGACGAGCGCTTCGCTCCAGGATCGGTCGAAACCGCGCGATGATTTCGGCCATCCGGTCCGGCTCGTCCCGCCAATAATAGACCGACATCCGCTCGCTTTGCACCCACGTCCATTCCGTCCACCACCGGTCGGTGTCCGACGGGGACCCGCGCACCGCCATGCCCTCTCCGCCCGGGGTGAATTGGAGTGAGATTTCGGGAGCAACTCCGTCCGGTCGCATTTCTGACAAGGAATCGGCAGGGGGCGGGCCCAAGGCACGTTCCCCCTCGTCTAGGCATTGAAGGGTCGCGTCGTATTCGTGCCGCTGGCTGTGGGCGACCGCCACGATCAACCAGAGATGACCGAGGGTGATGGAATCGCACCCCTTGGCGAGCTCGAGCCCACGCCGGTAGGCCGCCAGCATCTCGTCATGCTGGCCGACATAGTGATAGGCGTCTCCGAGCAGTTCCGCGACCACAGTGCCCTGCTGGCGCTCGGCCGAGGCACCGCGCTCCGGGGCCACCACTTGTTCGATCAGACGCAGCGCGCTTTCGTAGCCCGCGGCCGCCTCTCTCTGAGCGTACATATCTCGCGCCCGGTCCCCGGCCTGAACGTAGTACCGGATGGCCCGCCGGGCATCGTCCCCCTGGAGGAAATGGTAGGCCAGCTCTCCGGCTCGCTCGGGGGTCTTGTGGCCGAGGGCCCGCTCCAACGCCTCCCCGGCCTTGAGATGGTAGCGCTGACGCCGGACCAGGGAAAGTCCGTCGTACAACACGTCACGCGTTTGCTCGTCGCTAAACTGGTACAACGACCGACCGGGCCCTAGCTCGCCCTCCCGCAACAGCCGCGCCCGCAGCATCGCCTCCACGAGGAGGAGGAGCGTATCCGGCTTCATCTCGCTGAGCTGCTGCAGCAGGTCGAACTCGAACTGGTTCCCAAATACCGACGCGATCGCGAGCACGTTCTCGGCTTCGGGGCCGATCCAGTCTACCCGACGACGGATCACCTCCTTGACCGTCGACGGGATGGCGATCTTGGCGTTCGATTTGGCCTGCCACCCCTCGGTCGTCCGGACCAGCGACCGATCTTCGACCAGCGATCGACAGATCTCCTCGACGAACAGGGGATTCCCTCCGGTCCTGTCGAGCACGGGCTGGAAGATCTCCTTCGGGGGAGGCGTCCCGCCGAGAACGGCGCCTACGAGGTCTCGACTGTTTTCCGCATCGAACCGTTTCAGGGAAACCTCCCGCAAGAAGTGCTGACGACGCAGGTTGAACAGGGTCTTCGCCAGGGCCGCCGTGGCCTCCACCTCGGTGTCCCGAAAGGTCACGAGCACCAGAATCGGTTGCATCTCCAATTGGGTCGCGAAATGCTCGAGCAGGGATACCGAGTCCGCATCGGCCCACTGAAAATCGTCCAAAAGAAGCACGAGCGGCTG
Source organism: uncultured Thermoplasmata archaeon (assembly GCA_963773945.1). Classification (GTDB taxonomy): domain Archaea; phylum Thermoplasmatota; class Thermoplasmata; order Lutacidiplasmatales; family UBA184; genus JAKIWV01. The sequence continues at coordinate 882,806 of CAVZDD010000005.1, read as the reverse complement.
CTCCTTCGCGACGTTCAGAAAAAAGTGGCTCACGCCCTCGAAAAAGCGCAGTCGGCTCTGCGCGGGTTCTAGCTCGGCGGCGGGAGGGAGCGGACCCACGCGGTCCGCCAACTCTGGCACCAGCCCGACAGCCTCCCGGAGGCATTGGTCGCAGACCTTGTAGATCAGGGGAGGTGGAGCATCCCGGACGAAGGCACGAGCCGCCTGGACCCAGTGGGAGTAGGGGGCATTCAGCTCCTCCTCGAATCGTCGACCTCGGAGGACGCGGAAGCCGGTCGTTTCCGCCCGGCGGATGGTTTCCTCGGCGACGCGGGTCTTGCCAATCCCGGACTCTCCGCTGATCGCCACAAGGCCGCCGTGTCCACGCCCCGCCTCGCGGAGGGCCCCCTGCAAGGTGCCGAGCTCCGAGGTCCGGTCCGTCATGGGGGTCAAACGGGCGGCCGGGGGGGCGTGCCACGGCAGGTCGATGCTATAGACGGTGATCGGCGTGCTGATGTTCTTCAGGAAGCCGTAGTCGAGCTGGACGCACGGATACGGGATCTTGTTCCCCACCTGTTCGAGAACGGGCCCGGTGATGCAGATCCCGGAGGCCTCGGCCAGCGGCTCTATTCTCGAGGCCACATTGACGGCGTCGCCGTAAATGTCTCCCTCCCGTTGGACGACGTCGCCCAAATGAATACCGACCCGCAATTCAACGACCGCGGTGCCGGACGCCTGATTGCGTTCGAACAGCCGACGTTGGATGGCGATCGCGCACTCCGTCGCGTCGAGGGCGCTGTCGAAGTCGACCATGAAGCCGTCGCCGAGCGCCTTCACCTCGCGCCCGTGATGGCGCTCGAATATCGGCCTCAGGAGCCGCTGGTATTCCTCCACCGTTCGAAGCGCCAGCCGCTCATCCTGCTGAGCCAAGGCCGAGAAGCCGACCATGTCCGTGAACATGATCGCCGCCAATCGGCGCCGGCCCTCGGCCACCACCCCGAATCTGGATTCGCACTGTTAATGCCTTCGGGGAGACGAGCGGTTGGGCCGGGTCTCGGGCCGTCCGACGATGGACAAATGTCCACGATTTCGGAGGGTCGGGTCCGAGGCGCTCGGCGAGAGGTGGACCCGTCCCGCGTCGACCTGAGCTCTAACCATGCGCTATATAGCAGTCCACGCATTCGAACGCGAGGAGACCCAAACCCGTTCCTGACGGACCGGAAAGGGACCACCTGTGATCGCAAACGAGGCTGCAAAAGTCTGGATGAATGGGGCTCTCGTCGATGCGTCGGAGGCGAAGGTTTCGGTCCTCGCCCACACCCTCCACTATGGCGTTGGGGTCTTCGAGGGAATTCGGGGGTACTCGACGCCGAAAGGAGGCGTCATCTTCCGACTCCGGGACCACGTCAAACGCCTGATGCTCTCCGCGAAGATCTACAAGATGCCCATCCCGTATTCCGAGGACGAGATCGTCGACGCGATCGTCACCACGCAGGCGGCCAACGACCTCTATCCGTCCTACATCCGGCCCATCGTTTTCCGGGACGGCCCCGCGCTCGGCGTAAAGAACCTCGCGACCAAGGTCTCGCTTGCGGTCGCGGCGATTCCCGCGAAGAAGTACCTCGGGGAGAAGTCTGACAACGGGATCCGCGCGAAGCTGTCCCCGTTCCGGAAGGTCCATTCGGACGCGCTTCCCGCGATGGCCAAGGCGGTCGGCAACTACCTCGGTGGGTATCTCGCCGGCACCGACGCCCAGCAGGACGGCTACGAAGAGGCCATCCTTCTGGACTCGAACGGCTATGTCGCGGAGGGCTCCGGGGAGAACATCTTCGTCGTCCGGGGCGGTACGGTCTACACGCCGGGCCCGGAGGGAGACATCCTCCTCGGCATCACCCGGGACTCGGTCATCCATATCGCCCAGGACCTGGGGTTCCCGGTCGTCGAAAAGACCCTCTCCGTCGGCGAGCTGCTGACCGCCGAGGAGGCGTTCTTCACCGGCACGTACGCCGAGATCGCACCGATCCGCGAGATCAGTCACTACGTCATCGGGAACGGCAAGCCGGGTCCGATGACGCGCGACATCCAAGACGTGTTCTACAAGACCGTCCGCGGGGAGGAACCCCGGTACGCCGACTGGCTCCATCCGGTCCCGCCCATCGCCAAGCCCGTGGCCCGGGCGTCGCGGCGCTAGTCCCGGACCTGCGCCTCGAGCGTCTCGAGGGCGACAGGCAGCGTCGTCGCGCGGAACCCTAGGTCGCCGAGCCGGCCACCCACCAATCCCGGGTGCCGTTCGGGGACCACGTCTGGTGTCTTCGCCGCCCCCCGGACGGCCCGGCGAAGCGACTCGGCAAACTCCCTCCGGCCGACCGCCTCGGGAAGGGCGACGTGGAACCGGCCCACGACCGGGTCTTCCACGAGCCGCCGGATCGCACGCGTCGCGTCGGCGACGAACGTCGGCTGGACTCGCTCCGGCGCACTGTCGCGTTCCCGAGCCAGTTCGCTCGCGAGGCGGGGATCGCACCCAGGTTCCGCCGACCACCCGAAGAGGGCCGAGACCCGCAGTACCGCCACGGATCCGGGGAGCCGACCTAGGAGGGTTTCCGCCTCCGCCCAGGTGCCTCCGTACCAAGAGGGATTTTCCGCCCAGTCGAGCGGGCGGGTGGACTCCAACGCCGGACCCCCACCTTCCGGAAACACCTCGTCCGTGGAGACGACCACGACCCGTTTGTGTTCGGAAACCGCGGCTCGGCCGACGGCCTCGGTCGCGAGCACGTTCACGTCCCAGGCCACCCCCCCGGGAAGCTCCCCGGGGAGCGGCCGTTCCTCCTGGCACCGGGTGCGGTCGCCTTCTTGGAGAAAGCTCACGACGGTGTCGCAGTCATTGGCCCGGACCGCGTACTCCAGCGGGCCGATGTCCCGGGCCTCGACCAGGTGCACCACTTCGTAACGGTCGGCCGCATGGATTGCCCCGTTTCGACCGACCCCCTCGAAAGACCAACCGGCGGGCGCGCCGAGAACGAATTCTTCGGCCAGACCCGAGCTCGGGCCGATGACCAGCACTCGATGCGACATAGGACGTCTCGGCCTGCCTCGAATCCCGCCCCGGTTCAGTGGTAGCGGCCGGATCGAGCCGGGGGGCCGGCTCGCGGGAGATCGTGGTCTTGCGGGCGCTCGGCAGTCCGGTCAGCCACAGGCAGAATCCGTTGCTTGCCGCTGGAGGCTCCATCCTCCCGTTCCACGGCACGGGGAGCATAAGGAGCGTTTGCCTGTTCTCGGAGCACTACGGGGGCCGTTGCGGAGCATCCAGCAGGTTTCGACGGTCTCGGTGGGCTCCCTTCCCCACGTAAAGAAAGAACGCGCCCAATCCCTCGAAGAAGGCGATCGGGGGGAGCACGTTCCAAAGGACCGCATTGGGATTGAGCACGACGGCCATGGCAAGCAGGCCCCCGGTGGCGATGCTCAGCCAGCCCCCGATAGCAAAAACGCGCTCCGGGAGCATGGTCCCCCCCGTACGAAGTGGACCGTTGGCTCTTCAGGCCAACGTAAGAGGCTCCGCCGAATGCGGACGGAGGTCTACAGGGCCTTCTCGGAAGTTCGGATCAGAATCGTGTTGCAGGTCTTGCACCGCAGCCCCTGGGCGTTCGCAGAGTAGGTCCCGTGGAACCGCGTCGGGACCAGCACCTCGAGCCCGTCGGGCCGGATCCGGGTATCGGACGATTCTTTCGCCCAGAATAAACCGGAACCATTGGTGGTGGTCACGTAGCCGCTCTCGAGAGGGCCGCCACAGGTCGCGCATCGGTGCTCCACGGGAATCGAGCCTCGGGGTCACGACCCACGGCGAGTATCTTTCCTTTGCGGCGGCTCACGCCCATGAACTTGGGGCCCCTACTGGGGCCGGGAAAAAACTGGGGACCCGGCGTGGTCCGGGCACCGCACCGGGTCCCGCTCAGACATCGTGAATTCAGAGTGCTACGAGTTCCTGCACGTTCAATTGCTCCTCCGGGACCGCCGGTGGCTGGAGCGGGCCACCGACTTGGACGTGTTCTCAAACGACATCAGCCACTTCGGCCAGGCGGTTTCGATCGCCCGAGCGGGCGCCGGCGCGAGGCCCAGCATCACGCTGCGGGAAGCGGGTGTCGACATCGCGATCGACGGTCGGGCGCGGAGCGGAGCCTGGCGGTCCAACACCACGATCATAGGTACGCCTCGTCAAAGGAGGGAGCCGGCCACGGGATCGGGAGCTGGCTCAGCCGGCGTGCCAGTGCGGGATTTACCTCCCCCGGGGAGTCGGCACGGATCTCCTCCTGAGGGGACTCGTTATCGAAGGGGAACTCGAGGGTGAACTGGATCGGCTCCGGAAGCTTCATGAGCATCGGGAACGGTCCCGGAACCACCATGGGGCAGACCTGCTCGGCCCGACCCGACCGGTCCCAGAAGGAGCGGCGCCGGCCGTCGTGGTGACCGCCACAGGAGGTGCACACGTCCGCCTGGGTGACCATCGTGCTGATTCCCCCGAGCCGACCCCCGCTGCGGGTCGCTCCGAGTTCGACCGATTGGCTCATGGTAGGAGGACCAGTGGCAAATACGGTATTTAATCCGAACCAGTTATTTTGTACAAAATAATCTAAGTATCTCCTCCGCGATAGGGATGAGTGCGTGCCGCTAGTAACGCACCTCCCGATAGAGATTCTCGACTACATCGAGACTCACGAGCCCCCGGCCGATGCCCCGTACGGGATCAGCCAGCGGGAACTTGCCACAGCTCTCGGCTACCACCCCTGTTCGATGTCCCGCCCTCTCGCAGACCTCCTGGAAGAGGGAAAGCTCCGAAACCGCCGGGGGAGCGTCCGCGGCGGGGCCCGCAAACAATTCGTCTACACGCTCACCGACCCGGGACGCCAGTTCCTCTCGGAAACAGACCCGGGCGGTGCCGCTCCTCTCCGGGGCACTTCCAGCGCCGCCGAATCCCTTCGTGGGACGAAAGGACGAACTCTCCCTCCTTCGCGAGTTCTCCCGAAAGCCAGGATCCCTCATCTTCGTGGAGGGAGCGCCGGGCATGGGCAAAACGGCCCTCAGTCAGCCGCCACCTTCGTTCAATAAAGGCCGGGCGGATCCCTTTCTGGTTCGCGGTTCGAGAAACGAGCTCTCCACGAGATCTCACGCTCGGTCTCGCCCATGCCCTGGCCGCACTCGGTTCACCGCAGCTGGCCTACTACGCTCAACTGCCGCGGACAGCCGGTCGGTCGAGAAGTCGCTAACCTCGTCGCCCGCGCTATCGGTGACCGGCCGTTGGTAGGCGTTATCGACGATGTTCAATTCGCGACGCCCGACCTGCGGCATTTCCTAGAACAGCTCGTCCCCAGTCTACTGAACGAAAGGGCTGACCTCCTCTTCCTTGTCGGTCAGCAGTTCCCGCCGTTCAATTGGAGCGAGATTCCCACACACCACGTGACGATCGGCGGGCTCGACCGCGCTGCGGCCCATGAATTAACAGACCGTCGAGGCGGCCTTTCGGATCGATTTGAACAGGTGTTTCAGGCGAGCCTGGGAAGCCCCCTCCTCCTTCTGTTGTCCGTTGCAACGCCCTGGGTCGAGGCGACCTCTACGACCCTGCCTGGCGGTCGTCGTTGGTCGGCTCACAGACTTGGAGGTCCAGGCGTTGCTTCCCATTACGCTCGCGAACGAGCCGCTTCCGCTCAGCTGGATATCGGAGGCCGGTGGCATCCCCCTCACCGCTCTGGACAAGTTCGTCCAATCGGGACTTCTTCAGAAGTCGTCGGGCGGTCGAGTAGAGATGCTCCAGGTCGTTCGAGGAGCACTGCTGGCCGGGCCGACGCCTCCCGGGAGCGTTCGGCACACCTCAGCCTCTCCGCATTCTATGCACGCAGCCATCGGCCCGATGCGCTGCGCGAGCGGTTCCTCCATTTGGTCGCGGCGGAGGAATGGCGACGTCTCGCTGCAGGTTCTCACGCGCCAACAAAAGGCCCTGCTCACTCTCGGATATTCCGACCCGCTCAGGAACGCATTACGACGATTGGCGATGGGACTGCCGTCAGGTGGGGGTCGGATCCGGGCACTTCGGGCCGAGGCTTCTATCCTCCACCTCCACGCCCAAGATGCCGAGGCCGTGTTGGCTCTACGTCAGGCGATCGCTGAGGCCCAGGGAGACGAGCGAATCACTTCCGAGTGCCTGCTTGAGATGGTGGAACCTCAGATCCGGATGCGTCAGATCGATGAGGCCTCGCGGACCCTCGATTCAGTCCGTGCCTCCGGGCCGCTAAACTCTCGACTCGAGGCGCTGTTCCTGCTTGACCAGTCTCGGATCCTAGAGGCGCACGGCGAGCTGGCCAGGCCAAGGACACCTGCTACGCGTCGTTCCAAATGGCCCGACGATTCCACCACTCGGACGTGGCGCTTCGAAGTGTCGCCAACTGGACGCGGCTGGCCATTTTCCGAGGGGACCAGAAGCGGCGCTGGCGACGGTCGACGAGATGCTACCGGAGGCCCGACGATCCCAGCGAATGGACATCGTCTTCGCCTTGCTGCAGAACCGCGCCCGAGCCCTCGCCGAGCTTGGGCGACTCGAACCGGCCGAGGAGGCGATGCTCGAGATCAAGCGGGAATCCGAAGCGCTCGGATACCTCGGTCAACTGGCGTACTCTCTTAGCGGCCTGACAGCGATGTCGGCGGAAGCGGGCAAGTGGCCCGAAGCACTTGCCTATGCAAAGCAGGCCAGCTCACTTGCCGAGCGGCTCGGAAATGACGGGATTTTGGCCCACACCCTCGCGCTCATGTCCTGGGCGGAGCGAAAGCAGGGCCTCCTTCAAGAAGCTCGCCAGCACGGGGAACGGAGTCTGGCCGTTCACGCACGCCTCCCCCCTTCGGACCTGGCGGTCATCGCCCACTCCTACCTCGCGCTCGTCTATCTTGATCTCCAAGAACGTGACCGCGCCAAGGCAGAGTATCACGAGGCACTGCGGCTCGCGAAGACGATCGGAGCGGACTGGCTCCACTCAATCATCGAGAAGGAGATGGTCGAGAACTTGAGCGTCACCGCCTAAGAAGGTACCAGCTCGACCTCAACCACGGTCGCCATGACGCGGGCCTCACTGATCGAGCGGAAGAGGAGTGAACTCCTCCTTCGAAGGGTCGGTTACAGTTGTTCGTTTTGGCACGGTGGAAGAGCTGGAATCATAGAGTGCGCACCCCCGCGCCGTCGGTCAAATGTGGCTATTTCAACATTTCGTACCAGACCTGTGCCGGTCCATCGAGTTATACAACGCGTATCTATACCCATGGATGCGCATAAAAATGAGGATTCTCATAACGGGCGGAGGCAGTCCGTTCCGTTTGGACTCCCGCAGGCCCCGAACCGTGCTAGGACGGATCGCTCCCCGCGGGGGCGGCCCGTAAGTGAACCCAGTTGAAAAACCCTTGGTCGACGCCCGAACCCCCCCCCCCGAAACCCAGGCAGGAACCCTTCAGCGGGTCGGATGGAACAAACTCGCCTTGCGCATCTTGAAGATCTCCTGCTTGTCGTCTACCGTGTACCGGGTTTCCAACCACGGGTCGGCAACGTTTGAGTAGCCCCGAACTTCCCAAAAGCCAGGTTCGTCCTTCTCGAGGAAGCGGAACCCGCGGAGCCATTTCGCGCTCTTGTAGAAGTACCGTTTCGGAACGAACATGCGGACCGGGCCGCCGTGTTCCGGTGGCAACGCGGCGCCGGCCACGGTGTGCGCGACCAGAACGGTCTCGTCCATCAGCGGCTCGATCGGGAGCGACGTGGTGAACCCCTGCTCGCAGTCCATGATCACGTAGTGCGCGCTCGGGCGCACGCGGGCTCGCTCCGCGATCGCTCGGAACGGGACCCCGGTCCAGACCGTGTCCAGCTTGGTCCACGAGGTCACGCAGTGGATGTCCGTGGTCACCGTCTTCTGGGGCATGGCGAGGAGGTCAGCAAACGACAAGGTCTGCGGAGCGTCTGCTTCGCCGGAAAGCCGCAGGGTCCAATTCTCGCGCGTGAGCTGATAGGGCACGGTGCCCGCGTGGAGGACCGGCCAGCCCTTCGTGACGATCTGGCCCGGAGGAATTCGTGCGTTCAAGGACCCGTAAGGGGCTTGGAGGGTTTATCAGATTCCGGGCGCGTTCATGTAAGCAGGCCTCGGGGACGTCTCACTTCGCCCCCGCCTTGATCTTAACCTGGTCGCCGGTCCACGAGTAGCGGAGCCGGCGGCGGGGCTGCCAACGCTTGCGATGATCCCATAGACCGCCTGCCAGCAACGGCAGACCGATCGATGCTTCGATCCGCGCGGTGGCGCGGGTGGCGGTCTTCGAAATCTTCCCCCACGACTGGGCTTCGTCGAGGGTGCTGCCGGAGAGACCGCCCCAGTCGGGGACGTCGGTGGTGATCTGGAGCGCGTAGAAATGGCCCTCGCCCTCCCGATGGAAGGCGTAGTTCGCCATGACGATCCCATCGTTGATCCAGTTCTTGGGCGTGCCTCCGCCCACGTAGATGACGGCGGTCCGAGGGGAGTGCGTAAGGATCTGGACGAGCTCGTAGTTGTCGCGGATCGAATCGAGGATGAAGCGCGGCTTTCCCCGGTGGGCCTGGTAGTAGAGCGTGAGGCCGATGCCGATGGAGCTATCGATGAGTGCCGGAGAGAAAACCGGGATCCCCCGACGGGCGGCGGTGGCGAGGATCGATTCCCGGTCGTCAAAATGCTTCCCGAGGAACTCCAGGTACTCTCGGGAGGAGGCGGGACGCTGCGGAAACCGGTTAGTGATCTTCCCGATCACACGGTCTGTGTCCTCGAACTTGAGCTCATCCACATAGGTGTCGTAGATGCGGTCGAGGTAGAGGTCCCGGAGCCGACGGTCATCGGCCAACGGCGTGCCCATCCAGTGCCGTCCTCCGACCGTTTGGTAGAGGTCCTGATACAGGATCGCTCCGGTGGAAACCACCACATCGACCACGCCCCAGTCGACCAGGTCGCGAACGACCTTGCGCAGACCTGCCGCGATGAGAGGCCCCGTCAGTCCCAGGAAGATCGTGGGCCGGCGGCGGTCCGTCAGGGCATTCTCCCACACCTCGAGACACTGCGCGATGTTGCGGGCCTGAATCGAGGTGGACAGGAATGCGTCGAGGAGGTCGCCGATTCCGTGAACCTTCGATACGTCGACCGGATTCACGGTCTTACGGAGAAACGGTCGACGGCCGGCGGCCATGCGCTCGGGCACGAGGGGCGCATCACCGGCGTGGAATAAAGGAGTCGGGTCTCCGACGCCGCCGTACTTCGGACGTTGGAGCCCGAGCGTATCCGCCGACGTCCGCTGTGTTAAATCCGACCGCCGGCCCATCTAGGTCGAGGTCCGGGAATGCCTCAGCCGCCAGCGTTTCTGCGGGCCTACGCCGGTCTCGAGGCCCGCTCGGGCCGAACCATCGCCCTTGCAGGCCCTCCGACGAGTGGAAAGAGCGCCCGCATCTCCGAGCTCCGGAAGGAACTCGAACAACGGGAGGTAGTCGTCCTCACGACCGAAGGATCCTATCGGGATCGCGACGTCGATTACGGTGCGCTGGTCCCGCTGTGGCCGCAGTTTTCCGAGACGCTGGATTCTTCCCCCGACAGCAGGCCGGCCTTGATCCCGGGCAGCCTCGCCGACGTGTTCGGCAGCGAGGGCATGCCCGCCATGGGCGGCCGGCGACGCTCCCGCCCGGGACGCAACGTGTTCGGGCCCGGTCCCCGCAGCACGACCGGTGGCTTCGAAAGCATGACCGCGGTCTGGACCGCCTTTTCTGAACGCTTCCGCTCCGGGGAGGGTTTGGGGCTCGCCCTGCTGATTGAGGATGCCACCCTGCTCGACCCGGCGAGTCGGACGTTGCTCGTCCAACTGTCCCGGTTGGCCCGCCGGCGGCCGTTCCTATTGGTGCTCGAGCTCGATTCCTCGCTCCCCTCTTTCAGCCAATGGGAAGAGGAACTCATCGGCCGTGCCGATGTCGATTGGATCCGGCTCGGCCACCCGCACGCCGACGCCCGGGAGACCGAACGACTCCAAGAGATCATGGCATCCCTGCCTGAGGCGACGGGTCGGCTCGTGGGGTTCGTCGCGCTGCTCGACGGGTCCACGTCGGAAGTCGTGCTCGCCCGCGTCGCCCGCCGCCGCACCTCAGAGCTCCAGGAACTGCTACGACCCGCCCTCGCCGCCAACCTCCTCAAGTCTGCCGAGGGACGGATCGCTGTAGCCCACGAGTCCTGGGTCGACCACCTGATCGAGAGCATTCCGGAGGAGAGCCGACGCGAAATGCATCGGATCGTCGCCGAGGGACTCGAGGCGCTCAGCCCGGAGCCGAATCTGCAGCGTCGCTTCCAGATCGCGGACCATTTCTTTCGGGCGGAGGCCGGTCCCCTGGCGCTCCGGCACCTGGTCGAGGCGGCTCATTTGGCCGAACGCGTGCTCGCTTTCGACCCCGCGGAGGCCGCCATTGCGGAGGCGATCGAGTGCATCCCGCGGGCGCCCGACCCGACGCTCGCCGAGATGGCCGTCGAATTGCGGCTGGAACGCGCGAAACTGCTCGCCTTCGCCGGCCGCCCGGCCGATTCGGAGACGCTGATCCAGGAGGCCCTCGGGGCCGGTGTGCTCCAGCGGTCGTCCGAGGGCCGAATGGAGGAGCTGCTCCTCACCCTGACGCAGGTTGTCTACACGTTGGGTCCCCGTCCCACGCTCCGTCAGGTCCTGACGGAGGCCGGAGACCGGTTCCAGCAACTGAAATGGGCCGGGGCGGAGGCGGTCACTCGAACTCTGCTCGCCTATCTCGAGCTCTTGGCCGCTCGCATCTCCGAGGCTGAGACCGAGGTGAGTAAGGCCCACCCATTGTCCGAACGACCCGGCGGCGAGCTCTCCCGGATCGCCGTCTTGCTCTTCGATGCTCTGATCCAACTATGGAACGCGGACCATCCGCCGGCATCGATGGCCCACACCCTGGAGAAGGTCCGTCACCTGCTCCGGGGCAGCCATCTGAACGAGCTCGACCTCCTCTCCACGATCGTCGAAGCGCGCCTGGCTGAGCTGCAGGACGGCCGCGCCGCAGGACTGAAGGTCACGGCGCGAGGCTTGGTGGTCGCCGAGCGCACCGGGACCGTCTGGCTCGAACTCTTCCTCCAGGAGCAGCACGTGGAACTGCTCCTCGCCGGGAACGAGCCGACGACCGCACGGGCTCCCCTGCTGCGGTGCCAGTACCTCGTCGAGACGTTGCACCTGGTCCCTCCCAGCCCGGCGTTGTTCCGACTCTGGGGTTTCGAGGCCCGCTTGGCGCAGTTGCAGGGCCGTATCGAGGAGGCGCGGGAAGGGTGGCTGGATGTGCTCGCGTTCAGCGGATACTCCCAGCTGCCGAGGGTCCGGGCCCAGGCGCTGTACCGCCTCGCCGGGCTCAACTTCGAGATGGAAGCGTTCGCCCGGGGCCGGAAGCGGCTGGCGCAACTGCACGAAGAAGGACTGGAGCCCTACCTGCCCGCCCGTCTGGCGAGCGAACTACCCCAGCTGTCGGACCGGCTCGCACACTCCTTATCCGGGACAGGCGACGACTAGCCGAGGATGCCCCCAAACAGACCGGGGTCCAGCGCGTAGAGGATCGTCAGCACGCCGGCGATCACCAGAATCACGATGACCAGCCGCTCGAGCGCGCGAGGTTCGACCCGGACGCCCAGGCGCGACCCGAGGAAGGAAGCGAAGGCGGCGACGCTGGCGAGCGCGAGGGCAGCGGCCGCGAAGACGACGATCAGATTCCCAAATTCCACGGCGAAAAGGATCGTGAAGATCATCGTCGTGTCGCCGAGCTCGAGCAGAAAGATGAGCAGAAACGCCCCCGCGAACGCCGAACGACCTGTCGGCGGTTGGCGGTCCTGTTCCGGAACGAGCAGAAGGAAGCTCGCGTAAGCCAGGAGCACGATACCGCCGCCGACGCGGACCCAGAACAGCTCCCGATGGAACGCATCCTCCAGACTGCCTCCGACGACCACGGCGATGGTCGAGGTGGCCACAAACGCGGTGGCGGCCCCCGCCCAGCTCGGAAGGGCCGGGTGCTTCGAGCTGAAGGCGATCAGCGCGAAGCTCGTCCGGTCGACGAGCTCGAGGCCGCCGATGAAGGCAAAGACGAAAACAAAAATGAAGAGCAGGGTCGTCGCCATCGCGCGGCTCGGCCCCCCGCCATCAAATCAGGTGCGCGAGGAAATCGTCCATCTGGCGTTCGCAATAAACGCATCGTAGCACCACCGGCCGGCGGCGGGCGATTTCGAACTCGCTCTCGACCGGTTCGCCCCGGTTCGTGATGCAGTTCGGATTGGGGCAGCGGGCCACTCCCACGATGTGCTCGGGGAGGTCGACCGTACGCTTTTCCCGCACTTTGTAGTCCCGAATGATCGAGATCGTCGCGGTCGGTGCAATGAGGGCGATTGCGTTAACTTTTCGGGGCGAGAGCTCCATGTTCTCGACCTTGACGATGTCCTTCCAGCCCATCTTCTGGCTCCGGACGTGTAGGGCGACCGAGACGGTCGAGTCTTTGTCGAGGTCGCCCACCCCGATGATCCGGAGGACCTCGAGCGAGAGTCCGTTGCCAATGTGATCGATCACGGTCCCGTTCTTGATCGGCGTGATCTTGAGTTCGCGGGGAGCGGCCATGGATCCTACGTCCCCTTTCCGCCCAGGACCAACGAAAGAAGCGCCATCCGGACCGGCACCCCCAGGAACGCCTGCCGGAAGTACGCGGCATGGGGGCTCGCATCGACCTCCGGAGCAATCTCCCCTAGTCGAGGCAGGGGATGCATGACAATGAGCCGCTGTTTGGCTCCTGCAAGCACGGCGTTGTCAATCCGGTACGAACCGGCGACCTTCGCATATTCCGTTTCGTCTCCGAACCGTTCCTTCTGAATCCGGGTCACGTAAAGGACGTCCGCGTCGCGTACCGCCCGGTGGAGTTGGTCCTCTTCCCGAACCCGGGCGCCCATCTGGTCCAAATGCTCTGTAACTTCGTCGGGCAATTTGAGCGACGGGGGGGAGATCAACACGATCTCGGCACCGAACAGGGCGAGGGCATGCGCCAACGAATGGACCGTGCGACCATACTTCAGGTCGCCCACCAGCACCACCCTGAGCCCACTCAGCGTGCCGTGGGCTTCATGGATCGTGGCGAGGTCCAGTAGCGTCTGGGTCGGGTGTTGGCCGGCGCCGTCCCCCGCGTTGATCACCGGCTTGTCCGACATCTGAGCCGCCAGCCGGGCCGCACCCTCATTCGGGTGCCGGAGGACGATCGCGTCCGCGTAGCCAGAAAGCATCCGGACGGTGTCCGAGAGCGATTCCCCTTTGGCTACCGAGCTCGTCGCCGGGTCGGCGATCGTGATACACCGACCGCCGAGGCGCTGGTGGGCGGTTTCGAATGAGAGTCGCGTGCGAGTGGACGGTTCAAGGAATGCCAGAGCCAGCAGGACCCCGTCGAGGCGTCGGTCGATCTTGGTACCCTCGGCGATTGGGATCATCCGATGGGCGACTTTGAGGATCTCCTCGATCTCCTCGCGGGACAGGTCTTTGATAGAGATGATGTCGCGGCCCTTGAGCGCCATCGGGCCCGCTCAGCGGGGGAGCGAACATAATCGTTGCCCTGTGGATGGGCCGACTGTTCCATGACTCCGCCCACGCAGACGAACTGGGTCCTCGGCGTCCTCTACGTGGGGATGGTCCTCGCCTGGGGACTCAATTTCATCTTCGTGAAAATCGGCCTCTCCTCGAGTCCCCCCCTTTGGTTGGCGGCTTTTCGGGCGGTGCTTGGAACGGCCGGTGTGGCCGTGGGGGTGCTCGCCTGGCGTTCCACCGTCACCCTGACCTCTCGCGAACGGCGTGATGCCCTACTCCTCGGAATTCCAACCACCGGCCTGTTCTTCGGCCTTTGGTTTTCTGCCGCCACTCAGGTTCCACCGGGGCAAACCGCCGTCGTAATCTACACGTTCCCACTGTGGGTCGTGGTCCTCTCGGCATTGTTCCTGCAGGAACGCACCCCGATCCTCGCGTGGTGCAGCGTCGTGATAGGCTTCCTCGGCGTCGTCCTGATCGAGCAACCCTGGGTCGGCGCGTTCGGAAAAATCCCGCTGGTTGCAATAGGCGAACTCCTCGGCGCGGCTGCCTGTTGGGCGATCGGGACGATATTCCTGAAGGCCCGTATTCGGGGACCGGGCCTCCGGACCGCCAACGCGTACCAGCTTCTCGCCGGAGCCGTGTTGCTCCTCCTCGCGGCCGTCGTCTTCGAGCCTCACCCGATCATCGGTGTTACAGCCTCCTTTGTAGAGTCACTTCTCTGGCTTGGCCTCGTGGGTACGTCGGCTGCCAATGTGGTCTGGTTCCTCCTGCTGGAACGGTTCCCGGCGCCTACCGTCAGCACTTGGGCATTCCTCACGCCTGTGGTGGCGCTCATCGCGTCGGTGTTAATCTTCGCCGAACGACTCGATGCCGTGCAGGTGGTCGGGGTCGCCGCCGTGTTGTCGGGTGCCTTCTTTGTTGCCCGAGCGACGGCTTCAACGATAGAGTCTAAACCGGCCTGACTTGGTACGGCAACACCCAGAGGCGCTCGATCGGGCTGAGGCCGCGTTCGACAAATTGGATGAAACCGGCCGACTTGGCGTTCGGTCTCGTTTTGAAATCACCTGGTAAATCTCGCCAGCGAAATCGCGGCGCCCTCTAGGTCCGACGAAACATCAAAGAAGTGGGGATGGCTATTCTCAACGACGGGTCCCAGGGTCTGAATTCCGTCGGAAGTGCCTCCACGACCGATCCGAACATTCGAGGGCGTTGTGGGCATTCCGGGTCGGATCTCGCCCCTGGAACGGACCTCGCGGGGGGTTGGTCCGCCTGGTGTTTCAAATGTCAGAAGACAGTTCGACTGTCTCCCCGAGCGTATTCGAGAGTGTCGACCCGAGAACCCAGGTGAGTCGGCATAAAACGCCGATTTCTGACGGTTGGGGTATGGCGCTACCCACTAGCAAGGAATTGTGCCCCGAATGTGGCGGGCCGTTGGAGCGAGGATGGGTCCGAGGGGATGCCGGGAATTTCAATGGAATCGCTGCGACGATTCGCTGGGAACCGGAGAATCCCGCCACACCGCCAGTTGGCTCCGGAAGCGATGAACGATTGGCCCGCCTGCCGATCTTTCGATTCCAAGCGTCCCCAAGGTTTCCAGCAAGTTTGTGTCCGTCGTGCCGGTGGGTGGAGTTCCGGTACACTGAGCGCGTGCACCAAACATTCCCCTGACGATCCAGTGAGCGCCGAATCTACCGGTCGATAACCGACTTGAATTGGTTGGCCCTCCGGGACTCGTGCGTCACTACCGGGTTCTGTTTTTGTAGCATTGCCACGACGTGGCTTCCATGCTCTTCAAAAGGGGCGCGTTGGATAGAGGAGGGACCCGGGTTGAGGCACATGTGGGTCCCTCTCTTCGCTTCGACGGAGCCGGCCCCGTCAAGTCTACTCAATCTTTCTCTTCACCTGCCTTAATCGGTCGCTCGAAGGTACAAATCCACTTGCAAACATCTGGTGAAGGTACGTGAGGGCCGAATAGAGGCGCTGTGTTTCGAGTTCAAACTCGCGCTCCTTTCCCACACGGGTTCCACGAACGAGACCCGCGCGGAGCAGCACCTTAACGTGCTTGAAAATCGCTTGACGGGTTAATCCCGTCCCCACCGCGAGTTCGGTCCTCGTCTTGGGCCCCTGCTCGGCGATCCGCACGAGGATCCCCAGGCGGATAGGATGACACAGTGCCGAAAACACGCCTACGGTCCCGACGAGCGCGGTCCTTGTCTCTTGGCCGAGGAGTTTGCCAATCTCTGGCCGCAGGGTCACCTCTGCGGCGACCGGCCCCCACAAGCCAACCGAGGATAGACGGCCCGGCGCGGCCAGGCGGACCGTGCCGGGCGAAAAAGGGTTCGTGCCCATTTCCGAGTTCTCACCTCACGAACTCGAAACCACGCCATTGCCGTTGACCCAGAACCACGGGTACGACTCTCCGCCGCCGAGGGTCACCTGCTGGTTGAACGAGAGCCCGTTGATCCAGGGGGCGATCTTGAGGACGAGAGTCTGCTGGTCGAAGTAAATGTACAGCGCCATCTTCTGGGCGATGTGCTCGGCCATGTTGTACAGCAACGCCCGCTCGTTCAGGTTCAGCTCCCCCGCCGCCTGGTACTCCGCGAACGTCATCGCGTTGTAGGCCGGGGCCTGGCAGGTCTGGTTGACGGGGTTGTTCGCGTAGTACTGCAGCGCGTCAAAGCTGTACGACCCGATCGTTCGGTACTCACAGTCCGTCGCGTTGACCGCCGGGTTCTCGGTGAACTCGTTGTAGTCATCGCTGTAGGTGTACGTCGCGTTGGGGTAGTACATCGCGCCGATGTAGTCCGTCGGGTCGGGGTAGTCGGGCGCCCAGCCCAGCGTGAAGATCGGCATCGGGTTCTGCCAGGCGGCCGAGAAGAGCGAGTTGATCACCAGCTGGATGAAGTTGATATCCAGCGTGTGGACCACGATCGCCCCGTCCGAATAATCGGAAACCTTCTGGACCTCCAACGCCAGGGCTTCGTCGAATCTGGGTGCGCCCGTCTCCCCGAAGAACGGCACCTGACACGTCGTCGTTCTGCACGCGACCGCTTCGGGGTCGTAGTACGGCGAGCCGACCGTCGTCATCTGCGCCCACCAGTACGCCGGGGACGCGGGGTCGTTGACGTTGCTCGTCGGGTCCGCGCTCGGGAAACTGATGTTCGTCGGGTAGTAGTTACCCATTCCCTGCGGAATGATCCCGCCGTAGTTGATTCCGTACTGGATTCCGCCCACGATGCTGATCGTCGATTCCGACGTCGCATAGGGGAACGCCGTCGACCAGAAGTTCCGCATCCCGATGTAGCTGAAGAAGTCCGCTGGCACCGTGATCGGTCCCGTCGGGTACGCCGCCGCCGCCACCGCGCTGAAGTTCATGTCGTACGCAAAGAAGTAGATTGAGATGGTCGGGAAGGTGATTGCCTTCGCCTTCCCCTCTTCGACCAGCTCCAACGTCAATGCCGTCTGGTCCGCTGGAATCCCAGCGAAGTCTGCCACGCCCGAAGCCAGAGCCGCTTCTCCGGGGGTTGGATCGACTTCCCAAGTCACATCGACCTCTTTCGCGTACGCCCCCGCCGCCGGGAAGCAGTAGTTAGTGCCCCCGATGTAGGTCGTCGAGCACGCCGGGTTCGCCGTGTAGGCCGGATTCGCCTCCAGCGTGTAAGACGTGCCGATCGTGTAGCCCGCGAGATAGTACGGCCCACTGCCGACCATGTGATACTGCGTGTTGCCCCAATCGTTGTTGGGCAGATCCCGGGTCATCGTGTCCCAGTCGTTCCAGGGGAGCGCCGCCAGCCAGGCCGTGAACGCCGGGCTCTCCGAGCTCGTCGCGCCCGCCGGAAGAGGGTCCGGGTGGTCGCCCTGGTAGGGCGCCGTGTTCGTCCAGCCGGGTAGAACTGAGCTCTGGGCACTGAACCAACCTGCCGGTACGATGCCGGAACCTATCCCGGCAATAAGTTGCAGGAAGAACGGCCATGCCTTGGCACCCGGAGTCGTTCCAGAGCCGTTCACGACGAACGTGACACAGCCGTGGTACGCACCGCCCGAGACCATCGCGGCCGCCGGACAGAACGCCGAGTCGTTTACCAGGACGTGGTTGAAGATCTGACCCGGGGTCGAGTTGTACGGGGAATGCAGGCCGCCATCGCAGCCGGACGGGTCGGGGACCGCCAGCAAGTTCCCACAATACGGTAGCAGCGCCTGACCCAAGATCCAGCTCGGCGTGGCTTCCCCGTCGGAGGCCAGGGCGATGTTCCGCGCTACGGTGAATAAGACGTCCGAGGGCCACACGCCCCAGCTGGCGCCCTTCCCGCCGTTACCGGACGGGTCGTAGAACTGCGAGCTCGCGCCGATCACGAAGGTATAGTTGTAGCCATCAACCAGGTTCATCTCGCCCGTGGGCTCGGAGCCGAACTGCTGTCCACAGAGCGCGCTGCCCGGCACGCAGGTCGCGATGACCGGGATGAAGCCGCTTGCGCCATCCACGGCCTTGGTCCCGTTGTAGTCGATGAGTTTCTCGTAGACGTTCACAATCACCTCGTATCCGGCGGTTTCGTAATCGACCGCGGGGTCCTCGCCGCCGGCGCCACCGGGGGTATACTCGTAAACGATGAGCTTTCCCGGGTGGGGATCGTTAACGACAGGGGGAACGATAGCCGAACCGGACGGGCTCGAGACGTACGCCGTCCAGGTGAAGTTCTCGTAGTTGATCGGATTCGTGTTCGGGGACGTCAGTGAGGGTAGCTGGGTGCCGCCCACAAACGTGACCGTGTAGACGCCTGCGGTCGCAAAGCTGGCGGTTACGGCGACTTGGGCAAACCCGTTACCGGTGATACTGTCCGTCGGGGTACCCAACGCGCCACCCGTCGACACGATGATCGACGGCGTGATCAGCCCGTAGGAAGGATTGGAGGAGTTCGAGGTGTAGGACCCGACCACTGAGATCGAGCCGCCGGGGAGCAGTACACCGGTCGGATTCGCCGAGCCGCTGTTGTTGGCGCTCAGGTTGCCCGAGATGCCCGGCTGGGTGCCGAGGGTATCGCGGGTGTGGGACGAGGTGATGGTGATGCCCTGGATCCCGAACAGATTGTCATGCCAGATGCCGCCAACCAACGCCTGCGCGTACACGAGGTACGTTCCGGGGTTGGCATACGAGTGGCTGGCCGTCGGGGTCGTGCCCGTGTAGGACGCGCCGTCCCCATAATTGAACTTGAATTGGCTCGCAGTCTCTCCTGCACTCAAAATCGCCGTAACCGGAATCAGTTGTCCCTGCTCCGCGTTAGTAAACGGCGCCAGAATACTGACGTCATGCAGGTTCTTCGATGAGGTACAGGCGGGCGATGACGCGGGTGCGCAGCTCGTGGTCTTCGCGGCCGAGTTGAATGCGACGTACGAGATCGCTCCCAGGACAACGATCGTGATGACGAGCACCACCACTGCCGTCGCGCTGGACATCCCCCGTCGTGACCGCTGACTTCGTCCCAGTCCGTTACTCCGAACGCTGACCATCGATTTCTCCGTCCCCCATGACTGGGAGATTGGCCACCGAGCCCATCGGTGGTACTTATCCTCAATTTTGATTAGCATACTAATCTAATTTCATGAAATCTGTATATACTGTAGAGTTGGCAGCATGAATCGGAAAAGCCAATCGAACTGGTTGGCGTTCCTCACTGGTCAACGGAAAAGATAGGCCGGCGCAGAAGGACTAGGTCCCTTCGCAGAACCTCGATGACCGAGGGGCCGAGCCCGATGGGGCTTGGGCAGGTTTACCCGAACGACGCGCGAGAACACCCCGACATTTACCTCAGGTGATCGTCCCGGCGCGGACGATCATCTTGCCGTCGATATGAATCGACGCATTCCGCAGCGCCTGGTAGGCGGTGAAGTGTGGACTGCGAATCTTCCCGCCATGGAAAGAGTTGCGGCCAATCGAAAGGCAAAACATCCCGCGCGCCTCATCGAACACCATAGGTATCGACGTGATCCGAGGATTGAGTCCGACAGAAATGAAGCTGGGCCGCTCCTTTCCTGGGCCGAGTTTCGGGAACCATCTTATGAAGTCCTCCCCCCCCCTCTCAAAGGAGTAGCCCGTGAGACGACCCCTGTGAAACTTCCAGGTGCCTTGCGGCAATGGGTAGTCCCGTTCATGGAGAAACATCACTCCCGGACAGTTTGCTACGAAAGTACCCTCAGCGTAAGTCTCGTCTATGGACACGCCTGTGACCCCACCGGGGAGGGCCCACATTATGTGCCCAGAACGAACGTCCGATTCGTCCACCACCCCGTCGTCTACGATTGGTTCGCGGTGGGCCAGTCTCAACTTCAGATCGGTTCCATTCGGGTGAGAAACGGTGACCTCCTTCCCCCGTCGAAAGCAACCGGCTATCCGCATTCCGTCCCGGCTGAGTATACGCGAGTCGTAGGCCGTGGCTTCGATGAGTTCGTTCCTCCATTCGTTCAGATCCGCGTGATATCGTCGCGCCCTTAATTCGCTCGTCCGACCGAGGTCCCAACGGACACACCGCACGCCGAACTTTTGCGCAAGTCGGAGCCATTCGTGGTCGATGGATCGGATCCGGCGCTCCAGGCTTTGAGGGCGCGCTTCTTCTCGGGCAGTACCGAAAGGCCCTGAAAGATAGACGTACGCGTCGGCCTCTTTGAGTGCGGCAAGTTCATGGCTTCCTACCTGCCCCAGATTTGATGAAGGGGCTAAGTCGACGCTCTTCCAATAAGTGGGTTCGTCCTCCAACCACAGTGTCGCTCGCACCCCCAGGATCCGGGCCTCCAGCACAAGGCTCTCGGCCCACTCGAGAGTCGCGCTCCAAGTCTCGACAAGCAGGTTTTCGCCGCGCTTCATCTGCAGGGTCCGGTGAAGGACATTGCGGGCGAGCCTCCGCCTAGTAGACTCGGGGTAGCTCGGAAGCACTAGTGGGGATGGGAGAAACGACTATTTAGCTGACGTCAGGTTTAGTAGTCTATCCCGAGGGTCGGGAATCAACCGGAGGCTGAAGACGTTGCGACTCCACAAGGTCGTAAATCGAGTACACGAGGGGACGGTGTACTATCGTTGGGTTCTCTCAATCCCTCCCAAAGACGTGGAGGATCTAGGGTGGGTGGACGGGCAAGAATTGGCGACGGTCGTGGAGGGATCCAAACTTTCGATCCAGAAATCTTCCCGCTCGGGAGCGGGTCGCCGGCCGCCAGCACCCGAAGCACTGGAAGAGGCGATTCGGCGTAGGAGTTTTACCCGGCAATAGGGTTCCCGCTCTGAAGTTGATTTATCGAAAGAGAGCGTCTGAGATGTGTACGTACCGGCGATTTCTCGCCGGTACGGCCAGGTCGCGGTAGTAAGCCCCTCTACTCCCGTACCGATAGGGAACCATGCCCCTCGATCGACCCCCACGACATCTCCGATGCCTACGCCGAGCTCGCCTCGATCCTCGTTCGGTCCTCCGCCGAACGAAGAAGCTAGCCAACCCTTTCCGGCCCCGGGGCAACCCGGGGCCGCATCCTTACTGCCGCTTGCCCCGACGGGCTCAAGTTGGATCAGTTCGGGCTGAGGGGCTCACCCAGGCCCATCACCGGGCTCCGAAGAAGGAGGCTCGCACAACCCGTTCTGGTCCCGGTACCCGACCGAATGGTGTACTGTCCACCGGCGATCTTCTCCGCGGAGGGCATGTCCTGTATACGGGGCCAATTTTCTACCGCATACCGCACAGGTCCCGGGAAATGCATTCGGTCGGGCGAACATTCTGCATCGCGGGCAAAAGGCCATGGCGTCTCCGTAGACTGGCTTCTTCGACCAAGCTTCCGAGCGATTTGAAAATGACTAGTCCTTCTATTCGCGCGCCCCTGCATTTGCAAGGGACATGAAGGCAGATCCGAGGGTATTCTGGCCACCGTTCACCTCTCCGAATATCGTATCTAACCCGCCTGCGGTGCCGATCTGGCAATGCAGGTTCGCGACCGATACGGCTGGGATCTCGACCCGGCTGACTCGAAGGGGGTAGTTCGGGGTCGGACGAAGTTGGGGCAGCTCACGGTATGGTTGATTCCGGTCGAGCCCTTACAGGCGGTCGTCGAAGAAGAACTGGGAAAGGGGCTGTCCCATCCCGGGCTCTACGTACTCCTTGACGATGAGACTGACCGAGCCTACGTCGGTGAAAGCTCTAACCTCAAAGCGCGCTTGGGCCAACACCTAGATCACCCGCCCAAGGAACTCGGCCGGTTCGACCGCGCCTTAATCCTGAATGATGGAAGGGCGGCCGTCCACTCGCGATTCAATGATTCCACGCTGCGAGAAGCGCTGGAGCAGGCGACCATCAAGCTCTTCGTTGAGGGCGGGACGCACGCATTGGCCAACCAGCAGAAACGAATGCCTGAACTGTCCGTGGCCCAGCAGACCCTCTTCGAGAACCTTCGAGATGAATTGGGGCACGTTCTCTACGAACTCGAGCTCATCAAGGATCGTCCGCGACCAGAGGTCGACTCCGCACCGGTTCGTCCCGAAGACGCGGCTTCGCGGTTTCCGGAAACCCCCATCACAGCCATCAAAGGGTACGAGGGGAAGATCGGTGGTCGACCCGTGTACTTCCGTAAGGGGAGCGAAAAACCCCAGGGCATGCAAGTGACCATTCGCGTCGGCGAACCCTTCGGGAAGTCTGTCGTCAGGGGGGAGGGTTTCCTCTGTTACAACCGCGGGAGGTGCTATTTGATCCCGAATTCGGCCATCAAAGACTGGCTCGGCCAGAAACTGGAACAGCAGACGGTGGACATTTTCCTGGACGCGGCGGCGGAACTCCTCAAGACGGCCAATCTGCCGTCCTTCCCCGTCGCTCAGTTTGGAGGGTCGAAACTCTCCAAGACCTGACCGACCCGAGCCGGCTTGGGCGGGTAGTAGGGCCCGGGCTTCCTCAATGTCACAACGGACTCTCTAAGCATGAAGCCGCGCCGCTGACCCGAACGGCGCGTTCGAGCGACGTCCAGCCCCTCCACGATGAAACCAACTTTCGAGGCAAAGCGGGCGAAGATTAGGTCTCCGGGAACGTAGGTTCCAGCCATCAGCGAGTCGCCGTTGACAACGACGAACCTCCCGCCGGGCCTCAACGCATCGTAGACGTTCTGGATCACCGGGAACAGATCGTCGAAATACTTCGTTACGATGGAACCCATGTCGTCTCTCCGATAGGCCCCTTTCGCCTTGACGTTCCGATCTATCGACTCCGAGACAGCGCTGAGCCAGGAATCAGAAAGAACTGCTCGCGACGGTTTGTGTTGCGCAGCGGTGCTCCGCGGGATATTGTCACATGCGACCATGGAAGCGCGAAGAGCAGCGAGATGGGGGTAGGAGTCGATGAAGTCCATCCACGCGAGGTCGATTTTGTAGTTCATCACGTAGTCCATGCCGTTGACGTAAGGAGGGCTCGTTATCGCGAGGTCGACCGAATTCTCGGGAAGTCGAATCTGGGCAGAACTGCCGACCCGAACATCTAGCTCTGGTCCCCATTCCCCTCTTCGGGATTGTAGCTTCCCCAGATCCTCCGAAATTCGCTGCGTCGATTCCAAGAAGAGTTGAATTGGAGTTTCTTCCGTCAATCCCAACTTCTTGGTGTATCCGAGACAGGGGGCTCGCTTCAAGTTGCTGCAATCGATCAGAATGCTGGCGAACGCAAGCCTGAGAAGCGTCTTCTCGCGGCCGTCCTGAAGGGCCCAGAGATTCTCCTTGAGACGCAGAAGCGTGCGGAGTATCCCGCTCGAGAACTGCCGGTCTGTCTCCTTGAGGAACGGTTTCTGAATGGTCGGCGGATCCCTGTTCTTAATGACCCTTCTTGCGGCAATAACAAGAGTAGAGGGGTTTGCATCCCACTCGCCTTTTGCCTTCGCAACAAAGGCTGCGATGGGCATCATGTCGATACCGACGCCTTGCGCGCCGATCAACCGGGCTGAAATGGGAACCGTCCCGCTGCCGCAGAACGGATCATAGACGATGGAGCCACGACCCACTCCGAAACGTCGGCAGGTATCCGTCACGAAACCGGCAGAAAAGCCCTGAACGTACGGCCACCAGCGATGGACAGGTCGCTTCTCGTTCGGATTGAACTGGATCTCCCCGTCCTGCCGGCCCAATGTCACCCGAAAGGCCCGCTCGAAGGCACGGTCATACCAATCCGGTCCACGGAACTCATCGTGGGATTCTCCCACAACGGCGAAGCGGGTTAGGACCCAGAGTCCCCGCCCGATTCGATGGATCTCCTTCCCCGCCGCGAGAGCCCCTAATCGAACCGTGACTCGTTCGTATGAAATCTCGGTGACAGCGGCCAGCTGCTTCGCAGTGATTCCGGTAATGCCGGCGCGGCCGATCGCGGTGACCAGTGGATCTTGGGCAGTCTCTATTGCGCCAGCGGGAGGAGTCATTACGAAGTGGCCGACCTTTATGCCAGTATAAAAGCCGAGGTTAGAGGTCGGGAAACAGTGAGGAAGATTGCAGACTGAGTCTTCCTGGATCGGTGTGTAGGCGTCGAATCCGGGTGAACTAATCGCTTTTCAAAGAGTCGCCCCCGAATATGGATGAAAGCATAGCCCGAGCCTTCTCCTTATCCGGACCCTCAGGCGCCTCGTCAAACCTTCTCTTGATTTCGGCCCACTCTCGCGGATAACCCGCTCTAAACAGGGCCTGAAGCGCACCTTCCACCTGAGATTGCGCCTCAAGTCGTGCACTTCTCAATTTTGCCCAAAGGGATTGCCCGGGGCCAATGCCGGCATAGTGCCGCTCAGGACACCCTTGATTGAGGTCCAGGCTTTGTAACGAGCGTCAGAGATTTCGCTCAGAACTTCTTCGACCGCTTGGACCGCGTTGTAGGCCGCTTGAACCTTCTTGAACAACGCCTCGGGGAGCATGTAAAGTCGTCCCGTGGAGCGGGCGGCAATCACGGCTAGTTTGAATCCAGGGATCTCGAGGGTCGTCTCGATGGAATCCAACTGCGAATCGATGCCCGAAAGTTCCTCACTCAGTGCTCGTATCGTTGCTAAGTCCTCGGGGAGCTCAATGGGTGGAGACACTCTATTTCGAAGGGTCACGAGGTAACGGACTATCGTCGGTGCGGCCACTCCGAAACTGCTTCGACTCCAGCGCTCATACTTTGTCTTTTGAGGGATGATGCCCTCCACTCTAACGCCCTCTTCTGCCAGAACGGCCACAGGTTTGTTTAACGAATAAGCGATTGCGATTTCGTCCTTGACCCAGGCAGGAGGCAGGTATTCACCGCTGCCCGCCACTCGATCCCTTCGGGTCAGCACTCCTACGAAAGCATGGGCTCCTCCGAGACGCTCCTTCACCATGTCTGGCAGGGATCGGATGGTGGGCTCCGCTCCGGTTGCCACGTCAAATTCAAGGGCAGTCAACATTCTTCGAAACGAGTCGAAAATTTTGACGTCATCTGCGTCGAAGCTGCAACTTAGAAAGCACTTCGGGAATCGTGGCGACGGCACGCCAAACGACAATCTCTCCGCGGTAAAACGTTCTGCTGAGGGTCCTGATCGCCCGTTCCCCTCTTCGCGAGGCACGCGCGATGTTCCAGGTCGGCATGGCTCCATACTATAGAGCCTACCGCCTTCTCGGTCGAAGAGCGAGTCGAACATGCCAATCGTGGTCACCTCCGCCCTCGTCTTCACCCTAATCGCACTGGTCGCGGGCGCCGCGATAGGGGGGAGTCTGGTGTACGTAGCGGCGTCCGCCGGGCCGGGTCCTCCGGGCTGCCTTAGCCTGACCGGCCCGTCCGGCCAGGTCGTCATTACACTCCAGAGTAGCCACCACGGGAATGGGACCGGCGCTTCCGCGAACGAGTCTTCCCACCCCCAATCGAACTCCAAGTGTTTCACCTTCTCTAACAACAATAGCGGATTCATCCAGTGGGCCTCGAGCAACGGTGCCGTGGTCAACGTCACCGTCGACTTCGGCCCATTCAACGTCGCCTGCTCTGCTAACCTAACGTCCTGCCCCGGCGCGTGCCCGCAATACGTCGATCAGGTCGCCGAGATGGCCGGCGCGCAAGGGAACAATAGCTACGAAACGGCGGATGGTTTTCTCGGGGGCGGGTGCCAGGCCTACTTGGTGACGGCCGCCGATCCCGATGCACCGTGGCAGCTGACGGTGGCCCCGTCGGTCACGATCGCTCTCTCCTGGCATCCAGCGTAGTGGTCCACTCGCATCCCTCGTTCCCCCCTTGGCGAGGAACGAGCGTCACCCGGCGTTGGCAAAGACCGATATTCTGTCCTTCCATTGCCTTTGGTCGGGAGGGCGGAACTGATGCGACCGTGGATGCGCGCGGCGGCAGCCGCAGTGACCGGAGCCGTCATCGGCACCACAGTCCTCCTTGTCGCTCTCGCTGTTCCCGGCCCGCAAAGCCCACCCGTGGCACCGGCCTGCCCCACTTCCTACGGCTCGACCGTAGAGATCAACGGAACACCGTACTGGTGCACCACCGCGCTTCTCAACTGGAACAATACGTTTCCAGGAGTCAAGCTGAATGTGACGTTCCACGACCTGCTCTTCCAGTTGAGTTGGAATTTCACCTTTGAGTGCTCTGAGGTGCACGTGACAGGGCACGAGCCATCGGGTGTGAGCTGGACGTTGTTCGTCGTTTCATACTGCACCCCCTACATCGTGAAGGGAGGTCCACCAGAGTACCCTGGCCCGAATTTCTTCTCGCCCGACCGGGACTTCGGTGCGACGTGGGTATCCAACTCGAACATCCAGCTGTACGCTCAAGCCCCGGCAGTTTGACGCCCTGCTCCGCTCACCGCGGAGGATCCTGCGCGACGGATCGGAGAGGGCCGCTGCTCCCACTGCGGACGGAGGAGACCCACACCCCTGAACGGCGCGAGACTGTCGCGATCCGCACTGCCGTACCGACCGGTATCGGTCTCGCCGCCCAAGCAGGAAACTCGGTCGCAGCGACGGAAACTTTACCCGGGGCCTTTCGACTTGGAATGGATTCAGTAATCACCCCGGCCTCTCCCACGTGGAATCTCTGGGTGCTCCCAGCAGGGCCAATCCATACCTGGAGGTGCGGGTTGACGAAGTGTCGTCCCGGACCCAGGGTCCTTCGATAGCCCCCGATCCCGGCTAGGATTCCCTCTTGGCCAGGCAGAACGCGCTTCCAGCATCGGGAGAGGAGCAGCCCCATGAGTACGACGTATCCAAGGACGATAGCCCACTGGATGACTGACGGTGTGTCGTTCATCGAAGGCTGCCGGGCTGGAACTGACATTCCTCCTTATAGTCTGAATTGAGGGGCCCCTGGCTCGCCCGTTCCCCTCTTCGCAAGGATCGCGCGATGCAGACCAGCATCCAGCCAGCGATCGCCGAACGCCCCCCGATCATCTGGCGGGAGGGAGTTGGTTTAAAACGTCGATTTCTCCCGTTGATTGAGAGCGCGTATGGACCTCGTCGTGGGCCTGGAGATTCTCGTCCTGTTGGTTCTTGTATGGTTTTTCATCTTCCGTAGCGCGAGACAACTGCAACGGGGTTGGAAGTACGAACTCAGGTGGAGAGGCAAGATCGTTAAGGTTCTGGATAAACCCGGATTCTACATGGTGAGCCCTTTCCTCTCCGCTAAGCGAGTCAGGGTGGACGACCAAGGCGCCCGGAAGTGAGCGCACCGCGGCGGATGGGGAAAACGGGTCAGATTGGACCAGTGTGGAACTTCTTGGCGAGGGAAGCAAATCCGCGTCAGGATTAAGTTCGGTTGGTGCCGTGACCGGCGTATGCCCTGGAGGCGCGGCCCTTTGCGAGACATTCGGCGAGCGATGGGCGTTCTTTGGGTGGGGGCCGCGCTCGTTTTCTTCGGCTGGATAACCGGAATCTACTCTGTCACCGTCCCCAGCGGTCCGCACAGTTACATCTTGGTGGGTCCGGCTCTCGATATTTTGGGCTTGGTCATTATCCTCGTCGGAGCACTGTCTATTCACCAGACGCTGAGCTTCGTGCCGGAGTCGTATCAACCCATGGAAAGGGCGCCGAGTGGGGTAAGGGCCCCAGATCGCCCCTGAAGTCTCGCGACCGACGGGAATCTCAAACCGGTCCGTAATCGAATTGAGTCGGGTGAGATTCCTTTGCACGTTAAGCCAGGTCGCTGGTTCCTGCCGGGGGGCGCCCTGATCGCTGCGGGCTTGCTTGTGTTGGGTCTTTCTACTGCTTACCCGCCCCCGCCGTGCAAATGTGCAAGTGGCGGTAACCCACCCACGTTCTGCAGTTGCCCGACGTTCGACTACCCGAGTCACTTCGAACAGTTTCTCGGAGCACTTCTGGTTGGGGTTGGAATAGTCTGGGTCATCGCCGTTCTGGTCCAGTTTGAACGCTCGAGGAGGTGAGGCGGGTCGATATCGGAGATTTCGCCCGCCCCGCTCGTTCCTTCGTCACCGAGGAACGAGCGATGACGACCAGCGTCCCGTCTGCTGACGAAACTCCCAACTAGCCGGGAGTCGCTGTTAGTACTCCGTGGACGACCGCTGGAAGATCGTTGTCCTTGTCGCCGTAGCCGCCGTTATCGTTTCGGTCGTCGTGTTTGGCCCTTATCTGGTAACGCCCCAGACCGAGCCTCTCACCACAGCTCAAAAGACCGTCGGCTGCGCCCCGATTCCTGTAGGGAATGGTCCTCTGCCCCTTCCCCTTGGCGCGGCGCCTGCGGGGAACGCGAGCAAGCCCCCGGACCGCTGGTTCAACTTCACACTTTACGGGGCGCCCGCTAACCTGTCGCTCCGCTACTTTTGGCTCAACCTCACCTCGGGCTCGGGGCCCAATATGACCAATGTCGCGTTCCCGCCCGGCGAGGGCCTGGAACTCATCTCGCACAAATCCGGGGCTTGGGAGGCTACTTTCGAGCCGGGCTCCGGCTGGACTTACCAGTCTGGGTTCGGGCCGACCGCGCCGGTCAAGAATGGAGACCTCCTCTCGATCTTCTGGGCGGGTCCGGACCCTGCCACGGTGGCCGGAGACACGCTCCTGATTGGCACCCCTTGCAGCACTACGGGTGAGATCATCACGTAGTCGTCCGTCGGACCGGCTCCGCATCGCTTCCCCTGCCTTTCGCGAGGAGAAGCGATGCAGCAGAGCATCTCGAACCTGAACGAGGAGAGCCGAACGCCGACCGAAACCCACCGTCTCCGGACGGTCACCGGCAACCGCTGGCCGCGTAAGTGCGCCTGCGGATGCGACCAGAAGATCCCGCGCGACCCAGAGATTCGGTACGTCGTGGACTTCGGCGCGTCGAAACCCTACCCCGCCTACCTCCGCGAGCACTCACCGGACTACCCCGGTCGGAAGCCCTCCGAGCGGAAGGCCCACCCGGGCGATACCTGCCCGGGGTTCGTTCCCGCGAGCATGCTTCTTGAGTCGTCGAAGGAGACCGGCGAAACCGGCAATTCCTCCTCAGCCGAATCCTTCGTGCCCACAGACCCTGCCCACTCCGATGAGGAGGCCTCACCTAGCCCGCAGGCGGGCCGCCCCTGGGCCTCCGGCCAGCTCGTCTTCAACGCGGGCCAGTTCGAGTCGGCACGGAGCGGGTTCGCTGACTACGCGAAGGACGGCGAGACGGCGCAGCAGCTCCGCACCCGCGTGAACCGGGTCATCCTGGAGGACCTCGAACAGAAGGTGCTCGCGCTCCGCGCGCTCCACGAGAAGCTCCGTGACCAGCTCGCGGGGCCGTCGTTCGGGGACTTGGTGGCTCGAGCTCGTCCGATCTGAACTGAGACGTCGGGCGGGGCGAAGTCACATGTTCGAGTTCCGCCTGCGCATCCTGGAGGTGCGGGAACGAGATTCGGACCCCCCTTCCTTCTTGGGTATCGTGGAAGGGTTCCCCGAGATCCTGGTGCATGCGATGACGGCCGAGCAGGCGGAGCGGGACCTTGTGAACGCGCTGAGTGATCACCTGAAAGGGCTACAAGATTCTGAACCGACGCATCTCCAGCACGACGACTTCCCGACAGTGCGGACTTCCTCGCTCTACCTAAGCCTGTGTCCCTCCCAATTCCGGAGTCAGCGCCATGCCTTTAATTCGGAATCGGAGGCGATTTAACCTATCCGTTTCGTCTCCTACCGGTCCGGAAAGATGGGCTCGAAAGAGGGTCGGGTAGTGGGGGCAGCTTAATGGTCTCCGACTACAGCTCAATACGTTCAGCCAACGAACGGCAATACGGAACCGCGATCAGCAGAATCGGTCCCATGCTCTTGGCAGACCGCTACGCTGACCGTGCACACTTCATCTTTGAACTTCTCCAGAACGCCGAGGATGCTCTTGCTCGCCGACTGGGAAGCGAGGGACCAAAGACAGTCACTTTCTCTTTCAAGGATAGTATATTCCGTCTATCACACTGGGGGAAACCATTCGACACCCTGGATGTGAACGGCGTTTGCGGGATCGGAGAATCCACAAAGGACCTCACCGACATCGGTCGTTTCGGGATCGGATTCAAGTCCGTCTATTCGGTAACTAATCGTCCGGAAATACACTCGGGCGATGAGGACTTCGCGATCGAGAATTTTGTCTGGCCAACGGTTGCCTCACCTGTCGTTCGTGACCCTCTCGAGACAGTCATTCTCCTCCCGATTTCGGATAATGACGCCGGGAACTCGATCGAAAGTGGTCTTCAACATTTGGATCCAAGAAGTCTCCTTTTTTTGCGCTACATCGAGGATATCACTTGGACCTCAGGCGGGGCTCACTTGGGGAGGTATCGACGAAGTTCGACCGCAATACTCGCCCCCAACGTGCGCAGAGTCACGATAGAGGGTGGAAAAAATGGGATAGCTGAGATCAATGAAGAATGGCTCATCTTCTCCAGAGAAGTCAAAATCGGAGAGGGAAGGCCCTCGAGTCAAGTCGAAGTAGCGTTCCATGTATCTCGTGCAAACGAGAAGGGCAAGCAAGTAATCCAGGCTGTCACAGACTCACCATTGGTAGTGTTCTTCCCCACCGCTGTGGAGACCCATTTGGGCTTCCTCATGCAAGGCCCTTTCCGTACCACTCCCAGCCGGGACAACGTACCGAAACGCGACAAGTGGAATCAGCAACTTGTCCGTGAAAGTGCCGGCCTCCTAATCGATGCAATTGAATGGTTGGTAGGGTCCGACCTCTTTCATTCTGAGGCCCTGAGGTGCATGCCTCTCGTTCCCGAGAATTTTGTCGAACCTACAGAATCGACGGAAGGAAGTATGTTCGCACCCCTCTTCGACGCCCTGAAGGAGGCTTTGACTTCAAAGAAACTCCTGCCTACGCTCGATGGGAGGAGAGTAGAATCTGGAAGGGCCAGGATCGCGCGCACCCAAGACCTCAGAGAGCTTGTCGATCCTAACCAACTGGGAACGCTTTTTGGGGCTGGCGAGGACCTGTTTTGGTTGCCGACCGACTTTTCCGAAAAAGAGGACCTGCGACAGTACTGCCGTGTCGTACTCGGGATTGAGGAAGTTATCCCCGAGATGATTGTAGCGCGGCTCGATAAGAACTTTCTAGAGGCCCAGACCGACGCGTGGGTGGAGAAACTCTATGCATTCCTTAACCCACAGAAGGCGATGCGGACCAAGGTCGAGCAGCTTCCCGTCGTGCGCCTGGATGACGGTTCGCACGTTGTCCCGTTCTCTGCCGGCCAGCCTCAAGCATTCCTTCCCAGTTCTCTCGCCACCGAATTCCCCACCGTCCGCCGCTCAGTTTGTCACTCGGCCGAGTCCCTGGAGTTCCTGAAATCCCTTGGTTTGACAGAGTCGGATCCAGTAGACGACGTCGTAAGATATGTGCTTCCGAAATACGAAGCGGAAATCATTCAAATCGAAGACACCGATTACTCAAGTGATTTTCAGCGGATCCTTCAGGCGTACCACACCGATTCACAGACCCAACGAGAAAAACTGCTGAGAGCCCTCAGTGAGCCTCATTTCGTGAGGACAGTCGACGCTGAAAGCGGCCAACGTCTGTTTTCCAAAGCGGAGGATGTGTACCTGCCCACTGAGAGACTTAAGGGGCTTTTCGACGGCGTCTCCGGTGTCCTGTTTCCAGACGACTCCCTCGAGTGCCTCAGAGGAGAGAGCGCGACCAATCTCCTCAGTGCTTGTAAGGCTGCTAGGAGACTTGTGAGGATCGGGATTCACCGGGACTTCTCGCCCGAGGAGCTCTCGGCAATGAGACGCGCCAAAGGCTGGGAAGAGAGTACCCGTGAGGAGACGATCGAGGACTACACTCTAAGGGGACTCCAAGAATGTCTAACAAAGTTAACGACGGACTCGCCCGAAAGGCGACAGATAAGATCCGCGCTTCTCTGGGAAGCTCTTTGTGACTTCTCAACAGAGTTTGGCAATAACGCCTTTTTTGGAAACTACCGTTGGTTCTACCGCACTACGAGAACAAGCCAGTTCCCGGCCTCGTTCACCGAGGCCCTGAATAGCAGCCCCTGGGTACCGGATGGTGAGGGGTTGCCCCGGCTTCCCAGCGAGATCTTCTTTGAGAGTACTGGATGGAAAGAAGATCCCGTTTTAATCGCGAGGATTCCTTTCCGGCCGCGAGACATTGAAACTCTGGCGCAGGCGGTCAAGATTGATTCCGGAGTGTTCGACCTGCTAAAGAAACACGGTTTGACAACTGTAGCTCGGCTTGAGGAAGTCCTGACCCTGCTAGAAGTCCACGGCGTCCCTAAGAGTGTGACTACCGGACTTTCTGAAGAGATACCGCAAGTCGAAGATTCGCAGGTTCATGGTAGCGAAAATACCGAAGATTCTCCTGAGCCGGTCGTGATCGATTCCGGATCTCTTGATGTCGGATCGGGCGCCGGCGCACAATCGTCGGATTCTCAGAGGTCGAAGGGGGGTACACTTAGCGATCCACGACGGCATGTGAATCGAGCTCCACCGCAAGGTGGCCACCGTACGACACTCGGAGGGGCAGGTCATGGTCCGGGGAATGATGGTTCCGAGGCACAAGGCGGGCCACCACCAATCGAGCGCCTCGACCGCCACGGTTCACTCGAATTCATGGAAGAAGGAATCAAGGCGCAAATCAGATTCATTGGAGCACTTGATCGTTGGTTGGAGGCTAACGCAACCCTGGGACTAGTTAGGGGTGGGGGGGGAGGTCCCCTTCCGTTCGATACGTCGTTGAACAGCCAATCGAATGGACCACTATTCCTCGAGGCAAAGGCTTGTAGTTTTCCACAGCGAAGATTCTACTGGTCGGAATCTGAGGTTCGATTTGCTGAGAAAAATCCGGGGAGGTACTGGATTGTTCTTATCCCCCAGGATGGTGCTGCGAGTATGGACGAGGCGGAGTGGATTTCCGACCCTCTTGTCCAGTGTGCACCATGGACCGTCGAAGTGGAGTGGAAACTAGACTTGAAGGTGGAATCCGTGCCAATTCGACATCCTTGGACTCCCGACTGGATTCCGCCGAAGTTCAACGCACTTCCGACCAATCTCGAAGACAGGTGCCGCGCTTCTTTTGTCGTTGAATGGCCCGAAGCTGAAAAGTTACCGTCTGGATGGGAGGAGTTGAAACTGCGACTCCACGGATTAGGAATCTAACCTGTTCTTAGAGTCGATTGCGGAAGGGGGGTAGCCTCAGTTGGTGGGCTAGGCGTTTCTTCAACCAACTCGCCTGTTCCCGAGGGTTGACGATTGCCTACAGGTGGCGGATTGGCACTCTTTCCAACCTACAGCGTTACTCCCGTGGCTCTCAACGCTTCGATGAGCTCGTGCTTCGATACAGTTTTGGAGTTGAGGAACTCCTGCCAATCGAGGTACTCCTTCTCACCGAGGGTTTGCCGGGCCAGTCGCATTCCGCGGGAGAGATTCACGAACGTGTTGTTCTGGATCCGATGAGCGAGGGCCACTGAGGGACTCCCTTCGGAGGTGAGGACGGTAATCGCCTCCGCGAACCCGGTTGGTAGTACCAGGGGCACGGCCGACCCTGCCCTCGCTAGGTCTTGAACGAAGGTTCGATCTTTGGCAATCAGAAAGGTCTGGAAACCTGCGAGTTCGAAACGTCTTGCAAGTGCAGTCAGGCTGTAGTCCGCTTCTCGATTCCTGACGAATCCCGGACACGCGGCGAGCTCTGAATCACTCACGTCCTCAAAGGCCAAGTATCGCTCGAGGTCGGCTCCGATGACCATGTGGTCGTGCACTTCATGCCGAATCGCCTGGGTACTGAAGAGAAAAGGCTTCAATGGTGCCAGTATGTGGACCGCCTTGACGAGGTCTCCCCGACGCTCCTTGTGATCGTCGGTCCACTTTCCGAAGAGAT
The DNA here is from genome assembly GCA_963773945.1 of uncultured Thermoplasmata archaeon. GTDB lineage: Archaea > Thermoplasmatota > Thermoplasmata > Lutacidiplasmatales > UBA184 > JAKIWV01. The sequence continues at coordinate 848,928 of CAVZDD010000005.1, read as the reverse complement.
CGAGAAGAGCGGAAGTATCCAAGACGATCCGAAGGGCGGGATCCGACATGGAATTCCTATCCGGTTTAGAGACGGGCAGGCCGGAGGACTCTCAGGTCCGCATCTCCATGTCGACGAAGTGGTCCAACTTCACAACGTGGCCCCCGACAATCCAGCGGCTGGTCAAGGAGTCGATTACGAATTGAAACTTTCAATCCTGGCAATCTGACTCTCCATCTCGCTCACCCACGGCGCGAGGTGGCCCTTAACGTGTGGATACATAACCGAAGTACGGCGCATCCTATGACTGACTGACTCGGGAAGTTTCCAATCCTCCCGCTCCTGAACGAGTAGGAGGTGGGATACATCTGCCCGGAGCGCTACACATGTAAGCGCACCTCCCTTCCGCAGTCGGCGCAGCACTGTAGTGTACGTCACTCCATGAACTATGGTCCTTCCGGGCCGTTGCGAAGACTGTCGCGTTCCTATACCAACCGACTACCCGTAGGCGGTGGTTCGGTGGTCTGGAAACCCAGATGACCGTTACACCGCCAACCTCCGACCCGGTTTCACCGTTTTCGATTCTCTTGAGATTAACGCGGCCACGGCGGCCGGGGAAATGCCCCAGGAAACGCCCGTCGTACGTGTGCTTGAAGTTGAATGCCTCGTTACCGGTGCCACCAGTTCGGAGATACCCGTGGATTCCCGTTGGGGCATCACCTCCTCCGGGGCCCTCGTAGCGTTCAGCCCAGGCAATCTTCGCAAGGAGTACTCTTTCTCGGTCGATGGGCGTCATGGAGAGCGGGAAAGCGATGCGGACGTATGAAGCTCGAGGTCTCTATCTGCTACCCCTGTGCCGATGGTCTGTTCCACCCCCAATAATCACGTGCTCACTTCCAACTCTGTGAAGCGCTCACCAGAGTGTCGAAGTTGGCGCAGTCCTCGCAGCCCTTGGCCCCACCTGGGGGTGAGCTTGCGTCATAGATTCGACGCGCCTTTCTTAGTAGAGGCGCGATCATGCTCGGGTCAAGATCAACGGGTACAACTTTCGCTCGGAAACCCATTCGGAATCCGTCCTTGGTTCCTGCTTCGTTGAAAAAGTCGGCATCTCCATCAGTCGCGGGTTCCGTGTAGACTAGGGCGATTTGCTTGACCGGGCCGAGCCCGACGTGGTCTGCGATTAGCGCATAGCCGTTGAGCTGGACCTCGTACATGGGTAGTAGTTGATCCTGTCCCGCAGTGTGTCTTCCGGTCTTGTAGTCAATGATGGATTTGCTTCCGTCGGCCCGCACGAAGATCGCGTCCGGGGCTCCGGTCAGGTGGATTCCCGTGGATGCATCATCGGCGAAGAAGGTCCGCGAGTTTGGTGGAGGGATGTAGGAAACGAATTCACCAAGCGGAGACAGCCACGATGGGGCCTTCTTGAAACGATCGAAATAGGCGTGTACGACCTTCTTCGAGAAAGAGTCGAGTGAGGAGAATATTCCCGGAAACGGCCCACCGAACGGAAGGTCGTAGTGCTGGCCGAGCCAGAAGCACCGTGGACAGAATCCGGGCAGCGCCAGTCCTCCCAGGTTCTTGGCCGAGATTCTCAGGGTCGGTGCATCGGGCGTGGGGAGGCTCATCGAGGCGGGCACGGTTGATGCGCTACAAAGCAGTGATGTCTTTCGCCCGCGACAGTTCGCCAGCAGTCACAACGCGCTCGCCCTCGTGATCGACGCGCACTCATCGCGGTCGGACCTCGACCGCATTAGTCGTTCTGCTCGATATCGATGCATTCACTTACGAGGTAAGTTTCACCCTTTCCAGGAAGGAATGTAGTGGCCGGCCAGAAGCACGCCTACCTAACCAAGACACTCTATGTCGACGGGCTGGCATGCGGGAAGTCGCTTTGGCTCGCTATCAATGACCCCGAGAATCTGCCCAAAACCGACCAGTCCGCGCGGTTCCTCATGGACCAGGGGCGACAAATTGGAGAGCTCGCGCGGAAGCGGTACCGAACGGGCGTGCTTCTTCCGCCTGAAAACCCCCGGGAGAACGATCAACGCTCTAAGGAGCTCTTGGAGGATCTGGTGCCCCTCTTCGAGGCGGGGTTCATTCACCCGAGCGGGGCGTGCTACGCAAGGGCGGACGTACTCCTTCCAGCGGGAAAGGAGGGCTGGGACATTGTCGAGGTGAAGATCGGCGCAAGCATTCAACCGGAATACCTCCAAGATGTGGCCTTTCAACGCTACTGTTACAAAGGTGCTGGATTGAAGATCCGGAAATGTAGTCTCCTCCTCGTCAACACGGAGTACGTTAGGTCGGGGGAGGTTGACCCCTTCCAACTATTGAAAGAAGAGGACGTCACCGACGCAGTATTGGAGGTCGAGCCAACCGTTCTCCCCAACGTCGAGGGCCTTCTAGCGGTCGCCCATTCCAAGAAGTGCCCTGAGTTTGGGCAGGGGGAACCATTCCACAAGGATGAAGCGGGAGTTCACGAGGACGACTCTATCTGGAGGGAGCACCCGGGCTCCGACATCTTAGGTCTCTACCGGGGCGGCAAGCAAGCGCTAGCACTCCTAGAGTCCGGTGTCTACAGAATCAGGGACATCCCGAATGGTGTGGTGCTAAAGGGGAAGCAGCTCATCCAGCACGCAGCACACACCAGCGAGCGGGTCCACGTAGATAGGAAGAAGATTAGCAACTTCCTCGGAGGATTAAGGTACCCCCTGCACTTTCTTGACTTCGAGACCACCTTCGGGACGGCCATCCCTCTGTTCGATCAGACCAGACCCTACCAACAGATTCCATTCGAGTTCTCGGTCCATTTCGTCGAGTCCCCCGGTGACAAGCCGCGCCATCGCTCATTCCTCTCGCTTGAGCCGAGGGACCCTCGAAGAATGCTCTTGGGAGCCCTCCGTGAGGCTATCGGCCCTGACGGACACTTGGTCGCCTACAATCAGTCCTTCGAAAGAAGCAGACTCGAAGAACTCGCAACCTTTCTGCCCGAACACGCTGATTGGGTCAGTGATGTCACTCGCCGATTGATCGACCTGATGACGCCCTTCCGGGAGTTCGCATACTACAATCCTGCCCAAGAAGGAAGCGCCTCTCTGAAGGCTGTACTTCCCGCGGTCACCGGTCGTGGGTACGAAGGCTTTGAGATCGCCAATGGAGGGCAGGCTTCGTTGGCGTACCTCCGCGCCGCATTTGGAACACTCGACGGAAAGCGTGCAGGACCCAGGGAAGTAGAAGCGACCCGGGCAGCCCTCGAACGATATTGCGGACAGGACACCGAGGGAATGGTGTGGATAGTCGAGAAACTGGCCGAACTCTCAGGGATCGCCACCTGAGTGCGCGCCCATCGCGGTCGGTCCTCGACCGCGCACGCCGTTCATAAATCCCGCGAGGGTTGTTACCCCACACCCCGTTTCGACTCGGGGGGCACGGCAGGAGATTTACTCGTCGGTGGCCCTGGTTCCCGCGTGACGGCCAAGGAGACGTGTGTGCACTGCGGGGGATCCTGGTCCCGCGATCCGGCCGAACCGCGCCTTCCTTGTACAAAGTGTGGGAACTCCGAGTGGGATAGGGAACCAGCGCTTGATAATGTGGGTTTGCGGAGCGAGTACAGGATGCTCGAGGAACGAATTCTTGACGGTCACATCCTTACACTTGACCTGCAAGGGACTAACGTTTCGCACGCTCCGAGTGTAATTCTCTCGCATCGACTCAAGAGCGACTACAGGCACCGGAAGAGCGACCTGATGGTGGGAGATGGCCGGGAACTTGTGATTGTGTTTGACCGAGCTTCGAGCGGGCCCAAAAGGGGATTGCCCGTCATCTCGGAGCTAAAGCGGGCGCGCCAAGCCACGGTGGCGGTGGCGAGACCAGCGGTGCCCACACCTAAGGAGCAAGCTGCCGCCGAACTGGCCCGTCGGCGCGAAGCTCGTAAGCAGAAGGAGCTCGAGCTCAGGCAACAGCGGGAACAATGGAGGCGGCAGAAGGACCTTGCAAAGGCGGTAGGTTGGGTTCTTGATCGAGTGGACGGGGAGGACGACGAGGACTAGCTAAGCCTGAGGTCTGGAGCCGTCCTCCGTCTCTGGCCGTATCGTTTGGGCGCGCGCTCCTCGCAGTCCGTCCTCGACCGCGCGCTCCTTTCATGAAATTCATGGGGACGCGACCACTCCCTCGAACCTCATGAGGGTACGGCCTCAGTCCTCGCTCGCGCCGCTCGGCCCTCGGCCTGCGCGCTCTCTCCGAGTCGATGACCGCGATGAGCGCGCAAAGCGCCTCCGGAAACGCCACCGACGCGAACTCGTTCCCCGCCACCGCCCACGTCCGCATCCCGGGCAGCCCCCGGACTTACGAGGTCCGTGACGTCCTCCGCGGGATGGGTCTCCGATGGGACCCCCTCTCCCACGCGTGGCACGGGACTCTGCCTGCGGAGAAGGGCGCCCTTCTCGGTCGCCAGTACGGCCTGAGGCCCCAGATCGTCCCCACGATCGAGGCGTTCGCCTCTACGGAGGTCCCGAAGACCGCACCGGCCTCGCCGGAGCGGCCCGAGGCGCCTCGCTCGCCCGCTCTGGCATCTAGACCCCGACACGGCTTGCAAACGAACCCTTCGGACTCGTCGCATCCCCGGCCCTCCGGCCCGTGGACCCGGACGCACGCGGAGGCCCGCTTGGCGTTCCCGGGGGCGGATGACGACTCTGACGAGGTCGAGGTCGGAGACCGCCGGTTTAGCGTCCTGAAGGTCACGAGCGGCCTTCCCGACGACTCCCGCGAGGCCGACGAGCGGGCCGAGTACCGTCACATCGTTGACCTCCGTTCCCGGGTGAAGATCGCGCGGGCGGTGGTTTCAAAGATGCCCGGCCTCGCGGCAATGCTCCGCGAGCGACCCGACCGGACGACACGGTTCTACGCGAGGTTCGGAATCACGGAAGGTCAGTTCCGGGAGGGCGTCCGATCGGATCTATCAATGCAGAATACGGGCCGCCCTGATTAGGAATCAGCACGGACTCCATTCCGTCGCGATTCCGGTTCCGGGAGCGTTCGCCCCGAGGTTGAGATTGTCGATCAGCCACGAGCCTGAGTTGCTCTGGAAGGTGTAGTTGAGGTAGAGGTCGACCGGAATCGAGCCAATAGCAAGAATCGAGTAACCCTGTGTCACGAAGGGTACCTCCACGGCGAGAGAGTTGGAGTGGAGGTTGAGATGGACCGAGCCGTTTCCGCAGGTATCCTCACGCCCGTCGGAGTCGTCATGGTAGCTGATGTCGAAAATGACCGATTCCCTTGCCGGTCCAGGCGACAGTTGTGATAGGTTCGGAGGAGAATTCGCGTCGGACGGAGTGGCGTTAAGGAAGTCGCCGGCGATTCCGGAGAGCGGGTAGCCTGCTCCCCCAAATGACGCCTCCCAACTGCTTGAACACGGACTATTTGGACCAGGGCCTGCCACATACTGCGTCGCACTCCTGAACAGAGACCAGTTCATCAGAAAAAAATCGCCCTCGATCCATTTGGTGAAAGGGGCGGAATCGGTCGTGCGGAAGCCCGGCTGGCCCGGTACATAGTAGGTCGCAGTGTAGTTGACTTATCCGTCGTAGGGCGCGTTTGAGAGGCCGAGTGGGGTGTAGAGCGACTCCTGCTCAACGAAATTCATTTTGACGCAGACTGCGTGCGCGTACAGGAGAGGGTTTCCTGGCGAGGCCGCGACTCCGAGTAGGATCACCCCGGCCACGACGCCTGAGATCACCGCCGTTAGGGAATGGCGCGGGACTTGCTTCACTCCGTTTCCTAACCTGACACTATCGGTTGAGGTAAGAACGTTCCGCGCGGGTCCTCCCCGCTCGCTACCGGACAGGTACCGGTTCGCGCGGAGGGAGTCCGGCTTCGCATCGCTGGCAGAGCGTGTACCCCGGGGGGTTCAGTTCCCCGCACGACAAGCACTGGGAATAAATCACAATGTTCGCCGACGGTGTCGCTTTTGATCCGGCCCCAGGGGCCGGAACGTTCCCCATGGGGCCTAAACCCGGGTCGCCAGGTATGGCGCTGCTCCGGGCGACGACGAGACTTGCCCGGGAGGGCGAAAGGGACTCCCCTAACCACTCGGCGAACATCGCCAGCGAACCGGCGAGGATGATCATCACGCCCCCCACCACGAACCCGGCTCCCACGAGGAAACTCAGCCCCCCAAGCACAATGAAGACCGCTCCAAGCAGCGAGGAGGGTTCCGCGGCGTACCGCCACGTTAGGAAGAAGAGAACGAGGGCGAGAATGACGGGAATAGCCCCGACTGCGAGTGTAGACGCAAGGAACACCGCGGGCAGTGAGATCGTGGAGGCGGCCGACGCAACGAGGGCCAGGATAACCAGGCCCTCGATCAACACGAGCATTGCGCCGACCACGAGCAGTCCGACGACCGGTGAGGGCGTGCCGCGATACGAATCCACGGCCACGATACATTGTTTGGCCGCTTAATGGCCCCGACCGTCGCGGAGGGCCACGGATTCCCGAAAGTCTGCGCGTCCCCCTCGCCCTAGATGGGTTCTTGTTCCACAGAGGGGTGTCGCGGATCGCATTCCATGGGGTTGCAATGGAGAGTCGTGAAGGTCTCCGGTCCCCCGCGGGATTCCCTGCATCTCTCCTATCACTGTTGGGCGCTCTCTGCGTAAGTGCCGGGACGTTTGTGCTTGCATACGGAGAGTACCAGCTCTTCTACGGGGTGCAGTTTCTGTATTCGACCCTCACCGTGATGTACCAGATCGAGTGCGTCGGTTACGGTCTGCTCGGCGCGGGGGTCATGCTAATCGGTGCCGGCTGGACGATGGTCCGGGCGCACCGAACACGGGCATCCGATGCCGAGAGCGTGTTCGTCCGGTACCGGACGAACTGGGGGATCGGAATCGGGACGCTCGGGTACCTGGTGACCGCCATTGGACTTCTCGTGATTGTCGTGGGGGACGCGGGGCTACTCGCAGGGTTCACAATCATCGGCTGGCCGACGTACTACCCAGTCAGCGACTCCCTCGTGGGAATCGGCATTGCCATTTGGGCGATCGGGGCGTTTCTGGATCGCGTGTCATCTCGCTGAGGTGCGATGCTGATGACCGATACGCAGACGTTCGATCTGCGTGGAACCGGCGGCCTGATCACGAAGAACCGCCGCAAAGCGCGGATCGTATTCGCAGCCTTGGCATTGGTCTTCGCGGCCTTCTTCGTCTGGATTTTCTTGCTCGCATTGGGCCCGCCGGGCCTTTCCTTTCACGATAGCGTGCAGCGAGAAGTCTGGCTTGGTTTCGAGACTACCAGCGGCTTCATGGTCGCGCTCATGACCTTCGCCATCTGGAAGATGGGGCCTTCAGCCACCTCGGTTCTGGTCGTGGATGCTGGACTCGAGTTCACCTGGGGGGAGAGGAGGAAGGACCGTGTTGAGTGGAATCAGCTAGCCCAAGGGTTCGTCTTGCTGGATTACAGTGTGAATCCAGCACTGGTCCGGTTTTCGGGGAACTTGTATGAGGTTCGAAGGCGGAACCGGCCAGCTTCCTTCCTGACTGAAGACGCTTTCCAAGCTATCGTCAAGGGCGCCACGGGCCACGGTCTCACGGTTGAATCGTCCATCCCTGCCAATCCGTTTTGGGGGTGGTCGAAGAGTCGCGTGACCAAGTTCGGGCCCAATCCGGGCACCCCGTCCTAACTCATTCATTGCGCGCGGGTCCCTCCCACTCGCTCCGCTCGTGGGCCCCTCCCGCGCCCGGGCGCGGTTGGGTTCCCACGGGGAGTTCGCGCGGAGCATCTCTCTCCCTCTCTCCGCGGTTGAGAGGGAGCGAAGATGTCCGAGTCCGAGCGCGTCCGGTGGCTGCGGAGGTCCTTCGAAGGCGCAGTCACACTCGTCATCGGTCTGGTCTTTGTGGCCATTGTCGCGGAGGCGCTCGCGTTCCTGAACGCCTGCGTGGCGGACGCGACCTGCGTGACATCCGTGTCGACGAACCAGTTGAACGAGTACACGGGCCTCGTCCTGTCGGGTATCCTTGTGGCCGTGTTCGGGGTCGTGGACCTCATGATAGAACTGGGGCCGGAGATGTTCAAGTAAGCCGGTGGGCTGCTCTCAGTTGATGTTTGGTCGTAGGCGTGCAACGGTTTCCTCCTCGTGGCAGGTTTGGGTGGTGATCGTGCTCATCGGGGCAAGCATCTTTGGCGTCGTGACTGCGCAAGGACTCCAGACTCAAGCCCTTCCGCTTCCACGGAACTCCTCCCAGGGCTGCCAGAGCCTGAATGGGACCTCGGGCTCTCAGAATTTCGCGCTCTACCCTGGTGATCCGAGAGATTACGCATGCTTTACTTTCCAATTCAACGGCATCGCAGCCTTCAATTGGACGGGAAATGGGAAACCGATTTCCTTTTCACTTTCGTTTGGACCGGTGATTAGGACAGGATGGACTGGCGCGTGTCCCCTAGATATCCTGTGGCTCTACGCGGGAGATGGTGTCTCCGGATCGGGTTCAGTCAGTGAGATGGCGCAGCCGCACCCGATCACATGTCAGGGGTACGCGATGGCCTGGAGCGACTCCAGTACCGGAGGCGGTTGGACCAACGCCAGCTTCGTCAGCGTCAGTCTCACTTGGGTTCCTCGTTGAGAATGCCGCTAAGATAGTCCAGACTGGTCGAAAGATACTGCTTCAAAACTCCCTATTCCTAATCGGTCGGGACAGCCGGGAGGGTCGAGACAGTGGGTCAATCCTCTACCGAGCGATTGCCGGGCCTAGGTCGGTCCAGGTCGGTCGGGCCGTCAGGGGGTGGATTGGGCGTCGGGACACCGGGTCGGGACGGGCTGTCCGAGGTCCGCATGGCAGAGAGATCGTAGATTCGGACCCGAGTACCGTCCCGCCTGAGCCGTCGGCCGTGCACCCCAAGGAGGCCCAGTGCTGTCCCGAGCTCCTTCTCCGTCGCCCCCGGTTCGCCCAACCGATCGAGGAACTCTTTCGAGGTCGCCTGGAGTTGCCCGGCCCCGGCCATCGCCTCCGCCAGGCTCGTGACCCGATTCACCAGCGGGTCGACCTCCACGATGAGCCGCTGCTGACCGAAGCTTGGGATTGGCTCCAGCGGGTCGGTTCCGCTCGTGTCCGTGAACTCCCGATTGAGGAACGGCCAGACCCCCGTCCCTTCGGGGTCGTGGGGAACGAACACGCCCGACGGATCCCTCCAGACGAGCCCGACTGGTCCAATCCAGAGCCTGAGGCCCGGCAGGGCTTCGGAAAGGATCCTCAAAGCCGTCGGAACCCAGGACTGGTCTGGGAGTACGATTAGGACGCGTCGGTGGGCGTCGATGCCCTTCTGGACATTCCTGACGGCCTGCTTCTGTGCCTTGACCAGCGTGGAGCACTCCACCTCCACGTTGTAGGTCGCACCACCCCACCGAAACTCCCCGTCGGGCAGAAGGATGCCTCCGACCTGATCGGGGATTGTCAGCAGAATCCCCCGCGAATCGAGGAACGCGGCGAAGTCGGTCAGGGTTTCGACGTGCTCCTCGCCTTCGTTCCTCCGGCCGGCGAGAGCCTCCAGGTGGAACTTTCCCCGTCGAGTCAGGGTCAAGGAACCCGCCGAATCTCTTTCGACATCCTTGATCGCTAATGCTCTGGCATTCGTGGCTTCGAGCTGGTCCGCGGACATCCCGGTTCGGGCCGCCAATTCAGAGGAAGTCGCTGGTTGACCGGCCATTCCCTTGAGGACGGTCTCGAGTTCCGTTTGGCCGACCAGCCAGGGCGATGCCTTCGAATCCTCCGGCTGGGCGAACCGTCTGGAGCTCTCGCGAACCAGCCTATCGACCCCGTCAACATCCTTGCTGGGAGGCCCCACCTCGCTCGCGTCCACCTTCAGCAGGATCCCCGGGAGTGCCAGGCCGAACTGCCTCGGGGCAAGTCCGTCCACAAAGTCCTGCGGGGTCCATCGGAACCGCTCGCCGTTGGAAACCTTCCACGCGGTGGTCGCGTCCTCGACCCCGAGCGGGAAGAAGGCCCAGGCGTTGACGTTGCCCAGCAACGCCTCCCGCAGGCCGTGCGCCACGCGGTCCAGGAATTGGGTGACGAGGACGAGGTGGAGGCCGAACTTCCGTCCCTCGCTCAGCATCTCCGAGAGGACCGTGACGGGGTAGTTCTGGGCCTCGTCGATGACGAGGTAGGCAGGGCGGTCGGGTCTCCCCGTCCGCTGGAGGGCGCCCCAGAGCAGGGAGAGGTAGATCGCTCCGAGGAAGTTCGCGCCGTCGGCCCCGAGCGCGCCTTTAGAGAGGTTCAGCAGGACGAGCCGGTGCTCCAGCAGCCTGTCGAACCTCACCGGTTCCGTCCGCTGGCAGAGCGCGATCCGGAGAAGTGGGTTGGTCGCGATCTTCCCGAGCTTGTCGAGGGACGAGATTGTGATGGGATAGTCCAATCGTGGAAGGTGGGTCTCCAGGAACGAACGCACGGGTCCGGGCGGTATGGTCCGCGCGAACCGGTTCAGGGCCTGCCTGTCGGAGAGAAGGTAGTAGGCATCGACCAGGTTGCTCCGCTCGACCGACAGGAGTCCCTGTAAAATTGCCCGGAGGAGGAACTCGGCCCGGCCCCCGATGCTCTCGGTGCCCCAGGCCGTCCGGAAGGCCTCCAGGATCCCACCGATCGCGACCTCCTGCTGCCGTTCCCGCTCGATAGGGGTGATATGCGGCGCTTCTGGAAGTGCGAGCGGATTGAACGGAACCGAGACCATGATCGTTCCATTCCGTTCGAACGTGGGGTGAGCGGGGTCGACCTCCAGGGCGTCCGACGCCCACTCGGGCCGCAGTCTCGTCTCAATGCCGCGGATCAGCTCGCCCGTCGGCTCCATCAGCACGACCCGAGCCCCAGTTCGCTTCTCGAGGACCTGAAGGACCAGGCCGAGCGCTAGGCTCGACTTCCCCGTCTGGGTCCTTCCGAGGACAGCGAGGTGGTTCCATCCCTCGGGGAGCTGGACCGCCTGTGGACCGACGCTCCCCAGCACGATCCCTCGGTCGTCGGCCAGGAGTTCCTTCGGAGCCCGCCCGGACGGCGCCCCCACGTATCGGAGCCCCGGGTGGTGGTCCTTCCACGGGAGGGGAAGCACGCGGGCCAGGTCGCCGCCCGAGATGTCGCGTTCGCTCCGCTTGCCCGCGCACCGGTCGATGTCGTGCCCGACAAACGCCTGACGGAACCTCGGGAGCTTCCGACCCTCGACCACCTGTAGGGCCCACCGAGATCCCCCGCTGAACGACATCCAGGAGGAGACCCATGGCTGGACCGCGTCCCAGACCAGCTCCGGTCGGCCCCCAAGCGCAGCTCCCCGTATCTCGACGTGATAGACCGGCTCTGCCTTCCGGCGGGTCAGGATCGGGTGTAAGCTCTTGTCGACGCGGGTCAAGAACGTCTCGTAGGGTGTCGCCCAGAAACCGGACTCCCACGCCAGCCGCCGTTCGAAGAGGACCTGCAGAACAAGCTCCTGCCCGTCCAGCCCGCCGCCTTGCAGCGACCGAATCAATGGCCCAGCATGGTCGGCCTCTCGGGACAGCCGGAGGGGCCAGAAGTGACTCTCACCCTGGTGCAACCCACGCCAGAGCTCGGCTCCAGCAAGGGCCAATCTCGTCGCGGGACATGCAGCCTCGCTTGGGAGCTGAAGCCCAGGATGAGTTTCCAGGAGGCAGTTGAACCCGTGGTTCAGGCTCGAAGAGGCGGGCCCCCCGAGGTAGAACCGGATCTCGCCGTCGGCTCTCCGATGTAGCTCGAGCCAGAGCGAATCAGCGGAGGCAATCGTGAGGGTGGGAAGCTCCCGGCGGGATTCGCTCGGCTTGACCGACGGATTCGGAAGGACCAGTTCGCGATGAACGCCGAACGACATCCGAGGTGATTCGCTCGCCGCGGTCTTGAACGACCCCGTTCCTCTGAACGATGAACTGCGCGTTGGCCTTCACAATTCCAGCTCGGCGAGTTTCGGGTATCACCCCGGCTTGACCGCAAGTTGATTCGGAGTGGCCCTCATTGGTACGGTAGACGAGCATGAAGCCAAGCCGCCACCCCGTGATTTGGTCCTTTATCGTGATGGGACTGTTGGTCGCCGCTGCAGCTGCGCTCGTTGTCAGACCAGGCGGTGAGGCTTCAACTCACGCGATGCCAGCTGTTGTCTGTCCAAAGTTACCCGCAAGCGGTGAGGTCTATTGTGAAAACGTGAGTGTCCCATGGCCTAGCGTCGGGCTGCCCTGCGAGTTCGGGCCCAACGTATCCGGAACTTTTCACGGGGTGAACTTCACGTTTCAGCACTATCTGAGCTGCTCTCACCTTCTCGAGTACTCCTTGAACGGAACGGTGGCGGAGCAGGGTGGAAACCCTCAACACTTTGTGTTTGGCGTCGGGGCTCCACTCGTTGAGGAGTGGGAAGACTACTCTTCGCCCGACGGACGAGTGTCGGTTCAGAGTTTTTCGTTGGGGTTGAACGTCACGCTGGCAGTAGTACCGTAATCGGGAAGGCTAGCCAATCGTCTTCCACGGTTCATCGGTCGAGTTCGCTACTTAGGGCCGGAATCGACCGTCTGCCCAGAGGCGACCGGGAGCGCCGGCGGTTATGTAATCCTCAGCAATAGGAGGAGCATGTACCCGCTTCCGAAAGTTGGGACGTGGGAACTGGCGCTGGTTGTTCTGAGTGCGCTGCTTCTCTTGGGCACCTTCGCAATTGGCACCCTTGGTCACTTTGCCGCCAGTCCGCGATATGGTCGCTCCGGGTCCGAGATACAAACTCTGGACTCGAGGGTCGCGCCGACTCTCCGTCTGTTGGCATCGCCGGTGCCGGTCGGCATATCTTCGTCGGCCATCGCACTCGATGCGACGGCTGGAACTGCGTACGTCGCAAACTTGTACTCGGAAACAGTCTCTGTCATTTCTTACGCAACGAACGTCTCTATCTCGGATACTCTCTCAACCCCCCAGAGCCCCACCGGGCTCTTGATTGACGAGCAGGATCATGCCTTGTTTGTCACCACGTACAACCCTGTAGGGAACATTTTGACCAACAACGGCACGGTCACGGCGTACTCTACAACGAGCGATTCAATGATTGGTTCGGTGCAGGTCGGTGCTTTCCCATCGGCGATGGCGTTCAGTCCGCGCGCAGACGAACTGTTCGTCGCGAACTACTACTCTGGAGGGCTCAGCATCTTTGCCGTCAGCCCCTTTCGGTTACTTACTTCTCTCAACCTGACGGCTTACGCGTTGGTCTATGACCCGTTCGATGGCGACGTGTTCGCAGCAACCAGCGAGTTGAACGGAAGCGTGACTCAGATTGACCCGATGACGAACGCGATCGTCAACACTGTACGGGTTGGAGGCACGCCTGATTTCCTATTGCTGAATCCGTGGAATGGATTACTCTACGTTCCTTGTTCGGGATTTTCCGACGGGCTCCAAGCTGCGACGTACGTGCTCAACGTTACAGCAGGATTACCGGTCGCAATTGTCCCCCTCCCCGGGCAACCCCGAATGGTGGCTCTCGACTCATCGAACGGTGACGTGATAGTAGGAAGCAACCGCTTCACGAATCAGCTTCAGTTCTACGACGGAAACCTTACCGTAATTTCTGGATCAAACGGTACGGTCTCCGCCAACATTCCCATCAACGCTTACTCCTACGGACTGGCCTCCGATAATGTAACCGGGGCGCTCTACTTGCTAGACCACGGTAATCTCACCGTGTTTAACGCTACTACTGTCGCCCCACTTTACACGGACTCGGTTAACTCTTCGGCATATCTTCTGGCGGTGGACCCGGCCCGCGGGACCATGTTCGTAGTGGACCCCAGTTTCTACATTGCCGGGCACGGCGAAGTCGACGTCTACCAGCCGCCCCTGCCGATGGTCATCACCGAGACCTCGGTGGGAAGTTCATCCTTCCCGATCTTGGCAATCGGTGCCACGCTAGTGGTGGTAGCTGCTGCCGCTCTCGTTTACGTGGTCTGGCGGCGACGCCGTTCATAATTCACGGGCCGAGTTCGGTTCAAATCGCCCCGCTCGGCTCCGCATGCGGTGGCGACCGGGAGCGCCCGCGGAGAGGCCCGCGGAGGGATCTCATCGCAGGGTTCTGTCCTGTCGATCCCTGCCCGGCCGCCATCTCGCCCCTCCTCGGGTACTACTCGGCTGCCGGACGGACGGAGGGTCCTTCAACCGGGAATGCTCTCGGTTTGGTTTGGAGGACGCCGTGCCCGAAAGGGAACGGCGGTGGACCCAACGAGTTGAGGCATGGGCGAGGGCACAGGAGATAGAGAAACGATCCCAGGAAACTTACGCCGAACATCTCTGGCAGTTCCCAGAGTACTTCGCGCAGGTCGGATTCAGGGGCATCTACAGCTCAACGGCGGTGACGCGGGAAGCCGTTCTCGCGTTCAAGTTCGAGGGGAAGGGTTACCGGGGAGTCAACAGGGGGAAGGAACTCGCGATCACCACGCGAGCGATGGACCTCGGCCTGCTCCGGAGTTTCCTCGCGTTCGAGAACGTCCCGCTCGCCCTGGACGAGAAGCTCTTCCGATTCCGCCGGGGCCAGGTGAGACCCGAGCGGATCCGCCGAATGGACTCGAGGGAGGAGATCGCAGCCGTGTTGGTAGGAGCGCCTACCGACGAGGCCCGGGCGGTGTTTGCCCTCGGGTTGTACGGGGGGCTCCGACCCGGAGAAGCGCGAGCCGTGACCGTGGCGGACGTCGAGCCTTCCTTCACCGGGAAGTCGTTCGTTCGCGTCCGGAAGGGAAAGTGGTCGAAGCCTCGACTCGTGACGCTGCCGAGGCACGCGCGGAACCTGCTCCTCGCGGCGATCGTCGGAAAGCGGCCGACAGACCCTGTCTACCCTTACGGACGGACTCGACATGCCCGGGACCTGTCGGCGGCGTGCGAAGCCGCCGGTACGCGGCATTACAGCCCGCACGACCTGAGGCGGACCTACGCGTCGATGATGTTCGCAGCGGGCGCTCCTTTGGAGGCCGTGCAGGACCAGCTCGGACACGAAGATCCGCAGACGACCCGGCACTACCAGGGTCCCGTTCGGGTCGACGCCGCGGTCGCGCTTTTGGAGAACTACCTGGGAGCCTAGAAAATGGAAAAGGGGCGTTTGAGGGGCATACGTACCGGCGATTTCTCGCCGGTACGGCCAGGTCGCGGTAGTAAGCCCCTTTCTGTTTCAGGCAGCATTCGACTGCGCGCCTTCCTCGACGGTCGGGAAGCCTTCTTCATCCCGTCTCCTAGGGCTTGCTCCTGGGGAGTCGGCCGTTTCACCATATCCCAAGGGATCCTCCGACGCAACGCCTTCACCGTACCCTGGGGCTGTGTCGTTTCTGCTCCGTTGCTCGCGCTCTCGCCCGGTGGGTTCCCGCCCACCCCCATGGCTTCCGGAGAGGGGACTTTCCTCAGCGGTCGGTTGTTGCCAACACGGACCACCGTCAGCTGCCCTCCGCCTCCTGGCGGGAAGGCGGACGCGGGACGACTCGATAACGGTTCGCTCGCCCCAGGGCGGTCGTGACGACCGCTCGGCCAAACGACAAGAAGGGCACCCCGTTTCCCCGCCCATGGGACCTTCGGACCCTAAATCGTCGGCCAGCGCGGACGTCCCCGACGGTCGCCCCGTGCTGATCCCGAACCTCTACCTCGATTCTGGCCAGATCGTCGAGGCCGAATCGGGGCAATTCCAGCCGGTCCTCGACGATGCCGGAAAACCGGCTGATCCGTTCGAGGTCTCCGACCGGCTGGTCGCGAAATTCCAGAGGTTCTGCGTCGTAGATCTCGAGGGACTCCGGCGAAACCGCCCGCAACTGGACTACCTTCAGGAGCTTTCGAGGAGCGGCGAACTGTGGGTGGACGCCGGGGTTCGGACGGGCGACCAGGTGATCGACATCCTGGTAACGGGGGCTCGTCGAACCGTCCTCAGCACGGCTTATCTGCTGAACCCGAAGCAACTTCGGCGAGCCTGGCGTCTCTCCACGGAGATACTTTTCGCGGTCGAGACCGAGGGGGCCGTGGTGCGTTCTCGCGGAAACGACTGGGACAACATGCCGGCTTCGGAGGCTGTAGCGAGCGCCCGAGCCGTGGGCATTGTCGATGTGGTACTCCGGGGTCGGAACGCTCCGGTCGACTGGTCGCTGGTACGAGAACTCGCGAGCCAAGGGGCCGTGTGGGTCGACGGACCCTCGGAGAGGATGCTGAAGTCTCGACTCACCCCCTCCGGAGCCATCGGTGGGTTCTTCGACCCACCCCGTTCTCTCCTCCTCGGCTCGGAAGACGTGCCCTAACCGCTCCGCGGGGTGCGTCGTCCCCCTTAAGCCGCGAGCAGCGCTTAGTGGCACCCGCGCGTCACAACTCTTAAAGACCAAGTCGCGTCCGGAATGATGAAGCCTAGAACCAGCTGATCGATGATGAATGATGGGCGAGCTGACCGGACGCCATTCTCTGATGGAGATTTTGGGATTCGTGCCCTCCGGGACATGCTTTTAGGCTCCCGGATGGGCGGGTAAGAGCTATGGACGGCAAGATTGCGAGTGTCCCGCTCGTCGTGAGCAACCAAGAGAAGTCTGTCGAGTTCTACACCGAGAAAGTGGGTTTCGAGATCAAAACGGACTTCGCCCCCAGGGGGGCATCCCGGTATGTGACCGTCGGACCAAAGGGCCAGGACCTGGAGATAATGCTCTGGGAGGTGGGAGGGACGACGGACCCCTCTCAGAAGGAGCTCTCCAAAAGTTGGTCTCCCGGGAAGTCCCCGCCTATCGTCATGAAAGTGGCCGACTGCCGGGGGATGCACAATGAGCTCAGCGGGAGAGGCGTGAAGTTCCACCAGGAGCCGTTCGAGCACCCTTGGGGCACGTCCGCCACTTTTGTCGACCCTGATGGAAACCTCTTCTCCTTGAATCAACCCCCCGCGGCTTCGGCTTGGGGGAAGAAGTAGCCGGGGTGATGACCGACCATGAGCGCACCCCCTCCCTCACACTTCATCGACCGCTACATCGCCAGCCTCCATGACTGGCGAGGCGATCGAATGGCGCAGATCCGCCGTCTGATACATGAAGCCGATCCCGATGTCGTCGAGGAGTGGAAGTGGCAGGGTACTCCCACGTGGTCGCACGACGGTGTCATGGCCGTTATGGCTCCGATGAAAGGGAAGGTGAAGGTCACCTTCTCGCGGGGTGCCCATCTCCCCGATCCCCAGAAAGTCTTCAACAACGGATTGGGAGGGAAGGAGTGGCGGGCGGTGGACATCTTGGAACCGGATCAGATCAACGAGGCCGCCCTGAAGGATTTGTTCCGCGCCGCCGCACTTTTCAACCGATCCCAGCTCTCGGGCAAGACCGCCGCCCCCCGTCGACCGGGTTCGAGTCGGGCCCGGAAATCGGCTCGAAACCGCCGTACGTCGGCCTAGGCCCGTTGGAGCAGCGCAGTGGAGCATGAGGAGTCGCCGCGCGGTCGGGGCAACCCTCCCGTGGTTGCGGCGACGCCCGCAGTACGGCACTCCGGTAGGATTGTGGCTTGGGTCGCCTCAAATGCCCTGGGGAGCCGTAAGCTCGGTAGGCGAAGGCCGCGGGTCCGAAACGGACCCGTTGTCATATAGCAAAGCGGCGGAAGAAGCTGTCAGGCTTCCACTCTGGACGCCGGACGGCGTTGGCGACGCGGAGTATCAGTTTTTCAAGGATCGCGTTGAACTGCGCGGCGGCGACCAAGTCGACCGGCTGGTCGAGGTCGTCCGACGGAGCGTGGTAGCGCTCGGCATACCAGGCCTTGAATATCTCTTCCTCTGGAGTGCCGGGAATGTAACCGAACTTGAATGCGAGCGCGGGAACGCCGTGCTTGATGAAGCTGTATTGGTCGCTGCGAATGAACCGATTGTGCTCCGGCTCCTTGTCGGCTTGCACCGACACGTTCGCCGACTCGGCCACGGCGCGAATGTCATCGCCTAGGCTGGATTCCGAGAGGCCCTGGACTTCGAGGTACTTGAGCGGAAAAAGGGGGAGGAACATGTCCATGTTGAGGCCGGCGACGAGTCGGCCAGATACAGTCGGGTGGGTAGCAAAATATTGAGAGCCGAGTAAGCCCTTTTCTTCACCCGTCACGGAAAGGAAAAGAATCGAGCGTTTCGGCGTTGCTCTGGATTCTTTGAGAGAGCGGGCGATTTCGATCAGCGATGCGTCACCCGAAGCATCGTCCATCGCTCCGCTGTAGATTCGGTCGCCGTTGACCGGTTCACCAATTCCCACATGGTCCAGGTGCGCGCTCACGACGAGCGTACTCGTCCTTTAGGTTCGGGTCGATGCCCGGGAGAACCCCCACCACGTTTTCGGACTTCAGTTGAGAACGCGTCATCCCGGTGCGCGCCCGGACGCTCACTGTGAGCGGAAAGCGCGGTAACGGTCCATCGGCGTGGACCGCCGCGAGAACCTCCTGAAACGTACGGCCGCTGCCCGTGAACAGCTTGTCGGCCCGCTCGGTATTGAACAGCACCCCCAGTGGGAGCGGGGGCGGCGCGTCGTCCCCGGGGTCGCGCAGTTCCATACCCGGCTGAAAGCGCCATGAGGCAATCAACGACCAAGGCACCTCCACACTCTTGGGGTTCTGTATGAAGATCGCACCAACGGCCCCCCCCTTCCAAAGGACCCTTCGGCGTTCTTCGTCCGATTGGTAGTGGGCCTTACTCGGACCGGAGATGCTCGCAGGGCCACCGGTGACCAGGACCACGACCTTTCCCTTCGCGTCCTGGCCAGCGAAATCGTCGTAGTCGAGTTCGGGGATAGTCAGGCCGTAGCCAGCAAACATGGCGCCGGCTTCCAAATTCTCGGGGGAATGCGAACTGACACCCATCAGGGCGTCGTCGCCCAGTTTCAGTAGCTCGACCTGTCCTTCGTGGACTAATTCGAGAAGGCATCGAGGTTCGTCAATCCGAACAACGTCCAGGTCCATGGGCTGCCGGTAACCGCCGACGCCGGCGGGCTGCAAACCTGCGGCCTGGAACTGTTCAGCCATGTAGTCGGCGGCCTTTTCGTATCCGCGGCTGCCGGTGTCGCGACCTTCGAGCGAGTCGTCGGCGAGAAATTGGATGTGGGACCACCAGCGCTGGCCCAGCGCATCCCAATTGGGCTCGACCATACTTTCCATCCATTATCCGTCCGCGAAGTAGTCGCTCGATACAAAAAGTCCGATTATTCGAACCTTGGCTCGCAGCGCGCCCTTCCAAACCTTTTTGGCGCCAGTCGGGTCGTGGCGAACTCAACGTATGGCTCCCCTTGAAACTCCCTCCGTGCTCATTCACTGGCCCGATGGCACCTCGACGGAGGTGCCCCAAGGCACCCCGGCAGGCGACGCGTTGCGCCATTGGAGTGGGGAGAAGGCCAAGCACGCGCTCGCCGCCTCATTGGACGGACACCCCATCGACTTGGCCCGGCCGCTGACCCACCCCGGTGCCCTCGCCCCAATCCACTTCGCTGACCCGGCAGGGCGAGAGATACTCCAACACTCCGCCGCACATCTGGTGGCCAAGGCGCTCACCGAACTGATTCCTGCCGCGCTGCCGACGGTCGGGCCACCGACGGAGGAGGGATTTTATTACGACTTCGAAATGCGACCCCTGACGGCGGAGGAACTTCCCGCGCTAGAGGCGAGGGTCCTGGAAACGGTGGGCGATAAGGACTGCTTCGAACGATTCGAGGTCTCCAAGCCCGAAGCCCAGCGACTGTTCCAGCACAATCCCCACAAACTGCGATATATCGCTGAAGTCCCGGAAGGGGAGCCCGTCTCGCTCTACCGTACGGGGACGTTCACGGACCTGTGTCGTGGCCCCCACGTTCCCGACGCCGGATGGCTGGCGGGCATCCACATACTCGGCTTCTCCGCGATCACTCCTGAGACCGCGGCGCCAGGCTCAACGTTCCAGCGCATCCGGGGCGTGGCTTTTCCGACGCGGGTCGAGCTCGACGCCTTCCTCAAGCGGCGTGCCGAAGCCGAAGCCCGGGACCACCGCACCCTGGGGCCGCGACTCGAGTTGTTCACGTTCTCCGAGGAGATCCCAGGCTTCCCCTTCTGGCACCCGAAGGGAATGGTGGTCATCCGGGAACTCGAGGCGTTCGTGCAGGAGCATCTCGCCGAGGCCGGCTATTCGGAGATTCGAACGCCCATGGTTTACCCGCAATCAGTGTACGAGACCAGTGGCCACTGGGAACATTATCGCGAGAACATGTTCCTGACGACGGTCGATGACCGGCCCTTCGGCGTCAAACCGATGAACTGCCCCGGCGCGATGCTGATGTTCCGTTCCCGCTCGCGGAGCTATCGGGAACTTCCGATGCGACTCGCCGAGTTTGCCCCGCTCCACCGGCTCGAGGCGAGCGGGACGATCCATGGGCTCACCCGAGCTCGCGAGTTCGTCCAGGACGACGCCCACGTCTTCGTTACCGAGGACCAGATCTTCGCGGAGATCCAGACCCTCTTCCAATGGATCGAGCACGCCCTGGCGACGTTCCGGCTCGACTGGAGCGCCGAACTATCGACCCGACCGGCCAAGTTCCTCGGCACCCCGGAGACGTGGGACCGGGCCGAAGCGACCCTCAAAAACGTCCTCGACGCGTCGGGCGCGAAATACAAGATCTCCGAGGGGGAGGGCGCGTTCTATGGGCCGAAGATCGACATCCACATCCGCGACTCTCTCGGGAGGTCCTGGCAATGCGGGACGATCCAACTGGACTACCTGATCCCCGCCCGCTTCGGACTCCAATACCAAGGGACGGACGGCGCGCTGCACACCCCCGTGGTCGTCCACCGAGTCATCCTCGGGTCGTGGGAACGCTTCTTCGGAGTTTTCCTGGAGCACTGCGCCGGCTGGCTCCCCCCCTGGCTGGCCCCCGTTCAGATCCGGATCGTTCCAGTGACCGAACGCCAGGTGGGACGGGTCGGCGAACTCGCGGCGGAATGGCGCAAGGCGGGTCTCCGAGTCGAGTCGACCGATAGCCAGGACACGCTCTCGAAGCGGATCCGCGAGGCGGAGGTCGCCCACGTTCCGTACATTGCGGTGATCGGGGAGCAGGAAGTCGCGGCGGTCACGGTCGCCTTGCGCGTGCATGGGCAGAAGGGGCAGCGGAGTCTGACCCCGGCCCAGGTCCTTGAACACCTCCGCGCGAAGATTGCGGCCCGGGAGTACGATCCCTAGGTTGGCCCTCCGCGAATTCTATACGTTCCTCGTAGTTCCCTCCTCGTGCCGGCCGCCAGTCGACTGGCCTTCCTAGGGGCCCCGCTCCGGAGCTCGCTTCCGACGGAGGGGACGGAAGGCTCCTCCCATCCCCTCAGGACCTTCGCGGTTTCTGGGGCATCGGTGGCCGGCGTCGTGGCGGTTGATGCCGGGGATATCCCCCTCCCGCCCCCGGGGGCGACCGATTTTCTCGCCGGAGGTCCCGTTCCAAAGAATGAGGGCCGAGTTCGCGAGTCTCTCCTGACCGTAGCCTCGCATGTCGCGGACACCGTACGGTCGGGGTCGACCCCCGTGATGTTCGGAGGGGACGCCACCGTACTGCTCGGACTCCTGGCGGGCTTGCATGACGGGCGCCCTTCGGCCCCTCGGATGGGACTTCTCGCGTTGGATGGCGCCGCCCGTTTTCAGACCGCGGCCGATTCCCCCGGCGGAGATCTGGTGATGATGGTGCTGGCTCTGGCGACCGGGCGTGGTCACCTCTCGTTGACGCACCTCGCCCGGGACCGCTTCCCGTTGGTTCAGGAAGTAGACACCCTCTTGGCGGGAATCCGCGATGCTTCGACGGTCGAGGCCACGGCCCTTGTCCAAAGTCGGGTGGCTTTGCTCACACCGGACCGACTTCAGGGAGGAGGTGGGGAGGCCGAATTCATGGGAGCACTCGGCCGGCTCACGCAACGCACAACCGAAGTGGTGCTACACTTGGACGTCAGCGTGCTGGACTCCGCGCAATTTCCGGTCGCGACCGGTGCCCCCTCTGGAGGCGGGCTTTCGTTGGAACGGATGCGTACGCTGGTGGGAGAGTTGTCCACCTGGAACGCCGAGGGCACCCTCCGGATTGCGGGGGTCTCGGTCTCTGGAGTCGACGCTCGGAAGGACCTCGGGGGCGTTCGGATGCACGAACTCGCCGGCTTCGTCCTTCGACTCTTCGGTCGAAGAGGGGCGGCGCTCGCTTAGGGGCGGCCGTGGGCCGGACCGCGCAGCGCATCCCGTCGGGCGACGAGCAGCACGGCATCCAAGTCCGCACTCTCGAGATGATGGGACTCGCGCAGATGGTCCCGCATCCGCTGAAGCTCCATCAGGCGGGTGCACCGAGGACACGTGGTCCGCAATGTGCGGCGGCTGGGCGGCCGGATTGCGTTCGATTGCATCGGCCGACTAAAGAGGTACGGAAGAGTATGAAAGGCCTCTCCCCAGGCCGAAGCTCCCGCCGAGGGAAGTTTCCGTTGCCTCGGCAAGTGTTTAATAATTGTCGGACAGCCCGACCGTCAGTTCGGTGCCCGTTTCATGATGTTCACGCCATTCCAACTCGAGATCGCAGTCCTGGCGGCTTCCTTGGTGGCGTTGGCCTACGCCGCGATTCAATCCGTACTCGTCCTGCGCGAACCCGAGGGGGATGACAAGATGAAATCCATCTCCCTCGCTATCCGCGAAGGCGCCAACGCGTTCCTTCGTCGGGAGTACACTACCGTCTTCGTCGTGGCCGCGATTCTCGCGGTGATTATCTTTGCCGGATTCGCCAGCGCCGAAGGGGTCGGATTCGCCGGCGACCTCGCGGCCGGCTTCATCCTGGGCGCCGTGGGGAGCGCCCTGGCGGGTGCCGTGGGGATGTTTGTCTCCGTGCGCGCCAATGTCCGAACGGCGGCTCACGCCCGCGGCGGGAATCTCGCCGCCACCATGCGCTTCGCGTTCCGGGGCGGGTCCGTCACCGGACTCTCGGTCGCCGGCTTCGCGCTGCTTGAGCTCGTCGGCTTCTACATGATTCTCGGCGGAAACGTCTCCGCGATGGTGGGCCTCCTGTTTGGCGCCTCCCTGATGAGCCTCTTCGCGAGGGTCGGGGGCGGCATCTACACCAAGGGTGCGGACGTGGGCGCGGACCTCGTCGGAAAGGTCGAGGCCGGCATTCCCGAGGATGACCCGCGCAATCCGGCGGTCATCGCCGACAACGTCGGGGACAACGTCGGCGACTGCGCCGGCATGGCCGCCGACCTGTTCGAGACCTATGTCGTGACGGCGATGAGCGCCATGCTCATCGCGGCCCTCGTCAAGGTGGGCGGCCCGTTCGGCACCACCATCTACCCCATCCTCGCGATGTTCCCTCATGCGGTCCTCTACCCGTTGGTCGTTTGCGGCTGGGCGATCGTCGCGACGATCGTCGGTAACGCGTTCGTCCGGATGCGTCCGGGCGGCTCCATCATGGGGGCCCTGTACCAGGGATTGGCCGTCACGACCGCGCTGGGGGTCATCGGGCTCTACGTTCTCGATTCGCTCTTGATGAACGGAAGTCCCGGCGTCTTCGTCGCGACGGTGCTGGGGCTCGTCGTGATGGTGGCCATCGTCTTCATGACCGACTACTACACCAGCTCGGAGTACGGTCCGGTCAAAAAGATCGCCGAGGCGTCCCAGTCCGGCGGAGGACCGGTCGTTATCGCCGGGCTGTCGGTGGGCCTCGAATCCACGTGGGTGTCGGGTCTCGTGATCGTCGGCGCGATCCTGGGATCGTTCTTCGCGCTCGGATGGTCGGCGACCGGCAGCTTCCAGAACCTCCCGCCCTTCGACTACTTCGGTCTCTACGGGATTGGGCTCGCGGCGTCCAGCATGTTGGCCGTGACCGGGATGATCATCTCGATCGACGCGTTCGGCCCCATCACGGACAATGCGGGAGGCATCGCCGAAATGGCGAACCTTCCGGCGGAGGCTCGTGCTGTCACCGACCCGCTGGATGCCGTGGGGAACACGACCAAGGCCGTAACGAAGGGCTATGCCATCGGGTCCGCCGCGCTGGCCGCGCTCGCCTTGTTCGCCGCCTACGGATTCGCCGCGGCCAACGCTTCGGGACTGACCTACACGATGTGGATCACGAACCTGACGATCACCAACCCGCTCGTGGTCGTTGGACTGATCCTCGGCGCGCTGCTGCCCTTCTTCTTCACCTCGTTCCTGATGAACGCCGTCGGCGTGGCCGCCCAAGCGATCGTCTTCGAGGTGCGCCGTCAGTTCCGGGAGATGCCCGGAATCATGGCCGGCACCACGAAGCCGGAGTACGGCCGGTGTGTCGACATCGTCACGCAGACGGCGATTCGCCAGTTGGCCGTCCCCGCCGCGATCGCGGTGGTCGTTCCCCTCGCGGTGGGCTTTCTTCTCGGCCCGTTCGCGCTCGCGGGAGTCCTGCTCGGGGTCATTCTCTCGGGCCTGCCCCTCGCCCTCATGATGACGACGGGCGGCGGCGCGTGGGACAACGCGAAGAAGTACGTCGAGAGCGGCAAGTACGGTGGCAAGCACTCCGACGCTCACAAGGCGGCCATCGTCGGGGACACGGTAGGGGATGCCACCAAGGACACCGCGGGTCCGGCGATCAACCCGCTGATCAAGGTCGTGAACACGATCTCGATCCTGTTCGTGGTACTGATCGTCCTGCACCACGTGATCGGGTTCTAGGCCGACTCCTCGGGGCCCAACTCCCGCGGCGCGGAACCCTCGGAGCTCAACGAATGGGAAGCAGCCATACGCTGGGCGCTTCGCCCCGGACGTTGTTCGTGAGCATCGCGAGTGCCGGCGTGGAGGGCCGAACCCCATACATGAGCGTCGTGCGCCGGTGACTGATGAAACGGAAGTGTCCCCGGACCGCCGAGGCGATTTCGTCCAGCCCGGCCACCGAGCTCGCGACGGTGTAGACCAGGATCCCGCCCCGCTCGTGAGCGCGGCTAGACAGGGAGTTGACGGCATCCACGAACTCCGCCCGGCTACCGAACGCGGACTCCAAGGAATTGAGCACGATAGCGACCAGGGACTTGGTCGTGATCGATTCCTTGAGCTGTTCGATCAGTTGACGCGTCGCCGGGGGTGTGGGGGTTCCGGACGCGACCAGCGGGGGGGGGTTGAACGAGTTGAGATGCTCGAGGAGCATCGCCCGGGGGACCAGTTTCTCCATCTCCGCGATGAAGGAGCCGAAGGAGAAGGGGGCGTCCGCCATCAGCGTCACCTCCCAGCCGCTCCGGATGGCTTGGGCCACCATGTACTCGACCATGGGACGGAGCGAGCTTCGTTCCACGTGCGGGTCATACTCGAAGAGCACGGGCATCGTAGCGGCCAAGGGACCGATCGTTCGGTCGAGTTCGGCCAGCCCGCTCGACAGGCCGTAGGCCGGGTTCTCTCGAACCTGGAACGGTTCCACCGGCACATCGTCGGCCCGGGGGAATCGTCGGGGGACCGCCGTGAACCGCGCCCCCTCGAGCGAGTACATGATCGAACTCGAATGGAGGGGCACTCCCCGTAACTTGTGGTAAAGGAGCTCGCGCAGCACCATCCCCTCGTAGTCGTCCCGGCGGAGTTCGATGACGCCGTGCACGAGGTACTCGAGCGCCGTGAACGCGGCGGTTTCGTTGATGAGGATCGTGTGGACGTTGGCCTTCGATAGGACCGAGATGAGGGCGTTCTCAAGCCGGAGTCGGTGCACGCTGCTGAGGGGCTCCCCGGCGGTCCCCAGGTACGGCTCGATGAGCCCGTCCCAACTATCGATTACCAGGGCGGAGCGATCGCCCGCGGGCAACCGGCTGAACACCTCCTGAACTCCCGGCGGGAGGGTAAGGAACCGGTCCAACTGCGCGAATTCCTCCGACTCAGGAGTCATCTGGGTGAACTGTCGGATCAGCGTCGAATACTCCTTTCGGCCCTCGGCGCCCGGCCACAGGGCCTCGGCGTCGACCACGTGGTCCTCGGGAAGTTGGTCCTGAAGCCACGGATAGTGCTCAACGAGTTCGGGATAGAAGACCCGCGTCGAAACGTAGAACCCCGGTGTCTTCAGCCCGGCGAGCAGGCTCAGGGCGAAGGTCGTCTTTCCGGTACCGGGCGCCCCGCGGATCAAAAGGGATTGGCCGATCCGGCTTCGGAAGAAGCGACGAATCTCCGTCGGAAGATGCCAATCCCCCACGCTCTCGAAGGGGGGCGGAGCAGAGGAAGGGGGGGGAGCTTCCCGGTGCGCAGCGGGTTGGGGAACAGCCGACTTCTTCCGCGCGCCCGGCATCGATACTCGGAATCCTCAGGGACGCCGCGTCCCCCGCAGCCTGAGAATCTACCCCTGTTAGGCATTCGACGTGATATTAGTATTGAGGAGCCCGTGGGCCTGCTCAACCTTCCCTAGAACGGATGTAGCGGGTCGGTCGTGCGGAGACCGTGTTCTCGCTCGAGGGCCGGGTCGGCCTCGTTACGGGCGCCTCGCGGGGAATCGGCCAGGCGATTGCGAGGGACCTGGCGGGAGCGGGGGCGCGTCTCGCTTTGCAGGCCCGGACCATTTCTCCCGAGTTTCGCGAGTTTGCTCGCTCCTTGGGGTCGGCTCCCGGGGCCTTCGGAACGTTCGCGGCTGACGTCTCCGACCCCCAGGCGGTGGTGAAGCTGCTCCAGGATGTCCGGCGGTGGTCTCCCCAGCTCGATTTCGTGGTGGCGAACGCGGGGGTGTACGCCGGACCCGCCACCTCCCAGGTGACGGAGGTCGACTGGGATGCCATGCTCGGGACGAACCTGCGAGGTGCCTTCCGTACCGTGCAGCGCGCGCTCCCGCTGCTCGAGCGGTCCTCCCACGCGGCGGTCGTGCTGGTTTCCTCGATTCTGGCTACCCGGGCCTCTCCCGGCGCCGTTCCCTACCAAGCTTCCAAAGCGGCGATCGAACAAATGGGGCGAGCCCTCGCGCTCGAGCTGGCGCCCAAGGTGCGGGTGAACACTGTCGCCCCCGGTTTCATTCGGACCGATATGAATCGCGGCGGGCACGAGGACCCGTCGTTCCGGCACCATGTCGAGCGGGTCACCGCTCTGGGCCGCTGGGGGGAACCGGCGGATATCGCCCCGGCAGTACGGT
Source organism: uncultured Thermoplasmata archaeon (assembly GCA_963773945.1). GTDB lineage: Archaea > Thermoplasmatota > Thermoplasmata > Lutacidiplasmatales > UBA184 > JAKIWV01. The sequence continues at coordinate 821,894 of CAVZDD010000005.1, read as the reverse complement.
TTCTGCTCAGTGACGAAGCTTCGTGGATCACTGGAGCCGTCCTGCTCGTCGATGGGGGCATCGGTCTCGAATGAGCGTCGAGTCCCCGCTCCGAGGGCGCGTCGCGATCGTTACCGGGAGCTCTCGCGGCATCGGACGCGCCACCGCTCTAGCGTTCGCGGGCGCGGGGGCCGACCTCGTCCTCCATTATCGCCGCGACGAGACGGCAGTGAACACCGTGGCCCAGGCGATTCGATCGATGGGCCGAGAAGCGGAGATGGTTCGAAGCGACGTGCGGACGCCGGGGGCGCTGCGGGAGCTCGTCGCCCTCGGCCGGAGCTGGAAGGGGCGACTCGACATCGTGGTGGCCAACGCCGGGATCGCGGAACCAGGCGCGCTGCAAGCGGTGGACCACGACTCCTGGATCCGGACCTTGGAGACGAATCTGGTCGGGCCGTTCGAGCTCGCACAGGCCGCCGAAAGCGCGCTCCGGGAAGCCCGAGGGACCTTCATCTCGACCTCGTCGATTTCGGGGCTCGTCCCGTCGACCCAGGAGCTGCCCTACAGCGCGTCGAAAGCCGGCCTCGCGATGCTGACGCGTTGCCTGGCGCTGGCGATGGCTCCCGAGGTCCGCGTCAACGCCGTGGCGCCGGGCTGGGTGGAGACGGACATGACCCGGGCGGAGCAGACCGACCGAACATCGTTCGAACGGATCCGCGCGACCACCCCGCTGCTCCGCTGGGGACGTCCCGACGACATCGCATCCGCGATCCTGTTTCTCGCCTCCGACCTGGCGCGCTTTATCACCGGACAAGTCCTGGTGGTCGACGGGGGGCAGAGTCTCCACTGGCGGGTCGACGAACCCGCGTCCGAATAGTCCGCCTTCACCGGCGGAACACGGTTTACGCGTAATGACTCAGCGAAGTGCGTTCCTTGCGGGCGTCGTCGCGTTGGTTGCCTTTCTCCTCGGCCTGCCGCTGGCGCTCGCACTCGTCGTCGGTCACCCAATCAAAGCGCAGCTCCTCCGGATGGTCGTGGGCGAGCGAAGCGCCCGCCTCGAACGCGCTGAACAATAGCTCCTCCAGGTTTTCGGCATCTTCCTCGCCCTCGAGCCGGCCGGCGGTCCGCCAGTACCAATCCGGCGCCTTGCCAGCCTCTTGAAGGTACTCTGTGACGTGGTCGAAGATTGAGGCGTGGTCGTCCGCGAGCCGAACGTGGAGGTGGCGACGTGGGGTATCGTCCGGCGGCGAAGGAGCGGAGGTAGGGGGCATAGCCGAGAAACGCCCGCATCCACCTATAACTCCTCCCCGCGCGCTGGACGCCGACCCCCGACCGGCCGAGAACGCTTGAATAGGACCGAGGCATCGAACCCTCCGAGGCGTCTGTGTACAACCCAGCCTACGGCGGCAACCCTCCGTCGGCCCCGTCCCCTCCTCCCCCGCCCCCGGTCGAGGAGGCCGAGGAGCCGGTGGGTGCCCCCCGCTACCCCTACCTCGTGAGCCGACTCCGGAACCGTCAGATCACGATGGAGGAGGCGACCGAGCTTTTTGCGATCCAACGGCGCCAGGTGCAGGTCCTCATGGCGCGCTCCAACGCCCTCGCCGCCGCGGCCGCCTCCCCCGCCTCCGCCGCGTCGCGAATGGCAGCGCGGACTCCCCCTCGAGCCACGACCGTCACCCCGGCCGCCATTGCGGCCGTCGAAAATCTCGACCCGTGGGGCGAAGGCCTGCTGTTCCTGGCCCTCGGAGCCGGCCTCCTCGCCGCCCTGATGAAGCGTGCCCAGGCGCCGGCACCCTCTGCGCCGACCCGCCCCTCGACCACAGCTCCGGGTAGCGGACGATCCTAGGGGGCGTCCCGTGGCCCCGCGAGACTTCGTCTTTGCGCACCTCGCCGATGCGCACGTCGGCGCGTGGCCGCGCGACCCCGCGGTACGAGCCGCGCTCCGGGAGAGCGTCCTCGCGGCGCTCCGAACGGTGACCGAGCGGTCCGCGGATTTCCTTGTCATCTCGGGCGACTTGTTCCACACTCCGGTGCCGGACCCCGACGAGGTGGCTCCGATCGCCGCCGCCCTGCGCGACCTGGCGGACCGGGGGGTCCGGGTGTACGTGATTTTTGGGTCCCATGACTACGTGGCCCATCGGACCAGCTGGCTGGATGTCCTTGCGGAAACCGGACTATTCGTCCGCGTCGCGCCGGAAGCGGTCCGTTCGGGCGAGGAACGGTGGAAGCTTCCGTTCCTGATCGACGCGCCGACCGGTGCCGTCATCGCTGGGATCTCCGGTCGGTCTCACGGACTCGACCGCGAATACTATCGATCGATGGACCCGTCGGACTACGTCCGAACCCCTGGCTTCCACGTCTTCATGTTCCACGCCGCGGTTCAAGAGTACCTTCCCCCGGGACTCCAGGCACACGTACGGGGAGTCAGCCGGGCCGACTTGCCGCCCGACGCGGATTATTACGCGGGCGGCCATATCCACGCCAGCTACACCGGACTGGGACCATCCGGGGGCCTCCTGGTCAACCCCGGAGCCGTCTTCGGGACTAGCCTTCCCGACATCGTCCAAGGGGCCGCCGGCCGGAGCCACCGTGGTCTCGTGGTCGTGACGGTCCGGTCCGGGGTTCCGTCCCTAGAGTTTGTGGAGACGCTCCGTCCGGGAAGCGTCGACGTGTTCGATGTCGACCTTTCCGGAAAGTCCGCCGACGAGGCCCGTACGACGGTCCGCGACGAGGTGCGGGCCCACTCCGTTCCCGGGGTGCTCCTCTTCCCGCATCTGACGGGCGTGAGCGATGCGACGCGGGCCGCGGAACTTGGCCTCCAAGATTCCAGTTCCGATGCCGCCGCTCGGGGCGCTGCGAGCGTCCACTGGGATGTGGCGGACCTCGCCCCCGGCACGAGCGATCGGGTCGCGGGGCCCGAGACCGAGACCCAGCTCGAGGACCTCGTGCTGGAGACACTCGGGAGCTTGACGCCACTCCCTCTTCCGGGCCTTTCCCCCGAGGAAGCCTCGCGGCGGATTCGTGAGCTCGTCCGGGAACTCGGCACCCCCCCCGGCGACGGCGAGGCGAAGGAGGACTATCGGACGGCCCGGGTGAACGCGGGTCTGCGGGTCCTGGGGGTGCGCCGCCCGGCGACGGAGGCCGACGCCCCATGACGATGCGGATCGCCCACGTCGGGCTCCGGAACCTCCGAAGCTACCGGACGGCCGACCTCAATCTCGACCCGGGGACCACCCTGCTCACGGGAGACATCGGCTCCGGAAAGACCTCACTCCTCTATGCGATGGAAATGGCCCTCTTCGGATTTGCCGAGGTGGACCCCGGATATTTGGTGCGCCACGGCGCGAAGGACGCCGAAGTGTCCCTTACGCTGACCGATGGAACCCATCGGTGGGAACTCCGCCGTCGATTCGTGCGCAAGGCCCGAAAGGGTCGGGATACCTTCGAGCCCACGGAGAATTCCCTCGCCGTCGATGGACAACGCGCCGCGTACTCCGCCACGGAACTCCGGCGACGCACGATCGAACTGCTCGGTTTTCCGGATAATCCGAACCCGCGAGCACACTCGGATGTGTGGCGGTGGGCGGTGTATCTCGCCCAGGAACGAATGCGGGATGTCCTCGACCCGGACGTGGACGCCCGAATGGAGACGGTCCGGAAGGCCCTGGGCGTCGAGCAGTACCGCCTCGCCGGGGAGAACGCCCGTGGAATGACCCGGGCCCTCCAGGAACGGGCGGCCACGCTCCTCGAACAGGCCGCCCGGCATCGCGGGGTGGAGGACGAGGCCGCCCGATGGAGGGACCAGGCCGGGGTCGCGCAACAGCAGATCCTGGCCCTGGACGGTCGGGAACAGAAACTGCGGGACGAAGTCCGCCGGGCCCGGGTTTCTCTGGAAGAGCTCGAAGTTCTGCGACGGGAATCGGCCGCCGTTCGGGAAGCGGTCGCGCACCAGGAGCGGTTAGCGCGAGAACTGGAGCGAAGTATCCAGCAGGACCAGGCCGCGGTCGGGGCCGCGCGCGAACATCTCGGGCGGCTCGAAGCCGACCGGGTCCGGGAATCCACCGGTTACTCTTCGGAAGAGGAGAACGCGCTCGCCGTGGGACCACTTCGAACGCGTCGGGACGAAGCCGCCCATCGACTCTCCGGACTGGAAGGACTCCGCGGGCAGACCTTCATGGTGGCCGAGCAGCTCGTCCTGTGGACCGAACGGGATCGAGAGCTCAAGGCACGACTCCAGGCGACCCGACACGAACTCGAAAAGGTCCAAGCGGACCGCGCGCGCGCCGATGCGAGCCCCCCCGTCGAAGAACCTCGGCCGCCCGACCCCCGCGCCCCGTTGCAACTCGCGGCCGAGCGGAACCAGTTGGAAGACCAGCGGCAAGACTTCGACCGCCGATGGGCGACAGCCACCGCGGAGCTCAGCGAACTCGGGGAGATCGTTCGAGACGGCGTGTGTCCACGATGCCACCGTTCCGTTGAGCCGTCCGAGTTCGAGGCGCACCGGCGCGAACAGGAAACGCTCGTCAGCGGCCTCCAGGTCGAAGTGGAGACCGCGACGCAACGTCTCCACGCCGCGGATCAGCGAATGTTGACCCAGGTCGAACACGAACGATTGCATGACCGGTGGGTGGAGCTGCACGCTCGTCGGACGGAGCTCCGGCAGCGAGAAGACGCGGTACGCCTCCGGAGCGAGGCGGAACACCGGCTCGAGTCCCAGCTCGAAGGGGAGAAGGCCGCTCTCGACACACGTCGCGAGGCGCTGGAGCAGCAGCTCACCGCCTACGAGCCCGCGCAGACGGATCTCGCGACCATCGAACGGGACCTCCGGGCGGCGGAAGATCACGCCCGCCTGCTGGCGGCCCGGAAGGAACGCTTGGCGGCGCTCCTGCGACAGATTCCCGAGGTTCAGGCCGAGATCGACACGCGAGCGCGGAATGCCGCGGAACGAGAAACGACCCGGGCGGAGGTCCTCGGCCAGATCGCCGTCGCGAGGGCGCGACTCCCAGCGCCCAATGACCTTGAAGAAAGGTGGAGCGACGGCCGGACCCGCGTGGACGCGCTCGGGAAAACCCTCGAGTCGCTCCTTCGAGACGCCGTTGAGCCGCGCGGCCGGGCCGTCGAAGCCACGACCCGCCTCGAAGACCTCGCTCGACGTCTACGCGAGCGGGAGGCGCTAGACCGTCAGTCGTCGGAACTCCGCGGCTTGGCCGATTGGATCGACAAACAGTTCCGGAACGCGATGCTCGAGCTCGAGCGCCGACGGTTGCAGCAGGGGCGCCTCCAGTTCGAGCGCTGGTTCGCCCAGTATTTCGCCGCGCTCGTGGACGACCCATCCCTGAACGCCCGGGTCGACGAGACGTTCGCTCCGTGGGTCGATATTGCGGGTCAGCCCACCCCGGCGGAAGCGCTTAGTGGCGGCGAACGGACCGCCCTCGCGCTCGCCTACAGGTTGGCGCTCGGCCGGACGGTCCGGGACGCGGGCCGCCTCGCCCTCGAAACCCTCATACTGGACGAACCGACGGAGGGGTTCTCCCAGGAACAGACGCTCCGCATGGGAGACCTGCTCGAGAGCCTCGGTCTTCCGCAGGTGATCCTCGTCTCCCACGAACGCCAGCTCGAAGGAATCGCGGACCGCGTGGTCCGGGTACGGAAGAAGGACGGGGTGTCGTTGATCGAGGAAATCGACCGACTTCCCGAAACCGGCCCCCCATCGACACTTACGAGTCACGCTCCCCCCGGGCCACAGGCCCCAACCCCGCGCCGCCGGAGGATCCGGCGACTGTCCGACCTCGACGCGGTGGCGTTGGGGGAGGCTCCGTCTCAAGCCAAGTAGCTCTGGAATTCGTGGGGTTCCCACGGCGCGCGGCCGGCGAGCTTGAGGTTCTCCGCGAGATGCACCGGTTCCTTTTGTCCGACGAGCGGTCCGATGGTTCCGGGTGCGGACCGGGCGAATTGGATGGCGGTCTGAGCCGCGGACAGGCCATCGGAGACCGGCCCCACCCGGGCGAGCTGGCCCTGCAGGAGGGGCACGCTCGTAAAGCAACCGAGACCCAGCCGATGCGCGGCATCGAACAGCGTGACCTTCTCGCCCCTCACGGTCTGGTTCCGCTGGACGGCGGCCTCCGGCATGCCGAGGCTGAACGGGAACTGGATGAAACGGAATCCGTGGTGCTCTCCGCCGACTCCCCGGGCCACGGTGACCGCTTCCTCGACCGAGAAGTAACCGGCCGTTCCCCGGGCAGTCCGGAGGCAGTCCCACGTCGCCAGCCCGTACGCGCCCAACCGGCCGGCCGACCGGAGCTCCTCGAGGAACCTGAACGCTTCGACCAGTCGACGCGCGAACTCGTCGTGGCCCACCACGGGGAGCTGGGCGTCGGGCGCATTGTGCAGGTAGAGGAGGTCGATGGTCTCCAGGGACAGATTGACCCGACTGCGTTCGAACTGGTCCCGGAGATACGAGACGCTCATCGCGTGACAGTCGTCGACGATGTCGGCCGGGTCGAGCACCTCCTTGGCGACCAGCTCGGTCTCGACCCAGCGGTCCGGAGGCGTCTTCGACTCGCCATCCGGGGCGAGATACCCACATTTCGTCGCCACGAAGACCTCGTCCCGTTGAACGGGCCCATGATCGATGGCCCAAGCGAGACCCCGACCGACCGACCGCTCGGCCCGCTGATACCGGTAGTTGATCGCCGTATCGAGAACGTTGATCCGGCCGGACTGCAAGCAGAGTTGGGTCGCCTGCTCCACCGCTTCGTCGGTGAATCGGTCCGGCGGGCCGATGTAGGTCCCCAGCCCCATCGAAGAGAGATGCAAACCCCCCGGCGCCGCCCGGAAGTGCGTCGCCGGAATTTCGTGGTGTTGGACCGCCCGCTCAACAAACCGGCCGGTGCCTGCGGGAGTCGCCGCCCCCGATAACCGGGACACGGTCCTTTGCAGTCGTGGCGGCTCAAAAGCTCTCCCCGATACTCGAGATCCCCGGGGGTCGACGATGCGCTCGAGCACTCCCCGGTCTGCCCGCGAACGATCACCGTGCCACGTCGGAAGTACGGCCGGCTCCAGAAACCGATCCCACCGGTCAAGCCCGAGCACTGCCGCTACTGTCGCCTGAAGCGGCCGTGTCCGGCGCACGGCCGGCCGGTATCCTAGCCCGCCGCCCGGCTCAGACCTTCAGCTCGAACAGGTCGCTTTCCGCCATCGCGGTGAACCCGGCCCGAAGCAGCGCCTGCGCATCGTCCCCCGGAGGGGTCGGGACCGTCGTGCGTACTCTCTCCGCGTTGACCCCGCGCAACCAGTTGAGCACGGCACTCAAGAGTTCCGTCGCGACGGGTGGGCTCGCGGCCTCCGACAGCACCCACGGACCCAGGAATCCGATCGGGGCCCGGGGTCGATGCGTGCCGCCGGCTACTCCGAGAAGGTCCTGGCGCGGCCCGGCAATCCAAATCGTTCGTTGCAAGTCCCACGCCGGGTCCCGGAACCAGCTCCCGCGCAGTTGGAGGAAGGCGACGGGAATCGGAGGCGGCGGGGTCTCCGGGTGCCTCCGACCGAAGAGGGACTGCGCGGGTGCGACGTCCCCCGGCTGAATTCGCGCACCGCCGCACGAACCGCCGAGGCGGTCGGGAGGGGATTGAGGTCCCGGTCGAAGACCGCCCGATGCCACAGGACCCGTCCCGCCGGTTGGGCGACGGCCCTCAGGTCCGGACGCCCGTCGGGGATGTCGACCACGAACCGCCGAGCCTCCTGGTTCCGAAACCACTCCCGGGCGGTGCCGAGCAGGGCCGCAAATGAGCCCGTCGTGTCCTCCGGGGGGACCAAGGGTACGATGTAATTCTGCTCGGGGTCGGCCCGGGCGTACAGCCACCCGGTGATCGACCCGTGGGAGGTAGCGACCCATCCCCCTTCGGCGGGATTCCCCCGCCGCGGGCCATGGCCCGTCAACGCCTGTCGCAAGAGTTGTCCGATCGCCCGGTCCACGTCTCCGTTCGAGGCCGGGGAGGTGTTCCGATACCAGCCCCCGAGATCGTCCCAGAGCCGGCGGACCGGCTGTCCGTCTCCGCTCGCAAATTCCCGGACTTCCATGGGATTTCACACCGAGCGCCCGTCGCTCGATGGGCTGTCGGTCACCATCGGCAAGGGGTCGGATACGAGATCTGGTTCGGTCGCTTCCTGCGTACCGTTCCGGCCGAGCAGCAGCGGTTTCGCGACCCGGCGGTGGAGTTCGTCGACGGCGCGCGAGAGGCGGTCCGCGACTTCCGGAGAGAAGCGCTCTCGGATGCGACGCAGCCGGGCCTCCCAGGAAAAGCGGACCTGCTGCCAGCGATACATCGATTCCGGATAGGCCGCCTCATACAGAAGCGACACACCGCCGGAGCCCCTGGTGGTCCGCGCGCGTCCTCGAAGCCGGTCCTTCACCGCGTCGTAGAACCGGGTGCCGGGCACCGGCACCGCGATCGAGACCGAGTACTCTTCGGGGGAGAATCGGCGGAACAGTTGGAGCGTCGCTTCAATGTCCTCGAGCGTCTCGCCCGGGTAGCCCAGCATCAGGAACCAGAACTGGCGAACGTGGTGGGCCCGCAGGCTCGCCGCGACCTTCTCGATCTGGGCGAGACGGGTGCCTCGGTTCATGGCGTCGAGCATTTTTTGGCTGCCCGACTCCACGCCGAGGTAGACTCGCTGGAGGCCGGCCCTCTTCATCCGGTCCAGAAGGTCCGGCTTCAGCAGGTCCACGCGAGCCAGACATTCGAATCGGAGATGCGGCCCGTCGGAGATCATCCGGTCCAGAAGTTCCTCGAGCCACCGGCGGTCGACACCGAACACGTCGTCGCAGAACCGGACGTAATCGACCCGGTGTTGCGATTGCAGCGCGTCCAGTTCCGCGAGCACCCGGCCGACCGACTGCTGTCGGTACGTTCGACCGAACGTCGGCTTGGAACACCACGAGCAGTCGAACGGACAGCCGCGGGAGGTCAGGATCGCCGCCCGCCGTTCGCCGGTGCGTTCCTGCCAGGCTCCGAGGTACGCCTCCATGTTGATGAGGTCCCACGCGGGCAGCGGCAGCTCGTCCAGGTCGCGGAGAAAGGGCCGAGTCGGGCCTCGGACGGTCCGGTTCCCCGAATGGACGACCGTGCCCGGGCACCCGGCGATCGGCTGTCCATCACGGACTCTCGAAGCGACCTCCACGAGCGTGGCTTCCCCTTCGCTCGGGACGACGGCGTCGAACCCCTCCGCGAGGTATCGGTCCGGTCGCGTCGCGGAATCGGGGCCGCCCGCGAGGACGGTGACGCCCTCGGCGTGAGCGCGCGCGGCGATCTCCAGCGCTCGCGGCATCGTCAGGGTCTTGGTGTGGACGCCGACCAGGTGGGGGCGGAATCTTCGAATCTGGTGCGTCACGGGCTCGGCGTCCCGGGCGAAGGTGAGGTCGGTCACCTCGGTCCGGATGCCGTGATTCCGGAGCCAGGCGGCGAGAGTCAGAATACCCAGGGAGGGGTAGAGCTCGACGAACTTCCGTTCCATCGGATCTTCCCGGGAAACATACGGGTCGACGAGGAGGACCCGGGGCGCATCCGCCGGGGGGGACTGTGCGGAGGGGGTGACGGCGCTCATCTCAGCCCCGGCGGCCTCGTCGAGGAGGCGTCCCTCGTCCCCCGGAGAGTGCCCCGACGGGACAGTAGGGAATGCACCATCCACAGCCGGTACAGTTCGATAACACGACGAGCCGAGTCGGGGAGAGCTCCAACGCATTCGGCGGACAGACGCCGGTGCACAGGCCACAGAGCACACACGTACCGGCGTCGACCTGGATCGTCGCCGATTCGCTCACGTTTCAGGCCTGGGCGGGCTCGTCCGGAGGCGGACCACCGTGGAGCGCCCGGCCGAGTGCAGCGAACCCCGTGAGCGCGCACTTGATGCGGACCGGGGACAGCGGGATCGCGACGAGCTGCAGCACGTCATCCCGGGTGACCTTCTCCACCGCGGCCAGCGGCTGCCCGGCCAGCTTCTGCGTAAGCATCGAAGCACTCGCCATGGAGATCGCGCACCCATCCCCCGAGAAGCGGATCTCGGCGACATTGGCCTTGCTGGGGTCGAGTTTTAGCTCCATCCGAATGCGGTCCCCACACAGCGGGTTGCTCTCCTCACCGGAATAATCCGGATGGTCGAGCTGGCCGAAGTTCTTCGGGGCGCGATAGTGTTGAAGGATGCGTTCCTGGTACATGTCGTAAGCCATCGGACCGTCCCTCCCCCGCGCGCGCTCGATGTTACACGAGGGGCTTTATAAGAACCGGCCGACGCGCGGGCGAGCGCCCTACTTCGACCGGTGGGTCTTGACCGGCACGTCGCCCAACACCCGATCGTAGCGGTGGTCGACAACGGGGGTTAGTCCGGACACCCACTCCGAGTCGACCTCGATCCGATGCAAGTATTCCTGCAGGGTCCCGATCACGGAGGGCCGGTTCTCTTGCGCAACGGCCGCCGGGGGTCCAGATTGCCCGACGGTCCCCACGACCAGGCTCTTTTCGTCGTGGGCGAGCAGGAAGGGATACACGCGGCACTTCTCCGTCAGCGCTCGCAGCAGCAGATTCGGATCCTTCCCCTCGAGCATCTCACCGCGGACGAAGACCGCCTGGTCGGCCTTCCGGTCCCGGTACGGAGGGACCACCCGGAAATCCGGTAGCACCCGCCGGAACACCCAACCGTCGTCGAGCAACCGGTGCTCCGGACGGGTGAGTCCGAGGAGTCCCAGGAAGTGGCCGGACCGTCCCTCGTGATCCGCCAGAATGGGGCGTAAGACGAGGTTCCGGGCCGCCCGACGTAGACCCGGCGACGGCGGGCCGGTCGGCAGGTGACTTCCCGGAGGATAAGCGGGAGATAGGGATCGGGGGTACTGCGAGCTCCCCGGGATCCCCGCCAGGTGAGACCAGACCCCTTCGAAGTCGAAGTAGACCGGCAAGGACCCGCTTCCGGTGTCCGTGGTCAGGAAAAAGCTCCGCGGTCGCATCGCCTCGTCGGCGAGACTCGCGGTCAATCGTCGGGCTTCCTCTCGCGACCGATGGAGGTAGACCGCGAACACCAGTCCGGCGCCGCCCCACAAGACGACGTTGGATTCGGGTTGACTCCAGCGTTCCATCAAGGCCACGGCGCTTTCGGCAAACGGATGCCCGATGACGATGGTCACCAGCGGAAGATCGAAGCAACTCGGGTGGGGCAGAAACCGGATCCGGAGCCACCCCTCGTCGTACACGCGCTTGCGGACGGCATGATAGGTGGAACGGGGGAGCTTGGTCTCCTCGAGGAACTCCCGCTCGCTGTCCCCGGGGGCGGCGACCAGCGCGCGGATGAGCCGGGCCTCCGCTTCCGTCAATGCCCGCATCGAACCATTCCTCGTGCCCTCCCCCGTAACGATGAGTCCAATTCGGGCGCTCCCTCCTTGGACATTTCTTGATGTAAGCCTGTCGGCGTTATTTTCTTCGCCAGGCAGCCTCGGAAGGCTCCAGGAGCAGACCAAGAATGAGCGAACAGACCCCAGCGCCCTCCAAGTCCCGAACACTTCCCGTCCTGGCGACGGTGGTCGTAGTGGCTGCGAGCATGCTGATGCTGTTCGCGCTGCCCCTGTTCGCGACCCCAATCTCCGCGCCAGCGGCTTCGAGCGCGGCCTCGATCGCCCTCGTACCCGAGATGAATCCGGCCGTCCAGCAATGGGCATACGGCGGCTCCAAGACGGTCTCCGGCGACATCTCTGTCACCGGCTCCAATGGGAACGGATTCGAACTCCAGTACCACGCGTTCTACGGCTGGACCGTCGTCGTCACTCAGACCAACAACTCCACGAACACCGGATTCCAGCTTGAGGCGCAGCGCACCGCGGCCGCCGAGCTCTCCGTGAACCTCTGCACGCCCAACTGTAAGGCAGCCAACTGGACCGGGAACTACACGGCGAGTGCCTCCGAAATGGGCACCGCTTTCGGGAACTTCACGCGAGACGGAATCGTCTACGTCGACGATATCGCGACGCCCGCGTTGGGCTTCCTGAACGGCTCGGGCGCCACCCAGGACGCGCTCCACTCCAAGCTCACGCTGACGGGGCCGCACGGATTGACTTCGGAGTGGTTCTTCAACGTGACCGGATCGGCCCAGGCGCAGGTCTCGTTCGACCCGGAACTCGGATTGATCCCCACCACCCTGACCACCGGTGAGACGTGGAACAGTTCGGCCGCTTTCGTCCTGTCGGGCAGCTACGCGCTGTCGTGGGAGTACATCGGCCCCCACGCGCAGGCGAGCGGGAACCCCAGCGGCACGATCTCGGCCAACGGCACCGTCACCCTACTGGGTGCATACGGCCAGGATCTGCAGCTCAACAACAAAGAACACACCCACGTCCTGTTGCTCTCGCTCTCGGGCCCCTTCGATGTGTTTGATGGCGTGATCATCATGCCGCACATGGGGAACGTCTTCAGCGGCGACCCCAAGGCGCTCGGCGGACAAGGCCTCGGCTTTGCCCCCGAAGCTTCCACCAGCGCTGTCGACTACGACTCGGGCACCGGCCGCATCGTGTCGGCCGCCACCTCGTTCGCCCCTGGAGTCTCAGGCGCCGTCCCGACTCCAGCCCTCAGCCCGATGGCAACCTCCACCTCGGGCGGAGACATCCAGGCCCAGCCGATGACCGTCCCCGCCGCGCAAGCCTGCGCGGCGACCCTCGTCAGCGGCGGGTCCTGCGCGGCGACGAGCGTGCCCTGGTACCAGAACGGCTTCTTCCACACGACCCTCTTTGAGCTGGTCGCGTTGGCAGTGGGCCTGGTGGCTCTGGTCGCCGTGCTCGCGGTCGCCGTCGGCCGGCGCCCCGGGCCCCCCCGCCCGTGCGCGTCCCGAGCCCGTCGGGCCGCGTTCCGGCTGGAGCCGCTGGACAACTCGCGCCGCCCCCGCGCGCCCCCCCGCAGCAACCCTCGGACCCCCTCGGGAACCTGTGGTGAAAGAGGCGGGTCGAAGCGAGTAGCACGCTGAACCCAGGGGCCGGCGGTTCCCCCCCGCTGGCCCCGTTAACCCCTTCCCCCTTTTTTCTAAATCTCCTCCAAGAATCGATTCCCCCCCGACCCGCCCCGCTGAAGTTATAAACACGTAATTGTGCGTATATTCGATGGACGCCGCCGCCCCTGCGTACGGACGTTGGTTCGAGGAATCCCAGGTCGCTGGGCTCTCGAAAGAGCTTAACGACCCGCCCGCCTTTGCGGCGCTCCGGAAGACCGCCTTCGAAGCTTTCCTTGAGCTGCCGATCGAGCCGGACCCGTTGTACCGGAAGTACGCGTACTTCCGGGGCACCGACCTGACCGGCGTTTCCCCCAGTTCGGGAGGTTCCCCGGTGGGCCTGCCGCCGCTTCCCGCGCAGGTCATCCGAGTCGTCCACGACGGTTCGGGTTCTCGAGTCGAGATGTCTCCCGAGCTTCGCGGCGCCGGCGCGAGAGTCCGCACCCTGCCGGAGATCCTGCACGCGGGGGATGAAACGACCACCGCCTTTCTCCACGGGCTTGACCTCAAAGGCTCCCGAACCGACAAATTCGAGGCCCTGAGCACCGCGTTCATCAATCGGGGACTCGACCTCGTGGTGCCCGACCGGTGCCCGACCACCGTTCGTCTGCAAGACATCACGGTGCTTTCGCGCCCGGCCGAAGCGCTCGTGGTCCGGCGACGCATCCACGCCGGCGAACAGACCCGGGTGATCGTCTCCGAGGAGGTCTACAGCACCGGGGCCGCTGAAGGGCAACGATACTACGGGTCGCTCGTCCAGGCGGATACCGGCGATACGGCGCGGCTGGCCTACCTTTCGGTCCACGCGCCGGATGAGCGCGTGGTGGCCTCCTATTCCCGGAACGCGACCGTCGGGCCGAACTCTCAGCTCTCCTGGGTTTCCGCCGCATACGGCGGATTCCGGACCCGGAGCCGGAACTATTCCGATATCACCGGCAACGGCGGCGACCTGAGCGACCTCCAGTCCTTCTACGGCGACAACCAGCAGGCCTACGACAGCTACGTCCAGATACGGCACGTCGGTACCGACACCCACGGACAGTCGATCACGCGCGGCGTATTCCGCGACGAATCCCGCGGCGTCAGCCGCGGCATGGCGCGCATGGAAAAGGAGGCCCGCCGGACCATCAGCTATCTTTCGGAACACGCGATGCTCCTCTCCAAGGGCGCTCGTTCGGACACCATTCCGGTGCTCGAGATCCTCTGCCGCGACGTGAAGGCCACCCACTCTTCGTCGGTGGCGCCGGTGGACCCCGAGCGGATCTTCTACCTGGAGTCCCGGGGCATCCCCCGCCAAGCCGCCATCCGGATGATCAGTGAAGGGTTCCTCTCCTACGTCTTCGACCGCGCCCCGATCGAGGGACTCCGCGACTTCCTGTACCCCCACCTCACGACCCGATGGGAGGGTCGCCAGGTCGCCTGGACCGATGGCGGCTACCCGGCGTTGGGGGCGCTCGAGCTGCTCGGCGTCCAGAGCGGCAACGAGTGGCGGTTCGACACCAAGCTGCGGTAGACGCGGCGGCGGCTCAGCCGACCGCGCCGGTCATCTCGAGCTGGATCAGCCGGTTGAGCTCGAGGGCGTAGTCCATCGGGAGTTCCTTCGCGAACTCGGCGAGGAAGCCCATCAGAATCAGGTGGATGGCATCGTTCTCGTTGAGCCCACGGCTCATGAGGTAGAAGATCTGCTCCTCGCCGATCTTGCCGACCACGGCCTCGTGCGTGATCGTCGCATCCTCTTCGTGAATCTCGTTGTAGGGGTAGGTGTCCGACCGGCTCAGTTCGTCGGGGAGCAAGGCGTCGCACCGGACGGCCGCTTTCACGCCGCTCGCGCCCTTCGCGACGCGGAGCAGACCCCGGTAGCTGGTCTGGCCGCCTCGGATTGCGATGGACTTGGAGATGATCTTGCTCGAGGTGTCCGGCGCGAGGTGGACGGCCTTCGCCCCCGAATCGATGATCTGGCCCTGCGAGGCAAAGGCGACCGAGAGAATATCGGCCCGCGCGCCCCGCCCCTTGAGGAAGACGGAAGGATACTTCATCGTCACCTTGGATCCCATGTTGCCGTCGACCCATTCGACCAGCGCCCCCTCCTCGGCGACGGCCCGCTTGGTGACCAGGTTGTAGACGTTCTTCGACCAGTTCTGCACCGTCGTGTACCGAACCTTGGCGTACGGTTCGGCGATCACCTCGACGACGGCGGCATGCAGGGAATCGGTGGAGTAGACGGGCGCTGTGCAACCCTCGATGTAGTGGACCTTGGCGCCACGGTCCGCGATGATCAGCGTTCGCTCGAACTGGCCGACGTTCTTCGCGTTGATCCGGAAGTAGGCCTGGAGCGGAATGCCGGCGTCCACACCGGGCGGAACGTAGACGAAGCTCCCACCCGACCAGACGGCCGAGTTGAGCGCCGAGAACTTGTTGTCGTTGAACGGAACGATCTTCCCGAAGTACTTCTGCAGGATATCCGGGTACTCCTTCACCGCGGTGTCGGTGTCGGTGAAAATGACCCCCTTTGCCTGGAGGTCCGCCCGGATCTTGTGGTAGACCGTCCCCGAGTCGTACTGGGCCCCAACGCCGCCGAAGAACTCGCGCTCGGCCTTGGGAATCCCGAGCTTGTCGAACGTGTTCTTGATGTCGGCGGGAAGGTCGTCCCAGCTCTTCTTCGTGTCCCCCTCGGCGAGCGGGTTCGCGTAGTACGTGTACGCCTCGAAATCGATGTCCGAGAGGTCCGGCCCCCAGTCCGGCATGGGCTTCTCGACGAACGTCTCGTAGGCCCGAAGTCGATAGTCTAGCATCCACTGAGGCTCTTCCTTGATCTTCGAGATCTGCTCGACGATCTCGCGGGAAAGGCCCTTTGCGGTCCGAACCTTGTACGTCTCCGGATTCTTGAAGTCGTACCGCGTGTAATCCAAGGGCTGGAACTGGGCAACAGATTGCGCCATAACGACTCCAGTAATTCCATCACCTGTCGGTATTTAAATGCGGCGTAGTGCCGGGACCGACACACCCGGGCCGCCCTGACGGTGGGTCCTTGTCGCTCAGACCGCGAAGACCTTGTGGACCTTCTCGAGGGCGCCGAAGAGCCGGTCGATCTCCTCTGGCGTATTGTAGAGGTAGACGCTGGCGCGACAGAGCGCCGGCACCCCGAGGCGCTCCATGAGCGGTTGCGCACAGTGATGGCCGCTGCGGATCGCTATGCCCTCCTGGTCGAGGATCGATGCCACGTCGTGCGGGTGAACCCCCTTCAAAGAGAAGCAGAGCACAGACTCATGCCCTGAAGAGATGGAAGGCCCATAGATGCGGATCGTGTCCGGGAAACGGTCGCTGGCGATTCGGACGGCCCGCTCGAGAAGGGCGCGTTCGTGGGCTGCCAGCTCTTCCCAACCGACCCGTTCCAGATAGTCAAGCGCGACGGAGAGGGTCACGGCCCCGGCGACATTCGGGGTACCGGCTTCGAATCGGGCGGGCGGGTCCGCGTAATCCACCCGGTCGGTGTGGACGGAACGGATCATCTCCCCTCCGCCCATGAAGGGAGGAAGCTCCCGGAGCAGCTCGCCCCGGCCCCACAATACCCCGATTCCCATCGGTCCGAGGGCCTTATGGCCGGAAAACGCCACGAAGTCGGCGCCGAGCTTTTCGACATCGACCGGTCGATGCGGAGCGGATTGCGCCGCATCGACGACGACGAGAGCCCCGGCGGCGTGGGCCCGGTCGGCGATCTCCCGTACGGGGTTGACGGTTCCGAGGACGTTCGAGACGTGGGAGAGCGTCACGACCTTGGCGGTGCGGTCGAGGGCGGAATCGTACTGATCGAGCTTGAGCCCTCCCTCTTCGTCAATATCGATGAACCGGAGGTCGACCCCGGATCGCTCCCGGAGCATGTGCCAGGGGACGATGTTGGAGTGATGCTCCATGACGGTAGTGACGACACGGCCGCCCTGCCGGAGACGCGTTTGGCCCAGCCCGGAGGCCACGACGTTGAGGGCCTCCGTAGTGCCGCGAACGAAAACGATCTCTTCCGGGTCCCGCACGTTCAGAAAACGGGCCATCCGCTCGCGGGCCTTCTCGTAGGCATCGGTCGCTTCTTCGGAGAGGCTATAGACTCCCCGGTGAACGTTGGCGTTGCGGTGTTCATAGAACTCCCGTTCTGCTTCGATTACGACCGACGGTTTCTGGGAGGAGGCCGCGGAGTCGAGGTAGGCCAGCGGATGGCTGTGAAAGGTCCGTTGGAGGATCGGAAAATCCTGGCGGATTCGGTCGACATCCATGGACAGGTTCGAATCCTCGGACGCCCCTGGTTCCCGAGTTGGGTCGCCGGTGCTCCCTAGGCCGAGGGGGTCGCGGGGGGCTTCACCCAATCATAACCGCGGGCCTCGAGCTCTAGGGCCAGCTCGCGGCCCCCCGAAAGTGCGACGACGCCGTCGACCATCACATGGACCTTGTCGGGGTTGAGGTACTTCAGAATCCGCTGGTAGTGGGTGATGACGAGGATCCCCATTTCGGGGCTCTCCTTCTGGACCTTCGACACCGTCTCGCCCACAGCCTTGACCGCGTCGATGTCAAGCCCCGAATCCGGCTCGTCCAGCACGGCGAAAATCGGGTTGAGGGTCGCCATTTGCAGGATTTCGGACCGCTTCTTCTCGCCCCCGGAGAAGCCTTCGTTGAGAGACCGCTTAAGCCACGATTTGTCCATGTCCAAATATCCGAGATGCGTCGTGAGATTCTCGTCAAAGGCGGTCGTGTCGACGTCCGGACCGGGATGACGTTGGGCATACGAGGTCCAGAGGAACTTGGCCATCGACAGCCCCGAGATCTCCTGGGGGTACTGAAAGCCCAGGAACAGACCGAGCTTCGCGCGCTGGTCGACCGGCAGCTTCAGGACGTCTTTCCCGTCGAGCGCGACTGAACCGGAGGTAACCTTGTACTTCGGGTGCCCCATGAGGCAGTATGCGAGGGTGCTCTTGCCGGAACCGTTGGGGCCCATGATCGCGGCGAGCTCGCCCGATTTGACCTCCATCGACACGCCCTTCAGGATCTGCTTGCCGGCAATCTCGGCGTGCAGGTCGGTTATCGTGAGGGTGTGCTGAATTGCCCCGGCGGACGACATCTTTGGCCCCAGGGATTCGAGCCCGGTCGCCTATTAAAGCATATTGTGGTGTGTAAAGTCGGGAAAGGCCATATAGCGCGGCCCCTCTTCTCCGCCAGGCGAACGGATGGCAACTGGCGACCTGATGCTGACCGACAACACCCGCGGCAAGATCATCGAGGCGCTCGCCGTCTCCCCCCGCAGCGCGCGCGACTTGGCTCGTAACCTCGGAATACAGGAGAGCGCCGTTCGGGGGCACCTGGACCGCCTCGAGGATCGGGGCCTCGTCAGTCCTTCCTTCCATCGCGAAGGCGTCGGCCGCCCGAAAAAGCGGTACGTGCTCACCTCCCAGGGCCAGGATCTGTTTCCCCGTCGGTACGAGTTCCTGCTCGACTCCGTCATGGAGGAACTCCTCGCCCAGGAAGGAGAGGGATACACCTCCGCGCTGTTCGCCGAGGCCGCCCGTCGCATGGCGCGTCAGATCGCGGCGGAAATCCCTCCCGAGGGAACGAGGGAGGAACGGATCGTCGCGCTGGCGGACGCCCTCAACAAGCTCGGTTTCCGTGCCCAGGTTCAGACGCTGCCGGACGGAGAGGTTCGGATCAACCGGACCAACTGCGTGTTCCGGCACACCGCACTGACCCACGCCTACCTGCTCTGCGAGGTCTTCGACAAGAATCTCACCGAGGCCCTTCTCGGACAGTCGGGCCTGCAGCTCGAGGATTCGATCACGCGAGGCGGGCTGACGTGCACGCACCTGATTCAGTTGAGGTGAACGACGCCGCCCGGGCATGGTCTACTCCTCCATGAGGTAGCGGCCCAACTTCTCCAGGTCCACGAGGCGCGTCTTCGGCCGGACCTTGGCGTAGAACTTCGCCGTAGTTCCGTACTCGGCGTGGTTCATCTGCCCCTGTAGAACCTGGGGGCGGACGTCTGCCTCCACCGCGAACGTCGCGACCGAACTCCGGAGTTCTCGGGGGGCGTAGTACTTCAGCCCACGGGCGGCGATCGCGCACTTGTACCTGCGGCGGAAGTCGGACGTCGACGTCCTCCAGATGGGCTTGCCCGGCTCCATCCCCACTACCGCGTTCATCAGCGCCGCGACGACCTGCGGAGGGACGCCGGTCCGGTACGACTCCCCGAACTTGACTTCGTCCAACACCAGAACGGTCGACAACACTCTTGGGTCTGCCGAAAGAGACAGGTTCTCCGGTGGGACGTGCAGCGCCGCTTCGGTACGGATCTGCACCGGCCCCATCAGGATGACCTCCGCCTGGAGGCGCGCGTCGTGCGCCATCGCGTTCAGGTACTCGCGTAGCTCGCGTGGTTCGTTCATCTGGTCCACGTAGAGCGACTGCGCGCGGCCGACCATCTTCCAGAGTCGGCGATCCGCGGCCAGCGGGTTGCCGCACGAGATTAGCCAAGACCGAACCTCGGGCAGCGTGTTGTGAATGTTGTTCGGGGCGAGCCTCCGCCCGGCGCAATGGTGCTGGATGTTGTGCGGCGTCGGCGGCGAGATCCCGTCGTGTTTGAACCTCTCCACCATTGAGCGCGTTACGTCGCGCCCGCTGTACGGTTGGGGGAACCCAAGGGTGGCGACCGAGCGGCTGAACAGAAGGACCCGGTCGACCCGGGTGTCCACCGTTCCCTCGTCTCCACCCTGTTCTCGTGACCACTTCTCTACCTGCTCGAACAGTCCGCGCTCCTTGTAGGGCACGAACTTCCTCGAAACGGTTGATGAAACTGTTT
This sequence comes from uncultured Thermoplasmata archaeon, assembly GCA_963773945.1. Taxonomy (GTDB): domain Archaea; phylum Thermoplasmatota; class Thermoplasmata; order Lutacidiplasmatales; family UBA184; genus JAKIWV01. The sequence continues at coordinate 802,066 of CAVZDD010000005.1, read as the reverse complement.
CTGTCGGTGATGCGCATGAAGGCGTACAAGGTGGCGGGGGACCGGCCGTTTTCACCTCGACAAGTCGGGAGAGTGACGACGGTGAGGGCAGGATCGTCTCGAAGGCCAGCGTGGATTTGGACGGCGTCGGCGCCGGGGTTGCTTCGGTCGGGACCCACAGCCGGAACCTGGTCCCATCGTGGGACGAGGTCCAGAACTCGCCCGAAACGCCGCGGACCAACTCAGAAGTCAAGGGGGCGCCCGCCCGCGATCTGTCAGAATCGCGGGTAGGCGCCGAGGCGCATCACCCGTGCCGCTGACAGTCGACACTGAATCGAGGAAGCGAAAGTAGTTCATACGTTTTCCGAGAGAGCTCCGATCAACCTGTCGTTGGTGGGGGCGCCGCGACGGAGCTCACCGGAACAACCGGCGCCACGTTCTCGACGCCGAAGACGACCCCGTGCAAGTCGACCCCTTTGTCGATCATCGAGTGATTGTGCCACAATGTGCCACACTCAGCCGAACGGCGTAGCGAATAATCTTCGCAGCACGACGGCGTTTTCTTGGCTCGTCCGTCCGGATTCTATGGCCTGAAACGACCTACGCGCCGCGGCGGCGCCCTCGGGCTCGACCACGAACGGCGGAGATTGCACGTAGCTGAACCTTGCGCGGCGCTCAGTTGCTCCGGGGTAGCGCGCGCTCGGACCTACATCGGTGTTCGTTTGCCCCTCTTGGGTGAACCTCAGTCCGTATCGCGCCGGCGGTGCTCCCTCCGCTGAGGCTTGCGACGCCGCGGCCGGCGCGGCCGGTGGCTGGAGCCACGTCGGTAGTTCCCACCAGCCGAAATGGAGTCCCACTCCGTACACGATCCCGCCCGCGACAAGGCCACCGGCGACAACCCCTCCGGCTCCCACGCTCTGAACCTCCTTACGATTCACCTTTCCGTTCAGAAGGGGCTCTCGTATCCGTAGCCGCTCCAGATCGACCGGTAGGCGGTCGACAGCGACGGACCCACACGCCGAAAGGCGTTCGAGATCTGGGCCCGGAACGGCGCGATCGCCCGGCTCATCTCGCCAGCGGGGCCTCTGGCCGCGGCGCGTAGTTGCTCGCGTCGCGCCTGCCCGGTGGGACTGTCCCACGCCCGGCGTGCGCCGATTGACAGCTCACTTCGGAGCGGGTCGCCCAGCGTCGCCATCGGTCCCATCGGTCGGTCGAACTCTCCATCGGGAAAGGCGTAGCTCAGTCTTGCCATGTTTTCAACTCCTGTTTTTGTCCGTTGGTTTGGACAGTGAGGGAGGAGGGAGTGAAGGCGTGGGCTCGTCGTCGAAGACCGGCGCTTCCGTGAAATCGAGCTCGAGTCGCCGGGGCGCGCTCCGCACAAACCGCAGGAGATTCGCGACGCACTCAGGCTTGATTGAGACCGCGACGAGCCCAGGCCCCCCTACGGCTACACGCACGGATGCGCGTGGGTCGGTGCCCGTCTGCGCGCACGCCTCGAGGAACACCCGGTCCTGTTCGAGTAAACCCTGAAGCAAATGATCGCGGGATTGCTCCAAGGCCGATGGAGAGAAGGTTGCCACCCTGCGGTTTCGGCCCGTCGCGAGCTCCGTGCCGCTCATCGAGGAGCCTCCCCCAAGTCGATAGAGACTGGGAAGCGGTGTGATCTCACGGAGGGCGGCGAGGCCCGTGCCGGTGGCGAAGCCGGCGCGGAGGTGAACGACGGCCTCGCTGCCATCCGGATTTCATCGTGAAGGCGCGGCTCGTCTTCGGGAAGAACATATCTCAATGGCACGGGGGTGGGGGGGGTCGGGATCGTCCGAACCAGCTTGATTTTGTGAACAAAAAGTAAGTGACCGACGAGACCTTGGCCGCTGAATAAGCGATTGCAGCCCTCAGGACACGCCTTGTTCTTTCTCCGCATGGGTAGTAGCAAGCAAGCCCACGCACCAACCCGTAGAAAAAGGGGTAGGAAAATCGGGCTCCAAAAAGGGGGACCCCTCAGCTCTGCCCCCGATTTGCTATCGAGACCCCGACGCGAACTCAAGCCGGGAGAAGGGTCCCCTTGTCGCTCGGCGTTTGCGGGGCCGCCGGTCCTTCGCGCCCTGCGGCCGACCGACGTGGATCCCAAGCGCCTTCCTTGACGCCATGCCGGATTTTGTGCGCGCCGAAATGGCCGCGCGCTCCATCGCGCCCCACCAACTGAAGACCGAGATCAGGAGCTCACGCGCAGGGCCGTCCTGGTCGAGCCACGTCTCGGAGTGCGACCAAACGCGCGTGCCCAATCGTTCGAGCTGCGTCAGGAGCTCGAAAACGGCCGCCGGGCCTCTCCGGGACAGCCGGGAGAGCTCCCACACCATGCAGACATCGAACTCGTGCCGGGCCGCCCGGGCGCGGAGCTCGTTGAGCTCGTTCTCGTTCGACGTGCCCGAGACGTACGCACCGATCGTGCCGACGACTTCCCAACCGAGCCGTGCGGCGTCGCGCTCCAGGTCCTCACGCTGTCGCGTGTAGTCCTGTTCGGACGTGCTGCACCTCAGGAAGAGGAGCGCCGTCGTGGCGCGTGTCGGCACGAACACGACGAGCGGGCGGCTCGCGTGGGTCGCCGGCTCCAACATCTACTTCTCCACGAGCCCGGCGTGGGTCTTGTCGAGCCGCACGTAGACCGTGACCGAGTTCAGGCGGACCAGGTTGTACTGCTTCGTGACGACGTACCCGTGCTTGGCGGCGACCACCTGGAGCTCCTTGCTGAGAACGTTCAGCGTCATCTGCTACTACCCGTCCAAGTTCTGGGGCGTCCACTTCGAGATCGTCACCACGCAGTTCGGGAAGTCGTCGTGGTCCAGGAGCAGCCTGAGCCGGTCGAGCAGCAAGCGGGTGTCGGTCGTGAAGGTGAAGCTCTCCTCATCGAAGTCGAACGTGACCGTGACGGTCCACCTGGTCCCCCTCTTCGCCATCTACATCCCCGCCATCGCGGGCTCCATGCCCGAGAACGGGAGCTCCCCCGTCGTGAAGATGAACGAGCTCGCCGACGAGATGTTGCGCATCCTGAACGAGATAGAGGTCCCCGAGTCCCCCGTCGAGCGGGATAAGATGTTGACCGACATCGGGGAGTTCTTCCACCGAATCGACGTGCTGAACCAGAAGTGGGGCGACATGATCGCGCGGTTCGCCTGAGCGGTCTTCATGGCTGGCCCTTCGGGCGGACCACGATGACCCAGCTCCCGTTCTTGTCACGTACCGCGGCGGCTTTGCACGTGCACCGACCAGTCAACGTCCTTGGGTCTTCCACGTCGCAATCCCCTCGGCGGTGGTGGGCTGCCCTGTGATGGCACCAGGTACAGACTTGTACCGTGTAGGTCTCGGGTCGGGGAGAGAACGCTCCCACGTTGGGAGCGTTCTTCGCGGGAGAGTATCTTTCCTCCAGCGTGTCCAACACCGGCCCGAGCCGACGAACCGACCTTTCCGTCCTGGAGAGCTCCCGTTGGAGCGCGCTCCAGTCCGCCCTGTCGCCCCGCCGCCGCGGCGGTCCCCGACGCCTCACGAGCTCGCCTCCCACTTCGGCCCGAGTGGGTTCATGTTGAATCGGTTGTCAGCGACAGTGAGACACCTCCGCTGGACGAATTGGATAAATTCACTCAATCGGGCCGAGGGGATGCCTCCCAGGATCCAAAGTTCCCGAAGCTCGGGGTTGTTTTTGGGCGCGCCGCCTAAGTCACTGAGGGGGATGCCAGCGGTGTGTGCCGATCGTACCCATACCTCGAGCGCCAGCTGGTAGACTCGCGCCCCCAACCTCGCTTCGGCTCTCATCTGAGCGGAATCTCCCGGGTCGTGGTCGACACGGGCCCGAAAGGCCGCGGCCGCTTCGCGCAGCAACCGTTCGGCGGCGATCAAACGGAGCAGTGGGTCGGAACGCCGCCACCTCATGGAGCTGACCCTGCACCGAGTGGAGCAGAACCTGGCGCTCCTTCGTCGGGCGCGGAAGTCGATTCCGCAGGCCTCGCAGACCCGACGGCGAAGTGTTGCACGCCTCCGCCGAGAGGATGTTACGGATTGGGCGCTCACGAGCCCGCCTCCTCGGAGTCGAGGGTACGCTGCCCGACCGTCACGGGGGCCCGCCCCGTGCGGAGCTGTTGGCGGATCTCGAACGCACCCCCCACGTCCCCCTGTCGTTCGAGGACGAGCGCGTTGAGAAGCTGCGCGCTCTTGTCCGAGTCGACGTAGTACGTCGCGCCGTGCCGGTAGAGGTCGGGCGCGACGTCCAATAGGACCGCGTCGTACTCGACGCGCAGCGTCGACGGGGAGATCCCATAGGCCACCGCCAGGATCGAGCGGTGCACGCCCGCGGTCCCCGCGTCCCTTACTCGTTCGGCCATCAGCTCGAGCTTCCTTCGGTCCAGTTTTCTTCGTGGTGCCATCGTTTCTCCTGGTGTGTGTGAATATCGCGGACCGTCGGTTGCTCCTCCATGTAGAGGAAAATCGAGAGAGAAACAGAGGAAAATCGATGGACCGTCCTCTAAGCCCGCTGCCCCGCGGTTTGCGAACACGGCGGCTCCTGGGGTTGCCAAGCCCCAGGGATTGTACACACACTCACGTGCGTGGCCCGCGCCGTCGTGCCGAAGGTTCAAGAGTCCAGGTTCCATGCTGATTATCAGTCCAGGTCTCGATCGTCACGACCTGCCGGATGAGCTGGCACCCTTCCTCCTGCTTCGGAGGGAAGTGGCGCTGAGGACGGCCCGTCTCTATGCGACCTCGAGCTCGCCACGGGATCCGGGCGACGAGCTCTCGAAGGTCGACTTCCTCCGACGGCCGCCTCCTACGGCCTTTGGTTTCGCGCTCACCCGGGACTGCGCCCGGTAGATCCGACCGGCGTCGCGCGCCGGCATGTCCGGCCCGATGGTGATTGGTCCACCGTCGGTTTTCGGCGGGTCCGGGGGTGAGAGGGAGAGGGTCGTGCGCCGGGTTCGGACGACGAAGACCGCAAGAATTTCGGCGTCCTCGCGTCCGTCAACGTCGCGAAGGTGGTCCACCAGCGCGCCTTTGTAGCCGCTGATCTCGAGTCCACAGACCGGACACGCCAGGATTGTCCGTCGCGTCAAGGGCACGGCCCCCCGGCTTCGTGGATCTGACCGCAGCAGATCCGCGGTGTCAGGAAAAATAGGCGGGGGTTGCCCCCCGCCTGAGAACGGGTTGGCTTAGTCGGATTCCTTAGGGCTGTTCGAGCGGGCGGGTTGCGGGCGACCCAGGCGACGAGGGCGTCGATATCGGACTCGCTGAACCGGACACCAGCAGGGCTTATTGGAGCGGCGCCGTCCCTGAGGTGGGACGGACGTGCACGCATCTCATCCAGCTTCGGTAGACTCCACGGCGGCCAACGCCGCGTTGGGACCCGCACCGACCGGACCGGACCTTTCGATTGGCACCGTGGGGAACACACCTCTCCTCCGACTGGAGCGGATCGGTCACGACCTTCCGCCCACGCACGAGCTCTGGGGGAAGGCCGAATTCCTCAATCCCACGGGTTCAGTCAAGGACCGGGCCGCGTTCGGGATTGTCCGCAGCGCCCTTGCGTCCGGCGCGCTGGGAGGCGGCAGGACTCTCATCGACGCGACGAGCGGCAACACTGGCATCGCCTATGCGATGTTAGGGGCGCGCCTCCGCTTCCCGGTCGCGGTCTGCCTTCCCCGCAACGCGAGTCCCGAGCGGGTGCAGCGACTCCGGACCTATGGCGCCGAGATTCTCTTCACCGATCCTGCGGAAGGAACCGATGGGGCCCAACGCGAAGCCCGACGACGCGCCACCGCCGAGCCGGGGCGATACTACTACCCCGACCAGTACAATCATCCGGCCAATCCCGAAGCGCACTTCACCGGCACCGGGCCCGAGATCTGGACGCAAACGTCGGGACGCGTGACCCACTTCGTAGCGGGGGTGGGGACAGGCGGGACCATCTCGGGCGCCGGCCGTTTCCTAAAGCAGGTATTCCCCAACGTTCGGGTCATCGGGGTGGAGCCGGAAGGACCCATGCACGGTATCGAGGGATTGAAACACCTCCCCACCGCCCTGCGGCCGGGGACTTACGATGAACGGTGGATTGACGAAACAGTTCGGGTGTCCACGGAAGATTCCCAGTTGATGACCCGTCGACTCGCCCGTGAAGAGGGGCTCTTCGTGGGCACCTCGTCCGGCGCGGTCGTCGCGGCGATGCTCTCCATCGCCGCAACGCTCAGCGTTCCGGCCGTCATGGTGACGATCCTCCCCGATGGGGGAGACCGCTACCTTTCCGAGCGGCATTGGGAGGAAGCTCCGTGAACGTCTCCCTTTCCCCCGAACTCGTAGAAACAATCCGCCGTCACGCGGAGGCCACCTACCCGGAGGAGTGCTGCGGCTTCCTCGTGGCGCGGGAGCCGGCGGGCGAGACTCACCCTATTCGGCGACTCGTTCGAGTGACGCCGATGGAGAACGAAGTGGAAGGCCCTCGGGGCCGCCGATTCGTGATACCACCCGAAACGCTCCGCCAATTCGAGAGTTCCCTCGAAGGAACGGGAGAAGCGGTCGTCGGATTCTACCACTCGCATCCGGACCACCCGGCCGTTCCGTCGCTCTTCGACCAAGAGCATGCTTGGCCTTGGTACACCTACCTCGTGCTTGCGGTCGATCACGGACGGGCCGGCGACATCGGGGCCTTCGAGCTCGACCCCGACCTGCGCCGATTCTCCCCCGTGTCGTGGACCGCGGAGCGCTTAGAAACCGCGTCGAGGTGAAGAATGGGTAAGGGAGGGAGTAATATCAGCCGGCCCACGGGGACACTTCCTCCCATGTCGAAAGTGCAGGTCAAAGTCCCGACTCCCCTTCGCAGTTTCACCGGCGGCGCCTCCGTCTCCGAAGCGGAAGGGTCCACGGTCGGCGAAGTCCTCCGGGGACTCGTACGGGAGCATCACGGGCTCGAGAAGCATCTCTATGGTACCGCCGGCCAGCTCCGGAACTTCGTCACCGTCTACCTGAACGACGAGGATGTACGGTATCTCCAGCAGGAAGCAACTCCCGTTCACCCGGGAGACGTCCTTAGCATCGTCCCCGCGATCGCCGGCGGTTCCCCTGCGGAGTCGGTTCGCTCCGCGGGCCGTCCCGCTCCTCTCGTCAGTTTGAACTCGGACGCAGAGGGGCTAGGTCCCCCGCTCACCCGGGATCAGATGCGACGGTACAGTCGGCACCTCCTCCTGCCAGAAGTCGGCGTGAAGGGTCAGCGCAGGCTCCGCGCGTCGAAGGTTCTGCTGGTCGGCGCCGGTGGACTCGCTTCCCCCGCCGCCCTCTATCTGGCGGCGGCCGGCGTCGGCGAGATTGGTCTCGTCGATTTCGACCGGGTCGAGGCCTCGAACCTGCAACGCCAGGTGATGTACGGAACCCGGGACGTGGGACGGCCCAAGCTCGAGGCGGCGCGGGACCGGCTCACGGACCTGAATCCGGATGTGACCGTCCGGACCTACGAGCAACATCTCACGAGCGAGAACGCGATGGAAACGCTACGGCCGTACGACGTGATCCTCGACGGAACAGACAACTTTCCCACGCGATACCTCGTGAACGATGCCTCGGTTCTTCTCGGAAAACCCAATGTCTACGGTTCGATATACCGCTTCGAGGGGCAGGCGAGCGTCTTCGACTCGCGCCGGGGCCCGTGCTATCGGTGCCTGTACCCCGAACCTCCACCTCCGGGTCTCGTCCCGTCCTGCGCCGAGGGCGGGGTCTTCGGCGTGCTACCGGGGCTCATCGGGACGATCCAGGCCACCGAGACGGTGAAACTCCTCCTCGGCGTGGGGGAGCCCCTCATCGGCCGGCTGCTGCTGTTCGATGCCCTCACCCTGCGGTTCCGCGAGCTTCGCCTCCGGAAGAATCCGGACTGCGTCATCTGCGGTACGCATCCGACGCAGACCGGCCTCATCGATTATCCGGCCTTCTGCGGCGTCACAGCGGCCGGAGACCTCGCAGCGACCGACGAGATCCCCGAGATCACGCCGGAAGCTCTCTCGGCCCGGCTCTCGGGGGAGGACCCGCCGCTCGTGATCGACGTACGTAACCCGTCAGAATGGGAGATCGCCCACCTATCGGGCGCGACGCTGATCCCGCTCGGAGAGCTGCCGCAACGCGTCACCGAACTCGCGCATGCCAGGGAGGTGGTTCTCTACTGCCACTCCGGGCGCCGGTCGGCCCAGGGCACTCAGATGCTCCTCGAGCTGGGGTTCACGCACGTATCGAGTCTGAAGGGCGGGATCGAGGCTTGGGCCGAGAAAATTGACCCTACGATGCCTCGGTACTGACGGTCGGAAGCTTCGCCGAAGGTGGAACCCATACATTCTTAGCCCCGAGGAGACTGCTCGCGCCGTGCGGCAGTCTTTTCGAGTTTCGGCCCGGAGAGGAGTGAGACTCCTTCCCTTGCTCTCGGTGGCGTTGGCGGTCGTTTTTCTCGCTCCGTACGGGGTGGGCGTGCTGTCCCAAGCCCGTGGCGCAAGCTCGACCCTTATTCCGGCCCAGACCGGAGTCACGGGCATGGTGCTGTGGAACGGAGTCAACACCGACACCGCCGTCAGCGACGCTGCTGCGATCAGCTGGACGTTCTCTACTATCGCGACGGTGCAGTTCGTCTTCACGGGCCCCACTACCGGGACAGGGGTTTCCCAGGCCTTTCTGGTAATCTTATTCCTCGGGTTCCCGGCCTACACGAAGCAACAGGTCGAGTCCACGCCCTTCGGGGCATCCGGCGGAACGATCAGTATGACGTACGACCTGACCGAGTTCAAGTGGTACCTTCAGGGCGTCTACGAGGTCCACGCCTACCTCGAGAATCCGGCCGGCAACACCCTTTGGAGTGAGAACTTCTACGTCCGGGTCGCCCAACCGTACGACCTCGTGGCGGCCACCGTGGGCCTGATCCTCCTCACGATCGCCGAGCTCTACATGATCGCCACCGTCGGCCCCCGGGCGATGGACAAGACCCGGAAGGTCCCGCCGACGAAGACCGGTCAAGAGGAAGAGACCGAGACCCCGACCGACATCTCCTCCTCACCGCCGGAGAAGACCTAAGATGGGCGCGGGCAGTAGTGGAGCGGGAAGCGGGCTCGTCGTGGGCCTGTGCCTGGTGTTCTTGGGCCAGCAGTTTGGATTCTGGGACCTCAGCAGCCTCCTGCTCGGGATCATCTATCTCGTCGTCTTCGCCCTCGTATTCGCTGTGGTCTTCGGGTTGTTTGGCGTTTGGCTGGGCGCCCGCTACCTCCGGAAGCATTCGTCGGGGATGACCGCGTGGCAGTCCAAGAGCGCGACGCCGGCGGCCTCGGCCTCTCCGTCGGAGAACAGCTCCGAACCCGAAACGAAGTAATCCGACCGACTCACCCGGCGGTGGTCTCGATATCGATGTCGGGATTGTAGGAGCGGACTCGCCGCGACAGTTCGGCCAGGAAGGCGTCCGGGTCCTGCGGGGAGATGAAGACCGGAACTCCCTCGCCGCCGGAGATGAGCAAGCCCTCCGAGGTCGTGTGGACCGTATCGAAATGGCCCATCCGGGGGCTCCACATCCGGCCCCGCCAGCCCCAGCTGCCGATGAAACTCACCGGCGCGAGGTCTCGAAGGCTCGCATGGGAGGCGTGCCGGATCTCTTCCAGCGGGATACGGCGGCTGCCGAACAAACGCAGCGCCATGAAGCTGTAATGGGTCAATCGGTACCGCGTCGAGAGGTACCGTCCCAGGTACAGGACGAGCGCCGCCACCAGTGCCTCCGCCACCAGGGCGTTGAGGAGTCGCTCCGAGCCCAGATAGGCGAGCAGTCCCATGAGAACCAGATAGAGCCCAATGACGCCCGCGGACAGTTTGGCCGGCATCCGGTACGACGGAGGACGCTTGGGGCGGGGACCTTTGCCGGCCGCCGACGCCGTGGGTTCAGGCGACGGCTTCGTAGTAGTACTCCCCCTTGGCCCGCTGTTCCCGGTCGAGCACGGAATCTTCCTGGTTGATCCGCGGCCGGAGCGTTTCGGGATCTCGCCGGAACGTGACCTCGACCTGTCGGAGGAGGCGATTCATCCCCTCCCGCATCGCGAAGGGACCCTCTCCACGTCCCGCGCTTCCGTCGGGCCCGTCGGGCACGAACACCATGAGGCCATCGCACGCCAGGTCGAGGAAATAGACATCGTGGTCGACGACGAGCGCCGTGGCGCTCTCGTGTTCCACCCGCCGTCGGATCAATCGGGCCATGTTCATTCGTTCGTCGGCGTCGAGGTAGGCCGACGGCTCATCCAGCAGGTAGAGCGTGGCCCGGCGCGCCAGCGAGAGCGCGACCGCAGCCCGCTGGAGCTCTCCGCCGGAAAGATCCGGAAGCGCCACATCGAGCACGCCGTCCAGCCGGAGCGCGGGAATGAGTTCCTTCTCGAGCGCGCCGACGTCGAACTCGGGGTCGCTGGCCAGGGCGACGAGCCGCTCCCTCAGGCTGGCGGCCTGCGTCGCCTTGAGATACTGGGGCTTGTAGCTCACCGTCACGCCCTTCGGAGGCGTCCCGGAGGTCGGCGGCTCGACTCCGGCCAGCATCTTCACGAATGTGGTTTTGCCCGTCGCGTTGGGGCCGACGATCCCGATGGTCTCCCCCTTCGGCAGCGTGCCCCCGGTGACGCGGAGCCGGAAAGAGGGGTACTGTTTCTCCATCGGCCCGAAGACCACCTTGGCACTCCGGAAGGCGGCCGATTTGGGCGGGTGGGCCGTGAAGCGGATCGCCTCGGTCCGGAAGCGTACGTTCTCGTCCCGCAGATAGCCCGTGAGATACGTGTTGATCGCCGTTCGCATGGGCAGCGGGTGCGAGATAACCCCAAAGGCCGCCTCCTCGCCATAGAGCAGGTGTGACTTATCGGCCAGGTAATCGAGCAGCGCGAGGTCGTGTTCCACCACGAGCACGCTTTTCACCTGGCCCAGGCGGCGGAGAACCCGGGCGATCTCGAGTCGATGGACGATATCGAGGTAGCTCGACGGCTCGTCGAAGAGGTACAGGTCCGCCTCCGTCGCGAGCGTGCGAGCGATCGCCGCGAGCTGGAGTTCGCCCCCGGAAAGTTCGCTGACGGGTCTCGATTCCTTCCCGGCCAGCCCGACGGACGCGAGCGCGGTGGACGCATTGCCGCCGGTCCCCCCCACGTAGTCGGAGACAATCTGCCCCGTTGCCGCGAGCTGGTCGACGTACTGCGGCTTGATCGCGGCCCGTAGCTCCCCCCGGGCGATCCGCTGGAAGTGACTCTGCAGCGATGTGCCCCGGAAATGCTCGACCACGTTTTCCCAGGAGCCCGGCCGGTCATAGGCACCGAGATTCGGAACCTCCGCGCCGGCGAGGATCCGCAGCGCGGTCGACTTCCCCGTACCGTTGGGACCCAGCAATCCCACGATCCCCTGAGGCGCAGGCAACGGGAGACGGTACAGTCGAAAGCCGTTGTACCCGTAGCGATGCACGATCTCCGCCTCGTCGGCCTCGGGCGTGTTGAGGATCTTGATGGCGTCGAAGGGACACTTGTGGACGCAGATCCCGCAGCCGATGCACAGCGTTTCGGAGATGATCGGTTTGCCGAGGGGTCCCTCGATAATGCACTCCTGGCCCATCCGGACCGGCGGGCAGTACGCTTGGCATTCCCACTGGCACTCCTTCGGGTGGCAGCGGTCGTTGAGCAGAATGGCAATCCGGGCCATCGGGTTACCGTCCCGCGGTATCGCCGACGATTCGACCATCGCGCATCGTGAGGTGCCGCGCGGCGCGGGCCGCGACCGTTGGGTTGTGGGTCACGACGACGACCGCGGCGCCGGTGCTCTGGTGGGCCACCTCGAGGAGGTCGAGAACCTGCTGAGCCCGGACCGAGTCGAGTTCGCCCGTCGGCTCGTCCGCGAGCAGCAGCTGCGGGGAATTGGCCAACGCCCGGGCGATTGCGACGCGCTGCTCCTCGCCGCCGGACAGTTGGTGGGGGAACGACCGCTCCCGGTCCGCGAGGCCGACCTGCGCCAGCAGGGCGCTCGCCCGGCGTCGGCGTTCCGACCCGGGGACTCCCTGGGCCTGGAGCGGCAGTTCGACGTTCTCGAGGGCGGTCAAGGTGGGCAGAAGATAGAATCGTTGAAAGATGAAGCCGATGCCAGTCCGACGCAGGCGCGTCCGCTCGCGTTCCGCGAACCGCTCGACCGGGGTGCCTTGCCAGAGGACGTGCCCGTCGGTCGGAACGTCCAGCAGGCCCAACAGGTTCAGGAGCGTGGTCTTGCCAGAGCCGGAAGGTCCCTCGACAGAGAGGTACTCGCCCGGAGCGATGGCGAGGTCCACCCCATCCAGGGCGCGAACCTCGTCCGGCTCTCCGGCATGATAGACTCGACGGACCTTGTCCAGCCGGATCGTCACCGGGCCACTCATCGCAGCACCTCGGGGAGGGACAGTCCGAGGGCCCGGCGGACCGGGAGCGCACTCGCGACGAGGGCGAGACCCACGAGGGCAGCCGACAGGGCGACCAATTCGACCGGGTTGAAGACCGCCAGACTGGCGATGTCCGACACGGTACTCGACCCGTAATGGGCGAGCAACTCAACCGTCACGATGCCCGCGGTGACGCCGGACGCCAGCCCTCCGAGCGTCAGGCCGAGTGCTTCCGCGATGATGCCGCGGGCCACCATCCAGGCCGGCACCCCAATGGCCCGACGAATGCCGATGGACTGACGTTCCTGCTCGACGCGTCGCAGTAGGATGATCACGAGGAACAGCAAGCCGACGATGAGACCCACCGACGAGAGGCCCACGTAGAAGCCTGTGATCACGGCCTGCGCGTTTTGAATCTCGGTGGTCTGCTGAGTGAGCGAGGTCACCGAATAGTACGGAACCATCGCCTGGATCTCGGACGCCACGCGTTGCACTGCGGTCGGGCTCGCCGCCAAGGCGGGGACCATCGCCACCTGAATGCTGTCGGCGTCGTCCAGGATCGCCCCCGAAGACCCGCGGGCGAACCCGACAAGCGATTGAAGCTGGGAAAGGGGCAGGAGGGCGACGAAGACCGGCGACGGACCCAGTAGTCCCGGCGGCAGCCCAAAGCCGCCCTCCACGGTAAACGAGGTTCCCGCACTGGCGTTCGAGGTGGGGGACAGCGCGACGCTCGCACCGATCGAGACGTTCAGCGTCTGTAGCAGAGGGGTAGAGAGCAGGAGCTGGTCGCTGGACGGACCGGTATAGTTTCCGTTGGCGTAGTGAATCGTATCATCGGGGTCCCCGAGCGTCACCGACGGGGGCAGCAGCGCACGCTCCGCCGAGCTTTGGGTGGCGGCGAACTCGGTAGGAATGACGCCTTCGGCCAGCACCGGGACCGCCGTCCCATCCGGCAGGAAGAGGTCCACGGGCACGCTCAGGAGGGGCGACGCTGCAGCGACCCCGCTGAGCGCGTCGAACTGTTTGGTCAGCGCGTGGGCATCGGCGATGCCGTGATTCGCCGCCGTATCTACCGAGATCGAGAAGCCCGCCCCTTCGATCGACGAGAGTTCGTGGGTGTAGACGCCTCCGCCGACAGAAAGCAGCACCACGGGGAGCGCCACCGCAGCGCCGATCGCGGCCACGGCGAGGAAGGTCTGGGCCGTCCGATGCCGGAGGGATCGCCACCGGAGGGACCAGCGGATCGCGTTCATGCGGCGCGCAGCTCCTCCGCCACGGGAATCCGGAGCGCCCGGACCAGTGGGATCAGCGATGCGACCAGTCCGATGACCAGGACCTCGACGACTCCCTCGCCGATTACCGACCCGTTGAACGAAACGAAGCTGAATCCCGTCGGAAGGCCGGACACTAAGCGGCTCAGGAAGTCGTTGAGTAACGTGGCTCCGACAAACCCGAACGGGAGGCCAACCAGGAGGCCGAGGCCGGCAAGCAGGAGGCCCTCCTCGACGACGAATCCCCCGACCTGGGCCCGGGAGTAACCAATCGCGCGAAGCAGGGCGAGTTCGCGACTCCGGTCCTCAACGCTCATCAGAAGGACTGTCGCCGTGAAAAGGGTGGCCACGAGGAGCCCGATCAACCCGACCAGCGTGCCGAACGTCCGATACAGGTCGACCACGTGCTGAATCGCGCCGAGAACGTTCCCGAGTGTGAAGAACGTGATCGCGGGGAAAGCGGCGCTGAGACGCGCTTGGTCCTGGCTCGCGAGAGTGGGATCATTCAAATGGATCAAAACGAGCGAAGCGTAGTCGGCCGAAACTGCCTCTCCACCGACCACCTCCTGGAGCTCGGAAAGGTAGAACATACCCAGCGCGGCGGAGGGGAGAAACCAGAACGGTCCACTCAGGCCGACGACTCGGAAGGAGGTCGCTTGCGCGAACCAGCTCGCCAGGGCCGAAGGACCCGAAGGAGACTGCGCGCTCGCCCATAGGGTGGAGTTGGGCCCGACGTGCAACAGCTGAGCGAGCGCGGTGTTGAGCACCACGTCGTCGATTCGAGGCCCCGTGTAGCTCCCGTTCGCATAGTGAGGGTCCCCCGGTGCTGCGAGGTTCGACCCCGTCACGAGGGAGGGTACTTCCAAACCGGCGTTGTCGTCCGGGATCCAGCCGATAGAGGTCGCGCTGGCGGGCTGCCATCCCGGCGGGACGGCACTGCCGTTGCTCGAAAGGTTACTGGCGGCGAACAAGGACGCGTTGGCGAACACGAGTGAGGAGACGAGCCACGGGCTCGCCGTCGCGACATTCGAATCGCTCGCGGGAATGGCGTGGGCTAGGCGGTGTGCGCCGGGAACCGGCGGGAAACTGCTCGAGGTGAGGGAGGTGTTCGTGCTGGTCCCCAGGAGGTCGACCCCGCTCGAGGTGGCGAGCCGGTACGCGCTGACCTGGATCCCCGCGGATACAGAGAGCAGGACGAGGACCAGGGCCGTCGCGAGCCCGATCCCCAACGCGGTGAGCGCGGTGCGGCCGGGCCGTCGGCGAAGCGCGTCGGCCGAGTAGTGCATCGTCCAAGCTCCTGCGGCGGACTACGCCGCCGAGGTGTTTCGCAACTCGCCCAGCAATGCCTGGTGGGCCGCGACCACGTTGTACTTGTGGATCGATTCCTCGCTCACCGTACGGGCTCGGACGAAGGCGGTGTCCGGCACTTGGGCGAACCCGGTCGCGACCCGCCGGAGCAAGTCCCGGAGCACGTCCTCGACGAACTTGGGGTGCTTGTGGGCCTGAATCACCATCTGCGCCTCGTCGCCGCGCTTGAGGATCGCGTACGTGGGACTCGACTGGGCGGCTTCGATCGTGTCGATGAGGTCGTCGACTTCGATCTCAACGTTGTCGGCCAGGTCGAACATCAGCCGGGTGCGGTTCCGCTGGTTGTGGGTGATCATCGGCATCGATTTCATCGAGGGGTCGCGCAAGAGCGGGAATTCCTCCGAAAGAGCTACGCGGGCCGTTTCCATCGCGCAGGGACAGGCGGTCATGCCCACCGCTTCGGCCCCGATCGACTTGGTCACCGTGATCGGTCCATCGGGGCCGGATCGGACGCTCTGGGCGGACGCGAGGAGGGTGTAGTCCTCGAAGCTCTTGCGTTCTTCCGCGATGCCCCGCCGGAGGAAGTACTCCGCCGAGGCGTCCACGGTGGCGACTCGGGCGTACTTGTGCCGCTCGAGCAGCTCGCGGGCAATCGCGACACACGCAGACTCTAGGCTGGGGACGGGCCGCACCGCCGTTTCGTCGACGATCTCGGCGAGGAGGATCGCGTTGCGTGAGAGGTCGGAACCCTTCCGGGTTGCCGGGAGGTCGACCGCGACGTCCAGCGTGGTTGTTAGAGTGACGAGACGGTCCGGTCTCCGAATCGTTAACGGCTTCCGGATCCCGGAAACGCCGACCTTGTGGAGCTCGAACCGACCGGCCGTCGGCTCCATCGCGTGGATGTCTCTCAAGGGGAGGGCGGTACTCGGGACGACTTAAAAGTGGTTCTAGCGAAGGCGCGGATTCGGTGCCCGGGCTGTTCGGGTAAGGCGCTCTATAATAGCCCCAACGGACATCTTACCCCGATGAGCGGAACCGCCCCACCCCCGGCCCCATCGAACGCCCCTACGGAAACCCCCGTGCAGCCCAGTGGCTGGACCGGAGCGAAGATCGGCCCTCCCTCCGCCTGGGACGCAGCAAACGCCAAGTCGCTGACGGAGCAGAAGATTCTCACGAACCTGAAGAAAATTTTCGACCCCGAGATTCCGATGAACATCGTCGACCTCGGCCTCATCTACGCATTCAAGTGGACGGGCGACACCAGCGTAACGGTCACGATGACGCTCACCGCCCCGGGCTGCCCGGTGGCCGGAATCCTCGCCGACGAGGTCAAGGCGGCCGTCCAATCCGCCGAGGGCGTGAAAGAGGCGGTCGTGGATATGATCTGGGAGCCTCCGTGGACACCGGATCGGATGTCGGACCTCGCGAAGCGCTCCTTCGGATACGTCTAAACTCACGACGAGGTCGGCGCCCGGGTCAGTAATCGGCGAGCCGACGCTGGGTCTTCTTGGGACCCCCCGCCGATTCCGGAGGTGCTTCGACTACAGACGGCATGGCCGGCTCGGCCGGTAGAGCAGTCGGGGCGCTCGGCGTTTCGACCGCCTTCTCACGTTCGGGGGCCGCGTCGGCCGGAGCCAGTAGCTCCTGCACGCGCTCATCGTCGGGCAGTCCGCCCGCGAGGTAGGCGACCTCCTCGGCCGTCAGCCCGAGGGAGGACGTAAGGCGACGTGCGAGGTCGCGTTCGCGCGGAGCGGCTCGCCGTCCGAGCGCCGGGCGGAACGCCACCGTGAGGAAGTCCAGCGCCGAATCCCCGGCCTTTCGCCGCGAAATATGAAGCATCCGCCCCGCTTTGGAGAGAATCGAAGTGCGGACGGCCCGCGCGGCCCGAGAACGTCCCATCTCTCCGAGAAACTGAGGGAAGGCGATGCGGTCGGGGGCGTGACCATCGCCCTGGGCGAGCGCGAGGCTGACGCCCCCGGTCATCAACTCCGAAGCGTAGCTCCAGAGTCCGTAGGTTCGGAACCGACGGGCGCGGGACAACAGAAGGTCCGCATCGGCCAGCATCTCGTAGGCCGCCAGTCGTGTGCCCGGGTCCCGCGTGGACCGCGGGAGATTCTCCTCTATCCAGGGGAGCAGGTCGTCCGGCGTCGCGTCCAGGCGATTTCGGATCTCGACCGACCGGTACAGCCGTGGGGTGTCCAGGATCTCCCGTGTCATGTCGAAGAAATCCGCCGTTACATCGCGGGTACCAAGGAGAGCCTCCTGCTCCCGACCCGGCGGGAGGGCGGCCACCGCGTCGAGGTCGTTCAGCGCGGCACGCAGATCCCCTCGACTTCGGTGGACGATCGCCTCGGCCGCGGCCGACGAGATCTCAAGGTGCTGGGAGACTGCGACCCGTCGAACGACCGTTTTGAGGTCGTCAGCCCGGAGCGGCCAGAACGAGATCTTCGCGACGCCCGTACGGAAAATCGGAGAGTAGCGGCTGAGGGCCTTGGGGTCGTTGACCGTCAGGACGATCGGCTGCCGGGTCTCCCGCACCAGCATCGCAATGGCGCCGAGGCCTCCCCGGTCGGTGAGGTCGGGTCGGGTCTTGCTGTCCCCCCAATCCGCGAGGTCGCGCTGGGCGGCGGGCAGACGAAACGCCTTCGACCGCCCGCCGGAGGCCGGGATTTCGGACCACTCCGTGAACTTCGCCGGCGCGGGACTCGTCCCCAGTCCCCAGGCTTTTGCCAGGGCCTCGACGTTGCCGTAGCGGCTGCGGAGAAACTCTCGGAAGGAGATCGAGCGGGCAGCGTCCGCACCGGCGCTTTCCGTATCCCGAGAGAACAAGCAGTCCGCCTCATCGAGCAGAATCAAGGTGTGCTGGCCACGGTGAGTGCTCAGCAGCTCGCCGGTCATCGAGAAGGCGTTCGTGAGGGACGCGCGGCCGGCGACCTCTTCGATCGCGGTCCGATTCCGCGCATCGGAAGCATTCATCTCGACAAGACCCCAGCCCAGGTCCTGAGCGAGTGCGAGGGCGGCGGTCGTCTTCCCGACGCCGGGAGGGCCGGCCAGCAACGCGGCTCGCAGCCGGGGCGGCCCGCGAGAAGATTGCCAGGCCTTCGCCCACTTCCGCAGTTCGGCGATCGCCTCGGGATTCCCCGCCATCTGGTCGAGGCTGCTGGGGCGCACCCGCTCTGTCAGCGGCCGTCCGTCCGGGGGTATCGATCCGGCAGGCACAGTTCTTGCAAATCCGCGTGGGCATAAGAGGCGCGCCCACCGCCGCCAATACGCCAACGGACGCGCGTCCGAAACGGGTGGAGCGGGGCGGGCCCGAAGACCCACCCCGAGGGGTTGAGATCAGTCCGCGCGCGCTTCCAGTTCCGGATTCTCCTCGAGGGGAACCGTCGTAGTGCTGGTCGTGGTCCGGCGTCGGAACTGGACCTCGGCGTCCGAGCCGACGGGGAATTTCGACAACGCCTCCAGAAGGTCCCGGACCTTTCGGACCTCGAACGGTCCGAGCCGGGTGATCACGTCGCCGGCCCGAAGGCCTCCGCGGTGCGCGGGGGACCGGGCGACCGTCTCTGCCACCAAGAGTCCCGAGTAGGGCTCTAGGTCGTATTGCCGCGCCACCTCCGGTCGCAGTTCCGCCACCGATACGCCGATCCAGGGCCGCACCACACGTCCCTTCTGCCGGATCTCGTCGACGATGCGCCGGACGGCGTGGATCGGGATCGCAAACCCGACCCCCTGGGCGAAGGGGACCATCGCGGTGTTGATCCCGACCACAGAACCGGAGAGGTCGGCGAGCGGTCCGCCGCTGTTCCCCGGATTGATCGCTGCGTCTGTCTGGATCAGTCCCTCGAAGATGAAATCGGAGCCCGGCAGCGGGCGGCCGAGCGCGCTCACCACCCCCGTGGAAACGGTTGGCCCTCCGGGAAGTCCCAAGGCGTTCCCGATCGCCAGAACGATCTGGCCCACGCGAAGCTCCTCCGAGACGCCAAGCTTCGCCGCGGCGAGGCCATCGGCCTCCACTTTCACGAGCGCCACGTCGGTGACGGGGTCCCCTCCGATGATCTCTCCGGGAAGCTCGCGGCCGTCGGCCAGGTGTACTCGGAGTTGAGCAGCCTGGTCCACGACATGTTGATTCGTGATGAGCAGTCCCTTCGGGTCGATCACCACCGCCGAGGCCTGCGACGGTTGCATGAACGGACCGAATCCTCGGCGTCGACCCACGCGGACGCTTTCAACACTGGCGACCCCGGGGGCGATCGAGTCGACCGTCGAGATGATCCGGTTCTCCAATTCGGTGAGCGCCATTGGAACTCACTCTCCTCGAACAACGTCGGACCAGTTTGGCCGGGGGGACCGCACCGTGTAGGCGCGGTGGGTCGGGAGGGGTTCCGGGCCCATCGGGGGCCGCGGGAACGGTTGCAGCGGCAGTGGGGATTCCATGGTCCTCACTCCGAAAGCAGCTGGTCGAGCTTGGCCAACAGCTGTTTCTCTTCCTTGCCCTTCTTTCGGCCGCCTTCCCAGCGAGCGTTCACGATCTCCACCAAGACCTCCGACAGTCGGTCCATCCACGGCCCTTCCTGGGCCTCGAAGCGCTTCTTGATCTTCTCGCGAAGCAGCTCATTGTAGGCGCGATAGGCGGTCCAGACCCACGGACCGTAGTGCTCTCGGGGCGATTGCTCTCCTACGTCGTTCCCGTGCGGCATGTGATTTTTCCTCTCGTCGCGATGGACGATCGCGGTCCACTCTCCCGAGGGGGATATTGAGCGGGTGCGGAGGAGACCAGTCACAACGACCGACGACGTGGGAGGGACTCCACGCCCTCGAAGCGCCGACCGTCTTACTGGCGCGGTGGTTACCCGATGCCTAAATCCTCCGACCCCCACAACCGTCGATGACCAGCGAGCCTACGACCGGCTTGACGTCCATTCAAGGGTCCCTCGACGATCGGATCCTCTCGACGCTTCAGGGACTCCACGGGCGGATGGCATTTAACGGACTGCGCCGGAAGCTCGGAGCGCATCCGGAATCATTGGCGCGGGCGCTCCGTCGACTGGAGCGGGAAGGACTCGTGGAACGGGCCGACGGGGGGTACCGATCGCTGGCGGTGGACGCCCTCGAACACCCTGCGATCACTTCCGACCTCCGTCCGATCGCCCGCATCGAACTTCCCCGAGACCTTGACGAAGCGACGGTGCTGGCTCGCCTCGCGGGGCGTTGGTTCGGGTCCCTGCGTTGGGTGGGCGTCGTAGAACAGCCAGGCCGCCGGCTCCTCTCTTGGGCGCGCAGAGACGGATACGGACAGGTCCTTCTGGGGGTGAACCGGGGAATTCTCCGGGTCTACGTTCCGGACGCCGCCGACCAGGGTGACGTGGGTGAGGCCGAAGCCCTCGCGTACGAGCTCCTGGTCCAGGCGGTCAGCGTCGTCCAGCCGGGAGCGGGAGCCGGCGGAACGGCCTACTTCAGTCTCGGCCCCGACGCCCGCCCGCGGTCCCGCTACGACAACTGACGAACGACGCCCCCCGGCCCCTTCGGGAGATTTCTTAACCTACCCCGGCGACTGATAGTAGGGCCCCCACGGGCTGGGTCCCCGAAATGGCCGCGCGCGAAATGCTGTCCAGTACCCGCCGCCCCCTGGTCGGCCGACCCGAGGTCCGGTCCGCGATCGCCGACGCTTTGGCCTCCGCCCAGGCCGGTCGCGGCTCCCTCCTCGTGATCGCGGGCGAGGAGGGCGTCGGAAAGAGCACGATCCTATCCTACGCGACGGAACAGGCCCAGGCCGCGGGATTCCGTGTCGGAACGACACGGGCGCCGCCCACGGAATTCCCGCGACCCTTCGCCGCGGTCCAAGAGATGCTTCAGTCCTTCCGCGATCCCTCCGGCGGGGGTCCGGACTCCGCGGGGGATTCGGGGGAGGTCTTCTCCCTCCTGTTGGCGCCGCTCGACCGGCGGGAAGGGTCCGGCGCCGCCACCGTGGCATCCAAGGATTCCACGACCGGCGAGGAGACCCGCCGTCTGCTGTCCGCCCTCGCGGAGCTGCCCCGTCGGAATGACCAGAGCCGCTTCCTCCTTATCGACCGATTGATCGAAGACCTGTCCACCCTCGCGGCGAAACAACCCCTCTTTCTGGGCGTCGATGACTTTCCGTTCATCGACGCCTCGTCCCTCGAGTTTGTCACAGAGCTGCAGCGACACATCGAGGGCCGTCGGATCGTGCTCGGGCTCCTGGCCGGCCCCCTAACGAGTGCGCGGGCCCGGCCGAAGCGATTCCTCGAATCGGTCCGGCACCTCCCGAGCACGCGGTGGGTGGAGGCTCGTCCCCTGACGCCGACCGAAACCGGTGAACTGCTGAACTGGTTCCGGGCGGGCATCCCCTCCTCGCCCGATGACGCGCTCCGATGGCACCGGCGAACGAAAGGCAACCCGCTCGCCCTGGAACAAATGCTCCGGGGCACCCCACTCGCCGCCCTCGTCACGACCACCCCGGAGGAAGGGGGCCGGCCCCTCGACGTGGTGGACCGCGCCCGGGCCCAGACCCTCTCCGACGAAGCCCAGCGCGTGCTGTGTTACGCGGCTGTTATCGGAAACGAATTCGGATTCGAAACGTTGACCCGCGCCGTGGGACAAGACGCGGACAAGCTGTCCGTCGCGATCGAACAGCTCGTGCACGGCGGCCTCATTCGGGAAGCGCGGCCGGCGACCTTCGAGTTCATTCGAGAGTCGTTCCGCCAGGAGGCCTATGCAGGGCTGACCGAGAGCCGTCGCCGGATCCTCCATCGAAAAGTCGCCGAAGCCCTGGAGGAGACTACGTCCGAGGGCAGCCAGGCGGTGTTCGAGCTGGCCCGCCACTTCTACTTGGCCCGGGAGTGGGGTCGTGCCCTCGAATACTGCCGAAAAGCGGCGGACCTGTCCGCCGCCGCTTTCGCTTTCCCGGAAGCGAAGCTCCATCTCGAACGGGCGCTCGAATGCGCCCGCAATCTTCCGTCGCTCGACCCCATCGTAGAATTCAGCGTCGATACCGACCTCGGACGCATTCTCTTCGAGCTGGGCGAGCTCCGTCCGGCCATCGAGGTCCTGAGTGCGGCGGTGGCCCGAGCCCGCGATGACCCCCGACTGGCGTCGGAGCTGCCGGTGGCCATGCTATGGGCCGCCTCGGCCCACGGCCAATTGTGGGAGCATGCCAAGGCCCGGGAGTTGGCGGTCGCGGCCCTCGAGTTGTTCGAACGAGCTTCCAACACGACCGGTACCGCCATCGCGCACCGCGTGCTGGGACGGGGCGACTGGGACACCGGGAATTTCGAGCGCGCCGAGCACCATCACCGGGAGGCCGCACGCCTGGCGCTCGCGGCCGGTAACTCTCGGGTGGAAGCGCATGCCTACATCGACCTGGCCAACGTCCTGCTGTACTCCGGACCCACCCGCTCCGAGGAGGCGCTGGAACTGTACGACCGCGCGGCGGGGCTGTTCCAATCGTCGGCGGACCACGCCTCCCTGGCTCGGGTTCGAATGAACCGCTCAATCCTGTTGCACAACCTGGACCGTCGGGAGGAGGCGCTTCGAGAGGTAGCCCAAGCGGAGGTGCATGCCGAGGAATCCGGATCCCTCCTCTGGCGGGTCTATACGATGTTGAACGAAGCGGTCTTCCGGGCGGAGGGCGGCGAAACGACGCGGGTCCGGCTGCTGATGGAGAAAGCCCGGGAACTGAACGTGCGTCTCCGTGATCGGCTCTCGGACGAACAGATCACGATGATCGATGGCATGGTCCTCGAGAACGAGGACGACCTCGCCCGGGCCCGGGACCGATACTGGGAGGCGCTCCGCCTCGTCGAGGAGCTCGAAATGATCCCCGACGTGCTCGAGGTGCGCTATCGGATCGCCCAACTGGCGGTCCGGACGGGAGACTGGGACGAGGCTCGCCGACAGATCCAGGCCGCCGAGGAGGCCCATATCCAGACCATCCGGGCCGACCTTTTCCCCAAGCTCGAAGTCCTTCGAAAGCGCCTTCCCGCGCTCGACGGGTCCGCCCGACCCCCCGGGCGTCCGTCCGGAGATTCAACGCCGACCCCCGGCGGACCACCGGGCCATCGCGCGCCGATTTCGCACTAACCCCCCTCGGTGCCCCGGGGAAGGCCCCGCCCGTCGCCCCCGAGAACTTAAGGCGCGGGTCGATTCGCGGCCCCAATGGCACCGCCGGCGTTGGACCGCCGCTACCTCACGGAGCTCGGCGAAGAGCGTCGGCTCAAGGACCGCTTCATGACCGAGCACCCGGAGTCGCCATTCGTCGACGCCCACGTTCCGGGGTTTGCGGGACTCCAGTACTTCCCGCCCGACCCTAAATATCGAGTTCCGGCCGTCCTGAAACGGGTCGATCCGCCCCAATACGCCTACTTGCGGACGAACCGGGACAACCAGGCTGAGATGCGCCTCGTCGGCCATTTACGATTTACGCTCGTCGGTCGCGCCTTGAGCCTCGGAGTCTACCATGCGAGCGGTTCAGCGAGCACCTCCGTGTTCGTTCCGTTCCGCGACCGGACGTCGGGCAGGGACACCTACGGGCCGGGTCGCTACCTGACGATCGACCTGAACGAAACCGACGAATACGACCTGGATTTCAATCGCGCCTTCAACCCCTACTCGGCTTACACCGACTCGTTCGAGTGCAGCTTCCCGCCGGCGGAGAATGACCTTCCGGTGCCGATACGGGCCGGGGAGAAGGTCTGGGCCACCGACCGGAATCCCTCGTCGCCCGAAGGCGCTGTGCGTGAAATGGTGGACAAGGCGCTGCGCCGGACCCCCGCGAAACCGTCGGCCCCGAAGAAGCGGAAGGGCGCGGCCCCGAAGCGCTCGAAACGAGTCTAGCGCTCTATCGGAACGCTTCGCCGCACGCCGCTTGAACGAAGCTTAAGGCCCTCGGAGGTTTCGACCTGCCGACGACCATGAAGAGCACCGCGGAAGCTGTTTGGGAGCACGACCTGTTGAAGGGAAGCGGTCACGTCCGATTCAAGAGCGGCGCGGTGCCCGAGGTGGCTGTGAGCTGGGCCTCGAGGACCGAAGCTTCGAACGGCAAGACCAGCCCCGAGGAACTGCTCGCCGCCGCCCATGCGGCCTGCTATTGCATGGCGTTTTCCGGGGGACTCGGTCGCAACGGCACCCCTCCGGACCGGTTGACGGTTCAGGCGGTGGCAACCTTCGACAAGGTCGGCGAAGCGTGGCGCGTAACCACGATGGAATTGACGGTCACCGGGGAAGTCCCCAAGATCACCAAGGAAAAGTTCGACGAGCTCGCCTGGGGCGCCAAAGAGGGCTGCCCGATCTCGAACGCCATCAAGGGGAACGTCGAGATCCGCTTGAACACTCATCTGGCGACAGGTGGGTCCTGAGGGGGGGTGCCACCCCTCGGGACGCGAGCTGGGTGAGCGCGAAACCTCTGGTGCGTAGGACGACGGCCGCTGGATGACGTGCCGGAACGACTCGGGGGACCCCCGAAGGTGCGACCGCTGCGGGGAGTTCCTCTGGACGACCGAGGAGGGCTGGTTCTGCGGGGAGTGCGGGGTGACCATGCCCTGTACGATGCGCGTGCTCCCGCCCACCCCCTAGCTGAAGCCCGCGCCGGTCCTTCCGTAAGTTACTTCGGAGCGTTTCGGTACCCTCGGCTTGACGGATGGAGGAGCCGAACCCCGCGCCTCGAAACGCGTTGCAAACGACCCGGTCGGTCTCGCCGGGCATCCTGAAGATTCAGGAACTCAATCGACGCGCCCTCGAGGATCCCGAAGGTTTCTGGCGACCGGTCGCGACCGAACTCTCGTGGTTCGATCGGCAAGGACCGCTGTTCGAACCCACCGAGGCGGCTCCTTACGGCCGGTGGTTCCCGGGCTGGTCGACGAACCTGGCGTACAACTGCCTCGACCGTTGGATCGAGTCGCCGCGACGGCACAAGGTCGCGTTCTACTGGGAAGGCGAACCGGGGGACCATCGGGCGTTGACGTACTTTCAACTCTACCGGGAAGTCAACCGATTGGCCGCGGCGCTCCAGGAGGCCGGAATCCGGCCCGGAGACCGCATCACGCTCTACCTTCCGATGATCCCCGAACTCCCGGTCGCCATGCTCGCGTCCGCACGCCTGGGGGCCATTCATTCCGTCGTCTTCGGAGGGTTCCCCGCCCCGGCCCTCGCCGAACGTATCAACGATTCGGGCTCAAGGCTGGTGATCACCGCCGACGGCGGATGGCGGCGCGGAAAAGTGGTCGCGCTGAAATCCATCGTGGACGACGCCCTGTATCTGACCCCCTCGGTCGAAAAGGTCCTCGTCGTGCGACGCACCGGCTCCGAAGTCCAGATGGACCCGGACCGGGACGAGTGGTACCACGACGCGCTGGCCGGCAGCTCGGGAACGGTCGCGGCCGCCCCGGTTTCCGGACCGCATCCGAGTTTCATCCTCTATACCTCCGGCACCACCGGCCGCCCGAAAGGTGCCGTCCATTCCACGGGCGGGTACATGCTGTGGGCGTACTACACGACGCGCGTCGTGTTTGACACGACGGACCGCGACCTCTTCTGGTGCACGGCCGACATCGGGTGGGTCACCGGGCACACGTACGTCGTCTATGGACCGCTCCTCGCCGGCCTATCCTCGGTGATCTACGAAGGGGCACCGGACTTCCCCCAACCGGACCGATGGTGGAACATCATCCAACGGTACGGGGTGACGACGCTGTACACGTCCCCGACGGCGATCCGGGCCGCGATCAAGCACGGCGACCGCTGGCCCCGGATGCACGACCTCACATCCCTCCGACTGCTAGGGACCGTCGGCGAGGCGATCAATCCCGAGGCCTGGAACTGGTATTACCGCGAAATCGGGGGAGCCCGGTGCCCGATCGTCGACACGTGGTGGCAAACGGAGACCGGCGGCATTCTGATCTCGCCCCAGCCGGGTACGGCGCACTTTCCTCTCAAGCCCGGCTCCGCCACCCTGCCGATTCCTGGCGTGGACGCCCAAGTCGTCGACGAAGCCGGCGTGCCGCTGCCGCCGGACCGCAAGGGGTACATCGTCATCCGAAAACCGTGGCCGGGCCAGTTCATCGGCCTCTGGAACGACGAGGCCCGGTTCCAATCCGTCTACTTCTCCCGCTTCCCGAAGTGGTACTATCCCGCCGACTATGCCATGGCGGACGCCGACGGCTATCTCTGGCTCCTCGGACGGGCCGACGAGGTCCTGAAGGTCGCCGGCCACCGCATCGCCACCATCGAGCTGGAGAACATTTTCATCACCCATCCGGCCGTGGCGGAGTCGGCCGTCATCGGCCGACACGACGAAATCAAGGGACAGGTGCCGGTCGCGTGCGTCGTGCTCAAGCCGGGCTTCTCCGCGAGTCCGCAGCTGCGGCAGGAACTTTTCGAGCTGGTCCGGTCCTCGATGGGGGCCATCGCGGTCCCCTCGGCGATCTACTTCGTCGACAAGGTGCCGAAGACTCGCAGCGCGAAAATCATGCGTCGGCTGATCCGCGACGTGGTCGAAGACCGACCGCTCGGAGACACAACCACCCTCGAGGACGAAACGAGCATCGAGGAGGCGCGCCGGGCCTACCGGGAGCTCGAAGCGGAACTCAAGCGAACCTCACGCTGAGGCGCCCTCGGGCCGCCGTCGGGCCCCCTCGACTCGAACTCGGTCCCTACGTTGATATGCTGGACGCTCCCTCTATCCTCGGGGGGAAGCGCGATGTCGATCCTGGTTCGCCTGCCGGAGACCATTCACCAGGCCGAGGGGGAGATTCAGAACGGCACCTTCCGCGGCCGCTGGCACTTCTCCTTCGACGACTATACGGACCCCAAGTTCGTGAAGTTTGGACAACTCCGGGTGTTGAACGACGACACGCTCAGCGCCGGGGCGACCTGGCCGCTCCACCCCCACCGCCACAACGAAGTCGTCACGTACGTCGCGGGGGGAGAGTTCCGGCACGAGGACGAGCGGGGTCTGGGCGGAGTGCTCCAACAGGGCGGGGTTCAACATACGACCGTCGGCCGGGGGATGTGGCACGCCGAGATCAACAACCGGCCGGATCAACCGATGCGATTCATTCAGATGTGGTTCCTCCCGGAACGCCTCGACCTGGACCCGTCGGTCGAACAGAAGGCGGTGGCCCGGCCGGAACGCACCAACGGGTTCTTGCCGCTGGCCAGCCCCCGGCACGAGGGGGCGCTTCCGCTCCGGAGCGACGCAAGCGTCTTTTCGTCGTTTCTCGAGGCCGGGCGGGCGATCTCCCATCCGCTCGAACGGGGTCGGGGGGCCTACCTCTACGTCTTGGAGGGGGGACCCGTGCAGGCGAATGGACAACCCCTCGTCGCGCTCGCCGCCGCGGAATTCGTGGACGAGGCTACGCTTCGGGTCGTAGCCGATCGCGACACCGAGTTGCTGCTGGTCGACACCCGGATCTAGCCCGCTCACGACGGCGGGACGTCGACGGATTCTCCGGGCGGAGTCCCGGCTAGGTCCGCGAAGGGGCCGTGCTTAAGGGCCGGTTCCCCTCGTCCGCCCCAGTCGGATGAGCGACGTACCGGTCAGCCCGATGAGAGCCCTGGTCCCGGCCATCGAGTTCCCGGCCGAGACGCTCCGTCTGATCGTCGAGTACCGGGATCTGCTTCGACGGGACGGAAAGAGCTGGGCCGACTACGCGGCCGGGCACCTTCGCCGAAAAGTGGAGGACTCGTCGTTCCTGGGCCTGCTTTGGACGGGGCCGGGGGACGAGGCCGTGGGTCTCGCCGGTTGGGAGCGGGCAGGAACACTCGGCCGCCGGGGGTTCCTGTATCTCGCCGAGGGCTACCAACGGCGCGTGGTCCTCGAGGAGTTCCTCCACCGTCTCGAAGCGAGCGTTCCTCCCGACCTTCCATTCGTCAGCTGGGCGGACGAAGTTCCCGGGGTCTCCGACGGAGATCGCGCGGCGGTGTTCGGTGGCCGGGGATTCTCTCCGGCGGTCCGGTCCGACATGCACCTTCCCAAGGGGCGTGATCCCCCCCGGCCACCCCCTCGGCCGGGGTTCGCCCCCCGAAGCCTGACCGTTGCGGACGAGTCGTTGATTGCGGATCTCCTGTTCCGCGCTTACGCGGAAAGCCCGGAGCGGGCGCTCTTTGCGACCACGCTCGACCAGCGAGAAGACGCGCGGTTGGGAACCCACGACCTGCTCCACGGGAACGTCGGGCGCTGGCTCCCCGACGCTTCCTTCGGCATCGAAGAAGGGGGTCGCTTGATCGCTCATACCCTAGCCAATGAATTGGAGGGAGGGTTGATCACCGAGGTCGGCGTCGACCCCTCGTTCCGCCGGCAAGGCCTCGCCCGCCAGCTGCTGCCCGCCACGATTGGAGCCCTGCGCGCTGCCGGGTTCGAAGTCCCGCGATTGGTCGTCACAAGGTGGAACGCGGCGGCGGTCCGTCTCTACAAGAGTCTGGGGTTTGAGTTCGTCCCCGGTGGCTCGGGTCGGGTCTGGTTGAATTTGACCGCCCTCGGGGTTGCCTCGGCCCCCCCGACCGAGCTCTGATCGACGAACAGAGTTTGTATATCGCGGGACGCGATGGCTAGGTCGGCCCGGTACCAGGAGGGGGCCGCTCCAACATGCAGAAACGAGCGAATCGAACCAGCTCCGCGTCTCCCCAACCCGTTCTACCCCTCTATTTCCCCGACACCCCTTCCGTCGACTAGTTCGCGTGCCACGTAGAGTCCCCCGTGCCCCGCCGGGCGGGACACGATGGTCAGTCCGGTCGGGGGCCGTTCTCGGGGTCGGCGAACACCGTCCGCGCGTCGATCACCGTTGCGATGGTCCGGATTCCGGCCAGTTTCTCGGCCGGCACCTCGAAGGGGTCCGGGGCAACCACGACCAAATCGGCGTACTTATTCACCGCTAAGGTTCCCCGCGTCGTCTCGCAGTGCGTCGCGAACGCGGCGCCTCTCGTGTAGGCGGCGAGCGCCTGGGCAAAGGAAAGCCGCAAGGGCGACGGCTCGCCCGACGGATCGGTTCGCTGGACCGCGGCGTGGATTCCCACCCACGGGTTGAGTTCGGCGACCGGCCAGTCACTCGCGAAGGCGAGGTCGGCTCCCGAGGCGAGCAGCGTGCTCCAGGGGAAGGCGCGCCGCGTACGGGGAAGACCGACCGCGGTCCTCCAGCGGCGCGTGAGCTCGGGGGCCGAGTGGCGCGGCATCATGCACGGGATCACGCCCAGGCGGGCGAATCGGGGAATATCCTCCTCTGCCAGGTTCTCACAATGCTCGATCCGGTGCCGTCGTCCCAGCATCCGGTTGATCGCCGAGGCCTTCTCATAGGCGTCGAGGGCGATCCGTACGCCTCGGTCGCCGCACGCATGCGTAAGCACTTGGAATCCCCGTCGGTCGAGATCTTGGACGATCGCTTCGTACTCCGCCACGGGGTAGACCGTCTTGCCGCGCGAGGAGGGGTCGTTCGAGTACGGCTCCAGCAGCGCCGCCGTTCCGGTCTCTTGAACGCCGTCGATGTAGAGTTTGATCGCGCCCACCCCGAACCAATCGTCGTGCGCCTTGGCGACTGCGTTCATGAATTCCGGGTATCGGTGCTTCGCGGTTCCCCGAGGATGATAGATCGCCGCACGAATTCGAACGGGCAAGGCATTACGATTCCGGAGCTGCTCGTACCCGCTCAACGCCTCCAGCGGAACCTGGACGTCAAAGGCCGTCGTGATCCCGTATCCGCTGGCCGCCGTGAGGATGCGTTCGAGCCCTTCGATGGATTTCCGGCGGTCGAACTCGGGCAGCAACGCTTCGAGATCGAAGGATTCGGTGAAGATGCCCGTCGGCTTGCGCGTCTTCGGGTCTCGTTGCATCCCCCCAACGTCCCGCTTCGCCTTGGCCAGGACGGCCTGTGCACGCTCGACGAACCGGGAGTTTCCCCACCCCGTGTGACCGTCCCACGAGGTGAGCAGCACCGGTCGGTCGTAGACCGTCGTGTCGAGATCCTGGGCGGTGGGTAACCCTTCGCCGCCGAGGGCGGCATAATCGAATCCGTGTCCGACGATGATCTCCTCGTCGGGGTGCGCATGGGCGTACTCGCGCACCCGCCGCTGCACCTCCAATATCGGAGGATGGTCTGACAGGTCGATCCAGTGACCGAGTTCGTAGGCCCAAATCAGGTGAACATGCGCGTCTATCAGGCCCGGGATCACGCGCCGCCCGGCCGCGTCCAGAATCTCGGTCTTCGAATCCGCACTCCGTTCGATCTCCCGACGCGACCCGAGTGCCATGATGCGGCCTCCCACGGCCGCGAGAGCCTCCGCTTCGGGAACGGACGGGTCCCCCGTCCAGATCCGCGCGTTGGTCAAGATGAACGTGGGGGCCGGCAGAGAAGTCCCTTCTCCGCCCCCTCGAAGAACGGCAACTATTAGGACACGTCGCCGCTCAATCGGGGTCACCGGCGGCGGCTTCGGGACTAGCGGCGATCCGGCGCGGTCGCCGGTTCTGGCCAAAAACCATCAGGCTGGCAACGAGCCCCACCGCGGCGACAGCCGTCGCGACCGGGAAGATGCTGGTCGGACCATAGGTGGTCCAGGCAGCCCCAAAAAGGAGCGGGCCGATCAAGAGCCCCGCGTCTTCGGTCGAACCGAAGACGCCGATAGCAGTACCTTGATGAACCCTCGGCATCGCCTCCACCGCGAACGGAAGCACGCTCGCCGCGAGCCAGCCGGTGCCGGCCGCGAAGACCAACGTCGCGACCGCCATCTCGTCGTACGAGTGGGAGGCCCACGTTGCCAAGGCACCGATCAGTAGTAATGCAAAGCCCGGTGGGATGGAGCGGGCGGGGCCCCCGCGGTCGACCACCGTTCCCAGCGCGAACGCCGCCACCAGAGAGAGCAACCGGGCGCCGCCAAGCACGTATCCCGCCTCGGTGACCGTTCCCCCGAAGAGGACGGTCGAGTAGTATTGAAAAAAATTCGACGCGAAGGTCGTCGCAATGTACGCGATTAGGACGAGCACGAGGGCAATGAGAAACGGACGGGTCGCGAGAGCCCTCAAAGCTCGTCGCTGGCTTCGGACGGCCGTCGGTAGTGCGGCCAGCGACCACGGAAGTGCCGCGGCAGCGGCCACGGCAATGGCCAGCACACCGATCGATGTGATGGCCACGTCACGGAACCCGTAGATGACGAAAACGAGCGGGCCGAGCGTAACGCCGACGGCGATGCCCAGACCGAACACCGAACTCCATCGGCCAGCACCGCGTCCCTCCGCGCCCGGTCCGCCCGAGCTGAGCGCAACCCAGCGTAGGAGCGGGGCGAGGTAGACCCCCACCGCTCCGAGCAGCACTTCGGCGAGGAGGAACGCGGGAAAGGTCTGCGCGAAGCCGAGGAGCAGGGTGGCGAATCCGACCACGCTCCCCAGCCCGATGATCGTCGCCGGCCGAGCGAGCCGGAACGCGAGGACCCCCCACAACGATTCGGTGAGGAGCATCCCGGCCGCATAGACGCTGAGCGTCACTCCGTACTCGAAGATCGGTATTCCGAGCTGGAGAAACCGGAACGGAAGCGTGACGGTCAGCAGCCCAAGCGAGAATCCCCAGAAGGCGGTGGCGGCATAGGCGTAAACTTGGACCCGTCGCGTTTGGGACCCGGGAACGAGCGACTGTACCGGGGGGTGGGCAGAGTCGATCGCCACAAGTCCCCGCCGTGGCGGCCGCTACGCAGGTCGGTCGGTCGGCAGTTCGCTCAGCAAGTCCATGATTCCGTTCCCCAACCATTGCCCTCCGTCGACCGCCAAAACCTGGCCGGTCACGTACGAGGCCCGAGGCCCGGCCAGGAATGTGACGGCGTCGGCGATCTCGTCGGGCGTTCCGAACCGGCGCATCGGGATGTCGCGCTCGATTCGATGAATGAGATCTTCCGAGAGCCAGAGTTGGCGGTCCGTCCCCTCCGTGCGGACGGGGCCAGGAGCTACAGCATTGACCCGAATCCGGTGAGGCGCCCACTCGACGGCGAGCGTTCGAGTCAGCGCGAGGACGCCGGCCTTGGCGGCGGCGGAGTGGGCCGTCCCCGGTCCCGCCATCCACGCGTAGGCGGCCACGATGTTGACAATGGCAGGCGCCGGCGCCTCGCACAGGAGAGGGAACGCGGCCTTCGAACAGTAGAACGTACCGTCCAGGACGATTCCCACCACAGCCCGCCAGCCGTTAGGGGTAATTCGCTCCGAGGGAGCGATGAAGTTACCGGCCGCGTTGTTCACGAGCACGTCGAGCCGGCCGAACTCTCGTCGAGCGGTCGCCATCAGCGCCTCGACTTGCTCGAAGTTCCGGACATCGGTCGGAACGGTAACGACGCGAGCGCCGGTTTGTCGCAACACCTCCGCCCCCCTGACGAGATGCTCGGCCGAACGACTGGCAATCACCAGGTCGAATCCCGCTTGTCCGAGGTGCTCGGCGATCACCCGACCCAGCCCGGTTCCCCCACCCGTGACCAGAGCGACCGACCGTCCAGATGGGGTTCCGGTCACTGACGAGCCAGCGGTGGACGATCTTTCTGTCATCGTTCGGTCCCGCCAAGCGTCGTGCATCTTAAGGAAACGGCCCGGACGGTCGGACCCAGGAGGAATCCTTCGGAAGACTCTTCAACCGGATGGCGTAGCGGAGCGATATGTCTCCCGTAGGCACCCGCCCCAACCCCCGGTCCACCTCCGATCCCCACGTCGACGTCCTCTTCGAAGGGTATCGGATCCGGGGGTCGCCGGGACCGTCGGCCTCATTCGCGATGGTGCCCGTCGAATCGTTATCGATCCGGGGATGGTCCCCCGGCGTTCAGCGATCCTGGGGCCGCTCGCCCGACTGGGAGTGAGACCCGAGCAGATCACTGACGTAATCTTCTCGCATCACCACCCCGACCACACCCTCAACGCCGCCCTCTTCCCCCGGGCTCGCTTCCATGACTTCTGGGCGATCTATCGAAACGATGTGTGGGAAAGCCGGCCCGCGGAGGGATTCCGACCCTCGCCGCACGTTCAGTTGCTTGAGACGCCGGGACACACCCCGCAAGACATCACGACGCTCATTGAGACTCCGGCCGGGGCCTACGCGTTCACCCACCTGTGGTGGGATAGTTCAGGTCCGGCAGAGGATCCGCTGGCCGACAACGCGGACGCGCTCCACCGAAATCGGGTCCGGGTCGCTGGCCTGGCGAAATGGATCGTCCCCGGCCATGGGGCCCCCTTCCCGCTCGGCCCGAAAACTGTCCGCTGAACTACGAACGGGTCGCCGAGCCGGACGAGGGAAACGGGCGGAAATTCACCGCCGTAATCCCTATCGACACCCGAGGGGCGGCCGGCGAAGATAGAGAAGGTTTCAGTGGAAGTGGCGCATGGGAAGTGCACTGGGAGCACTTACTGCCGTAACGCCTGCCCTGTGAACGTGTTCGAGATGCGGGCTCGGGACCGCTTCGAGGGGGCTACCGACGAGGCCCTCGTCGTTACGAAGTTCCAGATCCGGGCGGAACAATCCTGGGTCATCAACGGCCCCGACTGCATCATGTGCGATGCCTACCTCTTCGAATGCAAAGGGGAATGCATCACGATCGTCGACGACGAGGGTGCCGTCCACCAGTCGACCTACAAGTAGGTCAGTCGGCGGATTAGCCCGCACCGGCGGGCAACGGCCCCTTGAGCCAGCCCCACGGCACCAATCGGCGGCGCGCGATCTCGTGCCGACGGCATTGTCGGCACCAGAGCACGGGCCGGCCGCCGCCCGAGGACAGCTCGGGGGTGGCCATGTGGTCGGTCGGCGGATGCCGGCAACTGCGGTTCCCGCAGTGCTGGTTCCAATTTCGGTCCATGAGTGGGAGAGAGCTCCAACACGGAGCGCTGAAGTATAATACGTATTTCTGCGTATTAAAACCTCCGATGGGGCCCTCGGCGGCGCCACCCCAGCATTCAGGGCGGGCCCGGTGCCGAGAGATTCGACGCTCCATTTGTGATCGTCTGCGGCCAACACTATTTTCCACCCGAGGCGATGCCCGGCCGTGGCCGTTTCGGCCCCGGAGGGGGTGCCCGTGAGTCCTATGCTCCCGCCGCCCCGCCGCCGGTGACGGGGAAGGGCCCTCGGTACTGTTCGTCGTTCCCGCTGCACTCGCCAAAGCGCTCATCGTCCTCCTTCATGGTACACTCACGTTGCTCGGCCCCCAGGCCGGAGCTATCCGCCTCGCGACCTGGCTCCGCGTGTCCCCCCGGGTCCCGACCGGCACCGAAGGGCCTGAGGGCCCCCCTGAGCGGGTCCAGTTTACTCGCGGACGATCAGCACCGGCAACTTAGCGTGATGCACCACGGCGTCGGAGACGCTGCCGAGGAATAGGCGCTGTCCTATTGAGAGGCCCCGGGCGCCCATGATGAGCAGATCGGCCGGATGTTGATCGAGGTAGGTCAGAATCTCTTCTGCCACGAACCCGTCGAGGAGCACCGTCGAGACGTTGAGTCCGGCGAGAGCGACCTGGTCGTGGAGCTTCTTGAGAAGCTCCTCGTGGACTTTGACCTCCGCATCGTGGATGATCGGAATGGCCGTCGCGGTGCCCACGGGCATCACGTGCAACGGCGCTACGGAGATCAGGGTCAGGGAAGCCGTGAGCGCCTTCCCGAGCTCGATGGCGGTCGCGAGCGCTCTTTCTGACGATTTGGACCCGTCCAGCGCCACGACCAGATTCTTCAACATGGATCTTCCCCCTCGGGATGGTACGCGCTGATTTAGCGTTCCCGAGGTCCCTTCTTCGGGCGTAATCACCGGGTTCGGAGTAGGTAGGTTCTGAGCCCGGGACAAGGTTATGCCAACGGCGACCGGTGTCGACCCGAATGTCTCCTCCGAGACGCTGGGTCGTCGCGGTGAAGCACGGCGTGGACGTGAACCTCACTCGCGCTGACGCGGCCAGTGGCCAGATTGACCTACGGCGCGCGCCGCGCAAGACGAGCGACTTCGACAAGAACGCCGTCGAGGAGGCGATCCGACTCCGGGAAAAACACGGCGGCTCCGTCACCGCACTGACCGTCGGGACCACCTCGGCCCGGGAGGCGCTCCGGGACGCCCTCTCCCTCGGCGCGGACGACGCGGTCTTGTTGGCGGTGCCGGAGGAGTCGATCGTGGATTCCGGTGTCACGGTACGCGCCTTGTCAGCCTACTTCCAAACGCCGGCCGGCGCATTCGACCTTGCGATCTTCGGGGAAGGCAGCACCGACCACTTCTCCGGTACAGTAGGCCCGGGTGTGGCCGCCGCACTCGGTCTGCCGTCCCTCTGTCATGTTCGTCAAATCCAGGTCGACGGCGACCGGCTCCGGGTCCGACGCGACATCGAACTGGGAGTCGAAGAACTCGAGACCGGGTTCCCGGCGGTCGCGACGGTCGGGCAGGAGATCAACAGCCCCCGGCTGCCCACGTTTCTCACGACGCTCAAAGCGTCGAAGACGGAGATTCGGGAGGTGGCCGTCGCGAGTTTGAGCCCGCCTTCCGACCCGCGGGAGGGATCGGTTCTCATCCGAGACGCGCACGTCCCCCGCATGCCCCGGAAAGGTCTCCGAGTGGCGGGCGGCGATCCGGAAGCCATCGCGCGGGAGCTCCTGAAACTCCTTCACGGCGAGGGGATCGACTCCGCATGACGGAGCGAGTCCTGTGCATCGGCGCCGGCCTTCGCCCGGACGTGCGACTCACGGCTATCGCGCGGGAACTCGCGGGGCCGGAGGGCGCCGTAGCGGCCGTTACCGTCCCGTCAGACGATACGGACCCCTCGCGATTGCCGGTGGAACGGATCTACTCGGCCACGACGTCCGGCGTGGATGTGGCGCGCGGCGATCACGTCGGCGCCGTCGTCGCCGCCGCCACGCGCGCATTCGGGGCCACGGTGGTCATCTCCGGACCGGTTAAGGTGAATCGAGAGGGTCTCGCGCGAGCGGGCGCTCTCCTGGGCGGACCGGTGTTGACCGGGGTCCGTAGTCCCCGCGTTACCGCCGAGGGTGTCGAGGTCTCCCGAGACCTGCTCAGCGGGAACGCTACCGCCATCGAGCACACCTCGACGCGACCAGTGTTTCTGTCGATGGCAGAGGATATCGATACCCCGACCGGTCCTCAGGGCGTGACCTCCGGCGCCATGCCCGAGACGATCCCCCTCTCGGTCGAACTACCGGCGTACCACTTTCGAACGCTTTCGCTCCAGCCCAAGCCGGCCCGTTCCGTGGACTTGGAGACCGCCGAGCGGATTGTCTCCGTCGGACGGGGCCTGCAACGCAAGGCGGACTTGCCGCTAGTGGAGAACCTCGCCGTCGCGCTGGGCGCAGTGGTTGGTTGCACTCGGCCGATCGCGGCGGATTCGGGCTGGCTGTCCGACGACCACTGGGTCGGACTGACCGGACACCGGGTCCGTCCCTCGCTCTACGTCGCCGTGGGAATCTCGGGCGCAGCCCAACATCTCGTCGGCATGCGCGGTTCCAAAATCGTTGTGGCGATCAACAAGGACCCCAACGCTCCCATCTTCCAGCAGGCCGACTATCAGGTCGTGGGGGATCTCTATGCGATCCTTCCCGAGCTGACGCGCGCGCTCTTGGCGGCTAAACTGTCGAGCTGAACTTGAGGGCGTCCCGCGCCATGCGGAGCAAGGACGCGCGACCCTGGTACGATTCGGTCAGCAGTTTCCGGAGATGAGGACGTCCGTTCCCGTCGGTGAAGAAGGCACGGTGCATGAGATTCGTTACGATCTCGGGGTACGTTCCGTACAGGCGAGGGTTCCGGAACACCTCCGGATACCCCCGGAAGGCCCGGAGCTCCCGAAGGACAAAGCTCTGCTCGAGCGAAGTCCGATACGTTGCCAGAGAGGCGCGAGAGGCGTCTTTGGCGCGGACGGCCCGAACTGCCGCATCGCCCGCCAAACGACCCGACTCGAGGGCGAAATCCATCCCTCGGAGCGTGAAGCCGGTGTTGAGGAAGAATCCAGCGGCCGAACCGGCCACCAGGTAGCCGTCCCCGAGTAACGGCGGCAGCCGGTCCCACCCGCCCTCTTCGACGAAGCAACCGCTGTACTCGAGCAACGTCCCCCCCTCGAGCAATCGCGAGATCAATGGGTGCTGTTTGTACTCCTCCAGGACGTCGAACATAGAGGCCTTCCGGTGGACCAGCGACTCCATGCTGAGGATCAGGCCGATCGAGAGCGTTTCCCGGTTCGTGTACAGGAAGCCGCCCCCCTCAACCTCGGGGGGGAACCCGAGCGTCGTGTACGCCGTACCGGAGATTCCGCGGAGTTGGAAACGTCGCTCGACCTCGCCGGCTGGGAGTCCGATAACCTGCTTCACCCCGACGCCGACCACCTTGGGGTCCGGGGGGAACTTCGAGTGCTTCCCCGGGAGAGTATCGCATTCGAGCCTTCGGCCAGGATGACTACATCAGAGCGGATCTCGTCATCACCGGCCCGGATGCCGACGACCCGATCGTTCTCTTTCGCCAGAGAGTCGATCTTGATGCCGTAGACCGGAACCGCGCCAGCCGCCTCGGCTTTGCCCGCGAGCCAGGGGTCGAGCCGACTCCGGAGGACGCTGAACGCGTTGAATGGGGGCTTCGAGAATTCCGCGTCGAAATAATCCATGGAGACGGCCCGGGTCGGACTCAGGAGGCTCACCACGTTTCGGTCGATGGCCCGTTCCACCGGACAGGGCTCCTCCTCCCAGAATTTGGGGAACATGCGGGCGAGACCGTGGGTGTAGAGCAACCCACCGGAAACGGTCTTGGTCCCGGGTTGGGATCCGCGCTCGGCGAGGACCACCTGCAGTCCTTGCCTCGCGATCGTATATGCCGCGGCGCAGCCAGCGAGGCCGGCTCCTACCACGACGACGTCGAACTTCTCCATTCGAGCTTGCCTGGCCGAGGTAGCCGTCTAGGTCTTTGAAGCTTCGACCTCGAGTCCCTCCTGCGCCCGCCGGCCCGAACAGGGATAAAGGACTTGAACTCGGGGCGATGATTGTCCGCCCATGGGACACCTGGCCTTCGCCTGCCGCTCGACCGGCGAGGTCTGCGAGTGGGCCCTCGAGGCCGATTCCGCCGAGGTCATCCTGCAACGGGCTGCCGAACATCAGAAGTGCGCCCACCACGCACCCGAACTATCCGAGGGCCAGCGGGGACGGATTACTGCGGCCATCCGGGCCGTCTGAACTGGGCAGCTCATGGCCGCATCATCCAAACTGACGGTGGCGGACCGGCTCGGCGCTGACGCCTTCGCCTCGGACAAGGAGAGCCATCTCCGGGTGGACGCGATGGACCTGTGCCGGAGTTGTGTGCTCAAACCTTGCATTCAGGTGTGCCCGGCGGAAGTCTACCAGTGGGACCAGGACCGGCTCCGGATCCGCTTCGAGAATTGCCTCGAGCTGGGAGCCTGTCGCATCGCCTGTCAGACCATGGGAAACGGAGCGCTGCTCTGGGCGTTCCCGCGCGGAACGAAGGGCGTCCAGTACCGGTACGGCTGAAACCCGCGAGGGACCATGCCCACGTTCGTGTTGGTGGACAAATGCAAGGGTTGCATGGAATGTGTCCGCCTGTGCCCGAGCGACATCATGCATATCGACCCGAAGATCGGGAAGGCGGTCAACGTCGAGCCGGCGATGTGCTGGGAGTGCTTCTGTTGCGTCAAGGGCTGCCCCGAAGCGGCTGTCGATGTTCGCGGCTACGCCGATTTCGCTCCATTGGGCCACCGGGTCACCCAGCAACGAACGGCCGAGCGAATCGAATGGCGCATCGAGAGCCGAGGTGGTGCCATCCGGGAATTCGTCTTTCCGATCCGGACGACTCCCTGGGATTCGATACCCTCGCCGGCCACGGCGCCCCTCCCATCTCCCGAGGCGATCACGAGCGAATTGCTCTCCTTTGAGCCGGATTACCTCGCCGTGGAAACGCTCCCGACACTCCCCTCAAACCGACCCACCGGATCCCCCTAGCGCCATAGGTCCGCGATGGAAGACGGCCGTCCCAGCGCTCCGCGAGTGGTCGACGCCGACCTGCTGATCATCGGGGGCGGCCTGGCGGGCTGCGGCGCCGCGTACGAATCTCGGTACTGGGGCCGCCACCTCCGGATCGTAGTCGCCGAGAAGGCTGCGGTCGAACGGAGCGGCGCCGTGGCCCAGGGACTGTCCGCCATCAACTGCTACATGGGGATGCGGTGGGGAGAGAACCAGCCCGAGGATTTCGTTCGATACGTC
Organism: uncultured Thermoplasmata archaeon; assembly: GCA_963773945.1. GTDB lineage: Archaea > Thermoplasmatota > Thermoplasmata > Lutacidiplasmatales > UBA184 > JAKIWV01. Next base: position 762,903 of record CAVZDD010000005.1, on the reverse strand, counting down.
CGCAACGACCTGATGGGCCTCTCCCGAGAGGACCTCGTCTACGACGTCGCGCGACACGTTGACTCCACCGTCCACCTGTTCGAGGAGTGGGGACTTCCGATCTTCAAGGACCCGAAGACCGGTCGCTACGTCCGCGAGGGCCGCTGGCAGGTGATGATCCACGGCGAATCGTACAAACCGATCGTCGCGGAAGCGGCTCGTAAGGCCGCCACGGAGATTGTGGAGCACGTTGTGGTCACCCACCTCCTGCCCGACGGGAGAGACCCGGCCCGCGCCGCGGGCGCGGTCGGCATCGATGTGCGAGACGGGAGCTACGTGGTCTTCCGTGCGAAGGCGGTGATCGTATCGGCGGCAGGCGCCTCCCACATCTTCCGACCCCGTTCGATGGGCGAAGGGTACGGGCGGACTTGGTATCCGCCCTGGGCGAGCGGATCGGCGTACGGCCTCATGATCCCCTTCGGGGCGGAAATGATCCAGATGGAGAACCGCCTCGTCGTGACGCGGTTCAAGGACGGATATGGCCCGGTCGGGGCCTGGTTCTTGCTGCTCAAGGCCATCGCGACGAACGCACGGGGCGAGGAATTCGAAAAGACGCGATTGCCGGAGCTCCGCGAACGGGTCGGAGCGTATGCCGACGCAAAGCCGATGCCAACGTGCCTCCGCAACCATCTGATGCTTCAGGAGATTCGGGCCGGAAACGGACCGATCCTTCTCCACACCGAACGCGTGTTGGACACCCCGGAGAAAGAGGCGCTTGGCTGGGAGGATTTTCTGAACATGACCGTCGGACAGGCGGTTACCTGGGCCGCCCAGGGCATCGACCCGAGGACGACTCCGTCCGAGCTCATTCTGTCCGAACCCTACGTCATGGGTTCCCACGCCACCTGCGCAGGGGCGTGGGCCAGCGGCCCTGCCGACCTCGCGCCGCCCGAGTACCGCTGGGGGTACAACCGGATGACGACGATCAAGGGCCTGTTCGGCGCAGGCGATGCGATCGGCGGCTCCGCGCACAAATTCTCCTCCGGGTCGTTCACCGAGGGGCGTTTGGCGGCCAAGGGAGCCGTCGCGTTCCTCCAGGACCACAGCCAGCAACCCGCCGTGGCCGACGAGCGACGGATCGCGGAACTTCGGGTCGAGCTGTTTCGGCCCCTCGAGACCTACCAGCGAGCCCAGGCGCGCATCACGGGCGGGACGGTGAGCCCCGATTATCTCCAGCCCATGAGCGGGCTCCAACGTCTCGAGAAAACAATGGACGAGTACGCCGGCGGCATTGCCACGGATTACATGACGAACGAAACGATGCTCCAACGCGCCTTGGAGAACGTACTGGCGCTCCGGACAGACCTGGCGCACCTCGGCGCCGCCGACCTGCACGAATTGCAACGTGGGTGGGAACTCACGCACCGGGTCTGGACCGCCGAAGCCGTGGTCCGCCACACCCTGTTCCGGAAGGAAACGCGGTGGCCCGGGTACTACTATCGGTCGGACTACCCGAAGGTCGACGATGAGCATTGGCGCTGCTTCGTGAGCTCGGTCTACGACCGGTCGACGAACGAATGGAAGCTCTCGACCCGTCCCTACCGGGCGATTCTCTAGGCCGTGCGGGTCGAGTCGTCGGCGGGCGCTTCCTACTGACCGCCCCTAGAAAACTCCCACCGCTAAGCCGACGGGTCGATGGACGGCTTCTGGAGGAGATGCCGACGGATGAACCGACGCTTGTGCGATGCGACCACCCTCCACGGATGTCCCCCAACGAGCCGGCTCCAAATCTCCGAAGATACTCGGAGCGACATCTTTCGGGCGCTCAGTCGCCATCGACGCTCGGGATACGAGGCCATCACGAGGCCGCCCGGGCGCAGAATCCGCCAAGCCTCGTCGAGCGCCCCGCCCTTTTCCACCATACAGCACAGGACCAAGGACAGGACGACGCCGTCCGCCGAGGCCTCCGCGATCATCGGAATATGGGCGGCCGACGCCTGAATGAATTGTACTCTGCGATCCGGCCCCCAGCGCATCCGGGCCATCCCCAGGCTCCTCGCGTCCGGGTCGACGAGGATCACGGATCCCGCCGGTCCGACTCGTTCGAGCAGCACGGCCGTCACGTACCCGACGCCCGCTCCCAGGTCGACAATCCGATGACCCGGTTGGATCGAGAGGGGGTCGACCTCGTGACGCGCCGGCGCCCACCAACGACGAATCCGGTTATCGAGGGCCCAGCCCGGGCAACGACGGTCGGCTTTCGAAATCAACGGAAGGGATGCAGGCAGGGCACCGGTCACGATCCGAACCACCGTCGGGGAGAGTTAACAAGTTCGTCGAGTCGCTCCACGCTCTGCGGAGATGGGCGACCGTCCGCGTTCCCGGCTCGGTCAGCCGGCGCCGGCTTGGGACCCCGGCAACGCCGCGGTGGCGGCGAGGCGCTCGGCCTCTTCGAGATGGCGGCGGGCCTCTTCCGAATGGCCCAGTTTTTCGTCGAGCTGCGCGAGGCGGCGATGGGAGGCGGCTGACTCCTCGGGGATACCGGCCTCGGTCGCCAGCGCAAGCGACTGTTCGTACAAGGCTCGCGCCTTATCGAGCCGGCCCTCTCGTTCTTGCAGCATGCCGGTAATGAACGCCAGCTGCTGCTCCACTTCGCGTCGCGGAGACTCCCCGGCGAGTTGACGGAGCCGTTCCAGGGTCTTTCGGGCCCGGCCAGTTCTTCCTTCCTCGACGAGCACACGGGCCGTCCGAAGCTCCACCCAGATCTCGAGCGCCTGGGAACCGGAGCGGGAGGCCTGCTCGGCCGCCGCCGTCAGATCATTGAGCGCATCAGAGAGGCGTCCGGCGGTCCGGAGCACTGCGGACCGGTCAAGGTAGGCCTTCGCGAGCCATTCGGCATCGCCACTCGCTGTGAACCGCTGGATCGCCTCGCCCAGCAGCTGGCGGGAGAGCACGAGACCGTTCGGGTCGAGGAGGCGGACGAGATGCGCCCGGTCGAGCAGAGACTGACCCTCGAGCCGTGGGTCCCCCGCCAACCGGGCCAGCTCCGACGCCGCGCGGTGATGTTCTTCCGCGGCGGAAGGGTCGGCGAGGCTCCAAGCCGCGACGCCCAGCGCCCGGTGCGCGACCGCCAGCCAGCGCAGCTCGCCCTTCGACTGGAACGCGCGCAACGACCGCTCCGCGACAATGCGAGCGTTCTCGGCATGCGCCCACAGGTCCGGCCGAACCTCGAGGGCGAACAGCTGCTCGAACGCCGAAGGCGCCTCCGGTCCGGTCTGGGACGGCTCGCGAAGCGCCTCGAGCACCTGGAGCGCCTCGGCGGTCTTCCCGATGCGGCCCAGGACGTGACCAAGTGAGATTCGAACGACTCGCTCGCTCTCCGACCTCGAAGAGGGGAGCTGCCAGAGGCTATCGAGGGCCCGTTCCAAGTAGATGCGGGCCTCCTCGTACGCGTACTGCCGGACCGCGACGTCCGCCGCCCGCCGATTGTATTCGACGGAGGGAACGGTCTCGCCCGACAGGTGGTAATGCCAGCCGATCTCGAACAGTTCTGGCCCCGCGGGACGGGCCCCGATCTCGAGCGCCCGGGCCACGTTCCGATGCATCAGGCGCCGGCGAGGTTCCGTGAGCTTCGTGTAGAGCTCCTGCCGAACCGCCGGCGTGGCAAACTCGTACCGGTGGCGCCCCCGGCGACGGAGCGTCCCATTTTCGACCAAAGGGGCCAGGAGCGGCTCCAGAACTTCGGCGGACCGACGGTGAAGGGTGCGGGCCAGTACGGCGAGGTCGAACTGACGGCCAATCACCGCTCCGTACGTGAGAACGCGGAGGGTTTCTTCCGACATGCTACCGGGACGGAACGACAGGGCGTCCGAACTTCCGCCGCCCTCGGGGGTCTTTTCCGGGGGCGGGATCGCGTCCTTGTACCGCCGTTTCCACTGTTCGATTGCGCCGGGGACCCCCTTCGAACGGTCGTGGATGGCCCGGATGTATTCCGGCGAGGGGGTAGGATCCGGCCGGACGTCTCGAATCGTTTCCGCGGTCTCGTCGAGCGACAAGGGGGAGAGGGCCACGGATTCGACGTAAGGCCCCTTGGTGAGCGCCTCAATCAGCGCGCCGCGGGGCCCACCGGCCGAGCTTTCGGTGTCGATTGTCGCGATCAACACCACCCGTCGATGGGCGACGAGGGTGGCTACATTCCGCAGGAATTCGAGAGAGTCCCGGTCGGTGTGATGGAGGTCGTCGACCGCGAGGAGGACCGGCGCGGTCGCGGAGTCACCCAGTAGCACGCGGTCCAAGTGGGCATGCAACAGGCGCCGGCCCACGTCGATGAGCGACCGTTCGAAGTCGAAGAGCTGTAGAATCCTCTTCTCGACGGGAGTATCTCCGTCCGGTAGGATGGCCACAATGGGAAATCCCGACACGACACTCGTCTGGTCGGTGGCAATCAACCACTGGGGCAGCCCCGATCGCCCGTCCCCCGGACCCGTCGCCGGAGTTTCCGGCGTGGCGGGAGGGACGAGCTCTCGGATGAGGTCGTACGGCACCGGCGTGTCACGGGGTACGGATCGCGCCTCGGCAATCCGGAAACCTCGGCCCTTCGCCCGATGGACCGCCGCTTCGAGCACCGCGGATTTGCCCATTCCCGGCGGTCCCGAAATCAGGATGACCCGGCCCTCGCCACGTTCCACGGCATCGAGCGCGCCGGCTGATGAGCGCAAGAATCGACGATCTCCCGTGGAGCGGAACCGCGGTCCTGCGGTCCCCATCTACTGCTGCGACCACACCCGGACGGCGGCGTTCAACCCTCCCGGACCTAATATCTGCCGCCCCCGCCTCTAAAAGGTCGCCGACTGATTTTCGAGCCGAAACGAGGCGGGACGACCCCTTCGGCTGTCGGTCGACTGAGCTGCGACTTATCCTACCTTCCCGGAGACGAGCTCCGACGGTCGGACGTCTCGCGGTCGAGGCCTCGGGGCGCCCTCCGGTCTCCCGGCCCTTCCGGCGGGAGGGCCGGCACTACGCCGGTTCAATCGGGAACGGCGGTCGGGAACTCGGGCCGAGGGGGAACGCTCGGGGCGGTCTCCGGCTCGTCCACGACGATCGGGACCCGGCGCGTTGCCTTCCGCACGCTCAGGAGTCCCTGGGCCCGGAGCGAGCGGGGGTCCTCCCTGCGACTCTCGAGCTCAGCGTAGTCCCGGAAAGGCCGCAGGGGCTTCGACCGAGAGCCGTACCGCTCGTTGAGCGTGGCCTTCGCGACAAGGTCGAAGATCATCTTTTTCTCCTGTGGCTTCGTCCATCACGGAACCATCCCCCGTCTGGCAACAGAACTATTTGAAAGTGCGGTTTACTCGGAGGCCGTATTACTATCGATAAATACGAATGTCCGCCATTCGTCTGACGACTTATATAGGGACTCGAACACCGGGATCTTCAAAGTGGCGGAATTTAGACGGTCACGATCGCGCGACCCAGGTACTTGGCATCCGCCATCTCTTGGAGAATCCCGGAGAGGTCCGCGAGCGTTCCCCGGCGCGCCAGATGCCCCTTGACTCGTCCCGCGAGGTAAAGCTGAAACAGCGCCTCAAATTCATGGGTGATCCCGACGTTGGCCGGCACGATGCGGGTCCCGTGAGCGATGAGCGCGGCCGGGGTGATTGGGAGCGGTCCCTCCGTCGGATCGGGAATTCCCACCGCGACGACGCCTCCCACCAGGCGAGTAATTTTCAGGGCAAGCTCGTACCCGGACAGCTTCGGAGTGAACACGATGGCCGCGTCGGCGCCGCCTAGCGCTTGGATCGCCTTCTTCGCGTCCTTCGTATCGAACGCCCACTCGGCCCCCAATTCCCGGATGAACCGGACCCGGTCCTCGCCGACATCGACGCCGGCGATGCGGTACCCGAGCGCATTCCCGATTTGCACGGCATAGTGGCCCAACCCACCCGCCCCGCCTACGATAGCGACGATCTTTCCGGGCGGGATCCGAAGCTCGGAGACGAGCCGGCGGACCGCTCCGTACGCGGTGACCCCGGCGCACATCAGGGGGGCGGCTTCATCGTCGGGAATCCCCTTGGGCAGCGAGACCGCCGCCCGCTCCGACACGGTCGCCAGCTCGGCGAACGTTCCGTTGACCGTCACGGACGTCGTGTCGGCTTTCGCGCACCACTGCGAGTAGCCTGTGAGGCAGACCTCGCAGCCCCCGCACCATGAATTCATCCACGGGACACCGACCCGGTCGCCCACGGCGAACCGGGACACTCCCGTGCCGACGGCTTCCACCGTACCAACTCCCTCGTGACCGATCACCCGGACGCCGTGCGATTCCATCAGGGCTTTTTCTGCCGGCCAGCCACCCTTCCACTGGTGTACGTCACTGTGGCAAACTCCCGAGACCCGAATCCGGGCGAGCACTTGGCCCGGCCCCGGCCGGGCGCGTCGATCTCCTGGACGCTGAACGGGGCGCCCCAGGTCGTCAAGACCGCTGCGCGCACGACCGTCGGAATCCTATGCACCGCATTAACTCACCCCGGCAGCCCGCGATTCGCCGGACGGTCCGAATCCCATAGAGTTGGGCGCAGCGTTAATTCGGAGTGAGGATGGCCGAGGCCGTGCCGCCGCCCTCTCGCCCTTCCGCCCGTCAGGTTGCCCGACAACTCAGCCGTTCGGACCCCGTCCTCGCGGAGCTGATCCGCCGTGGGGGCCCCACGGACCTGCCGTCCCGCGGCGCCGGCTTCCCCACCCTCGCCCGGTCGATTCTGTTTCAGCAAATTTCGGGGGCGGCCGGGGCCTCCATCCTCCGCAAGCTGAGGGCTGCTCACGGGGGACCGGGATTTCCGGAACCGGAGTGGTTCCAGAACGTGTCCGCCGAAGTCCTGCGCGCGTCGGGAGTATCTCCGCAGAAAATGCGGTATCTCCGGGACCTCGGTACCCACGTCGTGGAAGGCCGACTCAACCTCCGACACCTCGCGCGTCAACCCGATGCCGCGGTGCTCGCGGAGCTGACCTCGGTCCGGGGAATCGGTGTATGGACCGCGCAGATGTACCTGATCTTCTCGCTCCACCGGCCCGACATCTTTCCGTCCGGTGACCTTGGCATCCGGAAAGCGGTGGGCAAGGCCTGGGGGTTCCAACGCCTGCCGGCCGTGAGCACCGTTGAGCGACACGCCCGCCGCTGGGCGCCGTTCCGGTCTCACGCGGCCTACTATCTCTGGCGGAGCCTGGATACTTCGACGACATGACACTGGGAGCGCGTCCGGTTAGCCGGACGGGGCGGACGAACTCTTGTCGCGCGTCGTAGGGTGCGCTCTATCCTCCGTCGAGCCACTCGACGACGGAGCCGGTGACGGGGGCGGACGAGGTGGCCGAGACGACCAGCTTGTTCCCCACCATGCTGGACGGTGTCGTGAGAACCCATTCGTCGTAGAAGGAGAATCCGACGGGGGTGCCCGGGGTGCTCCAAGTGTTGGTGGCGAAGTCGTACGTCGAGACGACGACCATGCCGGTGAAGTTGTAGATCTGTAACGTAAAGCCGGTCGTGGAAACCGCGGCGCTGGTGGAGTTGTTCTCAACCGCAATGGTCAGGTCTCCGGCCGTCAGCGTGTCAATACTGCACGCCAAGGTGCCGTTGTTCCAGTAGGTCGATCCCACGTACTGTTCCTGGAAGGGAATGGTGTAGCAATCAGTCGAGAGCGGGGTTTTGCCGCCGCCACTCGAACCCGAGGCGGAGGCGCACGCGGCGGAGGTGTTCTCCGATTGGATCAGCGTTCCCGAGGTCGCGTTAATCGAGGCGATGAACTGCGCCGGCGAGGCTCCGTTGAGGGTCTTCCCGTTATCGGCACCCAAGTCGCAGGTCGTGTACTCGACATCCCATGTGGCGGAAATCGACACGTCACCGAAGGAGGTGGTGACCGACGGTACGAGAATGTATTCGACATCGACCGCGCTGTACTTCGCTTGGAACGAGCTCCCACCCGCGTTCGCGGCGGCCTGTCCCGCAGCCGGACTATCGATGTAACCGGACGGGAGGCTCAAGCCCGTCACGCCCGTCGCGCAGCCGCCGTAGATACCGAGGGTGATGATGGGAGTGGCCGTGCCGCTGAAAACCGCCACTTCGAGAACTCCATTCGTGGCGTTCGCGTACAGGATGATCCAGGCGTTCGTGAGGCCACTCGAGGGGGCCGAGCTGCTGGAAGGGATAGATGTGACCGACGAGGCCGCCGGGAGAATCTTGGCGCCGCAACCCCCGCCGGAGGATGTCGCGTTGAGGTCGGTGGTGTTCACTGGCACCGCGGTGGTGACCTGGATTCCGATCCCGCCGACCAGGGTCCAAGGACCCCCGTTGACCGAGGAGACGGACGGCTTGGCCGTAGCGGCCGCTTGGGAAAACGAACCGGCCGTTCCCGATCCATTGTTGCCGGAACTCGACTTGGTCTTCGCGAAGGCGAACGGTCCGATGCCCGCGAAGTAGAGCCCCGCCAGCACGACCGCGGCAACGATGACGACGGCCACGACCACGAGGAGCAGCCGCCTGGCGGGTTTGGCCGCCGGGGGTGGAGTCCAGGTCGGCGGGGGAGGCGGGCTCGCGACGGGCGCAGGAGTTATCGACATGAGTCGGACCTCTGGCCGCCAGAACCTCCAATTCCCTCTTAATCGTTTGTCTAGGAAGAACCCCCGGGACGGAGACCCGGGCTCCGGCGCGGAGGTCCTCCCCGGGTGCCAGAGTTCGACGAAAGCTTACGACGAGCGCACGAAACGGCGGAAGAAACTGTCGGGCTTCCATTCCGGTCGGTGGTCCGCGTTGGCGACCTGGAGCGTAAGAGTCTCGAGAATCGCGTTGAACTGGGCCGCCGCGGCCAGGTCGACCGGCTGTTCGAGGTCATCCAAGGGGGCGTGGTAGCGCTCCTTGAGCCACGCCTTGAAGATCTGTTCCTGAGGAGTCCCGGGAACGTAGCTGAACTTGAAGGTCAGCGCGGGAACCCCGATCTTGATGAAGCTGTACTGGTCGCTTCGAATGAACAGGTTGTGCTCCGGCTCCTGGTCGGGTTGCACCTCCACGCCGGCGGTCCCGGCCACCCGCTGGATCTCCTCCCCCAGCGTGGATTCGGCGAGGCCCTGCACCTCGAGGTACTTGAGCGGAAACAGCGGGTTGAACATGTCCATGTTGAGGTCCGCGACCATCGGCCCGGACACCGTGGGATGGGTGGCAAAATATTGGGAACCCAAGAGCCCCTTCTCCTCGCCGGTCACGGACAGGAATAGCAACGACCGCTTGGGCCGAAGGCCCGACTGTTGGATCGCGTGGGCAATCTCGATCAGCGACGCATCTCCCGACGCGTCGTCCATCGCTCCGCTGTAAATGCGGTCACCGTTGATGGGCTCGCCCACCCCGACGTGGTCGAGGTGTGCGCTCAGCACCACGTACTCGTTCTTGAGTTCCGGATCGCTGCCCGGCAAGACGCCCGCGACGTTTTCCGATTTCGCTTCCGACCGGGTCATGGCCACGTGCGCCCGAATCGCAACCGCAAGCGGAAAACGGGGCAATGGTTTGTTGGCATGAAGCGCCTCCAAAACCTCGCGGAAGGTGTGGCCGCTGCCCGTAAACAGCATCTCCGCCCGGTCCGTGTTGAACCGCATTCCGAACGGTAGCGGGGCCGGGAAATTCGCCCCCGAATCGCGGAGTTCCATCACGGGCTGGAATCGGAATTTAGAGACCCGCGACCACGGAATCTCCTCCGCCTTGGGGTTCTGGATGTAGATCGTCCCGACGATGCCAGCGCTACGAAGTGCTTTCCGACGCTCCTCGACCGACTGGTAGTGCGCCTTGATCGGCCCCGGCATGTCGGCCGGCCCGCCGCTCACGAAGACCACGATCTTGCCCTTCAGGTCCAGTCCGGCCAGGTCGTCGTAGTTCAGTTCCGGGACCCTGAGCCCGTATCCGACGAAGACCACCGGTGCTTCGATCTGTTCCACGGCCTGCGAGCTGACGCCCAGCATCGCGTCGTCCCCCAGTTTCAGGGGCTCCGTTCCTCCGTTTCGGATCAACTCGACCGAACAGTGAGCCTCATCGACTCGCGTGACATGGAAATCGATGGACTGTCGGTAGCCGTTGGTGCCCGCAGGCTGGAGCCCCGCGGCGCGAAATTGGTCCGCCATGTATACGGCAGCCTTCTCGTGGCCGATGCTCCCCGTGTCGCGGCCCTCCATGTTGTCGTCCGCGAGAAACCGAATGTGAGCCCACCAGCGTTTACCCAGCGCGTCCCAATCTGGGGCGGGGGCGACTACGGCACCCGCCACCAGGACCGAGGCCAAACCGGCAAGTTGGCTTCTCAAGGGTTTCACGTGCGAATGCCTCCGAGATTGAACTCGCAGCCTTGCGCCCAACCCTCGGGGGCGTTTAAACATACTCGGCGAGACCCGCAGACAAGTTAGCCTGGCCCTCCGCTCAACTGGTGAACGTCGCCCTCCGTCAGCGCGAGGTCGGCAGACGCCAGATTTTCTTCGAGGTGCGCCACCGATAGCGTGCCCGGAATCGGCAGGATGACCGGGGATCGGCTCAGGAGCCATCGCAGTGCCAGTTGTTGGGGGGTGGCCTTTAGCCGGGTCGCCATTTCAGAAAGCCCTCGCGTCGCCGGGAAGGACCCGCGCAGCAACGGGGTCCATGGAATGAATACGATCGAGTGCGCCTCGCAATAATCCAGCACAGGCTCGCTCTCTCGCTCGAGAATGTTGTACCGGTTCTGCACCGATACGACGGTAGCCACGCGACGGGCCCGCTCGAGCTCCTCCACCGTTACGTTGGACAGCCCGATGTGTCGGATCAGCCCCGCCTGTTGCATTTCTTTGAGCGCGCCCACACTGGTTTCGACGGGGACCTCCGGGTCGATCCGGTGTAATTGGTAAAGCTCGATACAATCCACCCCGAGGCGTTGGAGACTGGCTCGGACCGCGTGCTGGAGATACTCGGGATGCCCGTCTAACCCGCGACCGTCGGGAGTGCGAACCATCCCGCCTTTGGTAGCCACCATCACGTCGGGGGCGTTCCCCCCTAACGTCCGGCCGATCGTCGACTCGCTGGCAGTCGCCTGGTAGACGTCTGCCGTATCTACGAAATTCACGCCCAGCGCTACCGCGTGTCGAAGCAATGTGCGGGCCGTCTCGGTATCTGTCAAGCGATTCGTGCCGAGCCCGAGCCGGTGGACTTTCCGGTCGCCAATCTGAACGGTTCCGGCGTGGGCGGCCGAGACCTCCACTGCCACGCATTGCGCCGTTGCTCGGGACTATATTATTATTCGGAAGTCGGGACCCGTCTCCGACACGTTGGGGGTCGGTCGTCTCCTCAAGCGTTAAGCCCGGGGCGTCCTGCGTCGGGAGAGGAAGGAGTGAAAGCGTTCGTCAAGAGTCGTCGCGCGCCGGGGGGCGAACTTCGGACGGTGCCGGACCCCACCCCCGCCGATGACGAAGTACTCGTGGCCGTCCGGGCCGCCTCCGTCTGCGGTACCGATGTCCACATCTGGGAATGGAACGACTGGGCGCAAAATCGCATCCACCGGCTCCCGATGATCCTCGGTCACGAGCTGAGCGGAGAGGTCGTAACGGTCGGTTCTCGGGTGAAGAGTCTGGCCGTTGGTGACCACGTGTCCGCCGAGACCCACATTGCGGACGGGACCTGCTACCAATGCCGTACGGGAAAGATGCACATCTGCGAAAACGTCCAGGTCCTTGGGGTCGACCGGGATGGTGTCTTTGCCGAATATGCGGTGCTCCCCGAAGTAAACGCCTGGCGGAACGACCCTGCGCTGGACCCGTCGTTGGCGTCCATTCAGGAACCCCTCGGGAACGCCGTCCATTGTCTGCTTCCGGAAGAGAACGTGGAGGACCTGGCGGGGAAGAACGTGCTCATCACGGGTTGCGGACCCATCGGCCTTCTCGCCATCGCGGTGGCGAAAACGTTCGGGGCGGCCAACGTCATCGCAACGGAAGTGAACCAAGTCCGGTTCGACCTCGCCCGAAAGATGGGCGCGGATCTGGTGCTCAATCCCCAGGTGGAAGGCGCCGGTCTGGTCCAACGTATCCGCGACGTGACCGAAGGCCATGGCGTCGACGTGGCCACCGAGATGTCCGGTCACCCCAGCTCGCTCCCCCTGGTCTTTGAGGCACTCCGTCCGGGCGGCCGAGTCTCTCTCCTCGGTCTCTTTGACGGCCCAGTGTCCCTTAATTTCGACGATGCGATCATCTTCCGGGCGGCTCGTGTTCACGGGATCTTTGGCCGTCGGATGTTCGATACATGGTACACGGTCAAGGGGCTCTTGACAAACCCCGCATTCCGCGAGAAGATGGGGCAGATCATCACGCACCGGGTTCCGATCTCCGACCTCGGCCGCGCGATGGAGCTGATCGGGTCGAGCGAGGCGGCGAAGGTCTCCCTCATCGCGAAGTGGTGAGATTCGATGCGAGACCCTACCTCCTTCCTGCGGACCGAGTACGACGAACTCGTCCACGCGAACCTCGACTGGAAACTGCGGTTGTTGGGCGGTCCCAGTACCCCCTGGTCGATTGTCGACGGGAAGAAAGTTCTGATGTTCTGTTCAAACAACTACCTCGGACTCAGCAACCACCCCGCCGTCAAGGAAGCGGCGCTCGATGCCGTCCGCACGCATGGCGCAGGTTCTGGGTCGGTCCGGCCGATCGCCGGGAACATGGATCTCCATATGGAGCTCGAGCGTCGACTCGCTCAATTCAAGGGAGCGGAGGCCTCCCTGGTCTACCAGACCGGTTTTGCCACCAACGCGGGCCTCATACCGCAACTCGTGGGGGAGGGGGACCTGGTGGTGAGCGACGAACTCAACCACGGGAGCGTCATCGACGGCGTGCGCTTGTCCCGCGCCGAGCGTGCGGTCTACAAGCACACGGACCCGGGCGACCTCGACCGGGTGCTCACCGAAGCCGAGCGCCATTCCCCTTCCTATCGTCGGATCCTCATCATCACGGACGGCGTGTTCTCGATGGACGGCGACATCGCCCCGCTGGACAAAATCGCCACCTTGGGAACGGCGCACGGGGCGATGGTCTACGTGGACGACGCTCACGGAGAAGGCGTCCTGGGCGAGGGAGGACGGGGCATCGTTTCCCACTTCCACCTCTCGCGCGACGCGGTCCAGGTGGAGATGGGCACTTTCTCAAAGGCCTTCGGAGTCGTCGGCGGCCACATCTCGGGCTCCCGGGATCTGGTGAACTTTGCCTACAACAAGTCGCGGACCTGGCTGCTCAGCGGTTCGCATCCACCGGCCGTCGTCGCCGCCTGCCTCGCCGCCGTCGACGTCCTCGAGCGCGAGCCCGAGCACGTCCGGCGACTCTGGGAGCATACCCGCCGTTTCAAGAAGGCCATGGCAGACCTGGGATTCGACATCGGTCGCAGCGAGACGCCGATCACCCCGGTCATCGTGGGGGAAAGCGGTCTCGCCAAGCAGCTCAGTCAGCGGCTGTTCGAGTTGGGAGTCTTTGCTTTGCCGATCGTGTTCCCCATGGTCGCGAAGGACAAGGCACGAATCCGGACCATCATGAACGCCGCGCTCACCTCCGACGATATCGACTTTGCAATCTCTGCATTCGAGAAAGCCGGAAAAGAACTCGCCATCCTGTAAACAGATCTTCGGTCAGAGAACTTCAGGGAGAACCCGAGATTCCCATCGAAGTTGCAGCGAATGAACCTCGGCTGAAGCGGCGAGATTGAGTCGCGCTGGTCTGGTCGGCGCCTTGCCCCCTCGGGGGTACGAATCGGAGAGATTTTCTCCGGACCCCGACTCAGGGGTCGTGGCGAACTGGGGCTCGTCAAGGTAGGCCTTGGCTAAGCGGAAGGTGCCCACGCTGGGCTGCCCTGTTTGACAGCTGACGATCGACACCGCACCGCATGAGGGAATTTCACGACAGTCCGCTTTACCTTCGATTCTTCGACCCAAATCCTAAGACCGTCGGGTGGCTGGGCGGCGGGAGGACCGGGTGACGAAGCACTCCGCATCGACCTCATCCTCCAAGCCCCGAACGGTCCGGCCCCGGCGCGCGGCGCGTGCAGGAAATCTGGGTGCTGCCGTCACGAGCTCCCGAGCGCGCAAAGAGCGGTCGCCCCGGCGGAGCAAGAAACCCGCACGTCCTCAGGCATCTGGACTGCCGGTTCAGCCCCGGCTTGACCCCAAGATCCTCAACCTCGACGGGAAGCGACCCTCGAAACGGCGCCCCTTTCTCCCTCCGAGGGTAATCGACCGGCAACTCCACATCCTGATGGTCGGCTGGGAGTGGCCGCCGAACCACTCGGGAGGATTAGGGGTCCATTCTTTCGAGCTCTGCACGGAATTGACCAAAATGGGTCACTCGGTCACCTTCCTCAGCCCATTTCCGGGACCCTACACGCCGGTCAAAGGCGTCACGTTCCGTTGCCCAGCTGACGAACCAGAGGAACCGTACCCGGGGGCGTACGAAATCGGGGGGTCCCCCGGCCACTGGCAGGAAGGAGATATCGAACGGTTCAATGCATGGGTCGCGGGCTTTCCGATCGGCGGCCATCACGTGATCCACGTCCACGATTGGTTTGGGACCGTCGGGGCCAGCGCGCTCGCCCGCCGATCGGGTCGCCCACTAGTGATGACGGTCCATTCGACGGAGTTCGACCGCTCCCTCGGGCATCCATGGACAGAGATCCTCACCCGGGAGCGCTCCGGCCTCGCGAGCGCGGACCTGGTGATCGCGGTGAGCGAACACTTGAAGCGGCAGCTCGTCGAGCGCTACGGCACGCCGCCCGCCAAGGTTCGCGTGATCTACAACGCGGTCCGACCAAACGAGCGATTGGCGCCCCTCGCTCACTCCAACAAGATCGTCCTATATCTGGGCCGGCTCGCGGCGATGAAGGGAGTGGATACATTTCTGCGGGCTGCCGCTCGTGTCGCTCCCCGGAAATCGCCTCCACTGTTCGTCGTCGCGGGAGAAGGGCCGGAGTCGGACCGGCTTCTCCTCCTGGCCGCCCGGCTAGGCATCGGCGACCAGGTCCTGTTCCTCGGCAAGGTCACCGACGAGGAGAGGACGACTTTGCTCGCATCGGCCTCGGTATTCGTCCTCCCATCGGTCGTCGAACCATTCGGGATCGCCGCGGCAGAGGCAATGGCGGCCGGCATCCCGGCCATCGTGTCGAAGACCAGCGGGATCGCTGAGATCACTGATAGTGTCTTCACCGTCGATTTCTGGGACGTGGATGAGTTCGCGAGCCGCATCTCCGAGCTCCTAGAGTACCCGGCCCTCCGCCGGGCGATGGGGGAGGCCGGACGACAGTCGATGCTCCGGGAGGGGTGGGAAGAGCGCGCGCTCCAGACGGTCGGGGTCTATTTCGAACTGATTACGAGCGGTCGGCGATGAAGATTGTCCTCTACCTGCATCTCCACCAGCCATGGCGCCTCGCCCGGTTTCGGTACTCCGACCTCGGCTCGGGGCGTCCGTACATCGACGAGCCGCGCAATCTCGACATCTTTCGGGGGATCGCCGGGCGGTGCTACCGACCCGCGCTCCACCGACTCGCCGAGGCCCTCGACACCGACCCGGACTTTCGGTTCAGTCTCTCCGTGACCGGAACCTTCCTCGAACAGGCCGCTAAAGTGGCTCCTGACGTTATCGAGCTACTCCGGCGCGTCGTTCGGACGGGGCGGGTCGCCCTCCTGTCCGAGACGTACTATCATTCGCTGGCCTTTCTCCTTCCGCCTCCCGAGTTGCACGATGAAGTGGAGCTCCACCGCGTGGCGCTTCAGCGAGAGTTCGGCGTGCGTCCGACCGTTCTCCGGATGACCGAACTGTCCTATTCCGACGAGCTCGCCCGCTTCGCGGAGGCGGAGCGTTTTCGGGGGATGCTCCTGGAGGGGTGGGAGGGGGTCCTCCGCGGTCAGCCACCGACCTATGTGTACTGCGCCGCGCCCGCGCCGACCGTCATGCTCCTCGCCCGCCACTACATGTTGAGCGACGACGTCGGTTTCCGGTTCTCCTCCAAACAGTGGAACGAGTACCCATTGACCGCGGAAAAGTACGTCAGATGGATCTCCGCCACACCGGGTGAAGTCGTAAACCTCTTCATGGATTTCGAAACCTTCGGCGAGCATCATCCGGCGTCGAGTGGGATCCTCGAGTTTCTTTCGGCGCTCCCCCGGACCGTCCGGGCGACGACCGGCCTTGCGTGGGCCACCGTAGAAGAAGCGATTGACCTGCCTCCGCGCGACAGCCTTTCGGCTCCGACGACGGTGAGCTGGGCCGACCAGAACCGCGACCTCGGCGCATGGCTCGGGAATGACCTCCAGCGCTCCGCGTTCGAAGCCGCGAAGAAGGTCGGCGTTCTCGCTCGGAAGGCCGGAGCCCCAGACATTCTCGAGGCCTGGCGCAAGCTCCTCACCTCGGACCATTTCTACTACATGTACGTCGGAGGGCACGGAGCCGACGCCGGCGTGCATCAGTATTTCAGTTCCTACGGGAGCCCGTACGATGCGTACGCGAACTACATGAACGCCCTAATGGACCTCCGGCGGAGGGCCCTCGAGCACATTTCGGGCGAACGCAGCATGGGAACGACGGGGTGGAATCGCACCAGATGATCCACCAGCTCGCCGGCAACGGCCGTATCCTGCTCACCCTCAACGACGCGGGCGAGTGGAACAACCTGTTCTTTCCCTATCCCGGACAGTTCCAGCACCTCCGGGAGATGCGCCTCGGGCTCTACGACGTCGACGAACAGAGCTTCCACTGGCTCCGTCCGGGGAACGGGTTCTCTCTCGAAGTCCCGCCGTCGGTCGTCGGCAACTTCCCGACGACCGTCTGGACGGGCCACGGAATCGCACTTTCGGTCGAGGAGATCGTCCACCCGAACCACGACCTCGTTCTACGTGTCCTCCGCTTCCGTTCCCCGGCGGCCCGACATGTCCGTCTTTTCTCGTACCAATCCTTCAAGATCGCCGAATCGCTCTACCAGGAGACCGCCTACGTCGACCCGTCGACTTCGTCGCTGGTCCATTACAAACGGGGGTATTACTTCGAGTTCTTCGGGGATCCGGTCTTCGATGCGGCGGTGTGCGGGGAGCACACGCTGAAGGGTCTGCAGGGATCCTACGTAGACGCCGAGGACGGAAGGCTCGAAGGAAGAACGATCGCCCATGGCGCCGCGGACAGCGTGATGCAATGGAACCTCGACCTGGCCCCCGACACCGAATCCACGGTCCGGATTTTTCTCGCCGTCGGGCGCGGGAGAACCGCAGTGCACAAGCTCCGAGACGACGTTCGGGTGCGGGGACCGAAGCGCTTCGAGAGCGAATCCAAGGCCTACTGGAGCGCGTGGGCGGCACGGCACCTCCCCGAGGGACCGGACGACTTAGGGGGGGCCGCATCGCGTTTGGGACGGGAGAGCGTGTTGGTCCTCAAGCTCGCGACGGCCACGACCGGCGCAATCGTCGCGAGCCCCGATACGAGGTCACTCGTGGTGGGGGGAGACACCTACAACTATTGCTGGTTTCGGGACAGCGGCTACATTAGCGAGGCGATGGACGACTCCCGGCTTCGGGAGCTTTCTACCCGGTTTCTCCGGTTCGCATCGGCGTGTCAGAGCCCCGACGGTTCCTTCGGCCATCGATACTTTCCGGACGGAGAGGTGGGAAGCACGTGGCACCCCCCCCCGTTCCTGCAGATTGACCAAACCGCGACGGTGCTGTCGGCCACGTGGCGGCACCTTGAGCGGGGCGCTGACCCGGATGTCCTCCTCGAGCTCTGGCCGATGGTGAAATCGGCGGCCAACTTCCTCGTCGGCTTCCGAGACTCGGGAACTGGGCTCCCGGCGCCTAGCTTCGACCTGTGGGAGGAACGCAAAGGCATCCACGCCTACTCGGCGGCCGCGGTGGCCCATGGCCTCGACAGTGCTGCCCGCATCGCCAAGGTACTGGGGAAGGAGACACCCCAATGGTCGAGCACGGCGGAGGAGATTCGCTCCCTCGTGGTAGACCAGATGTGGGATCCAACCCTCGCCCGTTTTGTTCGGTCCGTCGCGCCACGGGACGAACGGATTGACGCGTCGATCCTTCTAGCGCTGGACCTGGGTCTGCTCGACCCCTCCGACCCGCGGTATCGGGCGACGGTCGAATTGACCACGCGACGTCTCTGGTCGCCGAGCGTTGGGGGCTTGGCGCGCTACGAAGGGGATGAGTACGATGGCGTGGAGAACCCGTGGATCGTGTGCACCCTTTGGCTCGCGGCGGCCGAGCTCGCGCTCGGAAACCGAGGGCGATGTCGAGAGCTGATTGACTGGGTCGTGGCCCACGCCACCCCGACGGGTCTCCTTCCCGAACAGATCGACGCTCGCACGGGAGAGGCGAAGAGCGCCACGCCTCTGGTCTGGTCGCATGCGGTGTTTCTAGACCTCGTGAACCGCTACCGGCGGTCGTCGAGCTCCTCGTAAAATTCGGACGCCGAGTCCGGGCCCTTCGCTTTAAGGTTCGGGAAGGGTCTAGTTGGGCATGGCTCGAGGTCTGACGCTCTCCCCTCGGAGGGTCGTCGGACTAGCCGCAGAACTCGCTCGAGCCGGGCGGTGCCGCGCTCGACCGGCGGGGCGGCACCCACGATGAGGTTTCGCGGAGACCGCCTCGCGTTCGGCGCGCCGGGGATCGAGCCGAAATGGACCCAAGGCAACAAGGAGGGGGTCGGGACCAGTCCCTCCGCCGAAAGCAAGGTCTGGTTCACGCTCTGGCGGGGGGTTGTCACGGAGGTCTACTATCCGCTGATCGACCACCCCCAGATACGGGACCTCCAGTTCCTGGTGAGCGACGGACGCACGTTCTTCCACGAGGAGAAACGCCACCTCGTGTCGCAGACCGAACGCATGAGCAAGAATGGACTCGGGTATCGGATCACGGCCGCGGATCCGGCCGGGCGGTACCGTTTGGAGAAGGAGGTCATCTCCGACCCTCGCCTGCCGGTAGTTCTGATGCGGACCCATCTCATCCGGAGTCCGTCTGGCCCGCGCGATCTTTCGTTGTACGCCCTGCTCGCCCCCCACCTCGATGTCGGGGGATGGGGGAACAATGCCTACGTGGTCGAGCTCGCCGGGCGCCAATTGCTCGTCGCCGAACGGCATGGCACCTGGCTGGCGCTGGGGGCGACCCTTCCGTTCCGCCGGCTCTCGTGCGGCTACGTCGGCCAGAGCGACGGTTGGACCGACGTGGCGGACAACTTCCGGATGGACTACGAATTTGACCACGCCCCCGACGGCAATGTGGCCCTTACGGGCGAGATTGACCTGGAGGGCGGGGACGAATTCACGCTGGGCCTGGCCTTCGGTCAAGGTCTTTCCGACGCGGTCACGGCGCTGCTTCAATCGCTTGGGCTCCCCTTCTCCACCCATCGCGACCGATACCTCGACGGGTGGGACCGACTCGCCCACCGACTCCGCCCGCTCGACAAGCATTCCGGCGATGGCGGGAACCTGTACCACGCGAGCCACAGTCTTCTCCTCGCCCATGAGGATAAGACCTTCCGAGGGGCCCGAATCGCGTCGCTGTCGATCCCGTGGGGCCAGGCCAAAAGCGACGAGGACCGGGGCGGTTACCACCTTGTCTGGTCCCGAGACCTTGTGCAGTCGGCGATAGGCCTCCTCGCGTCGGGCGATCCGATCAGTGCCCTCGGGTCGCTCATCTACCTCGGGTCCAGCCAGCGGCCCGACGGCAACTTCCCCCAGAACTTCTGGCTTTCCGGAGAGCCGTACTGGGCCGGTGTCCAACTCGATGAAGTGGCGTTCCCAATTCTGCTGGCCGGATTACTGCGACGGGAACGGGCGCTCCAGGATTACGACCCCTGGCCGATGGTTCGGTCGGCCGCACAATTCCTCCTCACTTATGGCCCGGCGACCGAACAGGAGCGGTGGGAGGAAGAGTCGGGATATTCCCCGTCCACTCTGGCGTCGAATGTCGCGGCGGTGATTGTTGCGGCTAGCTTCGCTCGGGCGGCCGGGGAATCGGAGACCGCCCATTTCCTCGAGGAGTATGCCGATTACCTCAACGATCACATCGAGGGTTGGACGGTGACCACGGTAGGCACACTCCACCCGCAGATCCGTCGGCACTATGTGCGGATACGGCCCGCCGACCCGATGGCCTCTTACGTCGAAGGCCCCGCGAACGGCGGCACAGTCCGGATCCCCAACCATCCTGAAGGGGATCCGGCGACGTACCCGGCGCACGAGATCGTCGACGCCGGTTTTCTTGCGCTCGTCCGTTACGGACTACGCCGGGCCGACGATCCGCTCATTGTGGACTCCCTCCGGGTCGTCGACCACGTCCTCCGCGTGACGACCCCGTACGGGCCGTGCTGGCGTCGGTACAACCACGACGGCTACGGGCAGCGAGACGACGGCGGCCCGTTCCTGTCGTGGGGAACGGGACGGGCGTGGCCCCTCCTCACGGCCGAGCGAGCTCACTACGAGCTCGCGCACGGCACGGACGTATCGCCGCTTGTGCGAGCCGTCGAAGCGTTCGCCTCGTCGACAGGGCTGCTTCCGGAACAAGTCTGGGATGCCTCCGACCTCCCCGAACTCCATCTCGAGCTGGGACGGGCCACCACGAGCGCGATGCCCCTAGTCTGGGCCCACGCCGAGTACCTAACCCTCCTGAGGTCCGTCCACGAGGGCGCACCTTTCGATCGGGTGACCGAGGTCGAGGCGCGGTATTCCCGCGTCTCCCCCCGGGGCCCCAGGCTTGAAGTGTGGAAGCCCCATCACCGCCCGACCCACGTCGCGGCGGGTACCGTCCTGCGAATCCAGGCGCCGGAGCCCTTTCGTCTCCACTGGTCGGAGGATGCATGGTCCACCGTCGCGGACGCCGAGGCCGCCCCCACGACGCTCGGGATCCACTACTTCGACCTCCCGACGGAACACCGGGCCGGTCGCGAGATCGCCTTCACGCTGTTCTGGCCGAGTCGGGAGAGTTGGGAGGGTCGGAATTACTCGGTCCGCGTCGACGCCGCCCCATGAGGGACCTTTCGCGAGCGGCGAGACGCGCTGGAGCCCGCCCGTGCGGAAGGTGAGGACCGTGCGAGCGCCCCCGCGGGTTCTCGTGCTCGACGTGGGGGGTACCCACGTCAAGGCCTATCCGCCGGGTCTGGCGCCGCGGGAAACGATTCCCTCCGGACCGACGATGACTCCGGAGAAGATGATGCGTCAGCTCCGGAAGCGGCTGCGGGGAGTGAAGTACGACACGGTGACCGTGGGCTACCCGGGCCTCGTGGCCCACGGGCGAATCGTCCGGGAGCCAGCCCATCTGGGAAAGGGCTGGATCGGGTTCGACTTCGAGCGGGCGCTGGGTCGGCCCACACGGATCATTAACGACGCCGCCCTGCAGGCGCTGGGGAGCTATCGGGGAGGCAGCATGCTCTTCCTCGGTCTCGGGACGGGCCTCGGCTCCGCCATGATCCTGGCGGGGGAGCTCCAGCCGATGGAGCTCGCTCATTTGCCCTGGAAGAAGGGGAAGACCTACGAGGAGTACGTGGGAGAATCCGCGCTGAAACGCCTCGGGCGGAAGAAGTGGCGACAAGAGGTCTTCGACGTGATCCAGGCGTTCTCAGCGGCCCTCGAACCCGAGTACATCGTGTTGGGGGGAGGGAATGCCCGCAAGCTGAAGGACCTCCCGGCCGGCGTCCGTCGCGGGAACAACCGCGACGCCCTCCTCGGTGGTCGACGGATATGGTCGGGCCCCCGTGGCATCACGACCGCGCGAGTCCCCCCTCGCGACCCGCCACGACGGGTCGACGATCGGGTCTCACCCGACCGAGACGTTCGGCGGAAGTTGTCGGGCGGCCGCGCGGTCCAAGAACCAAACGGTAGCGCCCACCGGCCGTACCAGGCTCGCGGGGAGCCGACGGTCCCCGGTGCGCGAGGCCCGTAAGATGGCCCCCACCGCCGCCGCCTTCTCCGGTCCCGAGACGAGAAAGCAGACCTCTCGGGCCGACGAGAGCGCCGGGAGGGTGAGGGTCAGCCGGGGGACGTACGGGGGCTGGCCGGCGTGCCGGACGGCCACCACCGTGCGGCGTCGCTCGCGCAGGGCGGGGGCCCCCGGGAACAGGGAGGCCGTGTGCCCATCCGGCCCGACGCCCAACAGCACGAGGTCGAATCGGGCCGGCTCCCCGAGCGAGGGGAGCGGACCGATCCGACGGGCGTAGCTCGACGCGGCGACCGACGGAGGGCGCAGCTCTCCCCGCAGTCGGTGGACCTGACGGCGGGCCACGGGCACGTGGGAAAGGAGCGCTTCCCGGGCCATGGCGTAGTTGCTGTCCGGGTCCTGTCGAGAGACGCATCGCTCGTCGCCGAAGAATATCTCGGTGGCCGGCCACCGGACCCGGGTACGGTATCGTCGGGCCAGGAGCCGGTAGAGCCGCTGGGGAGTCCGACCTCCCGCGAGGACGAACGAGAATACCCCGCGCGCTCGAACGCTCTCGTCGGCGAATTCTGCGATGTGCCGGGCGACGGCGGCGGTCTCCGCGGCCCGGGTCGGATAGACCCGAACGACCCGGTCTAGTCGATGTGCCACCGGTGGCCCCACTGTTCCGCGAGCCGCTGAGCCTCGGAGGGGCCCTCCGAGCCCGCGGGGTAGAACACGAGCGGAGGGGGATTCCGCAAGACGGGGTCGTAGAGGCGCCACGACTCCTCGACCTCATCGGCGCGAACGAAGTGGGTCGGATCGCCCAGCATCACGTCGAGCAGGAGCGTCTCGTAGCCATCGGGGAGCTCGCCGAAAACGTCCGCGTAGTGGAATTTCATCCGGTGGGTTTGCACGCGGACCTCCCGCCCGGGCACCTTGATTTCGAACGCTAGCTCGATGCCTTCGGCCGGTTGGAGCAGGATCGAGATCCGATCCGGATTGACCGCGTACTCTTCTTCGGTTTGGAACATGGAGACCGGGGGCGCTTTGAACGTGACGACCACCTGGCTCGACTTCGCCGGCAATCGCTTCCCAGTCCGGAGGAAGAATGGAACGTTCTGCCACCTCCAGTTGTCGATCTTCAATCTCAGCGCCACGAACGTTTCCGTGGCGGAGGTCGGGGCCACGCCCTCCTCCTCTCGGTAGGCCGGGACGGCCTGGCCGTCCATCGTGCCGGCGGCGTACTGCCCGCAAACGACGTCCTCCGGTTGGATCCGGACCGCACTCCGCAGGACCTTCACCTTCTCATTGCGGATCGCGTCCGCGAGCCGGGTCGCGGGCGGCTCCATGGCGATGAGGGTCAGAAGCTGGGTCACGTGATTTTGGATCATGTCGCGCAGAGCTCCGGAAGATTCGTAGTAGGCGGCCCGGTCTCCCACGCCGATCCGTTCGGCGACCGTGATCTCCACCTGCGCCACCCGGTCGCGGTTCCAGAGCGATTCCACGAACATGTTCGCGAATCGGAAGACGAGCAGGTTTTGGACCGTTTCCTTTCCCAGGTAGTGGTCGATCCGGAAGATCTGCTGTTCCTCGAAGTAGCGGCCGAGGAGCTGATTGAGCGCTTGGGCGGAGGCGAGGTCCCTTCCGAACGGCTTCTCGAGGACCACGCGGGTCCAACCGGCCCCCGTGTGCCAGCCGGGCCCGGCCCAGGCCGTGCAAGGTCGGAGCGAACGCTTCCGCGGGCAGTGCGAGGTAAAGGACCCGATTCCCGGGGAGTCCGTTGTCGAGCTCGAGTTGTTCGATGCCTCCCCGCAGCGCATCGAAGCTCGCGCGGGTCTCGCCTTCGAGCCGCCGGTAGAAGAGGGTGCTCTCGCAGAAGGCACGGATCTGTTCCTCCGTGGCCACTTTCGCCTCCCGGAGAGACACGGCGGCCAGCTCTCGAAACCCCGCGTCATCCAGCGGTCGGCGGGCGACGCCGAGGATGAGACTGCCCTTTGGGAACCGCCCGCTCGTGGACAACCGGTAGAGGACCGGGAGCAGCTTGAGCTGCATCAGGTTCCCTGTGGCGCCAAACACCACGAAGAGGTGCGTCTCCGGGGCCGGGCTTCCCATGCCTAGGGCTCCCGCTTCACTTCATGACCACCGAACTTGTTGCGCATCATCGCGAGGAGCCGCTCCGTGAAAGGGTCCGACTCCCGCGAGCGCATCCGCTGCTGGAGCGCGAGGGTGATGACGGGAGCGGGGATGTTGAGCTCCAGGGCCTCGGTCACCGTCCATCGTCCCTCGCCGGAGTCCGCCACCCACGGCTCGATGCCGTCGAGGGTGGGGTTCTCCTTCAGGGCCGACTCGGTCAGTTCCAGCAGCCAGGAGCGGACGACGCTCCCGTATCGCCAGACCTCGGCGACCTGATGCAGGTCCAGCGGGAAGTCGGTCTTTCCCTGTAGGACGGCGAACCCCTCGGCGTAGGCTTGCATCATCCCGTACTCGATCCCGTTGTGGACCATCTTCACGAAGTGACCGGAGGCGATGGGTCCCATGTGCCCCCACCCCTTGTCCGGTGCCGGGGCGAGCGTTTCCAGGATCGGCCGGATCCGCTCGACGTCGGCCTTCTCCCCCCCGACCATCATCGAGTAGCCCTGCGTGAGACCCCAGATTCCCCCGCTCGTGCCCACGTCAATGTACCGAAACCCCCAGCCCGTCACCAACGCCGCCCGACGCACCGTGTCGCGATAGTACGAATTGCCTCCGTCCACGACGAGGTCGCCGGGAGACAGCAGGGAGTGGAGCTGTTCCAACGTCTCGTCCACGGGAGCGCCCGAGGGGATCATTAACCAGATGACCCGCGGCGTCTCGAGCTTGTGGACCAGCTCCTGGAGGGAGTACGCGCCGACGGCCCCGTTCGCGACCACCGAATCGACGACGGCCTTGGTGCGGGCGAAGCCCACCACCTGGTGACCGCCCTTGATCAGTCGCTCCGTCATATTGGCGCCCATCTTTCCGAGACCGACCATTCCGAGTTTCATCGTACCCACCTTAACTTACTTCGATACCGGCGGTGGTCAGGTCCTCCCGGAGCCGCGCCGGGTCTTGCACCCACAGGGTGTGGAACCCGAGACGCCCCGCCGCCTTCACGTTGTCGAGCCGGTCGTCGAGAAAGAGGATCTCTTCCGGATCACGTTGGGCAATCTCCAACGCGTAGCGATATGCATCGGGGTCGGGCTTCCGCCGGCCCGTGTAGCAAGAGCTGAGGAAGAAGTCGAAGATCTCCTGGAGGTGGAAGGTCGCGATCCGGTACTGGTTGAGGCTGGTGGCTTCGTTGTTGAGGGCGGCCATCACGTACCTGCCCTGGACCCGCAAGGCCTGAGCGGCCGCGAGAGAAGGGGCCAGCGGGACGGAGCAGTCCCGCATGAACTTCTGGAACGTCGTGCGCGAGAACGACCGGGGAACGGTGAACACGGTCCGTGAGAGGTACTCCTCTTCGTCGATCCGTCCCGTCTCGAAGTCCACCACGACGCTCTGATGCCGGCGTTCGAGGTCCTGGGCATCGAGACCGAACCGTTCCGCCGCCGCACGACGGTCGGCCTCATCCCAGCCATTGGATAGGATCACGCCGCCGATATCCCAGAGGAGAAGGGAGACCTTAGCCATGGAGCGCCTCGAGGAGACGTCGAAGCCCGGCGGGCACGTCCGACCCGAGGTCGATCCGCAGTACCCGTCGTTGCTTCTGCCGGAGGGCCTGGTAGTCTCCGAGCGCCTGGGCGCGAATGAGCTGACCAAACGTGTAGCCGGCCCCGGGAACCTCGATGTCCTTTTTCGGTGAGTCGACGATCTGGAGGAACAGGCCCGTGTTCGGTCCACCTTTGTGGAGTTGGCCGGTGGAGTGGAGAAACCGCGGACCCATCCCTAGCGACGTTGCGACGTGGAGGTCCTCCAGGAGCCGACGGCGGATAGAGTGCAACGCGGCCAGAGTTTCCGGATTGGGGAACAGGTAGGCCTGGATGCTCACGTAGTCTCCGGGATGGCACGACTTCATCCACCCGTCGAGATGGCGCAACAGCTCGGGTGCGTCGGTGACCCGGACCGTCGCCACGCCGGGACTTCCTTCCGGAGTCGAGGGATGCGCCATGGCCTGACGCGCCAGCTCCTTCGCGAACTCCACGTCCGGCTGGTCGTAGGGATTGACTCCGAGTACCATTCCCGCACTCGCGACTCCGAGCTCCCATCGGAAGAACTCTTGGCCGAGGTCGGCACGGTCGGAGACACGGAGGCGTATCACGGGATGGCCGGCGCCCTCGAGACGAGCGATGTGGGCCGCCAGCTCCGGATCCGGGTTCCCGCGTTCCTGGATCTCAACGAAGAGCCGGTCGGGTCCGTACCCCTCGAGGGCCATTCGGGGTTCGTCGACCACCGGAACGATCCCCTTCCCGTCTTTGCCAGTGCTCTCGGCCACGAGCTGCTCGACCCACATGGGGAAGGGGGCGAGTCCCTGCGAGGCGTAGAACGTGAGCTTGTCGCGACCGAGGGTGGCGAGTCCGCCCAGGACCGCCCCGAGGCTCAGCCCGGGGTTCTCAAGGGAAGGCACGGACGGGGCACATGCCTCGGCCATGGTCCACGCTCGGTCGAGCAATCCACGGACATCCACGCCAATGAGGGCGGCCGGAACCAACCCGAACATGGTGAGGGCCGAGTACCGCCCACCGACCGTAGGCAGCGCCCGGAAGATCGCCCGAAAGCCCTCTTCCTGGGCCAACTTGTCCAGGGGTGTTCCCGGGTCGGTGACGGCGACGAAGTGCCGCTCCGGCGGGCTTCCTGTCGCGCGAACGCTCTCCCAGAAGAACCGGTAAAACGAGAGCGGCTCCGTGGTCGTCCCGGATTTGCTCGAGACCAGGAACAGGGTGTGTTGCGGGTCGATCCGCCGCGCGACGGCCGCGACCGCGTCCGGATGGGTGGAGTCCAGCACGAGGAGTTCCGGATACGTTGGCCGGCCTCCAAACATCCCTCGAAAGACATCCGGAGCGAGGCTCGAGCCTCCCATCCCGAGCACGACGACGTGGCGAATCCCTTCCCTTCGTATCTCGTCGGCGAAGGCCAAGATCTCGGAAACCTGCTCGTGCATTAACTCGGGGAGCTGCAGCCAGCCCATCCGGGTCGCGACGTCTTGAGGGGACGCGGCGGGCCACAACGTAGGGTCACGACGCCACAACCGGGCGGCCACCCCCTCCGTCTGCCAGCTCTTCCGGAGGGAGGCGACCCGTTCGGCGTACGGACCGAGGTGCCACGACTGGGCATCCAGGGCACCGGCCAGGAGCGCCTGCTTCTTGCTCTCAAGGGAATGGAGGAGCTGATCGTACGATGCCGCGAAGGAGGCCACGCCCTCGACCTGGAGTGCGTCGGTAATCCGGGGAAGGTCGACGCCAGCCGCGGCGGCTTGCTGAAGTTGCGCCCGTGCGTGAGGGACGTCCTGGGTCAAGGTCGCTCCTTTGACGACCCCGTGGTCCTCGAAGGCGCTGAGGGTGGCCGGAGGGATCGTATCGACGGTGTCCGGCCCCACGAGTTCCTCTACGTAGAGCGTATCTCGGTAGCGCGGGTCTTTCGTGCTCGTGCTTGCCCATAGGACCCGCTGGGGGTGCGCTCCTTTCGTGGTCCAAGCGGCGAAGGCCGCCCCGTGAAAAATCTCTTGGAAACGCGCGTAGATCGCCTTCGAGTTGGCAATCGCGACGGTACCCCGCAGGGCCTGGGCTCCGGGAGTCCGGGAAGCGTCGAGGGCCTTGTCCGCCGCCGTGTCGATGCGGCTCACGAAGACCGAGGCGACCGAGGCGAGCTGAGAAGGATTGGGCGCCCGCGCGAGTCCGCGGAGGTACGCTTGGGCAACGGCCTCGTAGTGGGCCAACGAGAACATCAGGGTGATGTTCACATTGATTCCCTCGGAGAGGAGCTGCTCGATGGCCGGTATCCCCTCCGGGGTGGCGGGCACTTTGATCAGCAAGTTGGGGCGATGGACCTCGTCCCACAAGCGCCGCGCCTCGGCAACAGTCCCGGCGGTGTCGTGCGCGAGGCCCGGAGCCACCTCCAGGCTGACGAAGCCGTCCTTTCCTTGGGTACGATCGTAGACCGGACGCAGCACGTCCGCGGCCATCGTCACGTCCTCGACGGCCAACCGCTCGAACAAATCGGCCGGTGAGCGACTCGGCTCCCGGCTCGAGGATCTCCTTCAGTGCGTCGTCATAGTCGTGACTGCCGGCAATGGCCTTCTCGAAGATCGTGGGATTGGTCGTGGCTCCCGTGATACCGTCGACTTCCACCATTCGCTGGAGGTCGCCCGAGGTCAGCAGGCTGCGTCGGATGTAGTCCAGCCAGGGGGACTGTCCTGCGGAGAGCAAGCCGGCGAGTCGAGTCATGGCACGCCCGGACGGGAAGTCGATCCCATCACTCGTGCGACGCACTCGAGAACGTGCTCCACCGTCAGTCCGTACTCCTGGAGGAGGACCGGTCCCGGCGCCGAGGCTCCAAATCGGTCGACCCCGATGCTCTCTCCTCCGCTGCCCACGTAGCGCGTCCAGCCGAGGGTGACGCCGGCCTCGACGGAGACCTTGGGGAGTCCCGGAGGGAGAATCGAGTCCCGGTAGGTCGAAGGTTGCTCGTCAAACACCTCCCACGACGGGAGCGATACCACTCGCGCGCGGACGCCGCGTTGCTTGAGCTGCTCCTGGGCCGCCAACACGAGGGAGACCTCGGATCCCGTCGCCACGAGGATGACTTCGGGGGCGCCCGTAGGCGCTTCCGACAGGACATACCCACCGCGAGCCGTCCCCACCGCGATCGGATGGGTCGAGGGGTCCTGAATCGGCAGTTTCTGTCGGGTGAAGACGAGGGCCGTCGGACCGGGCCGCTCGATAGCGAGGCGCCACGCCGCGGAGGTCTCGTTTGCGTCGGCGGGTCGGATCAAAGTCAAACCGGGAATCGCCCGCAGGCTCACGAGTTGCTCGACGGGCTGGTGAGTCGGTCCGTCCTCGCCCATCGCGATGCTGTCGTGGGTGAAGACGAAGACGGCGTGGGTCTGTTGCAGGGCCGCCAGCCGGAGGGCCCCGCGGGCGTAGTCCGAGAAGGTCAGGAACGTGGCGCCGTAGGGAAGGAGGCCTCCGTGGAGGGCCATGCCGTTGACCACGGCCACCATCGCGTGCTCGCGGACACCGAAGTGGAAGTTGCGGCCAATTCCGTCGGAGGCAGATTCATCGCTCGACTCTGGAATGAGGGTCTTCGTCGATGGAGAGAGGTCCGCTGCGCCTCCCAAGAGAGCGAGGAGCTTCGGTGCCACGGCGGTCAATACCTTTTGCGAGGCGTCACGGGTCGCCATCGGCCCGTCCCCGGGTCGGAACACGGGAAGGTCCGAATCCCATCCGGCCGGGAGAACGCCAGCCAGCTGATCTTCGAAGTTCCGGACCCTTTGGGGATCCTGGCCCCGGACCGTCTCTCTAGCGTCCTCCCATTCTCTTTCCCAGCGCCCCCCTCGATCCACGGCCTGGTGAAAATGGGTCCGGGCCTCCTCCGGTACGTAGAACGTAGGCTCGAGCGGCCAGCCCAGTTTTTCCTTCGTCGCTCGAAGGTTGACCGGCCCAAGGGCTTCGCCGTGGGCCTCCCGTGTATCCTGCACGGGGCTCCCGTATCCGATGTGGGTGCGTACGGCGATGAGCGAGGGCCGGGCCGCCTCCGCTCGGGCCTCCCGCAGGGCGGCCTCGATCGCGGTCAGGTCGTTCCCGTCGGGAACCCGGAGGACCTGCCATCCGTAGGCAAGGAAGCGGCTGGCCACATCCTCGGTGAACGCCCACCGAGTGGGGCCCTCCAAGGAGATGTGGTTGTCGTCGTACAGATAGATGAGCTTCCCCAGCCCCAACGTCCCGGCCAATGATGCGGCTTCAGAGGATATGCCCTCCATCAGGTCCCCGTCGGACACGATTCCGTAGGTGTAGTGGTGCACGAGGGGGGACCCCTTCCCGTTGTACGTCCTAGCGAGGTGCCGTTCGGCGATCGCCATTCCTACCCCCATGCCGAACCCTTGACCCAGTGGGCCGGTCGTAGCTTCCACGCCGGGGGTGAGGCCGCGCTCGGGATGTCCCGGGGTTCGGCTGCCCCACTGACGGAAACGCTGGAGCTCCCCGACAGGGAGGTCGTACCCCGTAACGTGGAGAAGGGCGTACAGTAGGGCGGAACCATGACCCGCGGAAAGCACGAAACGGTCCCGGTCCAACCACTGAGGGTTGGCGGGGTTGTGGCGGAGGAAACGGTCCCAGAGCACATACGCCATGGGTGCAGCGCCGAGCGGAAGTCCCGGATGGCCAGACTTGGCTTTTTCTACCGCGTCAACCGCGAGGAATCGGAGCGTGTTGACGCACGTACCGTCAAGATCGGTCAAAGTGTTCCACGCAGATCGCCGGCCGTGGCCGGCTCGATCTAGGTCTTCCGCGGCAACCGCAGAACTTGTTCGAGAAAAGGATGACCCCAGCTGGACCGATTTCGGGTTCCGCCGGGTCAACGCCGGTTCTCGAGGAAGGACCCGAGATTCCCGTGGGGGGTGGAAGCGGTCGAACCTCGGCTAACCCGGCGGGGGCCGGTCGTATTGGACTGGTCGGGATTCCGGGACTTGTGGGGGCAGGGAGCCAGTGATAACAGAATTGCGTGTCCCTCTGCGCTCAGTCGGATTTTCGGAGAAACAAAGGCTGAAGGGTGCTCGGAAAGTGGTCCGGAGGCACGTTGTCGAGAGAAGGCGGATGCCCGCGCGCTGATTACGGTCCTCGA
The DNA here is from genome assembly GCA_963773945.1 of uncultured Thermoplasmata archaeon. Classification (GTDB taxonomy): domain Archaea; phylum Thermoplasmatota; class Thermoplasmata; order Lutacidiplasmatales; family UBA184; genus JAKIWV01. The sequence goes on along the minus strand of CAVZDD010000005.1, from coordinate 732,223 downwards.
TCGACCGCGCGCTCCGTACAGGAGGCTCCCCCGGCCCGCTTGTATCAACCGCGTGGTGTCGGCACGGCCATGTCGACCGGGGGCCGGCGGAGGAACGCGACCATGGCCAGCGAGAACAGCATGACGGCGACCATGAGCGGGAAGAGCGAAGTAAACCCCGACCAGACCGACCGCTGGTCCCAGGGTATCGGCGTGATTGGGGCGTAGGCAACCCCGAGCAGGTAGGTCACGAACGTCAGCATCGCGAAGGCTACGGGAATCAAGTAGATTCGACGTCGCACGACTCGCTCCGTCGGCGCACCCATCCGCGACGACATCTTTTCGCCACTGCCGGCCGAAGCCTACACGCTCCTCACGGTCCGCCATCGACCGCGCGCGTCAGCAGGTCTCCGAAACCCCCGACGGATTGATCGGTTTCCGCACCCCCCGGGGGTTCGAATCACCCCTGCAAAAGGAGTACGAGTTCGGTCGTTTCCAGTCTTGGGAGTCACGATTTCAGTCTCGAGTACCCCGATAGAGGGTTATTTCTGCGCAAGATACTGAATCGGGTGCCAGTTGCAACGGAGATTGCACCCCAACACACTATGGGCTGGCCGTCGACCGGTCGGCGTCCACTCCTCCCGGGGTCCGAATCTACCCTAGTCGCGCCCAATGAGATGATGGACTGGTCGGGATTCCTAGACTTGTGGGGGCAGGGAGCCAGTGAAAACAGAATTGCGTGTCCCTCTACGCTTAACAGCATTTTCGGGGAAATAAAGGCTGAAGGGTTCTCGGAAAGTGGTCCAGAGTCTCGTGTCGAGAGAGGCCGGACGCCCGCGCGCTGGTTGCGGTCCACCATCGTCCGCGCGCATCCCGCGTCAAGCCCGGTCGCCGCCATGAGTGTCGTTGGTCAGGCAAGCTCGCGAACGTATTCGACAAGTGGCATACCGAAGAAGTCAGTGACTCTCCCCGATTTACGAAACCCGTGGGTTTCCGCAACGGGGGCGGATGCGCCCCGCTCCCATCTCGCCGCCCGCGCTGATTGCGGTCCACCATCGTCCGCGCTTCCTTCATGAAGCCTGCGTGGCCGCGGTGTTCCCCCAACTCGCCCCCGGTACCTTTTTCACCCAAGATCAAGGACGTGCTCAACAAGCGGCATGCCGAAGAAATCGGTGACTTTTCCGGACTTGCGAAATCCGTTCTTCTCGTAGAATCTCACAGCCCGGGCCAGGGGCAGAGTAGTGTCGAGCGTTACTCGGCGGCAGGCCATGGACCGCAGATTATCCAGAGCCGCCTGGAGCAACGCCCCCGCGACCCCCTTTCCCTGCCAGCTCGGTCTCACAGCCATTCCACGGAGGTGTCCTTCCGTGCGGGACGCACACGCACCTGCGATAGTTCCCACGATGGCGCCTGTTGGATCCTCAGCCACCAGGACGTTCATTGACCGGAGTCGCTCACGGGCGATTTGATCCGAAGTGACGGTGTCCGCGTATGCCTCCGGTGTGTACTCGAGGCGGTACGGTTCGAAGACTTCGCGTAAACACTCGAGCAGTTGAGGCACGTCGAGTTCGGTGGCGGGACGGATTTGATAATCCGAGGTCGACGCGGCCTTCCCTCGTCCCTTCATCGCGGTGCCGTCATCGAACGCGGCGTTCCTTCATGAAGGCCGCGCGGCCACCGCAATCTCGCTTCGCGTACTCAGGCCGCGTGTCCGGGAAAGAGTTGCTTGGCAAAGCCCCCCACCCCGACGGGGGACCGTCCCCGCGATGGGAAATAGCAGGGGTCCGGGCCTGTCTACGCTTCGTTGGGTCTACACCCAGACGACGGGAAGTGACGACACATGGGTGGCGTTCGCCAGATAACCCGACACCGGGAAACCGTCCTCGAGCGATCGGAACACGCTATAGGCGTAGGCCTTGGCAGTGTAATCTCCCGATTGAACGAGTGGGCTCACAATGGCACACACCGTATGTCCACCCTGCCCGAACCCGTTCTTTTCGGCGACTCCTCCCATCCGCTGGTCTTCGTCATACGTGATGATGATGACCCCGTTGTCACCGAACGCAGGGGACGCCTGGATCAGCGGGACCTCTTGGGCCAGGAAGTCGTCGAACTGGGTGTATCGGTCGTTCGTGGGCGCGCAGTTTCGCTCGCCGTCGTTGCACCCGTTGGGGATGATCATGTTGAAATCCGCGACGGTGCCTGCGGAGAGGTTCGCGTTGAAATACCCCATCCCGGCCGTCGGGTTGCCGGCGGGCAGGTCGTCGCTCAGACATTCCCGTGATGGCGCGGTTGCGGACCAGACGCCGTTCGTTCCCTCGGTGTCAGTGAACACGATCGGCGGGTTTCCGGTCGTGTAGAACCCCGTGAGCGGGCACGGCTGGTCGCTCACGCAGGTCGACCCTCCCCCGTCGCATCGACCGGGAGCCCCCTCGAGCCACACGTTCCACGTCAAGCCGACTCGGTCGAGTTGATGGAATAGATTGTCGACATTCTGATGGCAAGCAATCCCCCCATCCTCCTGCTCGCAGTCGGTGTACTGGCCCGAGACGAGGGCGACGTAGTTCGCCTGCGACCAATGCGTCGCGGAATAGTAGTTTGAGAGCCAGGCCGATTCCGGCTTGACGATGCCCAGAAGGTACGGCGCGTTCGACACATCGAGGTGAGAGTAGTCCGTGTTTTCTCCGATGATCAGAAAGACATGGCCGAAGCTGGGTACACCGTCTCGGGGGGGGCTCGCCGCTGCGGGGAACGCCGGAACCGTAAGGAGCAGGCCTAGAAGGGCAGCGGTCACAACGATCCGAGACCCAAGCCGCATCGAGCCTCGTTCATGACCTACCGGGCCTTAGCCCTTTGTTCGAAGGATGGACGCCCCGGACCGATCCTTTACGGGAGAATCGGTCCGTCTATCTTGGGAAGGATCGGGTTCGGTACGGGTACAGGCATGACCACCGGACTCGACACCACGCTCCCGCACATGGCCAGCCCAGTCGTCGCGGAAGGCGTGCGTTTCGTGATTGGGGGTAGCTCCCTTTTCCTAACTGAACGCGACGTAGGCTTCACGACGCTCGACAGGTCTGACCTGAACGCTGAATGCCTGGCAAACATCTATCCTCAAGACCTTCGTAACCCCCTTTCCGGCAGGGAGCTCAATGGGCGCGAAGGGGTTAGAGAATCTTCAGAACGAGGTCCGGGGGGAAGTCATCCTCCCAGGGCAGGAGCGCTACGACGAGGCTCGGAAAGTCTACAACGCGATGATCGACAAGCGCCCGGCCGCGGTCGTCCGGGTGTCTGGGGTCGCCGACGTGATGGCCACGGTCAAAGCCGCTCACTCCGCCGGCCTCGCGGTAGCAATCCGCGGTGGCGGGCATAGCGTTCCCGGCTTCGGGACCGCCGATGGGGCCGTTGTCGTCGACCTCCAGCGGATGCGCGGTGTTCGTGTGGACTCCAAGGCGAGGGCCGCCTGGGCCGAAGGGGGCTGCACCTGGGGAGACTTCAACCATGCGACGCACGCCTTTGGTCTCGCCACGACCGGCGGGATCATCTCTACCACCGGCATCGGTGGCCTAACTCTCGGAGGCGGGATAGGCTACCTGACCAGGGGCCGCGGCCTGTCCTTGGACAATGTGGTCGGTGCCGACGTTGGTCCTCAGCCGACGGATCCTTTGTGTCCGCCACGGGCAAGTCGAATCCCGACCTCTTTTGGGCGCTTCGGGGAGGGGGAGGGAATTTCGGGGTGGTCACAAACTTTCAGTTCCGCCTTCACCCGGTTACCCAGATCTTCGGAGGGCCGATCTTCTTCGAGCGCGAGGACGCCGAAAAAGTGATCCGCGCGTATGACAAGTACATCACGAAGGCGCCCCGTGAGCTCGGGGCGTTCTTCGCTTGGCAAATCGCCCCGCCCGTGCCGTTCATTCCCACAGAGCGTCAGGGAGACCGGCTCTGCGCTATCGTCACATGTTGGGCGGGACCCCTCGACCAAGCCAAGAAGGCGATCGCCCCGCTCCGCGACGCGGCCCCGGTCGTGGCTGAGCTCCAGGCAGAGATGCCCTACCCCGCATTGAACGCGGCCTTCGACGGTCTCGTTCCGCCCGGTCTGCAGCACTACTGGAAGGCCGCCTACGGAGGTCCGCTTTCCGACGGGATCATCGCCGCCCACCTCAAACATGGTCCCGGGCTTCCCGCCGTCAATTCGACGGTGCACATTTACCCGATCAACGGGGCCGTACACGACGTCGGCTCAGATGAGACCGCGTTTGGCTATCGTCACGCACAGTACGCGACGGTCATCGCGGGGATGTGGCCCGACCCGACGAAGAATGAGGCCAACATCAAATGGGTTCGGGACTACTATCAAGCGATCGCCCCGTTCTCCGAAAAGGGGGGTTACGTCAACTTCGCGGCCAGCGACGATGCGGACAAGGTCCGGGCCAACTACGGGAGAAACTACGATCGCCTGGTCAAGGTGAAAACGAAGTTCGATCCGGGGAACGCATTCCGGATCAACCAGAACGTCACCAAGGGCGCATAGACGGGTCGGCGTCTGATGCTTCGGCGAGGATTCGCGTCGCCGACGGCGAGTATTCACGGACGCTCCGCCCAATACGGTCACGACCGCGCCGGTGTGGTTCCTCTCGGCCTGAAAGGGGCCCGTTCCGTAGCCCAAACCTCACAGTCGTCCAGTCGGACCCTTTTCTACGCTAGGGGTTTTGTAAACGGGGGGGTCCGGCGCGAGGAACGGTCTCCGCGACGACTTGGTGACGTCCCGCGCGCTCGTCGTGGTCCGCCATAAACCGCGCGGGTCGTTCGACCCGGTGACTGTCGAAATGGACTGGTCGGGATTCCTAGACTTGTGGGGACAGGGAACCAGTGAAAACAGAATTGCGTGTCCCTCTACGCTTAACAGCATTTTCGGGGAAATAAAGGCTGAAGGGTTCTCGGAAAGTGGTCCAGAGTCTCGTGTCGAGAGAGGCCGGACGCCCGCGCGCTGGTTGCGGTCCACCATCGTCCGCGCGCGTCCTTCATGAGGCCTGCGCGGTGGCGGCCCCCCCGCCCAGGCATCATGAGGACCCGGACTCGCTTCGAGCCGATGATGGTAACAAGCCCGTCTCGCGTGCTCGAGAGCACCTCAGTCGCTATCTTGGGTCCCGCGCGGCCATCTCCGGAATCTCGTCGCGGGCGACGAGCTGTATCACAGAGCTCTCAGCATGTCAGCTCTTCCCGAGGACTCGATGCAGGCATCGGCGAGAAGGCTTCCGGTCGGCCCGGCTTGAGACCGAACACTTCAGGAAATCGCAACCGGATCGCCCGGATGTGAGTATCGCGCGAGACAGGTTTTCCGAATCGAATGCGATCCCACTGAGCAAACGGCATTTCGAGGCGGTCGAGCGAGTCAACGCTCCGTCGGAGCTTACTTCTCCAAATCAGATCATCGAGCTCCGGCTTCGCCGCGAGTTCCTCGATAGACCGCATCAGCTTACTTTTCCGCAGCATACACGGCACCCACGCCACCCGCAGGCAGGCCCCATACTCCCCGCTCAGGAACCCTTGCCAGTTCGATTCTGTGAGGTTTTCCGGTGAAATCTCCAGTCCGCCAGGACCCGTCAGTTCCGCCTGATATCCGGCCGGATCGGTGCGACGTAACCTTTCGAGGACGCGTTTGAAATCGCTCTGAAAAAGCTTCTTCAGAGTCATCTTCCGGCCGATTGCTCGACGAACAAGTTCTGCATATCCCGGAGGGTACCAGTCCTGTCCATCCTCCGTGAAATAAGTTGGCCGGGGAAACAAGTTCTGTTCTCGCCACTTATCGAGGACGAGTCGCGAGACGCCGCCTTTCGCCGCGATCGACTCTAGTCTAACAAACTGGGATCGAATGTAAGCATCGTCTTCTGGAGAGAGATGTACGGGTCGTGACGTCATTTCACTAACCCCGGGGGCAGGCATGACACCTGCACTAGCGGTCCACCATCGCACGCCATCGAGAGGATTTAATCGTTCCAGAGGCGGGAGTTCCTTCATCCGGCGGGTGTTCGGACACGGGCCGGGTAATCTCGCGAATCCGATAAAAGCCTACGATCGCTTACATGCCGATTCGCCATGCGCGTTCCGCGCCCTCATCGCGGTCTTCCCTCGACCGCGCGCATCGTCCGACCCGGCGGTCGTCGAAATGGACTGGCCGGGATTCCTAGACTTGTGGGGACAGGGAGCCAGTGAAAACAGAATTGCTTGTCCCTCTACTCATAGGGGGATTTTCGGGGAAACAGAGGCTGAAGGGTCCTAGGAAAGTGGTCCGGCGTCACGTTGTCGAGATGATACGGACGCCCGCGCGCTTATTGCGGTCCCGCATCGTCCGCGCGCGTCTTTCATGAAGCCCGCGCGGCCGCTCGCGCGGGCATCAAGGCACGACCACCCTCGCGGCTCGCTTCGCCGCGCGGTGAGCCCGTGCCCTCACTGCGCTTTGGGTTGGGACGCTTCTCTGTACGCTCTGAATCCGAAGAGAGCCACGAGCAGCGAACTCACGATTAGCAAGACCTCGATCTCCGCTTCGAACGCGCTACCAACGCCCCGAAACGGAAAGGGATACGCCCCAATCACCGAGAGGAGTGCGAGAATGACCGCAACCAGGAGGGCGAGCCTATTCCCGGTCCAACAGAGCCAGGCAAGGACTAGGTTCGCGACCGCGAACACGAAGCCCGCGGACCCACCAGGAGTAGTGCCTGCGGTAATCTCCACTGCCGCAGCTACGACGAGCCAAAACACCGTCCCCTCCGCGGCGAAACTTCTCAATTCCTAATCACCCCGCCAAGCGGAGATCGACGGCGCGCGCTCATCGCGGTCGATCATCGATCGCGCGCTCCCTACATGAAGCTCGCGCGGCCACGGCCGCTCGCGAGAGCATCATGAGGGTCCGGCCGCCCTAGTCGCTCGAATCGCCGCTAGCTACTTTCGAGCGGCAGGTTGGTAGGTGAGGCCGACCACCCCCAATTGAAACGTCTTGGATCCGACCAGGCTCATTCCCATTGGCTGTATACCGTCAGGAAACAAACGCTGACCGTGCCCGACCACGACGGGGTGGACGAGAAGGCGGATTTCGTTGACTAGGTCGTTTTTCATTAACCAACGAACGAGGGTCCCACTACCGATCGCTGCAACTTCGCCGTTCGACTGCTGCCTCAGTCGGTTAACGGCTTCCACCAGGCCCTTCTGGATAAGGGTCGTGTTGTTCCATTCGACCTTTTTGAGAGTGGTAGAAACGACAAATTTCGGCATCTGGTTCAGCTTGTCGGCGACACCAAATTCGTTGTGGGTTCGTTTCGGCCATTCGGCCGCGAATATTTCGTACGTGAGCCGGCCTAGGAGGAGGGAGTCGAATTCCGCCATCTGCGACTGAATGGATTCGGCGAGGTCTGGACTAAGAAACGGGAATTGCCACTGTTCGGGAGACTCTATGACTCCGTCCAGAGTCATGTACTCGGACACTACAATATTCCCCAAACCAGTCACCACCCCGCCACGAGACCTTCGATGACGGGTGCGAAATTTGACGGTCCTTTTCTACTTTGTCCAAAGATGCTCCAGCTTCGCGTCAGTCCTCTCTCTTCTCGCGCGCTCCTCGCGGTCGGTCCTCGACCACGCGCCCCCTTCATGAAGCTCTCGCGGAAGGGGCCGCCCTCGGAAGTTGGACACGCGCTAGTAACGAAGCAGCTTCACCTCTGGTAGGAGAACGGTAATTATACCCGCGGCAAGAAACCCGGCGCCAAGACGAGAGCGAAGTGGAGCGGCGACGTTCTGCCCCTAGTTATCGGGCCACTGGCGCCGCCTTTTCACCAGAGCAGGGAGAGGCAGGTCAAGGCCCCGTCCATCTTTCGAAACTCACTCAGATCCAGCGGTACCGCGGTCCCCCCTCGGCGTTGCACCATTTCCCGAACTGCCGGGCTCGAGGCAGACACGAGGACCGCATCATTGATCGGGAGCACATTCGCGCCATAACCCTCCTCCGGCGGCAACCAGTTGATCTTGACTCCGGGCAGGTCGACCCCGAGTTGGATGTGCGGGTCGCCGACGAACACACTCGGCGCGATGGCGGTGATTCCGCTTTTGAAATGGAGCAGTCCCCTGAAGGGAACCATCTCGACTCGGAGAGTCGGGTCGGTTTCTATGAGCCGCTGTCGAAGGCATTCCGCCCCGAGTCGATTCGTTCGTTCGCCAATCCCAATCAACGCTAAGTTGTCTGCGACGAGTACGTCCCCTCCATCGAGTCGAGCCCCCTGAACGCTTCCGAGGTCTCTTACTGACATCCGTTCAGCGAGCACGGGGCGAATCCGTTCGACTTCCGCGCGTCGCTCCGGGACACCCGGGGAGGTCAAGATGGCCGAGGATTGATGGAGTACTGCCGTGTCCTCGACAAAATGACTGTCGGACAATTCGGGAATCCCGCCTAGCACGGTGATCCGAACCCCCGCGGATTCCAGCGCTTCGACGTACGCCCGATGCTGCTTGCGGGCAAGGGCGACATTCGGGCGACCTAGATCCTGAGTCGTAAGGCCCCGTCCCATCGATTCCGAAACCTCTCGTACGATGGCGTGTCGAACTCGAGGAAACCCCGGTCCACGCGTTGCGTTGGTCGGGCTTGTCATGATGACCCACGCACGGTACTTTCCTCGGATAAGTTGTGAGGATGCGCGGCCGACCCTCACGGCCGTTGCCGCGATTCGGCCCGCGCGCACATCTCGGTCAAGTCTTCAGCCGCTCGGTCCCTTCTTGAAGTTCGCGCGGCACGACGCTCCTCCGGTTCGATCGCTCGGCGCGGTTGCGGGTCGCGTCGCTAGTGAGTTCGGCGTCCGGGCACTACCGGGGTGAGCTGGTGGATGTCGTACCGTTCCCGGAGAGCAGTGATCGCGGCTTGGTCGGGTGGTCCGGCGCGAGCGAGCAGGTTGCCCATCTCCGCCATGTAGTGCTCGTGTCCGGGCGGGGAGAAAAGGAAGAGCATGCGGGCAGGGCGGTCCCTCGGATTCGCAAAAGCATGAGGGCACCCCGTCGGAACGAACATGCAACTGCCCGGTCCGCCATGAACTACTTTGGCACCCGTCTTGGACGTCCACGCACCCCAGCCATCCGTCGTGCGGACCCGAGGTTCGAAGGCCAGGAGGTCCAGCTCCCCTTCGAGAATATAGAACAACTCTTCGCCGTTCGTGTGGAAGTGAGCTCCCACGTCAAAGCCGGGCCCGACCTCGGCCTCGAAGACGGACCAAACTTTGGACTGTGTGTCCCCCACCTTGAGGGTCATGCCCGCGTCGGATATTCGTTGGCCTCCGCCTGGAGCCAGAACCACCCCGTCGGTCAATGCGGCCTCAACTCCGAAATCTCCGGAGGTTCAAAAGTGTACTCTTGCCAGCCGAATCGAAAAGCGCGACCCGACGGAGAATCACCTTGAGGGACGGACCGCGCTTCCTCCCGACGGTTTAGCGTCCCTACCCCGATCCGCTCGCTCGGTGCGCTGACCCCCGCGCTTGTCGCGGTCAGCGTCATCAACCGCGCGCCCCCTTCGTGAAGCTCCCGCGAAACTAAGTTGATGCTGCTCCCGGATCCTGGGTGGGGTCCTCCCCAATGCCTGATGCCATCCCGGGGGTTGCGTGAGTCGCCAGCCCATAGGTCAGAAATGGTCGAGACGAATCTTCAGGTGATTTGCCCGACCTGCCGAACAGTCATCGCGGTAGACCCTGAGTGGCGACTGGTGCAGTGCCCGAAGTGCGGCGGGATGATCACGCGAATGAGCGAGGACAACTCGTATGACTGACTGATGGCGACTCGCCTGCACGCGCGCTCATCGCGGTCCGCCCTCGACCGCGCGGGTCGTTCGACCCGGTGACTGTCAAAATGGACTGGTCGGGATTTGTCCGCTTTGGGGTTCAAAACCCTAGATGAGAGACCTCGTATCAGCGGGTGAGGCGTTGGCGCTGATGCAATGGGGGGGTGCTTCGGGGTGGTCGTCGCGCCCGAAGGCAGGCCGAGGAAGGTCGGGAACTTCTGTGTCATCGGGATCTCGCGCGGCGTACCTGCGATGCCCGAAATTGAGTCCACCGCCGTTAGAATCGGGGCGCTCGGACGCGACGAGCTACTTCTGGAACCCTTCCAAAGGATTGCGACCGCGCGATAACCCCATCGAGGTCCCCACGGGACGGATGGGCGTACGCGGCCCCAAAAGCCTCCCCAAAGAATCGAATGCGTAAATCGAGTTAATCTCCAACCACTCCAACAGGGATTCCGTCGCTCGCCGGAGATGGCGCTGAAGTGGGGCGGACTGAGTGAACCCGTGCGGACAGCGCGGTGCCTTGGATAGTTGTGCTAGCTTGTGGGCGCCCCCCGTGAGCGCGCCTATCAATTCCAGCCGTGCCGTGACTACGACGGATCTCGCTAGCCCGTAAGTCCGAGGGCGGCCGCCGATGTTGATTATCCTTCCGCGTCGCTGGAGCGTTCGCACACCAGATCGAGCCATGTCGTAGCACCAGCGATGGTCTGACCCTGGGATCAGTTGTTCAATCGCTCCAGCCACTTCAACGATGGTCAGAGGACATAGAGGGTCATCCTGGAAAATCTGCTCGACAACTTTCTCGGCACGAGAAATGGACCCCCCTGGAGGGCGACCCCGTGGGTTGTTGTACCCAGGAACGACAGGCGCCGCAATTCCCGCCGGGGGAAAATCAACCGGATTCATGACCGCCCACTGGCTGGCCGGACCGTCGCGACAGCGCCAGGAGGACAAATGGTTACCGAGATGCATCGGGTCGTGGGCTGCATCGGCGCTCGTCGCGAGGCCAGGGTTAGGATTCCTGTCGCTTGGCAGCACCCGCATGGCCAAGCCGGGAGGGTCGTCGACCTACGGTGGTTCGACGGAGGGAGGATCACTTTCTCGCCGGTGGAGACGCCGCCATGAGAACACTCGCGCACACCAAGGAGGCCGTCCGGTCGTGCCGGACCGCCGACGATTTGCTCAGGCGGTTCGTCGAGGCGCAACCCGATGAGGTGGAGGACGTCGAGTTCGAAGTGATAGCGAGGACCGTCGTCCGGCTTCTCCGCTCGGCGTGAGGTTTCCGATGGAGGAACCCTTGGACGGGACGCAGGCCCGGCGCACGAGCGGCCTGGCCGTGAACGAAAATGTCCGCCGGTTCCGGAACGCAGCTGAGCGCGAGCTACCCGACAAACCACCCCATGCACCATCTCGGTAACAACATGGCCAACGACAAACCCCGCGACATCGGTAGCTTCGTGCAATGCGATGCTCGTGCGCCTAACATTCGCAAGGAGCAGGAGGCCCATGGCCTCGTATGAGGACTGGTTCCGTCACGCCCCCGACCTTGCGTGGGTCTTGGTGGGAATCTGGCGCTTGGAGCTGCGATCCGGCAGGTCTTGGCGCTATGACCACCGCGTGATGAACATCATCCCCCTGAACGACTTGGTGAGGGCCGGCCTGCTCCTGCAGCTGCCGGACGGGTCGTACCGGGTAAACCCGGCTGATCCTAGACTGGCTGCGGGCCTCTCCCGTTTGGCAGCACAAGAAGACTACCGATCGTTCTTCTGCAGGCAGCCATGGCACGCCGAGTTCCTCTTGCGGGCTCTGGCTTGGCAGCGCAGAGTTCGCCGGCCGTGGGGACCATTCGAACGTTCGATTTTCGTAGCGCCCCCTTACTTGGACTGGCTCGTTATGCGAGGGCTTCTAACACGGACCGAAAACGGTACATACTGGATCGACGAAGGGGAGCTTGCAGTCATGGGTCCGTTGACCCAGTTCCTCGCCGACGACCTCCCGCAGATCCGGGCGATCCAGAGCCGAATGGTCGCCGAGAGACGCGCTCAGGAAGAGCGAGTCCGCCAAGAACAAGCCCGTTTGGCCGATGAGCGGCGGTCGAAAGAGGAGGCAGTTAGGCAGGAGCAGGAACGCCGCCGCCAGGCGGCGGAGGAGCAGGTCCGCCGACAGACGGAACTGAAGCGTATCTGGGAAAACGGGTCGCCTACAGAGGTTGGGGCATCCTTTGGGAAGGGTGATGATGTGATTCGACACCTTCGCCATACGCGTGGATTCAGTCGAAGAGAGGTAGTCTCAGGCCTTCATGTAGGCGAGCATCATGTCTCCAGGGTCGATCGGCAATCGTCATATGGGCCCTGAGAGCGAGTGCTGCCAATCTCACCAACCGATCCTAAGTCCGCGCGAGAATGCGGGTCGGTCCCTATGTGACGTTGAACGCAGGTTGGGTTGGGGGCACCTTCTTAGACGGAAGGCTCGGGGAACAACGGCCGCCCTCCGGAACCCGACGTCGAGAGCGCACTTTGGGGAGGGGCTTAGACCCGCTTCCCACCGCGCTCGTGAAGCCCAATTCCCGTCCCCGGGAAGGATCGAAGGGGGAGGCTCAGCCTGGCCCCCACTCCTTCCCTTTCTCATGCCCGTACGTCTGTCGACCGGTGCATTCCCGGGAGAAAAGCTGTATCCTAGTGTTGGGATTGTTCTTTGGAGCTGGCTTGACCGAGCGTGATCTGCGTCGCGACTCAGATATCTCGGAGTCGGTGAGGTACGGCTCCCGAATCTACTGGCCCAGAATAATCGGAGAGCCTCGCTGCGGCGCCAGTCGCGGCCCGCTCCATGGCGACACCGGCTTTGGCACCGGGACCGGCACCTCAGGCGGCACCGGGACCGACACCGGAGGCGACACCGGAATGGATGGAGAGTGGCTGCTCCTCGCGCGCGCGCGAGGGATCATTGGGCTGCCCGCCGAGGAACTCCTCAGGTGATAGCGCACGCTCGGCGGGACCCCTGACCCCCAGCCTGGACTGCTCCCGTCCGGCCCCGGGCGGCAGCGGGGGAGGCGAGAAGGACGATCGGGATTGGGGCAGCGTGGGAGCCAGGCAAGCTCCTGCGGCCGGAACTGCGCGCGCGAGAAGACTCCTGGGTCCAGGAGTCCAGGGAACGGGAATTCGGGGACCCGGGACCCTGTATCCGGGGATCCCGGGCCCTAGCACCCCGAATCAGCGGTTAGAACCAAATGTAATATCAATGCCGTCTGGCAACCTACAACTAGACCCGGCCCGTATCGGACGAACAGACAACTTCGCCAGAGACGCGAGTGAGGACCGTTACCTACGCCCGATTAGATCACTGCTCGAACCCGGTCGACCACAATCCGTAAAGGTGCAAGTTCGTCGATTCCCGATTCCTGTGGGCCTTCCGGGGCTCGCGCCTAGCGATGTCGTACGTGGCATGGTCGATACGTCAAACGGTCGGCCCGGGGAGGGGCGTTGAAAAAATCCCTGGTCAGGAAATGGTCGAGGGAACCTACAGGTGACCCTGTGGATAGCTAAGACGCCCCTTTCCAAGGTGCAACGGAGATTGCAACTCCCGCCAGGCAAGCAGAACGAGTGGGTGAAGGGAATGGCATTCCCCAATCCCCCAAGCGAGTTGAATGTTACCACTGCCCTATTTCTGGTCGCAGGATTCTTAGAATCTGGGATTACCTAGAACGAGCTGTCAGGGGCTCCCCGTGGGGGCTCCAAAAAGTGGGGGCCATGGGGTCCCCTGCGGATTTCGGCCAAGATTCCCTCGCAATTTATGGTTTCAGTCTCGGAGTCGATACAAGGTTGGCTCAGACCCAGACGGAGTGGGCGCTTCTAGAAACCGTACTTCAGCCGTCTCATTTCAAATGCCTCTTGCCCGCCCTCAAGTATCTCTTCAACTAGCGCCTGGATTTCCCGACTATCGATGGACCCCATGTGTCTCCGGCTGATTGTCACACCTCCACTGATGGCGTCGCCCACAGCCGTGAGCCCGACAATCAGTTCGGAATCTCCAAGAACAGGGATGTTGGCGTTGTGGGTCGCAAAAACAAACTGTCGCCTTCGCTTCTCCTCCCGAATCTTCGGGACCACACTATCGCTGATGAATCGGTTGTCTAGGTCGTCTTCGGGCTGGTCAACTACAAGGGGTGCCCGTGATTCGAGGAGCAAGAGGAGTAGAATTGCGGTAGCCTTCTGGCCCGTAGACAAGTCATTGAGTCGCTTCCAAGTAGGAGAACCCTGAAAATCGGCAACGTTGAGGAACAGGTCGACAGTGTGCGGGAGCTGGATTTCCTCCAGTTCCAAAGAAAGGGCTTGCGATTCCTTCACAAGTCGCTCCGCCTGAGCCGGCGGAATCGAATACTTCTTGACCAGGTCATCCGCCCCCGCCCTAAGGGTTGTCACGAACTCCCTAACCGATAGGGATTCGAGCTTGGCAAGCACCTCGAGTGTTTCCCCGAGTCGGCCGGAAACTCGTTCGCGCAGAAGATCGAGTAGGGGCTTCCGGTTTCCAGAGAACCCAACATCGATCTTCACCTTACGTGCGAGCTCCTGCCCAACTCTTGCGCTTGCCTCACTCAACCCTCGGAAGTCTTCGGTCCGAAATCCATCCCAAAGTTCAAGGAGCACCTGGCGACGGGATTCCGCCTGTTCCAGCTCGCGAAGAAGTGCCAATCGCCGCTGGGAAACCGGGAGTAGTGCCTCGATTCGACCCCTAAGATCGATGAATTCCTTTCCGTCGACGTGAGACTCTTGGAGCTCGCGCAAAATCGCTTCGTATGACGCCTTGCTCTTTCCGAGTTCGATTTTCCAGCTAGCTCTCAGTTCGCGGAGGGTGCTTGTCGACTCGTCGAGGGCGCGCTTGTACTGGGAGGCCAGTTCCGAAAGGCGCACATTCAGCCGGTCCAGTTCCGCCCGTGCACTCCGTAGGAGGCTGACATTTGGAAGCTCCTTGAGGTTCTTGTCATCAAGGAAGGAGATGTCAATCGGAAGCGCCTTGAAGAGGTCATCGTGAGCTCGTCGGAAGGTTCGGACTTTCTCTTCTGATTCCTTGAGCAGGGCGTCCTCACGAGTAAGCAATGCCATTTCTTTGAGGCGAGCCTCAACACCTGCTTCCTGAAACCGTCTGAGCTTCTCTTGCAACCTTGGCAGCTGAGAGAGATTTTCATCGATGTTTGCAAGCTCCTGGCGGAGGGCTGTGATCAGGATCCTCGACTGCTCTAGGTCACGTCTTGTTGACTCACGGGCACTGTCATCACGTTCGGCCGGAGAACGGAGTCGGTCAAGCAACTTCGCGACTTGGGCCGGATCCTTTGCGATCTCTGCAATCTCGTGTTGCCCGTAGATCTCGGCGCTGGGCACTACGTCGCTCGGTGACAGCGCGAGTCTGTTGCCAAAGCGGTCTTTCACTACAGGCGGATCGGGTACCACGCGTTCGATCAGATACTCCCGGAGGTCAGGACTGTACGAACGGACTAACAGGCTAATCTTCGTGCCACTTCGGAGCACATTGTTTACGATCCCTTCGTGGACTTTCGTGGCATCTTCGCCGAGGGGCTCCTTTCCGAGGACATAGCGAATACTCTCGATAACTGTGGACTTCCCTGTGCCCCTTCCTCCGACAAGCACGTTGAGGTTTTCGTTAAGATGGACGGCTTGTCCGTTCAGGAAGCCCCCTTCCCAAGCAATCGCAACGAACTCTGTGTGACTCTCGGGTTTGAGATCCGTGGCTAATCTGATCCTAGACTCCGGGTCCAAGAAGGCTTGCCGGAGCCCCTCCAGCGAAACGGCAGACATTTTAATCCAACATGAACACGAGGGGTTAGCTAGATTCTCCAGGACCATTTGCATCTTGGGAATTTAACACTGCGACGGCTCGCGGTCTCCTGTGAGCTGCATCTTGGTTCTCTACAATCGACCGGTACTCGACTGGTAGGGCTGAAACGGAGCTGGGGATCGAACACGCCAACAGATCCTTGTGAGTCCAAACGGCCACTCGAGGCAAACCCTTGAGGACCCGAAGCAAGCCTCCACCTTCCGTGACGTGCGCCGCGAAGGTAAGTGCGCCCCATCTTCGACATTCGGCGAGGAACTCCGACGAATCGTACTTCCCGATTGGCGAAACCTCAGATTCATCATGGATTCCGCAGTCGCTTATCTTGGCCTGTACCTTTGCGCAAGCGTCCTCAAGTTCCTTCGGCGAGGAGCCTATCGGGTCGAGGATACAGACGAAATGAACTCCGTCTTTTGTTACGGCCTCGAATCCGGCGAAAACCACAGCGCCGGTTCTTAGTGCCGAGGAGATGAGAGTCCTTGAGGCTCGGATTCTATAGTGATCAGCGACGGCCAATACCTCTATCTTTTCAGATTTTAGTCGGGCCGCGAATTGGGCGTTGTATGTCGATTCGTCGTCGGTGGGTAACGGTTTGTGATTCCGTTGGAGATAGTCAAAGGGATTGACCTGTAGGGCACACTTGTAGAACCTGGCCCCATTAGGAAGAGTAAGGGCGAATTCTGTTGGAGAAGGTTTCGGGGCGGCCACGTACTTCGCCCCCCGGAGCCCGTGGGAGAGTTTAAGTTCACGGCGGAGTGAATCGAGCGCGTCACGACTGCGCGCGCATCCAGGGGCGTATTCCTCGCCAACCTGACTACGCCCTTGCACTTCGTTGTTATCCATGACAGTCTGCGTCAGAGGGCATGTTCTCGCTCAGGCGCAACATTGCTCCCCTGGTGAGTAGAGCCGACCGCGGGGGATTTGCAAAGGGGATTGCACCTGACTCCCTTTACGAGTTCATGCTTCCTCCACCGACCCCGTTGCTGCCGGCCAACGTAAGAGCGATAGGCTGAGCCCGTCTCACCGATTTCGGAAAACCCAATCCATCCCGTCGCTTTGACCATGTCACCCTGACCCTCGGTGGGAGCCCCTGACTCGGCTGGTCTCAATGCGAGGAACGGTTTGATCGCGGAGATGAGTTGGCTGCGGAGGGGTCTTTAGGTCTGCCGACGCTACTCTACGTGCGGAACACCTCCAGCTGGGGTCGAGGAACGGGCTCAGAGATGCAGAAAAGACGGAAGCTGAAGGCCCTGAAAATTCCGCCACGCCTGCGGGCCGAGTTTCCTGAGCCTGCTGGAAACTTTCCTGAGAAATGGGGCAGCCTGCGGTTCATTGGCGGGCGAACCCTCTCACGGGTGGGCGGGCGGTACCAGAAGGCGGTAGTCCTCGTCCAGACGCAGGCGGGGATCCAGTTGCGACTGTACGGATGGCGACTAACGAAGAAGGGCAAGTGGTGGCACGAACAGAGATTCTACTTGCCCAGGAAGCACGCGGCCACATTAATCCAGGTCTTGGATCAATTTCTCATGAGTTCGACGGGCGCAAGATCGGAGTAGGGACGGGTGCATGAGCGAGGCTGTTCCCCCTTCCGTTTCATTCTGGGAGGACATTGGATTCGACGTAAAGCAGATTCTAGGTACCCGCGCTGGCCCCAAGCAACAGAAGGGAGTTACAGGCTGGACGACTGATGCGTATCGTGCCGTAACCGCGGCTACAGGCGAAATCACCCTTCCGGCGGACATCCCAAGACGGTCGATCCCCGGGCTCATCCTTAGGAATGCCCCACGGACCGCTAGACTGCTAACCCTCCTGGACCGTTATTCAAGAGAAGTTCCCCGAAGTGCCCTGCTTCCATCAGTCGAGCTAGCGGGATTGGCGGCCGAAGATCTGTCAAGGAGATTGCTAGTCCTTGCCCTTTACTTGAAGAATCCGGACTTCTTGGTAGCCTCGCGTTACCGTTCCCTCACTGGTGGCTTTCAATCGGCGAGACCATTCATAACTGACAAGTCCTTCGCGAAACAGAGACTCACTTCGAGCAAGTTCAAATCAGATTTTGAGCGACGGTTGAGGAACATTCCCGAATTCGCCGGAAGGAGGCTGAGCTTAGACCGGGTTGAGACGCTCAGAAGGGACGAGGCAGTGACGCTGTACGTTAAGCACGAGGGGGACCGAAAACGTGTCACGGAGTTCGATCGGATTCATTGGGATAGCCCGCTCCATTGGGCGGTCATCACATACTACCCCCAGTCGAGAGCGTTAGAGGTCCGCACGCGACAGCGGAGCCTACTGGACGGAATCGTAAAGGCCGCTGGGCTCAGCGCCCTTAGCCGGGAAGATGCGTACCGTCCCGTGCGGAAGGGCGAGACCTTCGGAGATGGGGATAGCACGGACTCTGGTGACCGCGAGGTTACAATAGACACTCTCACTCTCAGGAGCATTGAGGCAGAGGGTGTGCAACTAACTGGTTCACCCACAGTCAGGGTGAGGGGAACCGATCTCAGTGACACCGTTAGGCAGCTCGTGACCGACAAGGGAATCGATCTTACTACCTCGGTTGTTTCATGGGAAGCGAGGGTAAGGTTCACTCACGATGGCATTACTAATGAGAGCACCGTGGGCCAGCGTGGGAAGCAGGCCGAGGTGACGTTCCGCCCTCCTCCCCCCTACCCAGTCAAGAGACTAATCTACAGGATGATTAGAGGCGGGAAACTCCCGCCTCTCCCGGAATGAATTCCTCGAACCCCCTTCAGGACAGCTTGTTCCTGCGAGTCTGGAATGTCGGGTCATCCGCTCGGTCAAGTTCTATCCGGAATTTCAGTGCCGAGGGGGAAGGCGCTGCACTCCGGCGCTTGGTTGAGACAGGATGGGTGAAGGCAGCGATACTGTTTGATCTCAAGTGCCCGAACTGTGGTCGCCAGTATGAACTGGTCAACCGAGACAGTGTGCTAGTCTGCGGTAACTGCGGGACGCACATCGACACGAGAACGGAATTTCGGGTCGAGCGATACACCTACGAGCCGAGTTTCCAGACGCTGGTTACCGAGATTGTATCGACGCTGGCGACGGCCAAAATTTGCCGGGGGGATGACCAGTTCCGTCCCCCTCCAGTCGAAGGATTCCACTACATCGGGAGGTTCTCCAGTGCGTCGGATGCTCAGATTGAGGTCTTCCTTGCGAAGGGTGAATTGAAGCCGAGGCCCCTACGAGAGCTCTGGGGCTTGGCGCTCGAAATGGGATTCAACGGACTGGTAGTCTGCCCCGGCATCTCGGAGGAAACAGAGCGAATCCTTTCTCTCGTAGCCGCCAGCATTCCTTTGCTCTGCGTGTCAGCTGATTCGTTGCCTCAGGCCGAGACCCTGGTTCAGATCGCAGGCTTCCCGACATTTCGGGCCGACTTATCCACGAGAGTGTCAGCGTTTGCTCAGGTGCTCGGCGGGCCAGCCAAGTCCCGGGGCCGGCTGTCGCCAGTCGTGCCTGATGAGATTGATGAGCTCGCCAAGAGCGGCGGCCGGAGATTCGAAGCTCCGGCGCTCAGGCTGATGATGACAATCGGAGTCTCCGAGCATGTCAACGCACCCGGCTACCTACCTGACGGGCTTCTACTGCTTCCAGACGGTTTCTGGATTGTGGACGTCAAGTCTAGCGAACAAGGTTTCGCCTTCGACGTTTCCGAACGGGACAAGGCGTTCCGTTACATTTCCACTGTCCAAGCCGAATATCGGACGCCGCTGGACGGATGGACGTTCTATGGTGAGATTGTCCTGACGCGGACTGACCCCCTCCAAGTCAACCATCTCCGATCGGCACGGGACTACTTCCTCTCTGAGGGTGTAAGGTCCACGGTTGTACCCTCAGTTTCGAAGGGATGCGGGACCTCTTCGAACGGGCTTGGGACGACCCGAGTTACTGGCACAAGTATGACGTTGCACAGGATCCGATCAAGTTGCTGTTACTGGCCGGCGGTGCCGTAAATTGGGACGGTGTTGGCGCTATGGAAAGGGAATTCGCTCTTGGGCCGCTCCGACTGGTCTCGAAGCCGGTCGTTGATTCATTCTGGAGGTACGTGCATGACCGCGAAGAATACCCTCAGATGAAGGATCGCACTCCTGGATATTTGTCAACTAAGCTCCAACGACTGTTCGGCGAAAAATACTCACGCGCACCGACGGGTCTTGCTTAGCCCAGATACCGGGCTCGAAACTCGCCCGATAGGTGCGGGCGAGGGCTCCGGACCTGGGTTGTACAGCGGTGCGCTGGGGCTTACAGCTCTCCCGCCGCACTCCTCCTGTCTAGACCAGGCAGGGGGTTCGGGTTCAACTCAGCCCACTACCAGAGGGAACGAGCCGAGGCCTTCGAAACGACACCCCCTCATGCCCCCCGGGGCCGACATGCTCGCCGGGAGGTTGGTCAGAATCCGGTCGCATAGTAACTGGCGGACGAGCTTGGTCAGGAATCGGCCAACGCCTGTGGGGCAAGGGCATGGAAAGTTGACCCACGGTAGTAATCGTAGAGCTCTGATTTCAGACGACATGTCCTCTAAGAGCCTATCCGGTAACCTGGGGCCTGACGGGTCGCCGAGTTGAGGCCATCTCCTCGTCGACCTCGACGATGGTCATCGCGATGCACTTGGGCAGCTGTACGAGATTGTACGCTCGCCAGGCTCGGACATCGCCACCCACCCGAGCTCGAGAAACATCCCTGCCTCAAACGGGGCGTTCCCTCGGATGAACCAGCATCGTGTGGGCGTCGCAATCGTCCGTGACGCACACGATTGGGAATGCATTCCCTCTCGGTGGCACGAGGGGCTTGCCCGGTCGCTTTGCCCTCTTCCCCGTCACGAGTCCGTGGGAGGAATGAGGCGGCCGTTCATAGCGGTCGGGCGGTCCGCAGCGTGATCCACCCACACGCCAAGTGGACCAGCGCGAGGTAGTTCGCGACCTTCTTCTCCCACCGAATGAGGAGCCGACGGAATCGGTTCATCCACGAATGAGTCCTCTCCACTACCCAGCGGCGCGCGCGAGCTCGGAGGAGCTCGCGTCGGCCCTCCGCCGTCTCTCCTCGCCGTCGTATGTGGCTCTCGAACCAATAGGCCTCGACGACCTCTTCGACCTCGGGGAAGTCGTATCCTTTGTCGAGACAGATCCGCTGACGGGTCCCGCGGGGCGGACCAAGGGCCGGGCCTCCAGCGTTCCCTCGACCAATTTGCCGTCGTTTCGATTGGCGGGGGCGACGACGACTCCCAGCGGGACGGCGCGCCCGTCGGTCAAGAGGTTCCGCTTGACCCCGGACTTTCCTCGGTCTATCGGGTTCGGGCCCGTCCGCTCTCCCCCGAGAGGGGCCTTCGTCATCGTGCCATCCATCGACTACCACGCCCAGCGTACCCCGGTCTTGCTATCGTAGGCGAGGAGCGCCTCGGTCCACAGCCGCTGGAAGAGCCCGCCGGCGCACCACTCCTGAAACCGATCGTGAACGGTGCTCTTGGCGCCGAAGCACCGAGGGAGCGCGCCCCATTGAACGCCGGTCCGAAGGGCGCAAAGGAAGCCCGCCAAGCACCGACGGTCATCTGCTCGTGGTCGACCACCTCGAGGGGACGGCACGCGTCGCGGTAGGATTCGAGGTACTCGAATCCAGAGAGATTCGGGAAGATTGAACGCTCCGGGAACCCGGGTCGGCTGAGCACTCAGGAAGCTCGGCCGCCCAGTAGGTCAAACGCGGCGTCCACTCGAAGGCAGGTTTCTGGATAGGCTCTAAGTCGTCGAACAGCATCGCGACAATGACCCGGAAAAGGGCATACGACAAGTCGGTATGGCTCTAATACCGCGAAGAAGGACCGGCGGCCCAGATACTCAAGTCGAAGGCGAGGCCCACGAAAAGGATTCCATGGCTGCGGAAGAATCGACCCGATTCCAACAAACGACGATACTCCCGAGGGCGGATTCCCTTCCCACACCTGAAATCATTGTCATCCGTTCGAAGCGGCAATCCGACGCCCTGCTTTTCGAACCCGGATTCAAGAGACTCGTCGGCGTGAGCTATGTCGCCTCGCTGAGTTTGGTCGAGGAACTCTTCGCGAACGGCTACGAAGAGATCGAACTCGTTGTCGGAGACGATTTTGGCGAGTCTTACAAGCGGGAGCTCAAGGGGAAAGATATCGAGACAGTCACTCGCCTCGCGGAGTTCGTCTCCACTGGGAGACTTCGACTGTTCTTCCCGAAGAGGATGCCTGATCACTCAAAGCTGTATATTCTGTTGAAACCCGGCCAGACGCGTATCATTTTCGGAGCGGCAAACCTCACAGAAAGCGCTCGGCGGGGCCGCCAGGCTAACATGATGATGGTGTGGGACCTCCCAGAGGGGGATCCTTTCATCGGAAACCTGTTCGCCAAGTACGAAACGGACACCCGAAAGAATTGCGATCTCTTCATGGGTGACCTCGTCTCGGAATTGAAAGAGAGGGTTGACCAGAATCGTCCTCAGTCCGAGATAGTCGAAGCCTGGCTGAACCGGAACCCTGAGGTCGAGGAGGACCTCGAAACGACTGCGATCTTCGCGGAGATCACCACGAAGGCACTCGATCCCGAGCGTAACACCGTTCCGATAATCGTTGTCGATGTGCCCAAGAGCGTCAAGACCGAGAAGAAGCTGCTGACCGCGTTCAGCCAGCTCAGTCCTGACCGCGCGAGTGATGGAATCCGGTCAAATGGCCGAGAGCTAGGAAAGTTTGTCCAGGAAAGATGGCACGTCCCCTTGATGCGCCTCGACTTGGAGAAGCGGGTAGTGCGGGCGAATGTCCGCGGAGTAGTAGAGGAGCTTACTGCGCCTCTATCTAACGTCGCGGACGTCAATGACGCGCTCGCCCACATCGAGGATTACATCAACACGGTGGAGCTTGGAACGAGCCAGAACCCGCTGCTCGCTAAGCAGAGCATGTTCGAGGCGCTGCTGTACATTCTCGCATCTCCATTTGCAAACGAGCGAATGAAGGCAACTAGGGAGCGGCATGGCGCAGTAACACGAAGGGGCCCGGCGGTGCTCTATGTCACGGGTCCTTCATCGAATGGGAAGACCGCCTTTGTCAAGTTCGCATTGAAGCTTCTCACGGGCTACAACGTCGAGCCTATCGACGGCCAGAATCACTTCACGAAAACTCAGGTGAGGGCAATCCGAAACCTGCAGACGGTCTTTCCGATGGTCTTCGACGATGTTCCGGGAGCAAGGAAGCTGGAAGGCGTCGTCAAACCGTACTGGGAAACTGAGTGGCGGCCGGATATCGTGTTCCCCCAGCTGGTCATCACTTCGAATGAAGAATCGCTTGAAGAGTGGGCGAAGACCCGGGTGAAGCTCATTCACTTTGACGTCCATTTCACCGAAAGTAAAGTGAACAAAGATTGGCTCGCGTCGCTGTTAGCACGTGAAACGCATTTCTTCAGATGGTTTTCATACCTATACTTCCAGCAGTTAGGCGGTGAAGCGTTCCTCGCGGATGACCAGCTGAAGCTTGCTCGAGTAGTCCTCAAACAACTCTACCAGCACGCCGGACGGCCCCTCCCTCCATTCTTTCTCGACGTGCCGCTTGAATTGATTCATGATCCCGGACGGAGTGAGTGGATGCGTGTCATACGGCTCAGGAAGGTCACTCTCGACGAGAACGCAAACGAGGCGGTCATCGACTTTGCCGCTGACCTGGAGCCCCGTGAAATCTCGCGCTACGAAGGTCATCTCCCTCAAGAGATCAAGCATAAGCGAGCAGGCAAGAGCCTGATTGTTCAGAACCCCGCATCGCTCTTCGCATGGATTCCTCGTAATGATTGGCCCAGGAGAGAATCCTCGACGCCATCGGAACCCACTCGACCCTCCAAACGTCCCTTTTGGGCCAGGGTGTTGAGAAGGCCACCTGGGTGACACGTTCAAGGGCGATGGAATCCCCGCCCACCTACTATTTATGGGGCAACGGCCTGCTCACCTGTTGGAGGGCGCAAGATTAATCACCTGAGACCGAGGCAGGAAGCCTCCTCATTGGCCCCCGGGCACCGGCCCGGATTACGCCTTGGTTGGGGCGAGTTACCGGTAGATTATACTCACGAAAGTGAGAGGAATTTAAGACCCGCTTCGCGGGTCCAATTGGACTTTTGTCAACCTTGAATTAACTTTTAACACGGCCACATCTTGCGGCCGCGAACCTTGCAACAGTACGCTTTCCGTGTACATCCGTAAACTGGAAGCCGAATGATAAGTGAACGATGCCGTAGCGCCAGCTAGCCCCGTCGAGAGGAATCTCCTGACCCAGTTCGGGTCTAGGTCCAAAGCCCTTGGGAAACCGAGAATGGAGACCGAGAGCGCCCGCTCCGCCTTCAGTCTCCCCTTGGCTTCTGCGACTCGCGCGTGGGCCTTTCGTACTGCGGTTTGCATGGTCTCGACCTTGGTCGTGGCAGCTTGGGCGGTGGAATCGGATTTCTGCTTGCCGCTGGCTCCAAAGTAGTAGCCCAGCACGCCGCCGATTAGTCCTGTTATGACGGTTGAGAAGGCTTGGGCGTCGGTCACGGGGCGGTATGCCCATACCGCGATTATCGTGATTAAGCCCCCGAAAACGATGGTACACGCGATGACGGTGCGCACGTAATCGTCAAGTCCCGGAGGAGCTGGAGGGGCGGGCCCCGCTGTCACGGACTTCTGGGCCGGCGAGTTTGTAGCATCCATGGAGGACCCCAGATAGAGTAGTCGGGGGAGGACCCAGGTTCAGCTAATTGAACCCTACTGCGAGAAGGGACCACCGAAGATTTTCCTTCGTCATGAAGCCGTTTGTTCGGCCGGCCGAGTGGTCAACTGGTCGTCGCGAGCCCGACCCAGCCCCTAGGAATGACGCGAGCGTAATGGAAGTGTGCTCCGCTAGCGATTTCACCGCCCTGTTTTTCGACGGTGTGCGCTCCCTCCAAAGGAGGATATACGCCAACCAGTTTCTCCTTCGTTGAGAGGTTGATTGCATGGTTCTTGCTGCCGGGCAAAAGGTGAGGACCAAGCCCGGGGCGTTCGCTGGAGAGCACGCCGACTGGAACAACCAACCAGCCGTCGTCGTGTCGGCCTACGGTAAGCTCAACGGAGAAATCGCGTACGTGATCAGTCTGCGCAACGGGACAAAGGTCGTCGTCCCAACCTCGTGGCTCGCGGAGGTATGACCTTGGCTTTCCCCAAGATTCTGGCGTATCAAACTGCTGCAGCCGGAGTGAGCACCCCGGCCTCTAGTGGCACAGCCTCGTCAGCGATGCGGGTTAACGCCGGAGATTCTGTGTATGTCTTTATTTCGTACGCTACCGACGTCTAGCGGAGGAATCTCAGTCTCGACCGTTACCGACTCGTCAGGTAACGCCTACAAGCGGGCGGGAATCATTCAGAACAAGACAAACTCGAATTACCCCGCTGAGGAGATTTGGTACGCCGACAACGTGCCCGCCAACTCAGCGTTGACCGTCACGGTGACTTTCAACAGTAGGACGGGATTTTTCTTCACAGCAATGGACATTTCCGACGTTTCATCAAACGGTTCGCTCGATGCAGTGAGTGGCGGACAAACCGGCAATACTACCTCAAGCTCAGATCCTATCGGAACAATCAATCTGAACGACCTCATCATCACTAACCAATGCGCGCTGAGAGGTATCGTTTCACAAACGAGCGGCGGCGGATTCACCAGCTTTCCAGGCGGGGTGTCTGGACCAAATTATCCACCCGCAACTCCGCTTGATTTGAATTCCGGTTTGTGGTACCTCGATGCTACCACCGCCGGCACGTACAATTCGAGTCTTACCAACGGAACTGCGGAGCCGTATGCTATGCTCACGGTCGCCATCAAGCCCGCGTCGACGTGGGCCCAACTCAGCGGTAAGCCGTACCGCACAGTATCGGCGTCGGGGATCGCGAACGGGCTATCGGCGTTTGCGAATAATGGCGCCGACTACGGCCCCGATACTCCTGGCACGACAACGAGCGGTATTCAGGAGGCTATGAACTTCATCGCAAACACTGGCGGGACGGTCTATTGCACCCTCGGCGCCTATCAAGCCAGCAGCGGGATCTATTTCACCGGGCCAAACCAACGTCTAGAGTTCGAGGCCGGATGCTCGCTCACATTCGGGAACAGCGCCACCGGCGTCGTACCAAATTACGACACCATCATCGGGTTTCCGTGCCTGATCTTCATGGGGTCGACCTTGACGGCCTCGTCGCCGACCCCATATTCCTCGCAACACTTCATCGGAAACAATCTTACCGTGAATTGGGGTAACAACCAGAGTTTCGACGGCTTCCATATCGTGAATCCGGGGCCGATGTCCAGTCCGTCCTACTCGGGTGCGGCGGGGCAGGACTACGTCATCGAGGGGGTCAATTCTTCCGGCACACTCCTCAATGGGGTCCTCAAGATTTACAACTACTACCAAGGCACTACAGGAATGACACCGACCGATTTTATCCGGCATGTTCGGGTAAGTCGGCTCTACGACCTTCGTGGGGCGACCACCAACGGATCGGGCCTCGTTATCATCGGAGGCTGCGCACAATCCGTGCTCGAGGACATCGAAGTCGACCTGAGCGCCACCTCGGGCGACCAATCGAACTGCTTCGTTACGGGCAACGCTGGGGAGACCAGAGAGATAGAGTTCCGCCGCTGCCGATTCCGCGCTAATGGTTCATCTGGATCGGTCCTAGAAGCGCAGGGAAACGGGAGGGCGAATTCCACGAACGTGGGGACACATGATATTCTGTTCGAAGACTGCTTGTTCGACTCCGGTGCAGGGAGTGGTGCACCCTTCGGCGGCTCCGGTGGCGCTTATGTGGACGACACAAACAACCAAGGCGGTGCGGTGGGTTACATTTACAACTACGAATTCCGTCGCTGTGTGTGGTATAACTGCGGGATGAGCTTCCAGTCAATCGGTAATCATTTCGGCTACCTGAGATTCATTGGTCAGAATCCCGGGGCCTTCTTAAGTTCCCTTGGCCAGCGAGGACCCAACGTTTCCGGCCCGACCATCGTCGTGGGATCGAGCCCGTTTTTGTACACCAATTTTGACGGGTTCCCGGAGACGGTGGTGATCCACGGCGGTTCAGGGGTATCAATTGCCCAGAACGGCGTCGCGACGGGACTGAGCCAAGGATCGTTCATCCTTAACCCCGGAGACTCCGTGACGGTCACTTACTCGACCGCGCCAACAGTGACTAAAATCGCCGAGTAGGCGGCGTACCTGGGCACCAACGACCTCTCTGGCCCGATGAACCCATTTCCCTGGAAAGGCCTGACATGGTGCACAGAGGCGCATGCGCTCCAGCCGGTGGATTGGCCAGTTGAAGCATTTGAGGTGGGACAATTGATGACCAACATGGACACCGCCGAGAACTGCGAAATGTTGGTCATCCATGCCGGAACCGTCCTAGGATTGCGCGTTCCATGTCGCCTTGTCGGAGACAAGCTCGGCACATGCCTAGGGCGTATCTCGGGCGTATCTTCGGACAACCCAAATTAACTCTGGCATCCATCTAGGTATCGATGAAGACCTTAATCAGACCAGCTGGAAAGACCTGGTGGCGCTCGCATCCAGGTTGTCACAAGTCCTTCGCCTCCCGGCCGGGGGCGACTTTAGGCTCCCTCATCCTCGCTCTCTTGACGATTATGACAGTTGGAGCGACTTTCAACCAAGGTTGGGTGGTAGCCGCTCCAATGATAATCGGTCAATCGGGGGCACATTCACCATCCTTGCCTAACGGACCATCCGAAGCAACTCAGATTGTTGTGAGTATCTGGGCGTCGCCTACTACCGGTCCCGTTCCGCTGACTGTCAATTTGACCGCTCAAGGGTCTGGGTGCGTCGGCGACTGCATTATCACCTTCTTCATCGGGAACGCAAATGGAAGCACGAACGTCGGTCCGGACCCGGGGCCCAGCGTAGCGAACGGGGTGAATGTAACTCAGGTGACAACCATCACGTCTGTGGGCAGCTGGGTAGCCACCGCAGTCGTGCAAGACGTGAACAGCGACAGCGGATCCGCCAATGCAACGATTGTCGCGAACTCGGGCCCAGGAGGGCTTGTCATCGTGGCCAACGCCTCGGTTACTTCCGGGGCAGCGCCACTTTTAGTCACCTTCACGGGCAACGTCACGAGGGGGGTTGGTCCGTACTCCATGTCGTGGAATTTCGGAGATGGAGGTAATGGCACTGGGACGTACCTCCAACATACCTATGTCTTACCCGGAACTTATCAGGCGACGTTCACGGTAATCGATTCTCTGAACCGCACCGCCTCGAAGTCGATCACGATTGTGGTTTCCCCCGGTGTTCCGGGTACCACACCGTTGACACTTAGATTGAGTGCCAGCCCAAACCTCGGGCCAGCCCCGCTGAACGTGACTCTGAACGCATCCGTGGGCGGAGGCAGTTCTCCCTACAATCTGACTGTCTGTGACCAAACGACCGATTGTCCGTTCACCGAAACAGATTGGGCAGGGGGCACGGTGTTGTTTGCCCCAATGTACCCGTCGTCTGGCAACTTTACCGTGACTGCAACCGTGACAGATCATGGTGGAAATCAAACCGTGGCGACGACTCTGGTGACCGTATTGCCACCGAGCGTCCTGAACGTATCTACCGTGGTTTCTGCGAGGTCGGGCTCTTCCCCCCTGACTGTCTCGTTTAGAGCGGTTCTTGAAGGTGGGGTTCCGCCCTTCTCGATTCAATGGGTCTTTGGGGATGGTTCATTCGGCACATCATACGATCGGACCACGATCTTCCACACTTACGAAAACCCCGGTACCTATCGTCCAATGATCAGTGTGAGTGAATCAGGAGGGCGGCGAGTAAACCAATCTCTACCCACAGTCACAGTGGCTGCGGGTCCGGCGCGCGGCGAAGGCCTCCTGCCGTCGATTCCATCTCTGAACGGGGCTGCGACTGGGGCGATAGTTGCCACAGTTACCGTTGTAGCGATTGTCGTGGGCTACGCGGGGGTCTGGTTGCCCCGCCGCCGAAGATTTAGGTTGGAGGGCGAAGGGCTCGTTCAAGCGCTCGAAGCCTCCGTCAGGCGCTAGCCAAGTGGCGGAATCAGGTGCTCGACCGCAATTGGCTAAGCCCACTGAGTGAGTCAACGGCAAGACCCCTCCTGCCGTCTGGTGGACTGTGATTTCAATCGCGAGTCGAGCAGCCTGCCTCCTAATTGCAGGGCTCATCTGCGTCGGCAGCGGAGCCGGCTCGATCGAACTTCCCATTGCCATCGGATCGAGCTCGACTCTACAAGTTTCGGTGTCCGCCACCCCTTCATACGGTACCGCGCCGCTTGAGGTTGCTTTCCAGGCCACAGTCGCCAGCGGGGTTCCGACAGGATACAACTGGACATTCGGCGACGGGACGTACTACAATGGGACAAACGTATCGGCATCTGCTCCGACTCACTTTTACCCATATCCGGGAAGGGTCGACGTAAGTGTGACTGTCTTCGAAGGGTTGGAATCGGGAACCGCGAGCATTGAGGTCCATGCCGTTGCCAGCGCTCTCTCCGCGGACATTCACACGAGCGTTGTTCGTGGGCGGGCCCCGCTGACCGTCGCGTTTAGTTCCATTGTATCGGGTGGAACGGGAACATACATCAACTACTCCTGGAGCTTCGGCGACGGAGGTTCGGGGTCCGGAAGCTCGATACAATACACTTACACCCGCATGGGGACGTTCCACGCTGTTCTCACTGTTTGGGACAGTGGAAGCGCGTCGACAACTGCGGGAACTTGGATCAACGTAACCGAAGTGGCGGCTCAGAATCTCTGGGCAACCGTCGGTGTTCTCGCGCCGTGGGTGATTTTAGGTCTCGCGGTGGGGATTGTCGCCGCATGGTCGAGCTCCCGGCTGCGGGGAGGGCAGTGGAGGATTCGCACTGGGCCACCCACAGGGCAAGCAGACACCAGAACTACGGAGAACATTGTTCCCCCAGCGGGACGCCCAGAGCCTCCAGTCACCAGACCTGAACTCCCAACGAATATTTCGAAGTCAAACACCGGCAGCCCGCCCGTGTCGGCCGAATCCCTGCTCGTCTCCCAAAGGATCATTCTCCACCTAAACGGTCTCGGTCGCCTGGGAAGCGAGGAGGTAGCACCCGCTGGCTTCACGCAAGGAGGAATGGCTGAGGCGTTGGAGATCCATCAGAATTCGCTGACGAACGTCTTGCGACGTTTGGTTGCCGCTGGAATCCTTGAAGAAGACACTCGCCACGTGATTGGTCGGAACCGACGCTTAAAGGTCTACCATTTCACAAATCGAGGAGAGGGGCTGGCGAAGGAGCTAAGACAAAGAACACGACCTAAGTGAGCTGACGGTAGGACGGTGCGGGGCGCAATATATTCGCGAGGCCGGTCGGTTTGCCGTTGAACAAACCCCAACGCCCTGCTTCCACCTGAATATTTTTACTAGAGCCGGTTTACTTTTACTCCCAGCCTTTTCTTAACACCGCCGACGGCCTGGAAGTGAGGGGACAACACGCGTCGGCTTCACTCAGGGAGGGATGGCCGAGACGTTGGTAATCCCTCAGAAATCACTAACCAACGTCCTTAGAAGATTGGTTGCGGCCGGGGTGGCGGTAGAGGATACTCGCCATGTTCTTGGCGCAGTCGTAGGTTGAAGGTCTGCTGCCTCACCGGTCGTGGGGGGGCCTGGCGAGGGAAATCCGGAACAGGTCCGTCCCCAAGTGAAGTCAGCTATTGACAACCCGCGCTCGGCCCGGAAGGTCCCCCCCGCCAGCCTAGCGTGTGTGGCTAAGCTTGACCGAAGTCTCCTTTCTACTCGGCGATTTTAGTCACTGTTGGCGCGGTCGAGTAAGTGACCGTCACGGAGTCTCCGGGGTTAAGGATGAACGATCCTTGGCTCAGTCCCGTCGCGATGCCGTTCTGGGCAATTGATACCCCTGAACCGCCGTGGATCACCACCGTCTCCGGGAACCCGTCAAAATTCTGATAAGTATAGGGGCTCGATCCCAGGACGACCGTCGGGCCCGAAACGTTGGGTCCTCGTTGGGCGAGAGAGGAATTACCAAATGCGAGCGGTTGACCCAGGAACCTGAGGTAGCCAAACTTGTTCCCGTACGACTGGAAGCTCATGCCGCAATTAATCCAGGCGCACCGCCGGAATTCGATGTTATAGACATAGCCGACCGCGCCGCTTACGTTGTCTGTGTCATCCAGATAGGCCCCGCCAGAGCCTCCGAGAGGCGCCCCGCTTAGCGCGCCGGAGTCGAACAAACAGGCCTCGAACAGAATATCATGTGTCCCCACGTTCGTGGAACTCGTCCTGCCGTTTCCTTGAACCTCCAGGACCTGTCCCGTCGAGCCGTTGGCGCGGAATCGGCAGCGACGGAACTCCAGCTGCCTAGTCTCCCCGGCATTGCCGGTGACGAAGCAGTTCGATTGAATGCCCGAGGTGGCGCTCAGGTCGACTTCGATGTCCTCGAGCACGGATTGTGCGCAGCCTCCGATGATAACGAGGCCCGATCCGTTGGTGGTCGCCCCACGAAGGTCGTAGAGCCGACTTACCCGAACATGCCGGATAAAATCGGTCGGTGTCATTCCTGTAGTGCCTTGGTAGTAGTTGTAAATCTTGAGGACCCCATTGAGGAGTGTGCCGGAAGAATTGACCCCCTCGATGACGTAGTCCTGCCCCGCCGCACCCGAGTAGGACGGACTGGACATCGGCCCCGGATTCACGATATGGAAGCCGTCGAAACTCTGGTTGTTACCCCAATTCACGGTAAGATTGTTTCCGATGAAGTGTTGCGAGGAATATGGGGTCGGCGACGAGGCCGTCAAGGTCGACCCCATGAAGATCAGGCACGGAAACCCGATGATGGTGTCGTAATTTGGTACGACGCCGGTGGCGCTGTTCCCGAATGTGAGCGAGCATCCGGCCTCGAACTCTAGACGTTGGTTTGGCCCGGTGAAATAGATCCCGCTGCTGGCTTGATAGGCGCCGAGGGTGCAATAGACCGTCCCGCCAGTGTTTGCGATGAAGTTCATAGCCTCCTGAATACCGCTCGTTGTCGTGCCAGGAGTATCGGGGCCGTAGTCGGCGCCATTATTCGCAAACGCCGATAGCCCGTTCGCGATCCCCGACGCCGATACTGTGCGGTACGGCTTACCGCTGAGTTGGGCCCACGTCGACGCGGGCTTGATGGCGACCGTGAGCATAGCATACGGCTCCGCAGTTCCGTTGGTAAGACTCGAATTGTACGTGCCGGTGGTGGTAGCATCGAGGTACCACAAACCGGAATTCAAGTCTAACGGAGGAGGCGGTGGAGGAAAATTCGGCCCAGACACCCCGCCAGCAATGCTAGTGAACCCTCCTCCGCTCGACTGTGTGACGATACCTCGCAACGCGCATTGATTGGCGATCACGAGGTCATTCAAGTTGCTTGTCGTGATGGGATCTGAACTCGACGTGGTGTTGCCGGTTTGCCCGCTGCTCACCGCATCAAGCGAACCGTTCGACGCAGCGTCTGAGATGTCCATGGCGGTAAAAAAGAAGAAAGTGCTGCTGTTGAAAGTCACCGTGACGATCAACGCTGAGTTGGCGGGCACGTTGTCGGCGTACCATATTTCTTGGGCCGGATAGTCAGTGTTCGTCTTGTTTTGAACTATCCCGGCCCGTTTGTACGCGTTACCGTGAGAGTCGGTAACGGCCGAAACCGAGATTCCTCCACTAGAGTTGGTGCCGTAGGAAATAAAGACGTAGACGGAATCTCCGGCGTTGACTGACATCGCTGAGGAGGCTGGTGCGCTAGTAGTGGGCGTAGACTCCGGGGCGGCGGCAGTCTGATATGCCAGAATCTTGGGGAAAGCCAAGGTCATACCTCCGCGAGCCACGAGGTTGGGACGACGACCTTTGTCCCGTTGCGCAGACTGATCACGTACGCGATTTCTCCGTTGAGCTTACCGTAGGCCGACACGACGACGGCTGGTTGGTTGTTCCAGTCGGCGTGCTCTCCAGCGAACGCCCCGGGCTTGGTCCTCACCTTCTGGCCGGTGAAGAGAACCACGAAAGTTACCTCACACGGAGGGCAAATCCGTTGGCGTATATCCTCCTTTGGAAGAAACGTGCGTTGCCCGTAAAGGTCGGGTTGCACAGAAACCCTGCGCGCCGCACAGAATCTACTGTTGTGAGCGGATTCCACTCGACCGATGAAGAACCACGATCAGCGCGAGTTGTAGGGCGCGAATCACCGACTCGTCGTAACTTTCTGAGGGCGAGAGAGTCGGGTCCTCACCTGATTCGGGAAATCACGGACTAGAATGACCTAAGTGGCCTTGGACCCGTCTTGACGAAGGCTTTGCTAACACGGCGACGATTCCTCGATGAAACGCCTCCGAAGTCACCCAAGCGTAGACAGCCGCCTGAATCGACTCTTGTTTTCCGTACAGACGCCGCTGCCTCGCGACTTCCGCGAGTTGAGGTCGCAACATGGAGGCGACGCCGACAACAGCCCAAGGCGGGGTGATCACCACGTCATCGTCGAAGAATGGGATTTTCACCGGCTTGCTCCCTGGTCCAACGGTCGTCACCAGAATGCCGACCGAAGCTTTGGCTGCATCTCGATCTCTCTTTAGCTTGGGAACCCAATCATTTGACCAATTTGCGTATTGGTCCTTAGATTCCCACAGAAGGGATCCACCCCGTTCGAGGTTCTGTAAGACATCCGCTCCTTGTTTTCCTCTGGCCACTGGCTGCACGTCGTCTTCGGGGAACGCGTCGCCTCACCTTTCAGCAAGGGATTACTCTGCGACTTCTCCAAGCAGCTCCCCGGATGCGCCGGCGCGTTGAGCTTGGGCGAGGGCTTTCCTTACTCGTTCGAGTTCCTCATCCTTAACATGCAGTTGCTGCTCCCATTTCTTACCCTCGTCAATGCGAACTTTTTCTTCGACGAGCTTGCGTGAGTCGTCGATCGCGCGTTTGACTTTGAGATCGAACTCAGCCTGATCTTCCTTCAGTTTCTCCGATTTCACCCGAAGTTCGGACTCGCGCTCTTGTGCCTCCTTGACTTTTCCTTCCAATCGCCTTACCTTCTGGTCATTCTCGTCAAGGACCGTAGCCAGCTCCGCCTCAGCCTCCTCACGCGCTTTCTGCTTCAGCTTTTCAAGCTGAGCATCGACCTGAGTCTTAACTCGCTCTTTAACCGACTTCTCCAGCTGTTGGGCGGCGCGTTCTCTATCATCGCGTTCCTTTTCGCGCTTTCCGAGCTGCGCATCAACCTGAGCCTTTACTCGTTCCTTAGGTGACTTTTCGAGCTTCTGGGCGGTCTCTTCTCTACCCGTGACTTCCTGTTCACGTTTCTTGATGTTGCCTTCCAGCGTTTTTTGCCGTTTGCTGAATTCCTTCTCGATTCCGGCTTTGAGCTCCTCCTCGATCTGATGGCGCAGAACATCAGATGGGGCGAACTTGTAGCCACAGTTTGGACAGGTGATTGATTGATCGGGCATCGAATCCTCCGTAGGTTGACCAAGTTGAAGGTCGTTACGGAAACTACCCCTTCGAATCGGCAAATGGGCCTGTCACCGAAAGTGCGGAGGCAGTTGATAGTCCAGGAGAGCCGTCCGCTAACGAGCTATCGTTTCGGCGCTTACCAGGTGGTGTCCCTGCATGAGCACCAAAGGAACCCGACTACAGTGGCGGGCTCGCTCTCCAGCAACGGGGGGGGCAAAAAATGCCTACGCGTCTTCTTCGCCGAAGATCTCAACCTCATCCGTGGCGGAATAAAGGCTGCTCGCGGCCCTTCCGTCATCGGTGAGAGTTACTATCGCCTTATTGCCACTCCGCTTAACACTGGCGAAGTCCCATTCTAAGAGGCGCCGGATGACTCGCTGGTCAGCGGCCACCTGCAGACTAACCCTGGATGATTCATCCTTTGGGGTTCCGTCCTCCGCGAGTTTTGAACTGTCGAGGATCGCCCGCTTCGCGAGCCGGATGGCGAGCGCGGACTTTGTCATCGGCTTCTCGCCGAGAATCTCCAGCGCGACAATCAAGTCAGACGACGGGGTCTGCAGGTGAAGCCTTGGCATCTCTCTGATGTTCGTGCAGCCCTCGGAGATTGGTTTACCTGCGGGAGGGACGTACGCCTCTGCCTCAGCATAGTAGGGCGTCACACTGATTCCCTCATGTTGCGCGAGCATCGCGGCGATTAGTCCGGCGATTGCCTGGACTTTCGATCCGGAGGAGACATTGACAAACGAGTCCTCCTGCCGATGCCGGCGGAGAAGGTGGAGAATGAGTCTGATCGTCGTATAGAGGTCAAAAATCTCTGCGTGACAGACCTTTGTCTTGACGCGTCTCGCCTTCAGCTGGCGGAGAACTTCAGTCCGGAAAGTGGACGCCTGATCTTCAGCCGGTAGGTTTGCCACTATGTACGCTAGCTCTCCCCTCATCCTCAGAATTGGCTGGACCACTCGGTCAACTTCGAAGCCTACCGGCGCGATGTGAATTCGTTGACGGACGTGTGGAGTCGCGTCGCCAAGAGTCTTCATAGTATCTAACGTATGAGTAGTTAGACACGGTACCTAATATGGTCTGCGAGGGCTCGTCGGAGGATGCGACTCCCGGACAAGACCCGTGCTATCGGAATCTCAGGGGGCGATTCTATCCTTGAGTCCGGGGAAGGAATCCGAACCACGGCGGCTACGTCACTGGTTCAAGCTTTCCCTGATGCTCTCGTAGGGCAATCAGCTTCATACGCGCCCAAATCGCCCGGGAACGACGCGACGCCGGATCTCCCGTTGGGGCTCATTCCTCGAGTTGATCCATCTCGACGAAGCCTGGGCCTCGTGCGCGACAACCCCGCTGTTCCCTGGATAATGTTCGACTTAGACTATACATCTCGTCTACTCGAACGTGGCCTGGATTCGCGGTTCTTCGGGCCCGCGACTCACGTCATCACGACCACTACGATCAGTGATGACCGCTTGGTCCGTCTCCACCCGGCCAAAGAATTGGATCTGGTAACCAGGTTCAAGCCGGACTGGCACGTGCCTGCGGATAGACCGGTGTACCTTAGCCAGAACCCTGCTGAACGGGCTTGGTTCATGGAAGCCTATCTACGATCCGTAGGCGAGATCCGCGACGGACTCGATGAATCTGGTATTGGGATTATCCCATTAATTAAGGGAGTGAACCCCGCCGAATGGATGCATTCCACTGACTCTCTTCGATCGCTTGGAGCTTTGGCGTTCTCGTACTATAGCTCGCAATATTTCGGCCACGGAAGGGGAAACCGTAGATTGGAATTGGCAAACGACGTTGCGACCATTATCGCTCAGAGCAACATCGCGTACCTCATGGTCATTGGTCTGCAAGCGCCATCCCTTATTCGCAACCTTCCTCCGCAAGTCCGTGCTTTTCCCGGCACTCGTTGGCGATCGCAAGTCAACGTTCGCGAGGACAGCGTATTGCTCGACCAAATCTCGTTTGGGGAGTGGGGGATTGAAGTCAACAAGCAACGTCGGCTTCGACAATCTGTCCTGCTTGACGTATCCGAAGCTCCGGGAGGCTGAGTGGATGGGCTCGAAGCACGGGGGTCCGGAATTCTCTCGAATCGGAGGTGGATCGAGTGGAGGCTCGCATCGACCAAAGAGGAGCCTTAACATCGGCGATGTTCCTACCGATGTAAAGTCGAACCTCGAGCATCGGCTTGAGGCCCGTGTTGACGACCTCGAGCCTCACGGACGAGATTTCTCTGCGCTGGTCCAGACTCGTGATTCCATCCGTCGAGTACTGGAGAGGGCATTGACCGTGGAGGACATGCACATCATCGGTTCGTACGCCCGGGGAACGATGATCGATACGGGTCCAGACAAGGACTTCGACGTGATGTACGTCCTTGATCATGGCGTACACGGTGGGTGGCTTACTCAGGAAAGTGGAGCATCCCATGCATTGGCCAAGGTGAGATCGGCACTAATGGCTGATCCAGCCTACCCGGCCGAATCGGTCACGGTTGACCAGAATGCGGTTCGTGTTTCAACCCCCAACGGCAAGGTCGAAATCGTCCCAGCCTTCCGCAATCCGGACGGCGGCTACCTGATTCCTGATACGTACGACACGACGCAGTGGAGGCGATCGGATCCTCGTCGATTCAAGAGAACCATCGACGCGATGGATGTGGCCCAGAAGGGACGATTCATTCAGCTCGTCCGGATATGCAAGAACTGGAACAACGTCCGAAAGCTCGGTCTCCGATCGTTCCACCTTGAAACGATGGTCTACGACTTTTTCCGGACTCGAAAGGACGCGCCTGACAATTCTTTGCCTGGGGTCCTCCACGAATTCTTTGAACGACTCCCCTGGTACGTTCAGAATTCGAGCTACGAACCCGTGTACTCGGAGAAGGTGGATCGATATCTAGCGCCGACGGACCGTGATCGCATCATTCGCTCAGTCCAGCGGACCCGAAGACATCTCTTGGAAGCCGAAGGGCGACTTACACGTCACGGCGACGAACGTAGCCTGGAAATCTACGAGGCGGCTCTCGAGTTGGACTGACGATGAACGGTAGTGAGAGCGAAGAATCCGAGAAGCGGCGGGGTATTATCACCCAAGCTCGACGTGTCGAAGAGGATTGCAGAGTCCGGGCGAAGACACACTTCAACGAAGGCACACGCGCGCAACGACTTCACTATCTCCTCGGTGGGGCGATTGTAATCTTGTCAACGATGTCAGCCGTCGCGATAGTGGCTCCCGCGCTGGTCTCCCTGTGGATCGGCGCACTCACGGCGGCGAGCTCGGTAGCTCTGGCAGGAATCCTCACAATCTACAACCCATCTGAACATGCCACCAGGCACAATATCCTAGGAGCGGAATATCTTAAAGCGCGAAAGGAAGCGACGTGGATTCTTGACGTCAAGGGTCCGGACTCGAGCACCTCCGATAAACAACTGGAACAGGAGGTTGATGATCTTCGGGATCGAGAGTCGATGCTGGATCGTATTGGTGCAACTGAGATAACCTCTGGGCGAGCGTATGAACTAGCCATTGCAGGCATCGCGTCTGGAGAAGCGGATTACAAAGTGGATGGCTGAGACAAACGTCAGGGCTTCGGCATTTTGCATGCCGGCTCGACGCGAACGGGTTCGGAACGGGCCCCTCGCGCTTCGGTCGGCGAGTGGTCTTTTTCCGCCCGGGCGGGGGTAGGCGTTCCGGCGGCTGAATGGCTACCTCCGTGGGTGCGGGTCGACACAGCCGCGGCCCTGGCGTTCCCATTTCACGACGAGCATCCACAGGAAGTGGGTTGTACGGAGGCCCAGTTGACATCAGGGAGGCCGAGTTTCACGTCACATTCTTGACTTACAGGACTGCCATATCTTTTCAAGCGATGGGCAATGCCATGTCCGATAAGGACAATGTTCGAAGTGCCAAAGAGTGGCGGCTTACAAGTGACCCCGCAGTGGAGCGAAGAATTGCATTGCGCACGGCGCGGGATCTATCTGCTCGAACTGCAATGGGCGCCCTATTCTGAAACACTTGCAATTGTAGGCTGTCAAGGCAGCGTCGTCGCAGACGTTAGGTCCATGGCTGGGTGCTAGCGCAGTGTTCAACTTCAGCAGACTTAGAGTGCCCGACGCCAGGCCCTCTTTACGGGCGTGCTTCTTGCCAGCCAATGGATCCCGCCTCGGCAGGTTACGTCAGGTCGGGGCTACTCGGACATCGGTGGGGACTTGAGTCACGCCCAAAATCGGGCCGCTTCTGTACCCGCGGATCCCTCCGCCTACCGTCCGACCCTTTCCAAGCGAGAGCGTTCTCTACCAGACCCCTTTCCGGGCCCGGAAATCCGAGTTCCAGAACCTCGAGGTCGGAGCTCTTGGATTCAGGCACTTCGAGCTCGAGAATTGGGAAACTGCGATGACAACCAAATGTAAGTGGAATTACCTGTACCTCTCGGAGTCGAAGTAATCGCTCGCAGAGATGATGGCAATTACCTATGGCTCGAATCGGGGATGGCTTCCGACGAGCCATGGAGTGCGAAACAGGATTGAATCGCCAAGCATCGCTGGCTTTCTAGGCAGAATTCGTCGATTGCGGGAACTCGAGATGCCTTCTAGGGTCACGACCGCTCGACGATGAATTTAGAGCCGTTAAGAGCCATCCTAGCAATCCACCCACCGGCCAGATAGCTGGGCAGCTCGGATTCGGCGATTACCTGCTGAAGCGCGTGCGCGCCACGCCCCGACTCTGCTGGGCCTCCCGATAAGACGGTTCGCCTCCCGGTCGGCTGAAACGGTCCACGCGAGGGGGACCGACGCGCAGAGAGGAGCGCGTCGAGTTGGCGCTCGTCGACCAACTCGAGATCCATTTGGGCGACTTCCTCCTCGGTGTAGCCCTTGTCTTTGAGTAGCGCGCGAAGGATCCATAGGTTGCCCTTCTCCCGCTCGTCGCCGGTCAACTGCCGTCGCGAGGAACGGCTCGGCCCGACGGTAGCTCTCCCGCATGTCGTCGAGCAGACTCTCCGGGAGACGGCCCTTATTCGTCGTGTATCTCGCCTCCATCGAGCCTTTGTGCCCCATCCAGAAGACCCGATAGTCATGGGCGATCTTCCCCTTGGATTCCGCGAGGAGGAGTTGCGTATCGAAGTAAGCGCGCAGCACGTACGGCCTCCAGGGAAATCCCGCACGCCGAATCGCGGAACGGACTCCGTCGCCGATATTCACTGCCCGGATGAACGGCTTAGGGGCGCGTAGCGGGTGGATGAGGTCCGAGTTCCGATCGAGACTTTCGCCGGCGCGAAGCCGCTCGGCGAGGTATTCTACAATGTATCCGCAAGCCTCGGTACCGAGAAATGTGAGATACTTGTGGCCGGCCTTTGACAGCTCGGGCCGAACATCCACCCGCGCCGGCATCCGCTCGAAGGCAACCGTCGTCCCTGAGAGTCGAAGGTCCGGAAGGTCTCGAAGACGCAGGCCGTCGGTGCCAAGGTAGTTCCCGAGAACCTCCGGGCGCGCCCCACCGAAAGCCATAACCGACGCGGCGGCGCGCCATTGTGCTGGGGCAGCCAAGAGGACCCTCCGTAGCTCGGCCTGCTCGGGGACCCGCTCGTCCTGGAGAGTCGGTGCGGAGTCCGGCGCACGAATCTTGATACGGCGGACCTGCGGCTTCCCGTTGTGCGTCAGCCACGAGCGCGCGACGGTCACCGAATGGCTGATGAAGCTGCCTGTCGCCCCGCGCTTCTCCTCCGACGTGACGAAGTCGAGGAGAAGCCGGTAGGCGGCCCCCTCATCCAAATCAGCGAGCTGCGTGGGGGTCTTCCCGACCCGCTGGCAGATAGCCCCGAGCCGACGGAGGTAGACATCTGCAGTTCCGGGCGATCCCCGCCTCAGGTTCTCGACCCATCGACTCACTTCGGGGTCCGAAAGGATTTGCGCCTGTCCTCCCGGCCGCGGCTTTCCCCGTCTCGAGCCCAACATCCGCCGGGGGAACGGCGCCCAGGCTATTATCTTCTAGGGAGTGGACTGGTCGGGATTTGAACCCGAGCCCTCCGGTTTGCAAAACCGGCGATCTTCCGAACTGATCTACCAGCCCGC
The DNA here is from genome assembly GCA_963773945.1 of uncultured Thermoplasmata archaeon. Taxonomy (GTDB): domain Archaea; phylum Thermoplasmatota; class Thermoplasmata; order Lutacidiplasmatales; family UBA184; genus JAKIWV01. The sequence continues at coordinate 692,009 of CAVZDD010000005.1, read as the reverse complement.
CGAGTCTTCGACCTAGCCTCGCCGACTTATCGATTTCCCTCGGATTGCAACGGCCCTGAATCGGCCTCCTCCGCCTTCGCCCGGACGCGCTTATGGTCCCCTCGGACTGCGGGCGATGTGCAACTTAGCGTATTCTCCGTCCTGGACGCGTTCCCTCCTGAGGTGGATTTCGCCGGACGGAACCGCTACTCCGAACTGTTATCGCTCGCGGACGCGGCCGATCGATCAGGCTTGGGCAGCGTCTGGGTCGCCGAGCACCACTTCCTCTCGAGCGGCCTCTGTCCCGCTCCCTCCGTCCTGTTGGCGGCCATGGGCGCCCGGACTCGGCGGGTTCGACTCGGCTCGCTCGTAAGTGTCCTTCCGTTCCACTCTCCCATTGAGATCGCGGAGCAATACGCCCTCCTCGACCAGCTGATCGGTGGCCGGCTGAATTTCGGGGTGGGGAGCGGCTACATTCCGGCGGAGTTCGAGGGGTTTGGAGTCGACCCCAAGGACAAACGCGAGCGGTTCGACCGAGCGCTCGAGACGATCCTCGCCGCCTTCCGCGGAGACGAGGTACGGGCCGACGCGCCGGGAGCCCATCCGGTTCGGCTCAATGTTCTCCCCCGACAGCAGCCGTCTCCGCCCATCTGGGTTGCGGCCCAGCGGCGCGAGGCCCTTCCCTTCGTGGCGCGCAAGGGGTATTCCGTGGCGCTCATCCCCTATGCGACGGTCCGTGACGTGGCCGAGCTCGCCGAGGAGATCCGAGAGTACCGGGCCGCACTGCCGGCCGGAACGACGGCGACAGTTTCCGCGGCGGTGCACATTTACGCCGGGCCGTCCCCGGAGCGGGCCCTCACCGCGTTCCAACGGTACCTCGACACGCGTCTCGCGACGCAGAGCACGTTCTACCAGCAGAAGGTCCAGGCCGACCCTCGACACGCGTCCGCAGCGGCGCTCGAAGAGAGCGGCCTATCGATGATCGGAGGGCTGAACGAAGTGGAGGAACGGGCCCACGCATTCGCCGACGCCGGGGTCGATGAACTGCTCGGCATCTTCGATTTCGGGGGACTGACCCTCTCGGACTCGGTCGGCTCGATTCGCCGTCTCTCCGTGCGAATCCATTGAGCCGGAGACTCGGCGGGCGGGGGAGGCCCCCCGCCGGCGATTTTCAAGGTATAAGCCCACTTCCCACCTCATCGGAGCGTGGCGGATGCCGACGCCTCGCCTCCCAAGTCCTCCACCCAAACACGGACCCGGATCTATTCCGTCACCCTCGTCGTCGTCACCGTCGCAGTCGTGACCATCGCAATCGTCCTGCCGGTCCTCCTGAACTCTATGGTGCTGCCCCCGCCCACCCCGACCTCTGGGGCGAATGTGCAAGTGGATACGTATGCGGCCGGTTCGAGCTGGGCCCACCAGTTCGGCGATGACCCGACGGTCGCTGTGGCCCCGAACGGAACGATCGCTGTCGCGTGGGAGGGGCTCGATGAGCTGGCACCGCCGGCGGCACCGGGCGGGCTCCCCACCTTCGAGACGATGGTCTTCGTGAGCTACTCCTACGACGACGGGCAGCGATACTCCATCCCCCAGCCGGTCGGGTCGCCGGGCACCTCCTCGGCCTTCCAACCCGCCCTCGCCTTCGCCTCCAACGGGACACTGTTCCTGGCCTACGCCAACTCGACGAACTCGGTGAATCAGGAGATCCTGGTCATGGCGGCTCCTGCGGGCCAGGGGTTTGGTCCCGGAGTGGCCGCCCAGCGGGGCGAGTACCTCAGTTCTCCCTGGCTGTTCGTCCTCGCAAGCGGCACGCTCGTGTTGGCGTTTGATTACAACAACTTCGCCGAGTGGACGGATTCCACCAATGGGGGGACCACGTTCCCGTCGGCGACGATCGCAAGCGAAGGGTTGCTCACGGGGGCCACCGTGTGGGATGGCGATCTGCTCACCATGGTGGGACTCGGCTTGGGAGCGCTGACCTATACGACCGCCTTCACCTGGTCGGTCACAATCAACGTCACGAGTGCCAGCTCCCCGGACGTCGGCGCTCCCGGCATCCTGACCATGCCCTACCCGGCCTCGGAGGTCGTCACGAACCTGTCGCGCCCGGGTCCCTCAGTCGCGAGTGCGGGGGGTATTCTCTACCTCATCGATTCCAACAAGAGCGAATCGGAACTGTCCTTGCAAACCTCGAGCACGAACGGGTCGACTTGGTCCGGACTGAAGACCCTGTGGAGTGAGAACGACACGACGGTCGAGACCCCAGTCGTGCAAAGCGTCGCGGGAAGTCCCCTCCTCATCCTGAGCTGGGAAAGCACCCAGGGGGGGCATTGGGGAACGTACGCCGCGTTGTACAACGTGCACACCCGGCTCCTCTCCTCGCCCACCGAAGCGAGCAGCGTCGCTGGGTTCCCCGCGTCGGTCCGGAACTGGCACGGGACCGAAATGGGGCTCGCGATTGCTAGTGCGACCCAGTTTGTCGTGGTCTGGGGCGATGGGAGGGGGCTGGATGGGACCTACGGGTTGACTCAGGTCTACGCCTGCACCCTGCTCGCCGCTCTCACCTAGGCGTCGACCATACCGACTTCCTGCGCAGCGACGGAACAAAAAAAGGGAGGCGGGAAGAGGTTCGGGCGGGGGGGTCCAGGGTGGGGCCGCCTCGTCCTACTGGGCTCCGGGCGGAGTGGAGGGCGTGTTGCCGCTGCCACTCGCGGGGGCGCTGGACGCGGGCTCCTTCCATTCGGGGGCCGAACCGCTTGCGGTCGGGCTCATGACCATCGTGGGCTTGTTGCGCCGGCGCATCATCACGAGGACGATCGCCACGACGATGACCAGGACCAGGAGGATCAGCCAGGCCACCGTCAGGCCGCTGTCGCCGACCAGCTCGTAGTTCAGCGCCGAGGGAGACGAGTTCACGATGACCGTGAACAGGTTCTCAACGCCGCCGCCACCGAGGAAAGCCGCATCGAGGGCGAACACCTGCGGGCCGTCCGGCGTCCCAGCGGGGATCGTAAAGGCTACCGAGCCCGAAGATCCGGTCTCGATGTACTCCTTGTAGGCCGGGCTACCGTAGTCGCACCCAAGGCTGCAGATCTCGATCTCGACCGCGGTAGGCAGCGGGGTGGTTCCCTGGGCAATGACCTTCCAGCCAACCTGGACGACCTGACCCGGAGCAAAGCTTCCATCGGAGTAGGGAGAGACGGTCGTCACCCCGACCCAGAGGGAGTACCCGTAGGCCTCGTCGATGTAATTGTCGGCCTGGGCAATCGTCCCGCCAGTGGACGTAGACGCCCAAACGTAGATCTCGTACTCGTCGGCCGGAGCGACGGCGGGGACCAGGAACTGGAACGAACCGCCCGTCACGGTGCCGTTGTAGAGCGTCTGGCCCGAATCCGTGGCCTGCACGAACGCGGAGATCGTCGCCCCCGTGAGCGCCGGCCCGAAGCCGGTCACCGTCGCGGTGACCGTGTCACCGGGATTGAAGTAATACTCACTCGGAGTGACGAGAAGCACCGCCGCGTAGGACTCCGCCTCGGCGATGAAGGCGAACTCATCGCTCGAGTTGTGCACGACTAGGATCGCCCCGAATTCGCCCACGTAGTCCGGCCCCAACACGAAGTGGAAGGTTCCGGTGGCGGCGGTCGACTCGATGACCCCATCCCCGATCACATTGTCGTGGTCGGTTAGGTCCAGGACGAGGTAGTTCGTGACGTTGATCGGGCCAATCGTGCTGTTGGTCCCGGCGGACTGCCACGTGGCAGTGACGGTCTGCCCGCTGTAGTACGTCGCCGAGTTCAGGAAGAACGCGAAGTTCAGGGTGCCGGAGGGATTGTAGAGGTTCCAGGTGACGTTGGCATAGACCGTAAGGGAGGTGTTCACCGAGTCGGTGACCTCAATCTCCACGCGGTTGGGTCCCGGGACGTTGAAGATCGTGCTGCTGGGCGTGAACGTGACCGCCGCCACTCCCTGCGCGTTGGTCGTGAGCGTCGCCGGCACTCCAGGGACCGTGACGGGAGAGCTGCCGGTGGAGTAGAATAGGATCTTGGCAGTCTCGTTGGGGGCGGGGGACTCCTCTCCGTGGAGAACATCGGCCGTAACCGAGACCGTCGCGGGGTTTCCGACGGTCAGGGCACCGCAGCCGGTCACGGCGCTGCAGACACTGTCGTCGCCAATCACGAGGCTGCCGACCAGCACTTCGATGGAGTTGGATTGGTTCATGCCGAGCGAGGTCGAGTTCGCCCAGACGGTGAGAACCGGCAGAAAGCCGGGGACGTCCGAGGAGTTGGCCGGTACCAGGAAGCTCCAGCTGTTAATCGGGGTCGTCGAGACGTTGACGGGGGTCCCGGGCATCTTGAGGAGCTGGTCTGCGTTATTGTAGTACGTGCCGAGGATTGTTATGGTCGAGAGGGTCAGGATAGGCGCATCGTTGGTGTCGTTCGCGACATCCCACCAGAGGGTGTCATGGTAGCCAGGCAGAACCGGCTGGTTTGTGACATCAAGGCCCACTTCGTACGTAGGAACCACGGAGGACCGGACCCCCGAGGCGGAGGATGCCCCATGGGTCAGATTGTGGTCCAAGGTAGGCGCGATGGACACGAAGGCACCGGTCAGCAGTACGAGGGCGACGACGACAGCGGACAAAATGGGTCGCATGCCCTCTTCCTCGCGAGTCCAACTATTTGAATATTCCCGGATATTCGTAACGGGTGTGACTCGGCGTAGCTCGGGGGAGAATAGGGACCCAAGAGCTCTGGTTCCAGAACGCAAGGCTACTAGAGCCTGGAGAACTATGTACCTAGCCTGATGTCCGACCCGAGTCGGCCCGGGCCAAAACCGAAGCGGCTCTATATCCGGACCGTGCGGGTCGGAGACATCGACCGGTCTGAGCTCCCAAGCGCCGCCCCTTTGCGGCGGTTTGACGCCGAACTGGAACGAGTCGGTCGACTAGTGGCCCGAGGACAGCTCACCAGCCCCGCCGGCGACCTACTGATCTTCCGGGCCGCCTCTCTCGATGAAGCGCAGCGCGTCCTCCGGTCCGACCCGTACAGGGGACTGATGGGCACTACCTACGAGGTGGTCGAATGGAACCCAGTGACCCTCGGTAGCGGTGCCAATCTGGAACCCGCCCCGGCGCGCGGGTCCGGCCGACTCACCGCCCTCCTCCGGGTTGGAATCGCCGTTCGAGACCTGGTCAGCTCCCTGCAGTGGTACCAGGAAGTCCTGGGTTTCCCAGTTCGGGAGATGGACGAGACAACCGGTTACGTGGAACTCTCCCTGGGCCGAGGGGCCTCGGCACTGTCCTTGGTGGCCCCGCGACGCGAATGGGGAGAACCCCTCTACTCCGAAACCACGGCCCGGATCGGAACGAGTACCGGTATCGTGTTCCAGACCGACAGCGCCGCGGCCCTCGAACTCCGTCTCCGCTCTGCAGGCGCGCGGATCACGGAGACCCCCCGTCGCCAACCGTGGGGAGGAACGACGATCCGGTTCCTCGACCCCGACGGGAACGAATTCCTCGCGTTCCAATCCGCCCCGGGCCCGGGGCCCGCCCCAACACCCCCCGCCGCGGCCCCGCGCCGGGGGAAGAGTCGGGCGAGCCGAGCCGTGCGGGAAGCTACTTAATCCGGCCGCCGTTCGCCCCGGTGGTGGCGTATGACGGAGATACTTCCCGGAATCCATCAGGTCGACGGCGTGGACCCCTCGCCTGACTTCGCGACGCACGTGTACCTCCTCAAGGACAAGGGCGACGCGTGGACCCTCATCGACACCGGACTGCCCGGAACGACCCCAAAGATCGAGGCGTACCTGAAGCAGCACGGCATCGCGCCGACCGCCATTCGGTCCATCTTCCTGACGCATCTCCATCGAGACCACACCGGCTGCCTCAAGGAGATGATCGCAAAGACTCACGCCAAGACCTACTCCCACTGGCTCGAGGCGGCATTCATCGCGTGTGACCCCCCCTATGACGGTCCGGGCAGTCCCCCCGCCGAACCGGTCAACGTGGACGAGAAGTTCAAGGACGGGGACCGATTCGAGGTGGCGGGCGGAATCGTCGCTTACCACACACCAGGTCACACACCGGGCCACACCTCCTATTACCTCCCCGAGCGGAACATCCTGTTCGCGGGGGATCTGTTCTTTCCGGGCGAGAAGAATGACCTCGCCTTCAGTCCGAAGGAGTACTCCCAGCACGTGCAGAGCGCCCAGGTCTCCGCCCGCCGGATGGAGGGACTCTCGATCATCTCGCTCCTCCCGTATCACTGCGGACCGTACCTCAAGGACGGGAACGCGCTGATCAAGGCCCTCACCAAGAAGATGAAGGCCTAACGCCGGGCCGGGGTCGGGGGTCGAATAGATGGACCCGGAAGAGGCGCGTCGCGTCGTCCGGGAAACCAACTACGTGACCTGGCGTCGGCAGGGCGGCTGGGACCCGCTCCTGTTAACCCGGGCTGAGGGCTCGCGGTTCTGGGACAGCTCCGGGAAGGAATACCTCGACCTTTCATCCCAGCTGATGGCCACCAACCTCGGACATGGCAACGAACGGGTCATCGCCGCCATCGCGGACCAAGCTCGACGACTGGCGTACGCCGGACCCGGATTCGCCACGGAGGCGCGGGCTGAACTGAGCAAAGCGCTCGGCGAGGTCGTTCCTCCCGGAGTGAATCGGTACTTTTTCAGCACGTCGGGGACTGAGGCGAACGAAGCGGCGCTCAAGATCGCCCGAGCCGCCACGGGACGACAAAAGGTCGTGGCCCGATACCGGTCGTACCACGGCGCCACTGCTGCGTCGATTTCCGTTACCGGCGATCCCCGGCGGAAGGCAATCGAACCGGTGCAGAAGGTGCCTGGGACGGTCTTTGCCCCCGATTGCTACTGCTACAGATGTCCTTTCGGGCTCAAGTATCCTGACTGCAACGTGGCCTGCGCCGATTACGTCGATTACCAGATCGAGCACGAGGGCGACGTCGCGGCCATGATTCTCGAGCCGATCGTGGGCACGAACGGCGTGATCATACCCGTGCCCGAGTACCTGCCGCGCATCCGGGAGATCACGAAGAAGCATGGGGTCCTTCTGATCGCCGACGAGGTCATGACCGGGTGGGGTCGAGTCGGCGAATGGTTCGCCGTCAACCACTGGAAGGTCGTCCCGGATATTCTCACCACGGCGAAGGGCATCACGGGGGCTTACATGCCCCTCGGGCTCACCGCGACCACGCCGGCGGTCCATGATGCGTTCCGGGACCGGTACTTCCCCCACGGCCACACGTACGAAGCCCATCCGATGACCTTGGGCCCGGCCGTTACCGCGATCGATGAGTATCGCCGGTTGGGGCTGCTCGAGAAGTCCCGCCTCGACGGGGAGTACCTTCTACGCCGACTGCGGGAGATCCAGGAGCGACACCCGTCCGTGGGGGAAGTGCGCGGGATGGGCCTGTTCGCGGCGGTCGAGCTCGTGCGCGACCGCGCGAGCCGCATTCCGTTCAACACCGAGGAGGACAAGCTGGCCGGCAAGCCGCTCGTCGCCGACCAGGTCGCCGCCGCGATGCTCAAGGAGGGCGTCTTCTGTGTGAGCTGGGTCTCCCACCTCGTGATCGCGCCCCCGCTAATCGTCACTCGAGAGGAGCTGGACCACGGCCTCGACGTGCTGGACCGTGCCCTCGCCGTGGCCGATGCGAAGGTCGAGGCCACCGGTTAGAACCAGCGGGTCGTGACGACCTTTTTCCGCGTGTAGAACTCGACCGCGTCCCGGCCCGTCACGTGCAAATCTCCGAAGAACGAGCCCTTCCATCCCGCGAACGGGAAGTACGCCGCCGGCGCCGGCACACCGATGTTCACCCCGAGCATGCCGGCTTCGATCCGGTACCGGAACTCCCGGGCGGCCTTCCCGTCCTGCGTGAAGATCGCCGCCGCGTTGCCGAAACGGGAGCGGTTTGCCACCTCGATCGCCTCCGCCAGCGAGGCGGTGCGAATCACGGACAGCACCGGTCCGAAGATCTCCTCCTGGGCGATCGTCATCTCCGGTCGGACGTGGTCGAAGAGGACCGGCGGAACGTAGTAGCCGTCGGCCCGGTCCGGCGCGGTTCCCCGTGCGACGACCTGGGCCCCTTCCCGCTCCCCGGTCCGGATCCATTCCAGCACCCGCTCGCGGTGCTCGGAACGAATTACCGGCCCCACGGCCGTCTCGGGTGCCCACCCTTCGCCCACCTTGAGTTTCTGGACTTCGTGGGCCAGCGCTTTGACCAGTGCATCGCCGACTGGCTCCACCGCAAGAATGACGCTCCCGGCCAGGCATCGCTCGCCCGCTTGGCCATAAGCGCTCGATACGATCGCGGGCACCGTCTTGGAAAGGTCGGCGTCCGGCATCACAATCATGTGGTTCTTCGCACCGGCCAAGGCCTGCACGCGTTTCCCGCTCGCAGCGGCCGTGGTGTAGATGTGGCGGGCGGTCGGAGCAGACCCGACAAACGAGATCGCCGATATGCCGGGGTGCACGAGGAGCGCGTCGACGGCCACACGTCCGCCGTGGACGAGGTTGAACACGCCCGGCGGAAATCCGGCTTCCCCAACGAGACGGGCTAACCCGACGGCCGATAGCGGAACGCGTTCGGACGGTTTCAGAATGAACGAATTCCCGCAGACCATCGCGAGCGGGGCCATCCAGAGCGGGATCATGACCGGAAAATTGAACGGAGTGATGCCGGCGACGACCCCCACCGGCTGACGAACGAGTTCGGTATCGATTCCACGGGCCACGTCCTCGAGGACGAACCCCTGCATGGTGGTCGGCGCGCTCGCGGCGAACTCCGTCGCCTCAATCCCGCGGCGCACCGAGCCTTGGGCTTCTTCGAGGGTCTTGCCGTTTTCCTGAACGACCGTACGGGCGAGCTCATCGAGGTGCTCCTCGAGCAGCGACCGGAGCTTCAGGACGCGGCGGGCCCGTTCCGGAACCGGCGTCTCGCGCCAACCCGGGTATGCCTTTTGGGCGGCGCGCACGGCGGCGTCGACGTCGGCGGAAACCGAGAGCGGGACGCGCGCCAGGAGACTTCCGGTCGAAGGATCCGGTACGTCCAGCACCTCCTTCGATGCCGACCGCACCCACTCGCCGGCCACGTAGTTCTCGAGCACCCGGGCCTCGGCCATACGGTTCCCTCGGGCGAGAGCAACCGCACGGGAATATAGAACATGACGAAGGGAGAAGGAGGTCGAAGTTTCGGGGATTCTTTGTACCGAGTGTCCGGGGAGTCTATTTGTAATCCAGCGAGCTCGGTTCGACTACCGGTCCTCGCTTCGGGCGCGGCCCGGTTCACACGAGACGGAGAAGGGAGAGGGTACTCTGGATTCCCGGCTGACAGAAGCGCTGGCCGAATACGAACGCCGGACGCCGCGCTCGGGGCAACTCTGGCAGCGCGCCAAGAAATGGACGCCGCTCGGCGTGCACAGCAACTATCGCTTCTTGGAGCCCTACCCGTTCTTCGCCAGCCGGGCGCGGGGCGTGAACCTGTGGGACGCCGACGGAAACGAGTACCTGGATTTCAACATGGGATTCGGCGCGCTCCAGAGCGGCCATGCGCACCCCCAGATCGTAGAAGCCCAGCGCGCGCAGATCGAGAACGGAACCACCTACGGCTACGAGTTCGAAAAAACCCCCGACGCGGCCGAACGGATTTGCCGCCGCTACAACATGGCGCAGGTCCGGTTCAGCTCCACGGGCCTGGAGGCGACGCATCATGCCTCTCGGATCGCCCGAGCGTACACCGGTCGTACGTACCTCCTAAAATTCGAGGGCGGGTACCACGGTTCCCACGACACCTTGCTCGTCGGAGTCAAACCCCGCGTGGAGACGGCGGGGCCGGCGAAGAGTCCGCACTCCGTACCGGCGTCCATGGGTCTGTTGCCGGAGGTCGCCTCCCACACGCTCGTCGCCCCGTTCAACGACCTTGAGGCGACGCGGGCCATCGCTCAATCCCATGGCAAAGACCTCGCCGCCATCATTCTCGAACCGATCCCGATGAACATGGGATTCGTGTACCCGGAACCCAACTTCCTGCCTGGTCTGCGGGAGCTCTGCACCGAACTGGGCGCCCTGTTGATCTTCGACGAGATCAAGACCGGCACCAAGTTTTACCGGGGCGCCACCGGGCACTTCGGGGTCCGGCCCGACATCATGACGCTCGGCAAATCGATCGGCTGTGGCGTACCGATCTCCGCGATCGCCACCCAGGCGGGAATCCTCGACAATGTAGGCCCGCGAAAGATCTCCCATGCCGGAACGTACAATTCGAATCCCCTCGCGATCACGACTTGCATCGCGACCTTCGACCACGTGCTCACCGAGGAGAACATCGCGCGGTCGACCCGGCTCTGCGACCGGCTCGCGAAAGGCTACACCGACATACTTCACGACGCGGGAGTGACGGGCTCCGTGAGTCACGCCGGGGTCTCCGGGTCGGTCTACTTTTCCGACCACCCGGTACGGGACTGGCGCAGTTTCCAAACGGTGGACGGCGAACGTTCGATGGTCTACTTCTACTCCTGTCTCAACCGGGGCCTTATCCCCGGCGGAACCGGTCCGGACGAGCAGTGGACGATCTCGGTCGTCCATTCCGACGCGCACGTGGAGAAGCACCTCGGGGTGGTGTCCGGCATCGCGGACCGACTCAAGGGCACCCCGGTCGTAGGTGAAATGGACGAGGCGGTTTGAACCCGGCTCCCGCCGAAAGCCGATGGGTCTGGCCAGATTTGAACTGGCGTCTCGGAGTCCCGAACCCCGAAGGATGGACCAAGCTACCCCACAGACCCGTGGCCCGACGCGGACCGACCACCCGGCCCGGTTATTAGAACCTGCGCCGTCCGCCGAGCCGTTTCGCGACCTCTCGGGGGTCTCTAAGTAGGTCCCGGGCGGATGACCCGGCGTGTCGGCCCTCACTCCACCCCCAGCCTTACCGGGGGTCGCCCCGATGGAGGGACTCACGTGGAGTGTCCCTGGACTCCGGGACGACCCCACGATGTGCCTTCGCTGCCGGGCTGCCCAGGGTCTCTGTGGAAAGCCAGTCTGCCCGATCCTGATCAAGTACGATGCGTTTGCCCGTACCCTTCCGATGATCGATGGGCGGGAACTTGACGGATCCTGTCCCCCGGGGTCTTCGTGGGTCGATACGGATATCCCCGAGTGTCTATCGGTCCGCTGGTCAGCCCGCTCCACGGCGATACGCTCCTCTACGACACGCCCGAGGAGTGGGTCGGCCGTTCCGTTCAGGAGGTCGTGGGCTTTCGGACCGGCCTGGTCCGGGGGACGCATCCGGTCCGGGTGACCGATGCCGAGAAGTCGAACCGGATGGTCGAAGAGATCCAACTGCTCTCACGGGCGCGTGAGAGCGTCGAGGTGGACGTCGAGTTTGCTCGTGCTCCCCGGGGCCACCTGTCTCTCTCCGACTCCGTCCCTCCCTACGGGCCCTCGGCGCCGTTACATCACGTCGACCTAGACATCCGTAGGGTCGACGAGAAAGTGGACCGCCTCGTCGGCGACACAGACGCCCTCGCGTCGGTCGCGGTCGAGGAGCTGTATACCCGACGGGTTCCCGTCAGTCGCATCCAGCGGGCGTTCAGCGCCGGAACCCTTGGCCGGCGGGGCCAGCGTAAATTCGTCCCAACCCGTTGGAGCATCACCGCAGTCGACGACCTGCTCGGTAAGCAGAACCTGGACCGGGTGCGGCAGCTTCCCGAGCTCTCGGAGATCCTGCTATGGCGGCTGACGGCGCTCGACAACCGTTGGTTCATCGCCTTTCTTCCCGGCACGTTCCGGTACGAGTCAATCGAGGCGTGGTACCCCAACACGCTCTGGAATCCCAGTCCGGACCGCCTTGTGATAATGGGCGACCACGAGGGGTTCCGAGGGCGCAAGCACTATGCGTCGATCGGGGGTTGCTACTACGCCGCCCGATTGGCAGTGTCCGAAGCCCAGCTCCGAATGGGACGCCAAGGAGGAGCGGTGATTCTTCGGGAGGTGCATCCCGGCGAAGTGCTCCCCCTGGGGGTCTGGAACGTCCGGGAACATGTCCGGGCGGCGTTGAATTCCCCTCCGATCCATATGAGCGACCTCAAAGATTTGGATACGCGGATCTCCGAGACCTTCACGATCCCCGTCGACCGTTGGCACACCGCAAGCGCCCTGCTCCACGAGGCCCGGACACAGCGCCGCCTCGAACAGTTTGGCGAAGCCTAAGCCCCGGCGCCCCCGCTAATTCTGGGTCGCGCCGCACTTGCCACAGAACCGATCCCCCGCCAGGAGGGGTGCCCCGCAGTTACTGCACAGGGCCGGCGCGATCGCCGTGCCGCACCCACGGCAGAACTGGTCTACCGGTGCCGCCGTTCGGCCACACTTCGGGCATTTTTGCCCGAACGTAGGACGGTCCGAGATACCGCCCGGATCCCGCCCCGCGACCGCCGCATCGGACGCCGGGCTGGCGACGGGGATCTTCGAAACAGGGAGCGCCTCAACCCGGCCTCCGAAGGTACGTCGGCTCTTGAGCGCGAGACGCAGCGCTTCGGTGTAATCCTGTTTGTCGTACGCGGCTTGACCGGCCGTGAACATGCCGTCGGCCTCCCGGAATACCCTCGTGCGGGATTTCGCCGCCCGCGCTTGGTCCAGTTCGTCGTGGGCCAGCTCGAGTTGGAAGTGGGCCTCCATTTTGTTCTTGGGAGGACGCTCGGGGAGTCCCTCTGGCGCGATACCGGTATCGGGTGCATCACCAACACGGCCCGCGATGAACGGGACCGTCGGTGGGGCAGTGAAGGCCGCCGGGGCGGAGCTACCCATCGTGGGGCCCGGGGGCGATATGAACGGTGTCGCGTCCCTGGGGGTCGAGCGCATCGGCGTGGCCGCAGACAGGGGGCTCGCGCCGGACCGGGCCGCCGCCAGGGAATCCTGCGCCTTCTTTGCCAGGTCGATAGCCATTTCGTAGTTTCCGCCGGCCCGGGCCAATTCGGCGCGGTGGAGCAAGCCCTGAGCGGCCGTCACATCGACGCCGGTGCGAGCCAGCCGATCCGCCGCCGCTTGACCAATCCGGACCTGGTTGAAGGCACGGTCGTTGAGTACCGATTTTCCCTCGCGCTGGGCCAGCTCGGGGCCTCGGCGCTTCATGTATCGGTTGAGCATGTAGAGCCCGACCAAGACCGCCGAGACCGCCACGACTACGACGCCGACCTCGAGGTAGAGGGTTGCCGTGCTGATCGCCATCGGAGTCCGGTCCACCGTCCCTCGCCCGGTCGGGCGGGGCGGACGGCAATTTCTAGCGATGGTCCACTATTTAGAAAGTGACGGCCCGCAGCGGACGCGTCCCGACGGCCGGGGGAGGGGAAACCGAGGGTTCCCCCGGTACCGGTTTAGAAGACGTTCAGCTTCCCGGTGAGCAGCTTTTGCGGAATGGTGTCGATGCTCTCGAACCACCGGTTCGCGATGGCCTCGGCGTCCTTCCGGACCGCCGCGAGCTTGACCCCGTCCGCGGGGAGGATCTGGAGGCTCGCCACCTGGGGCTGGTCGACCGGTTTGCCGATCTGGGACAGGATCCGGACGTGGATCTCCTTCACATTTCCTCCGGATTCCTTGACCACATCCTGGGCGATCAGGTTCGAGAGGAGGTTGTAGATCTTGCCGACGTGGTTGACCGGGTTCTTCCCGGCCGCGGCTTCGAGGCTCATGGGCCGGCACGGGGTGATGAGCCCGTTGACGCGATTTCCACGCCCTACCGAGCCGTCATCCCCGGCTTCCATGGAACAGCCGGTCACGGTCAGATAATACCGGCCTAGCTCGGGGTCGTCCGCTGTGTTCACGTCGATGGCCACGTTGCGGGTCGTCAGCTTGGTCGCGAGGTCGGCGACCTGGTCCCGGATCGTGTCGCAGACCGACTGGTACTCGTCGCCATCCGCGATCTCAGAACCCACGAGGGCCGCCGCGATTGTCAGCCGGATATCCTGCCCGTTCCGGCAGGCCATCACTTTGACGTCCTCGCCGACGGCGGGGACCTTCTTCTTGAGCTTGGTCGTGATGAATCGCTCGGTCTCGAGGACGAGTCGCTCCGTATCCGAGAGGGGGGCAAAGCCCACCCCGAAGGACGTATCGTTGGAGAGGACCGCCTTCTGTTCGAATACGCCCCGCAGGTCGACCGAGCCCGAGCCGATCCGGCAATCGAATTCGAGGTGCTTGACCGGGTCCACGTGGGCACACACGGACTTGATGTAGTTCCGGGCCGCGTCGATGGCGATCTCCCGGAACGGGAGCTTCTCTCCGTTGACTTCGGTGGTCGCGCGCCCAACGAGCAGGATGTAGATGGGCGCGGTGACCTTCCCGCCGCCGAACTTGGGCTCGGAGGCCCCGCCGACGACCTGCGTTTCGTCGGTGTTGTGGTGCAGGATCCGGCCGAACTCGTCGAGGTACATCCGGCAGAGGGCCCGGCTCACGCTCTCCGAGACGCCGTCCGCAATCGAGTCGGGGTGGCCGATGCCTTTCCGCTCTACGAGCTCCACCGGCTGTTTCTCGATGTGGACGGTCGGGAGCGATTCGACTACGAGGTTTCGGGCCATCCGTTTCACTCGGGGTCGGCCGTACCCCTAGTGGCCTTAACACTTGCGACGGCCACGGGGAGTCCCTCCACTCCCGGACCCTCGTCGAGCGCTCGCCGGACCGTTGCGCGTCGCGAAAACGGGCCTCCAGTCGACGCCGAGGCTCGTTCCTAAGGAACGGGCGACGTGAATCGACGCCCGAGCTCCTTCGAAACGAAAAAATCGGCGTCGCAGTGAGAAAGGTAGATATTCGCCAGTCACCTGCGCGCCGTACCCGAAGCCCGGGTAGAAGCGCACGGTGCAGCCTTCCACACACGGGCGGGACGTCGACGAGCCGGACAACCGCCCTCCGAGCGTCGCAGGAAATCTTCCCGCGACTCCGGTGGCCGACCCTGGCCTCGTCGGAGGCTCGCCCCCAGTCAGTCCGACGATCTCCGGCGCCAGCTCGACGCCTTCGCCAGGGGTTCCGGCGGGAATATTCGATGCCGCACTCGCCGCCCCCTCCGAACTCTTCCGAGGGAGCCGCGAGATTCTCCAGGATTCGTTCGTTCCATTGCGCCTTCCCCATCGGGAGCACCAGATTCGACAGGTCGCCGAAGTCTTGGTCCCCGCGCTGCGCGGCGACCGGCCCTCGAATCTCTTGATCTACGGAAAGATCGGGACCGGCAAGACCGCGGTCGTCAGCCAAGTACGCACCGAGTTGCTCCGGCGCCCCGAGGCCCGGGGCAAGGTCAGCTTCATCACGTTCAATTGCGCCAACGTCGATACCCCGTACAGCCTGCTCCAGACGATCGGGAACAGTTTCGCTACGCGGGAGTCCGACCGGATCCCGACCGGTTGGTCGCTCGACCGGGTCCAGGCCTCGATGCGGGACCTGATCGATGCCCGGACCGGAACGCTCATCCTCGTGCTCGACGAGATCGACCGGCTCGTCAAGAAAAGCGGCGACGGAGTACTCTACACGCTGAGCCAGATCAACACGGAGCTCGAGAAGGGTCGCGTGGTGCTCGTCGGCATCTCGAACGACCTCAAGTTCACCGAGGGACTCGACGCCCGGGTACGGAGCCGGCTGCACGAAGAAAAGATCCTGTTCCCGCCGTACGACGCGCCACAGCTCCAGGACATTCTGCGGGATCGGGCGAAGGATGTGTTCCGGGACGGGGTCGTGGAACCGGGCGTTATCGAACGCTGCGCCGCCTACGCCGCCCTGGAGAACGGGGATGCCCGCCGGGCGATCTCGCTCCTGCGGCTCGCCGCCGAGACGGCCGAGCGGGAACGCGCCAAGCGGATCACGCCGGACCACGTCGTCAAGGCGAAGAACCGTTACGACCTCGACGTCGTCGTCGAGTGCGTCCGGTCGCTGCCCCCGCACTGCAAGATCCTGCTCTATGCCATTCTCCAGGGGTATGAACGCCGCCGAGGAGGGGTCCTGACCGGAGAGGTCTACGAGGGTTACACCAAGCTCTCGCAGAAGCTCGCCCTGCCCCCGCTCCACCCCCGGAGCATTTCGAACTACGTGATCGAGTTGGAGAGCCTGGGGCTGATCCAGGCCAACGTCGTGTCGCGGGGTCGCGGAGGACGGACGCGGGAGATCTTCGTCGAGGTACCCGTCTCGGAAACGATGCGGGCCCTCGAGGACGACGAACTTCTGAAGGTCCTCGCCCGACCCCGGTTACTCTCGCAGACGCTGCTCACCAACTTTGACAACCCCAACCGGACGGGACCCAACTACGGTTGAGGCCGAATTCGCGCCGGGCCGCGGGCCTTCCCGCCGGGGGAACCCCCATGGCGGTTGACACGATATTCTTCGACCTGGACGACACGCTCTACGACCACCGCCACGCCCGTCTCGCGGGTATGCAGGCCCTCCGGCGGGCTGAGCCGGCACTGGGCCGGCTTCCGCTGGCCGGCCTCGACCGGACCTACGAGCGGCTGCTGAACGACATCCACATCGTCCTAGTTCTCACCGGAAAGATCTCCCTGGACGAAAGTCGGTGGCTCCGGATGAACCGGTTCCTGGAGGAATACCATATCCAGGTTTCTCGGGAGAGGACCCAGGAACTGATCGATCTCCGCGTCCGGACCTATCTACGCCACCGACGGGCCGTACCGGGTGTGCCGGCGCTGCTTCGATTCCTCCACGACTCGGGGAAGACGATCTGCGTGGTCACCGACAATCTCCGGTCCGAGCAGGAGGAGAAGCTCCGGTTCATGGGCTTCGAGGGCCTGGTCGACCACCTCGTCTGCTCCGAGCAGGTGGGGGTCACCAAACCGGATCCGCGCATGTTCCGCGCCGCGCTCCAGCGGGCCGGCGCTCTACCCGCCACGACGGTGATGGTGGGAGATGTCTGGGAAAGAGACATTGTCGGGGCGGCCCGTCTGGGTATCTGGCCGATCTGGTTCCACCGCGACGCGCGACCGCTCCCGTCCGGACCCCCTGCCGATGAACTCCGAAGTTTCCGGCCCCTGTCGCACGCCCGGCGCCTGATTCTCGGCGCCGGGCGACGCCCGCACT
The DNA here is from genome assembly GCA_963773945.1 of uncultured Thermoplasmata archaeon. GTDB lineage: Archaea > Thermoplasmatota > Thermoplasmata > Lutacidiplasmatales > UBA184 > JAKIWV01. Next base: position 674,953 of record CAVZDD010000005.1, on the reverse strand, counting down.
GATGGACGACCCGCGGGCCTAGGACTCGACCGGCGCTCCCGAGGACTCGGAGGTTGGGACCTCCGCCGCCAGCCGGCGACGGGCTTTTTCTCTACGCAAGTCGGAGAGGTCCCGGTCGAGGTCGCGAAGCTCTCGCGCCACCCGCCGGACCCGGCTGCGGGCGATCTCCTCGAGCGTCTGGATCTCACGGTCCAGCCGCTCGTCCGAACCCCGGAAGGGTGCCATGGTCAACCGGTGGGCGGCGCGTCGATCTGCGCCTTCTGAAGTCGGTTGGAGAAGTCGACAAAAACCGTCTTGATCTCCGTGAATTCCTCGACCGCAACGCTGCCCGCTTCCCGGCCGCCGGTGCCTGTATGCTTGGTACCGCCGAAGGGAAGCTGCACTTCGGCGCCGATCGTGGGGGCGTTGATGTACGTGATGCCGCACTCCAGGTCGTCCACGGCCCGGAAGGCCAGGTTGACGTCCCGGGTGTAGATGGCCGAGGACAGCCCGTACTCGACATCGTTCGCCACGCGCACAGCCTCCTCGTAGTTTGGGACCTTGATTACCGAGAGCACGGGGCCGAAGATCTCCTCCCGGGAGATCCGCGTACCGTGGGCGGTTTCGAAGATCGTGGGCGCGATGAAGAATCCATTGTCGAACTTGCCGCCGGTCAGTTTCGTGCCCCCGACCCGTAACGTGGCCTCTTTCCGGCCGATGGCGATGTACTCGAGGATCTTCTTCTCCTGGTCCGCCGACGCCACCGGTCCGACATCGGTGGCCGGGTCGAGGCCATCGCCGAGGCGCAGTCGCGCGACCCGCTCGTCGAGCATTCCCAGGAATTCGTCGTAGACCTTCTCGTGGAGGATCAGCCGGCTGGTGGCTGTGCACCGCTGGCCGGAGGTTCCGAAGGCGCCGAAGAGCAGTCCCTCGAGGGCGAGCGGCAGGTTCGCGTCGTCCATGACGATCATCGGGTTCTTCCCCCCGAGTTCGAGGTGGACCGCCTTCAAGTCCTGCGCGCCCCGGACATTCACGGCGCGGCCGGTTTCGACCCCTCCGGTAAAGGAAACGGCCCGGACCCGGGGGTCGTCGATGATCGCGTTGCCGATCATCCCCCCCGCCCCGGTCACCATGTTGAGAACGCCGGGCGGAACGCCGGCCGCTTCGTAGGCCTTGACGACTTCGGTGGCGCACATCGCCGTGTTCGAGGCGGGCTTGAACACGACAGTGTTGCCGCAGATCAACGCGGCAGCGATCTTCCAGTTGGGGATTGCCGTGGGGAAATTCCATGGAGTAATGCACGCGACGACACCTTTCGGTTGTCGCACGGTGAGACAGAACTTGCTCCGGAGTTCGGACGGCACGGTCTCGCCGAAAAGTCGACGGCCCTCGCCAGCCATGTACTCGACAAAATCGATCGATTCCTGCACGTCGCCGCGGCCCTCCGCGATGACCTTCCCCATCTCCTGCGTGACGACTCGGCCGATCTGCTCCTTGCGTTCCTTCAGTACCTGGGAGGCGCGAAGTAGGATCTCCCCTCGGGCTGGCGGCGGCGTCGCTTTCCATTTCGGGAAGGCGGCGTAGGCCGCCGTCACCGCCGCCTCCGCATCCTTCGGCGTTCCGGAGACGAACGATCCCACGACCTCGCCCGTGGCCGGGTTGATGGTGGTGAACCGTTTCGCACCGGGTGGCGACACCCACTTTCCGCCGATGAAGAGCCCGATCTCTGGAACCGATGACATGCCCGTGCCCCCGAATCGGCGCGAACGAGCGGCGGGGGGCTAAAAGGGTTCGCGCAAGCGCCGCGGAGACGGCGATTTCTCGGCCCGCCGTTCCAGTCGCAGTCCTCACCTTTATTACGCGCCCACCGCGTCGGCTCCCTCGATGCGAGGAGAGCTCGAAGCCGAGCTGGTTCTGAGCCAGCCCTTACCAGGCGGACGCGTCGCGCTCGAAGGGCTCCTCCCCGGTTTGGCCGAAGAGGCATTGGCTCGAAGCCTGGGAAAAGGCGTCGGGGGACGGATGGGCTCCTGGAACCTCGAAGGAGAGCGAATCACGCTCTCCCTTTCGGCGGAAAACAATCGGGCCCACCAGGCCCTTCTGGCGCTTACCCGCCGACTGAAGGAGGAACTCGGCCGTAAAGAGAAGATCGGCGTCCGCACCGTTCGCGCTACCCGGTACCGCCTCACCTTCGACGTCCCAGAACCCCCCACGGCGGCCGTGTCGCTCCCCATTCCTCACGAGTTGCGCTTCGAGGGCAATGTGGCGACGCTCGAACTCACCGGGCTCGACGAGGAGGCGCTCCGGGACAACTGGTCCGACCGGGCGGTCACACTCGTGGAGGAAAAGGTCCGACGGCAACACTACCAGGGTAAGGAACAGGTCCTGGAAGCTTCTCACGCAGAGTCCGACCCGGGAGCTCTCCTTCCATGACGACCCGACGGAGGCGATGCTGCGCCGCAACTGGCTCAAAAATGGCCCCACGAAGGGGAAATGGTACCTCGGACCCCTGCCGGCGTATTTGCTCCGTACGATGGAGCGGATCGCGGTCGAGGAAGTCCTCCGGCCGCTGCACTTCGAGGAAGTGATCCAACCCCACCACGACTCCTTCGACATTCTCCTCAAGACCGGCCATCTCGAGGGCCTGCCCGGCGAGTTCTACTACGTCGCGGAGCCCAAGAGCCGGGACCCGGCGGACTGGGAACGGTTCACCGACTTGGTCAAGATCACCCGGAAGGTTCCGGAGGGTGAGCTGGCGAACCTTGTGAGCGGCCCCGTCGCCGTGAGCTGCTACGCCCAGTGTCCGACCACCTACTGGTGGCTCTCCGGTCGGACCATCGCGCAAGAAATGCTTCCGGTCAAGATCTTCGACCGCGCCGCCATCTCCAATCGTTACGAAAGCGGCGGCCGGCACGGGCTGGAACGGGTCGACGAGTTCCACCGCATCGAGCCGGTCTACCTCGGAACGCCGGAACAACTCCTCGAGCTCCGGCAGCAGCTCCTCACCCGGTACACGCACGTCTTCGACCACATATTGGAGCTCGAGTGGCGGACCGCTTGGGTCACGCCGTTTTACCTGCAACAGAGCGGCGGCGTGGGCGTGGAGGACGAGATCCAACAGATCAAAGGCACGATCGACTTTGAGGCCTATCTCCCCTACCGAGGCGCCCGGGACTCCGCCGAGTGGCTCGAGTTCCAGAACCTCTCGATTGTGGGAGACAAGTACACGAAAGCGTTCACGATCAAGACCCAGAAGGGAGAGCTCTGGTCCGGGTGCACCGGCATCGGCCTCGAACGCTGGCTCATCGCATTCCTGGCCCAGCGCGGCCTGGACCCCGAGGGCTGGCCGGCGGGGTTCCGAAAGTACGCGGGGGAACTTCCGCGGGGCATCCGGTTCCTCTAACGCGGCGACTCCGGCCTCGACCGGGCAATGACTTAGCGGCAGGGACGTTGACCGCCCCGTGACGGCTCGCGCAGCGCGGGAGAACGCACCGCCGCCCTCCCCCGGTCGCCAGCGCGCGCTGGAGGACTTTGGCCTGGTCGCCGAGGCGCCGCCTTCGCCGGTCCCCGAGGAACGACCCGCGGCTCTTCCCGGGGTCTGGGAAGTCCGGGACGGGATGATCATTCACCCGTATCTCAAAGACGGCGAGCTCCGCGCACTGCCGTTTCAGATCGAGATGGGTCGCATCGCCCTCGACCACGACACCCTCATCGTGCTGCCCACCGGACTAGGGAAGACCGTGATCGCCGGACTCGTGGCCGCCGAAGTCCTGCGCCGCGGTCCAGGAAAGATCCTCTTCCTGGCGCCCACCCGGCCGCTGGTGCAGCAACACGCCGATACCTTTGGTCGGTGGTTCCGACGCCTCACCCGGGCCCGTTTCACGGGCACCGTCTCCCACCCTCAACGGGAGGGAGCTTGGGACTCCGCCGAGGCGGTTTTTGCGACGCCCGAGATCGTCGTGAACGACTTGGCCGCCGGCCGGTACGACCTGAAATCGGTCCGCCTCCTCGTCTTCGACGAAGCCCACCGAGCGGTCGGCAAGTACGCTTACGTGGCTATCGCCGAGCGATACTGGCCCGAGCGACCGCGCGGGGGACACATCCTGGGCTTGACCGCCTCCCCGGGCGGCAAGGATGAGCGCGTCGAGGAAGTCGTGCGCCACCTTCACGTCGAGCGCGTGGAAGCCCGGAGTCGCGACGACCCCGGGGTCAAGGAGTACGTGCAACCCGTCGACATCTCGTTCCGTTCCGTGCGGTTGCCCCGCCCGGTCCAGGCGATCCAGGAGTTGCTGCTCCGGGCCGGCTGGGAGGAGGCCCGAAAGCTCCAGAAGATGGGGTACCTCCGGAAGAAGCCCATCAACTCGTTGTCCGTGAAGGACCTCATCGCGCTCCGAGCAGAGATCTTTGCCCGCAAGGGCCCGATGACCCGCAAATTCGGACCTCTATTTCATCAACTCATCCTGCTTCACATCCATCACTCCCAGGACCGTCTCGAGACCCAGGGCGTCGAGCCGTTCCTCCAGTACCTGGACCGGGTCGCCTCGAAGCCGAAGGTCTCCAAAGGCGACGCCGCCTTTCTGAAGCTAGAATGGGTCGCCGCCGCCCGGGCCGCAGGGCGCAGGTTCTTGGAAAAGAGCCGAGAACCGTCCCATCCCAAGCTGGACCTCCTCTCGACGATCGTTCGAGAGACCGTGGAGGGGGCCCAGGGTCGGCCGGTACGGATTCTCGTCTTTGCCCAGTACCGGGACACCGTCCAGGGCATCCACGACCGTCTTCAGCGAGAGGGGTGGACGGTGGGCCGGTTCGTGGGTCAAGCCACGCGCGACGCCGACGACCCCGGGATGAGCCAGAAGGAGCAGGCCCGGGTGCTGGAAGGGTTTCGCGCGGGCCTCTTTCCGGTCCTCGTGGCGACCAGCGTCGCGGAAGAGGGCCTCGACATTCCCGACGTCGACCTGGTGGTCTTCTTCGAGGCCATTCCCAGCGAAATCCGAACGATCCAACGCCGGGGACGGACGGGGCGTAACGCCGTCGGGCGGGTCATCGTGCTCCTCACGGAGGGAACGCGGGACGTCGGCTACCAGCGGGCCGAGGTGCGCCGGGAACGTGCCATGAAGCAAATCGTGGGGCAGATGTCGCGTCGGTCGCGCAACCGGACGAAGACGGAACCCGCCGGCACCGCCTGAATTTCATCCCCCACCCTCCCGGGTGTCGTCCGGAACGCTACCGACCGAGGAGGGGGGGATGTCCTTCCCTGCGGCGACATCGCATGGGGGTTTCACCTCTAAATACTCGGGATTTCGGTCCGCGCAGGACCGTGTTGCTCGGAACTCTCGCCCCCCATCTCGGGCTGATCGTCTTCACGGCCCTGACGGCCGCGATCGCGTTGTACCTGATCTACACGATGCTGCAGCCCGACGCGTTCTAAGTCGGAGGGCTGGACGTGTCGTATTCGCTCGCCTTCCTAGGGTCCTACCTAGACATTGCGATCGTCTTCGGTTTCGTCCTCGCCATCGCCCCCTACATTGGGAGCTTCATGGGCCGAGTGTTCATGAATCGCCCGACGGTCGGGGAGGGCTTCTTCGGACCGATCGAGCGGGCGATCTACCGCGGCCTCGGCGTCAATCCGCGTCATTCGATGCGGGTGCGCGAGTACGTCGTCGCGTTCCTTCTGTCCAACGCGGTCCTCATTCTGTGGATCTTCTTCCTGCTGATGTATCAGAACAAGTTCCCCTGGGGCGCGACCCCGGGAATCCAGCCGATGAGCTGGGACCTCGCCTTGCATTCCGCCTCCAGTTTCTCCACCAACACGGACTTCGTCCACTTCGTCACGGAGAGTCAGGTGACCGAGGGCGGGCTCCTCCTCGGGCTCGAAGTGGCCTTGTTTCTCTCTGCCGGGGCCGGCCTCGCCATACTGGCCGCCTTCATCCGGGGGTTTGTCCGCAAGGACGGCACGATCGGGAACTATTTCGTCGACATTACGCGATGCGTCGTACGCATCCTCGTCCCCATGTCGATCGTGGGGGCCATTATCCTGGTGTTCCTCGGCTTGCCGGAAACCTTTGCGACGTCGACCACGGTGCATACGGTGCTGGGCGCGAACCAGTCGATCCCGCTGGGACCGGTCGCTTCGTGGCAGTCGATCATGCTGATCGGTTCCAACGGCGGGGGCATCTTCGGGGCCAACTCGGCCCACCCCTTCGAGAACCCGAGTGCCGCCTCGAACCTCTTCGAGATCGGTCTGATGATGGTCATCCCGTTCTCGAGCCCCTTTGCCTTTGCCAGCGCGGTGCGCCGGAAAGGTGAGGCGTTCCCCTACCTGGGCACGATCCTGATCGTCTTCTTCACCGCGGTCGCGCTGGTGATCATCGGACAGATCGCCCTCAATCCCGACCTGAGTCCGATCGCCGCCCTCTCCCAGAATTCGTTCTATGCGCCCGGCCAGGAAGTCCGTTTCACGCTCCCGGAGGGGGCCCTGTTCCAGACGCTCAGCGTGTACGCGAACGTCGGGGCGAACAACATGGCGATCGGGGCCTTGTCACCGATCGGGCAGATGTCGATGCTGTTCGGCATGTTCACCCAGTCGACTCCGGGCGGCGTGGGGACGGGGATGGGCTACCTCCTCACGAACGCGCTGATCGCCATCTTTGTCGGGGGTCTCATGGTTGGGCGGACCCCGGAGTACCTCGGCAAGAAGATCGGCCGACAACAGATCGGATGGGCCGCTTCCCTGCTGCTCGTGCACCCCGTGCTGATCTTCGTACCCCTCGTCGCGACGTTGCTGGGCGGGTTCGCCGTACTGCCGACCGCGGGGGTCGGCGCGAGTGCCCACACGTTCACGTCCATCCTCTACGAGTTCACGAGCGAGGCGGCGAACAACGGCAGCGGGATGGGCTCGGTCTACGTCAACGACACGACGATGTGGTTCAACGTCGTCGGCGCCGTCGTGATGCTCGCCGGTCGATTCTTCCCGATGATTGCCATGCTGATGATCTCGCACTACTTCTCGGTCCAGTCGCCGTTGCCGCCCGGACCGGGCACCCTCAAGACGCAGAGCTTCACGTTCATGATCTACCTCACGCTGTTTCTCATTATCCTCACGGCCCTGCTCTTCCTTCCGGCCCTCGCCCTCGGGCCGCTGACCCAGATCGGAGCGGGGGGCTAAGCGATGGTGCCCACCCCCTCCGGGCCCAGCGCCGACGTCCGAGCGGAGTCCCGGATCTCGATCGCCTACGTCCTCGCGGAATCGATGCGCGGTTTCGATCCCCGCCGGCAGATCCGGCACCCGGTGATGTTCACGGTCTACGTGCTCTTCCTGTTCATCGTGATCGTGATGCTCGACCCGAAGGTCTTCCCCGACCTGACGGTGGGGTACGACAAGATCTACTACCTCGGCACCGCCGTTCTGCTCTTCCTCACGCTCTGGTTCGCGAACCTCAGCGAAGGGATCGCAGAAGCCCAGGGTCGAGCGCAGGCGGAGTCCCTCCGATCGATCCGGGGAGGCCTCACGGCCCACCGTCTCAACGCCGCCGGTCGGGAGACCACCGTCCCTGTCGAAACGATGCGGGTCGGCGACGTGTTCATCGTGCGACAGGCCGAAACGATCCCGACGGACGGGGATGTGGTCCGGGGCGCTGCCCAGATCGACGAATCGATGCTCACCGGGGAGTCCCAGACAGTGCTCCGGGAGAGTGGCGGGGACCGCACCAGCGTGCTCGGTGGGTCGAAAGTGGCCGAGGGGGAGATCCAGGTGCGCGTCTCCGCGATCCAGGGGCAGTCGTTTCTGGACCGTCTGATCCGGCTCGTCGAATCGACGACCCGGGAAAAGACGCCGAACGAGATCGCCCTCAACGTCCTCCTCTCCGCCCTCTCCCTCGCGCTGTTCATCGTGGTGCTCGGGTTGGTCTACCTCTGCCAGATCACGGGGTACGCCGCGATCGATGTCGCGACCGCCGCCTCCCTCCTGGTCTCCTTGCTCCCAACGACGATCGGAGGCCTGCTGCCGGCCATCGGCATTTCGGGGATCAACCGCGTCGCCCAGGCGAACGTCATCGCCAAATCCGGAAAGGCCGTCGAAGCCGCGGGCGACCTCGATGTGCTGATCCTCGACAAGACCGGAACGATCACCGTCGGCAACCGGCTGGCCGTTCAGCTCGTGCCCGCGCCGGAGGTCGAGATGAACGACCTGCTCCGGGTGGCGATGATCGGGTCGAGTCTCGACGACACGCCGGAGGGCCGGTCGATCGTGCGGCTCGCGGCGCGTCGGGGCGCCCAAGCGGGACGGCTCGAGCCGGGGAGTTTCCGCAACCTGCCGTTCAGCGCCGAGCGACGGACCAGCGGGATCGTTCTCGGCGATGGCACGGAGATCATGAAAGGGTCCGTTGCCGCGATCCAGGAGTACGCGGGCGAACTCCCCCGGTCGCTGGCCGTCACGGCCACGGAAGCGGCCCGGCAAGGGATGACGGTCCTGGTGATCGCCCAGAACAAGCAGACCGTAGGGTTGGTCTTCCTCAAGGATGTGGTCAAGCCCGGCATCAAGGAACGACTCGCAGAGCTCCGGCGCATGGGGATCCGCACGATCATGTGTACCGGCGACAACCGGCTGACGGCCGCGACGATTGCGAAGGAGGCCGGGGTCGACGACTTCATCGCCGAGGCGCGTCCCGAGGCCAAACTGATGGTGATCAACCGGGAGAAGGCGCAGGGTCGCCTGGTGGCGATGACCGGGGACGGCACGAACGATGCGCCGGCGCTGGCTCGCGCTGACGTGGGCCTCGCCATGAACAGCGGTACGAGCGCGGCGAAAGAGGCCGGCAACATGGTCGACCTGGACAGCGACCCGACGAAGCTGATCCAGGTCGTATCGATCGGCAAGCAGCTCCTGATCACCCGGGGCGCGCTCACGACCTTCTCGATCACCAACGATGTGGCGAAGTACTTCGCCATCATTCCGGTGCTCTTCGCGACCGCCGGCGCCGGGTTCGTCGGCATCCGAGAACTGAACGTCCTCGGACTCTCCAACCCTCACCTGGCCGTTCTGTCCACCGTCCTGTTCAACGCGTTGATGATCCCGGCGCTGATCCCGCTCGCCTTGCGGGGGGTTCCGTTCCGCCCCCGGAGCGCCATCGATTTGCTGCGCCAGAACCTCATCCTGTACGGTATCGGCGGTCTCGTGAGCGCGTTCGTGGGGATCAAGGCGGTGTACTTCCTGCTGGTCTGGCTGGGGGGGATCCCCGGCTGGCAGTCGTTCCTGACCATGGTCGCCCACTGCCTGCCCGGAGGGTTCCTGTGACGGCCCGCGCCCCGCGCCCGGCCAGCCCGCTGGACCCGATTCCCGACGAAACCGCGACGGAGGTTCCGATCGTTCCGCCCCCGCACCACCCGTACTGGGGGCACCTACGCGCCTCGATCGTGTTGCTCGTGCTCACGATCTTCCTCCTTGGATTGGCGTACCCCGGCGCCATCACGGTCTTCGCCCAGAAGTTCGAACCCGCGTCGGCCAACGGGAGCTTGATCTTCGTGAACGGTACCGCGGTGGGGTCGAGTCTCATCGCCCAGAACCTGTCCGCGCCGTGGCTGTTCTGGGAGCGGCCGTCCCCGGAGGATTACAACTCGTTCAACGGGTCGCCGACGCTGCTGGGCTACTCCGATCCCGCGCTGGTCAATGAAACGAAAGCGTACATGCAGCAGTATGGACCCTACACGGTGAATGCGACCGTGCCGGAAATCCTCGTCACCGTCTCCGGGTCGGGCCTCGACCCCGACCTCACCCCGGAAGCGGCCCTCGTTCAGATCCCCCGGATCGCCCACGCGACCAATCTCTCGATGACGTTCCTCCAAGCGCTCGTCAACGCGCACGTCGTACCGCCGCTCTACGGCTTTATCGGGCCTTCCTACGTCGATGTGCTCAAGCTCGACCTCGCACTTCTCCCGTACGAACACCGGAGCGTCTGACGATGTACCACCGCTTGCTCATCCCGGTCAACCAGGCCGCCGAGGTCGAACCCCTCATCCGCTTCGGGGCGCAGCTCCTGGACGCGGACGGGGAGATCCGGCTGCTCCACGTGATCCCCCACGTGAGCCTGCCCGAGATCACCAAAGCTTGGCGGGAGTCGATCCATATCGTGGTGCCGGCTCACGAGACGGCGGCCGCGATCGATGTGCCGGTCGACCCCGAGGTCCGGGTGGCGCCGGACGTGGCCGCCGAGATCCTCGAGAGCGCGACCACCCACGCCGTCGATGGGATCTTGATGACGCTCGCCGGGAGCCCCCGAAGCCAGAACCCGTTCGTGGGGCACACGGCGAGCACGATCCTGCAACACGCCGACCCCGACGTGCTCATCGTAAACCGGCTCGTACTCGCCACGCAGTCGTTCTCCCGCATCCTGATCCCCTCGTTCGTCAGCGGTCCGTCTCCCAAAGCGATGGAGATCGCGGAAGCGCTGGCACTCAAGCATGACAGCGCCCCCATCATCTCCCTGACGATCTCGAGCGAACCCCTCACGATCGAGGAGACGCCGGAGACCGGTCGCTCCCCTCGCGGGCTCGAACTGCGGCACCGTCACACGCTCCTGCCGGAAGCGCTGCTGGGCCAGCGCCACCGGATCCCCGACCTAATCCTGTCGGCGGCGTCCCGCGAGCGGTACGGGTTCCTGATGGTGGTCGAGGATCGGCAGAACGCCCGCGGCCCGCTCATCACCCGCCGGTTCGTGGAAGACCTGTTCCGCAGCGCGCCCTGCCCCGTTATGGCGGTCCGCGGATAGACCGCCCGGACCACGGGGGACCGGGCGGATGGGACAGCTCGCCTTCATCGGACTGGGCCTGGGCGATGACCGGGACGTCTCGCTCCGGGCGCGGGAACTACTTCGGGCCTGTGGGGAGATATTCTCCGAATCTTACACCTCCGTGCTGGCCCCGGGGAGCCTCGAGCGGCTGGCCCGGGACATCGCCCACCCCATCACCCCGCTGCCCCGCCGCCAGGTGGAGGCGGAGCGCCCGGTCCTCGATGCGCTAGAACGCCATGCGCTCGTCGGATTCCTGGTCGCCGGAGACCCGTTTGCCGCCACGACCCACGTGGCCCTCCGGCTCGCGGCCGAACGCGCCGGCCACACGTGGACGTACTTCCCGAGCGCGAGTGTCGTCACCGCCGCGCCGAGCTTCCTGGGTCTCCAGCACTACCGCTTTGGTCGCATCGTGTCCCTGCCGTTCCCCGAACCCGGCTTCGCTCCCCGGTCGCCGCTCGAAGGGATCGCTCAGAACCGGGCCCAGGACCTGCACACGCTGGTCCTCCTCGACCTGAGACCCGAGGAGGGTCGCTTCATGACCGCCAACGAAGCCCTTCGCATCCTGACCGAACGGGACGCAACGTCGGCTTCTCCCCTGCTCCCGGCCGATGTCCCGCTGGCGGTCGTGGCCCGGGTCGGCACCGAATCGGCGACGGCCTGGTATGGCCCCCGGGCGCCGCTCGAGCGGGTCGATTTCGGCCCTCCCCTCCATGCGCTGGTCGTACCGGCGCGGACGCTCCATTTCGAAGAAAAAGAGGCGCTGGAACGGATCCGGCTCCCCGCGCCGGGGACTCCACGCTAACTCATACGGCCGGGGCCCCGGAGGGCTCCCAAGAAGTCCGCGAGCCGGAAAGGCCGGGTGACGGTGGCATCCGGACCGTCCGTGCCCTTAGGCGTGCCATCCCCGGGTCGCACGGGCGTCGGGGTGACCAGGACCACCCGCATTTCTGGACGGAGGAGGCGGGCTTCCCGGATGAGCACCGGAAAACTTCCCTCGGCGAGGGCGGCGTCCACGACCATCACGCTCGGGGGATGGGTGCGCAACAGTTCGGTGCCCTCGGTCGAACCTTCGGCCTCTCCGATTACCCGATAATGGTGCAGGCGGAGGAGCCCCCGGAGCAGCACGCGGGTTTCCTCATCGCCCGCGACCACGATCGCCGAGGCTCCTTCCGTCCGCAGGGGAGTACTCGGCGCATTCATCGAACGATGGTCCGCGGCGCATCCAACGGTCGGCCTCGTCCTTCTGTCAAGGTTTCGTATAAATCCACTTTTCGTACATCCGCGTTGATGGCCAAACACGGTTCGCGGCGCGGTGGCGATGTGAGAAATTTTACTTTCGACACTGTGCGAGGAAGTTCTCCAAGAGCTCGCGGCCCTTCTCCGTGTGTTCGACCTCGGGATGGAACTGCACCCCCCACATGGGACGCGTCGGGTGCGCCATGGCCTCTACCTGACAGGTCGGGGAATGCCCCAGCCGTCGCCAGCCCGGAGGCGGACGCACGACCTCGTCATTGTGGCTCGCCCAGACCTGGAGGGAGCCAGGAAACCCGTGAAGCAGGCGGTCGCCCTCCGACTCGAGGGTGACGGTGACCCGCCCGAACTCCGGGGTCCGGGCCCTCGAGACGACCCCCCCGAAGTGACGGGCCAGATATTGGTGCCCGACGCAGATCCCCAGCACCGGCACTTCCACCCGGTCGATCCATTCCCCGACCCGACCCAGCGGCGCGTCGGTGCCTTCGAGGCTCAGCGCGCCCCCCGAGAGCACGATGCCGTCGGCGTTCAACTCGGCGAAGGAGGAGGAGTTGGGGACAATCCGCGCGTCGGCCCCGAGGTCGCGGAGGACCCGGTACTCCCGGTGAGTCCACTGCCCCCCGTTGTCGATCACGGGGATGATCATGAACGGCGCTCCGGCGGGCGGGCTCCGTTGCCCGAGCCAGATGTCGGCCCCGTGGAGGAGTCGCCGTTGCGAACAATGAGGTCCTGGAGCTGACGCCGCAGCTCCGTCACATCGGCCCGCATCTTCAGCATCTCCTCCTGGAACGGCGTGAAGCCGCGAGGCGAGAGCAGCAGTTGCGAGACATAGATCCCGATGAAGATCGACCCGACCATCGCCACGATGGTCACGAAGATGAGCCCCAACGCGAAGGTCACGGGGTTCGACACCGCCACGAGGAATGGGATCGTGAACAGCCGGGTGAGTTCCGCGACCTCAATGAACAGGAGGGCGGCGATGACCACCGTCCAGAACACCGGAAACCGTGGGAGTTTCATTGGGTCGGCCCCGACGGGGTCTGGATGGCGAGCAGGAGATAGATGGGCAGGTCCGCCAACGGGGAGGAGGCGGGCGGGGCGCCGGTCCCTGGGAGGAGCGTGATGGCATCCAGCAAGAGGGTCGTGGCGTTCAGGAAGAAGCCGTACACGCCCACGTACTCCGTCGTTCCACCCGACGGGTCCGTGTACTTCACGGTGACGTTGACCGCGACCGGGTTCGACCGGTCGTTCGCCACGAGGACCAGCACGTTCGTTCCGTTGGTCCAGGTCCAACCGTGGACGGCGGTCATCGACCCCCGGTACGGCCACGTGGGAAGCGGGGCGAGACCGACTGCGATGGACTGGTAGCGGGTCGACGTCCCGATGCTGTCGACGTAAAAGCTGGTGTTTCCCGAGACCGAGGCCCGGTCCGCGATGAGCTGCGCCCGCGTTTGCAGACCGCCCGAGGTCGATGAAAAGAGGTTCGGGGTCAGGATGATCAGGACCACTAGGAGCACGGCCACCCCGACAAATGGCCACTGGATCCCACGCGAGGGGACTCCTCCGGCGCTCGAGGCCGAGCGGCCGGAGGGACTCACGTTCCCCCCTCCCGCCAGCCGCGGTACAGACGGTGCGGCACCCCAAGGTGGTCGAGCGTCTTGCCGGTGAGGAAGTCCACCAGGTCGCCAACGCTCTTGGGGTGAAGATAGTACGGGGGGGAAGCTACCAACATCACGACACCGAGTTCGGCGAGGCGGGTCATGTGGCCGAGTTCGATCGCGCTGAGGGGGGTCTCCCTCGGGACGAGCACCAACGGGCGATGTTCTTTGAGATGGACATGCGCGACCCGGGTGATGAGCGTGTCCGACAGCCCCAAGGCGACCTTGGCGAGGGTGTTCGTAGAACAGGGGACAATGGCCATCCCCCGAGTCTGACGTGACCCACTCGCGATGGGCGCCCCGAAGTCGGTATCTCCGTACACCGTGGTAGTCCCGCGGAGCATCGTCTCTGGGTCCATGGAGAGCTCCTCCCGGATGACCGCGGCCGCTCCTGCGGAGAGGATGACGGCGTATTCCCGCCCGGAATCCCGGAGGGTCTCGATCACCCGGGCGGCGATCGGCGCCCCGCTCGCGCCCGTGACACCGATGACGTACGGCCCTTCCTCCGTCAGCGTTCGATTCCCCCGGCTTTATACCGCGGAAGAGTTCGCGTGATAAGAGGATTGGTCAACGACGACCTCCACGGGTCGAGCTCCACGGGCGGCCATCGTTGGCGCTGGCCACACCCGGTTCGGGGCGTTGGCCGAGGGGCCCCGACGATTGGTACGGGAAGCGGTCGACCAGGCCGTCGCGAGCGTGGACCGGGGCATGGACCGGAACTCGATCGAGGAGCTGTACCTCTCCACCTTGGGTTTCTCCGGTTGGCAGTTGGGGAATGCCTCCGCGGTCGCCGCGGAAGAAACCGGGCGACCGGGCCTCGCGAGCGTACGGGTCGAGAACGCCTGCGCGTCCGGCGGATTCGCGCTCCGGATGGCCGTTGATGCGGTCGCGTCCGGTCGCCGGGACCTCGTGCTCGTCATCGGGCTCGAGAAGATGACCGACGTTCCCAACGCCCGCCGGCGGTATTGGCTGGGTGTCTCCGGCGATACGGAGTGGGAACGCTCCGCCGGCCTCACGTTCGCGGGCGTCTACGGACTCATGGCCGCCCGCTACCAATCCGAATACGGGCCAGTCCGCGACGCGCTGTCGGAAGTCGCGGTCAAGAATCACGCCAACGGCGCCCTCAATGCTAACGCCCACTTTCAGAAACCCATCACGCGGGAGCAGGCCAGCGCAGGCGCCCCGGTCGCTTCGCCGTTGGGCCTCTACGATTGTTGCCCGGTCTCGGACGGGGCGGCGGCCCTGCTCGTCGCACGCCCCGAGGTGGCCCGACGATTCACCGATCGCCCGGTCTACATCGTGGGAACCGGGGCGGGGTCGGACCACCTCGCTATCCAGGAACGGTCGTCCCTGACCCGTCTCGACGCGACTCGGGTGGCTGCCGAGGAGGCGTTCCGGAATGCCCCCTTCGACCGAAAGCGTCTCGACTTCCTCGAGGTACACGACTGCTTCACCATCGCCGAGCTCCTCGCGCTCGAGGACCTCGATCTCGTCCCCCGGGGCCAGGCCGGGAAGCTCACGTTGTCCGGCGCCACTCGAATCGGGGGTCGCCTTCCGGTGAACCCGGACGGGGGTCTGAAGGCGAAGGGACACCCGATCGGAGCCACCGGCGTAAGCCAGGCCTACGAGGTGTTCCTCCAACTCCGGGGACAGGCCGGAGCCCGACAGGTCGACGGCGCGACCCACGCGCTGACGCACAACGTGGGGGGGTCGGGTGCCACCGCCGCCGTTCACCTGTTCTCGACGGAGCGTTCATGACCCGATCGATCCTCTCCGCCAGCTTGACCCGCCCCTCCTGGCAATGGGGGCCGTTCCGGGTCGAGGGGCCGGACGAAGACGCCTTTACCCTCGGCGTGGCGGCGCTGAGACGGCTGGAAGGGCAACTCCGGCCCGACGGCGAACGCGCGCTCCGACGGCTGCACATCGTCGGTTCCTTCGCACCCGAGGCCGATTGGGCGTTCGGCGAAGCGCTCGGCATCCCGAAGCTGGAGGTACGACGACACCCACCCAACTCCCCCGGGGTCTGGGGGGCTTTAGCCGCCGCCGCGCACGATGAGGGGTCCAGGGGGCGTGAGGCGGTCGTTGTGGCCGATGTCGTGGAGCTGGTCGACGAATCGACCACGGGCCGAGGGGTGAAGCACGCCGCAGGGGCGGCCGCATTCCTGCTCGGGAAAGACCCGGGCCTCGCGGTGCTTCCCCATGGCTTTCGAGGTCACGTTCCGGGCCGAAGCCCGTCCTTGAAGGGTTCGGTGTCCGGTTGGCTCGAAGCCCTCGGTCTGACGCCAGGCCATCGAAAGGGCGAGGTGGTGTTCGAAGTGGAGGAGGACGTCGGCCGATGGCAGGCGGCGTGGGAGGAAGTCGCTCCCGGGATTACCGTGACTCTGTTCGAGGCCCCACCGAGGGATCTCGGCCCGGCGCCCACGCTCCGGGCCGCCTGGCTCCTCTGGGAGCTGGCTCGCCGGCTGAGGACCGGAGAGACCGGCGTCGTGGGCGAGGTCGCCCGGGGGCGGAGCGGATTTGCGGGCTTCCGGCTCGACGGCCCGGTGCGATGGTTCGGAAGTTGGGGCACGACGACCTCGGGACTGGCCGCTCCCGACCTGAAGTTCCTCGAACGGGACGAGGACCTTGGGACGGTTTCGCAGGGGGCGTACGTTCCGCATCCTCGGTATGTGGAGAACCTGGCGAGCCGGTGGCGGCTGACGGGCGAACGATGCGCCCACTGCCACACGCTCACGTTCCCGGTCACCGGGCGCTGCCGGTCCTGCCGTCGTACCAACGCGCTCCACCCCGAAGCCCTGCGTAGAACCGGACTGAAAGTAGAGGCGGTCACCACCGTGAGCCCGGGCGCCCAGCCGACCGAATTCGACGCAGTCGTGCGAGCGGCCGGCGGATACGACGTCGCCATCGTGGCGCTGGGGTCGGAGGTGCGCGCGACCGTCCAACTCACGGACACGCTTCCTCGACGACTCAAGGTCGGAGACCCGGTGGGACTCGCGCTCCGGCGCCTGTACCCGATGGAAGGCGAGTGGCGGTACGGACTCAAGGGTATCCCCGAGCGGAGTGGTCCCGAGGAGACCTCGGAACCGCCCGGCGCTACTTCGAGGACGCCTCGGCGCCGGGCTTCTTTCGGGGCTCCCACGGGACGCCGAGCCATGCCTCGTGGATCCGGCGGGCGAGCGCCGTCGCGTCGTCCGCGGAAACGATAAGCAGCTTCTCGGGCGGCGCCTTGCCGGTCTCAACCGGCACGCTGGTGAGCAGTCCGCGGCGGAAGATGGTCAGCTCGACCGAGCTGCCCGGCGGGAAGCGTTGGAGCGCCTTCGAAAGGTCGCTGAAGGATACCCGCTGGCCATCGAATGCCACGATCTCGTCCCCCGGTGACAGACCGGCTCGGCGGCCGGGGCCGTCCTCCAGCACCACGGCGACGCGGGCGCGGCCTCCATCGTCCTTCGTGACGACGCCGAGCCAGCCGGCCATCGGTTCATCCTCCTTGCCGGGGGGATGCTCCTGCGGCTCGGGCTTGAGCCCCGCGTAACCCAGGAACGAGCTGAAGTCGATCTCGTGGGTCCCGCCGACGTACCGGCGGAAGAATTCGGACAGGTCGAGGCCCGTCACCCGGTTCGCCACCGTGAGGATCTCGGTCTCCTCGAGGCCCCGGTCGGGTTGGCCGTACTCCTCCCAGAGCGTCCGGTACACGGCCTCCATGGAGGACCGCCCGTCGGTACGATGACGAATCTCGAGGTCGAGGCAATTCGTCACCAGGTCCCCCTTGAGGTAGTACGAGACCGACTGGTTGGGGGTCTCCTCGTAGCGTTTGTACTCGTCGATCCACGTGTTGAAGGACAGCTCCTCCAGACTCTGGGCTTTCCGGCCGGGCGTGTTCACATACGACCGGATCTTTTTGCCGATTTCCTCAAGGTACTTGGGCGGGGGTAGCAGTCCGGCGCGGAGGAGGACCAGGTCCCCGAAGTAGTCCGTGGAGCCCTCCATGGCCCACAGCAGGTGCGTGTAGTTCTCCTTCGTGTAGTCGAACGGGCCTAGGACCCGGGGCCGGATTCGCTTGACGTTGTAGAGATGGAAGTACTCGTGGGATGTGACGCCGAGGAACTTGCGGTACTCCTCCTCCGGCCGGAACACCGTTCGGAAGGCCACGATCGACGTCGAGTTCTTGTGTTCGAGCCCCCCGATGATCGGCCACTGCCCGTCCGTCAGATGGTAGAAGAACGTGTAGTGCTGGAGTGGTGACCCGCCCATCAGCCGCATCGCGGCTTCGGCGATCTTCGCCACATCCGTCTCGAGCTGGTGAGCCTCGAAGTTGCCCCCTGCGCCGCACAGCAAGATCCGATGAGGGATTCCGGCCGCGCGAACCGTGAGTTCGACCGGCTTGCCGCAGTCGATAGGTTCGTCCACGAGCTCGTCATAGTCGCTGGCCCTGAACCGAGCCGGGCTCCGACCGATCTCGGGAAGTTCGGTATACACGCGCCAATCCCCGGGAACATGGACGGCGATCTCGATCGCCTCCCGCTCCCGGCCTTCGACGTAGGGGAGGAAGCACCCCGGGTTGAGGTAGAAGTGCTCCGTCGTGATGTCCACGGAATCGTCCAGCAGGCTGTGGCCGTAGACCTCGAACCGCACCTCGATATGCGACGACCCTTCGGTGGTGACGCGCCATCGCGCCTTGTCCTGTTTGGACACGGGCAATTCCGTGCCGGAACCCGCCTGGGCCGCCCGGAGGCTCCGGAGGTTCCGGGCTTGGTCTTGGATGTGGTACGAACCCGGTAACCAGGAAGGAAGGACGAGGTCGATGGAGTTCCCGGACACCTCCGGGATATCCATGAGGACCTGGAGACGATGGGTCTTCGGGTCCGCCACGCTCACGTCGTATCGAACCGGCATCGGGCTGAGTCTCCGCTGGAGCGGAAGGAGCGCGAGCAGGCTTCGTGCCTTAACCTTTCGTGAAGGGGCCGGCCCCGCCCGGTGTCCTCCGTCTCCCGTCGGCGCCGCGGGCCCTACGCGAACCCAGGAATGTCCGAATTCTTAGTCCGCTCGCCCGACGAACCGCCCTTTCGGTACGGCTCGGCGGCGATGCCGAGGTGCATGGAAAGGGACCGGAAGGTCTTCACGAGCTCCTCGATGGCCTGCTTCATTTCCTGCTGCTCGGCGCGCAATTCGGTCAGCTGTTGACGAATCGACGCGAGCTCGAGCTCGACCGGATCGGCCGTAGAATTCCCCGGCATGGTTCCGTCCTTCCTTGGGCACCGCCTGGGGACGGATATCTCATTCGGGCTGGATGGGGCGGACTGTCGGCCCTACCGGGTTCCAGTGGGGCCAAAGGGGCTGTCGGCTCGGCCACGGTCCTGGAACGGCACCCAGTCCTTCACCGGGGTGGAGAAGTCAACCCGCTGCAACTCGACGATGAACGTCTTGAGCAGCTCCTCCGGGCCCGGTCGAACCCGGATACTGTACACGTAGATTCCGAAACCCATGAAGTCGCAGGCGCGGCGAAGGACCTCGGCGAGGCTGTCCCGGGGCACGGTCACCTGGATCTGGGTCTGGCCCAGAAGCTGCGCGAAGTCGTCCACATCGAACGGCTTCTCGAGACTGATGAGGAGATTGTCGGGAGCCGGCTTCTGCGCCAAGCGGGGCGCGGCCGGCGTTGGCTGGGCGACGGGCGAAGTCGGAACTGCGGCGGACCGGGCCGTAGAGGCGATCGCAGGTTGAAGAGGGGCGGGCTTGGGCACAGGCGCCTCCCCAACGGCGGCGTCCATCTCCTTCGTGGGGTACTTCGCCAGGACGGGAGAACCCTCCCGGCCCACGAAACGCGGCGTCGCCGGCGCGCTCTTGGGCGCATGGATGCGGGGCCCCGAGGGGCGAGTAGCGTTCGGTTTCCGGGCCCCAGCCTTGGCCTTGATCTTCCGTCGCGCCATCGTCCGTCGCGGTCAACCGGGTGAACGTTATTAGGGCACCCGCGGTGAGTGGGTGTCCTGAGTGCGTATTGTAGCGATTCGGACCGTGCGACTCTCCGTCATGGAGGCGGAGAATTGTCGCGGGCTACACGACAGATTGATTATGTAGGGCGGGGCGGGTGTGCCCCCTAAGCCGAGCGCCGAGCGGTGCAAGGCGAGGCAAGAGGAATCGAATGCCAGCGAGAGTAATGCGTGAGTTCCAGGCACCCCGTGGACTGCCCCGGAAGACCGCGTCGGTCTGCCCGGAGTGCATCAAGGTCATCCCGGCCGTCGTTCGGGAGAAGGACAACCGTGTGATCATGGAGAAGACCTGCCGTACCCACGGTTACTTCTGGGATATCATCTCGAATGACGTCGACTTCTACCTTCGGATGGAAGTCTACGCCCACGATGGCGTCGGCTACGAGAACCCCTACTATGACAAGTTCCGCGGATGCCCGACCACGTGCGGTATGTGCAGCCACCACAAGTCCCACACGGGACTTGCCCTGATCGACTTGACCAACCGATGCAACCTGAAGTGCCCGGTCTGTTTCGCGAACGCCAACGCGGCCGGCTATGTCTACGAGCCGACTCGCGAACAGATCTACTTCATGCTGAAGACCCTGCGGGAGCAGAAGCCCGTGGGAACTGTTGCGGTCCAGTTCTCGGGCGGCGAGCCGACCCTCTCTCCCCTCTTCTTGGAAGCCTGTGGAATGGCCCGCGAACTGGGCTTTAAGCAGGTCCAGGTCGCTACTAACGGCATCCGGTTCGCCAATGAAGCCGGCTTCGCCCAGCAGGCCCGGAACTCGGGACTGCACACTCTCTACCTTCAGTTCGATGGACTGGACGATGAGATCTACCGGAAGGTGCGGGGCGTCCCGCTCCTGAAGGTTAAGGAAAAGGCGATTCAGGCGGCCCGGTCGACCCACTCCTCGCCGGAGGAGCTCGCGGCCGGCAAGCCCGACAAGCCTCTTTCCGTCGTGCTCGTCCCGACCCTGGTCGGCGGGTTCAACGAGAAGGAGATTTGGCCCACCGTCAAGTTCGCGATCGACAACATTGACGTCGTCCGCGGCGTCAACTTCCAGCCGGTTGCGCTCACGGCCCGGATTCCCGACAAGGACCGCTTCCAAATGCGGTTCACCCAGTCGGACCTGGTCCGGATCCTGTGCACCGAGGGACCGTTCGAGAAGTCGGACTTCTTCCCCGTGCCGTCCGTGGCCCCGATCTCTGAGCTCGTCTCGATCATCCACGGCGAAGAGAAGATGACGCTGACGACCCACCCCGGGTGCGGCTGCGCCACCTTCGCCTTCGTCTCCAAGGATGGTCAGAAGCTCACTCCGCTGCCCCGGTTCATGGACGTCGATGGCTTCTTCGAGAACGTCGAGTCGCTCATCGAGAAGTACCGGGACGCCCGGTTCGCGCGGATCCGCGGTACCGTGGCCGGCGCCAAGCTGCTCCACGAGGTGTCGAAGTACTTCGACTTCGCAAAGGCCCCCGAAGGGCTGAGCGAGAAGAACTGCGTGCGCGTTATCGCGGCGATCTTCACCGAGGGGAACAAGGAAGCCCTCGCGAAGTTCACCTGGCGGACGCTCTACCTCGGGAACATGCACTTCCAGGACGCGTACGACTACGATATTCAGCGGCTGATGCGCTGCGATATCCACTACGCGGTGCCGGATGGGCGCGTCATCCCGTTCTGCTCGTATAACTCGGGCCCGATCTACCGGACGGAAGTCGAGAAGAAGTTCTCGATCCCGATCCCCGACTGGCAGAAGGCCAAGTCCTCGAGTGGCATGACCCTGAAGACCATCGAGACGATGGGCGTCAACGGCGAGGTCATCGTCGACCCCGAGTACTACAAAATCAAGGCGCTCAAGGGAGCGCCCGGGATGTCGAGTTAGACCCCCGACGTCCCCGCCGGCCCGACCGAACCTTTTCCCCCTTCCCTCTTTTTCGGACCGATGGAACGCGAGCCGGACGGCTTCTCAAACAGGACTCGACCCGCGTCGCGCAGGCGGATCGGCGCCGGACGCCCCGCTGACCTCGATTCCTTCAGGGCGGCGTCGACGGCGCGCCATACCCCGGCGACTCCTCGGGGCAGGGAGTTGGGCCGCGCGAGGTCCGGATGCGCTTCGAGCCAAGCGTGGGCCGCCTCGACGTGCTTGCAAGTACCGATCCCTTTCCGGGCAAAGTCCACGCAACTGCAGAATTGGGCCTCGCCGGCGGGGTATTCCGGCAAGACGACTTGGTAGTGCGTATGGTGGACCGGGTTGCGGACGGCCAAGACCCAGAACGGCTGCCCCGGGACCGGCCGGACCCGCAATCGCTCGGTAACCGCGCGGGCCATCCGGTCGTAGCGGAGCCAGGGCAGTCGCTCGGGCGGCTCCCGCGTCGACGCCCGCCGCGCTTTTCCCGGTCGACGGTCGGCTGCCACAGGTCCCCAAGGACCGGACGGCTTGTCAACTCTGCGGCCCCCGAAGTCCCGTTCAACGGACCCGCTTGGGTTCCGTGCGGTCCAATGCGACCGCGCGGGCGATCAGTCGCGCGAGCTTCGGCGAGGAGGCCTCCTCCAGGGTACGAAGCCTCACGTGCCGCAGATTCTTCCCGGTCCCCTCGAGCAAGTGATCCGGGTCCGGGATCGTGCTGCCTCGCCAGAACTCTACTCCCACGTGGTGGGAGAACGCGCCGACAAGACAGACCATGTCGGTCCCGACGAGCCAGGGGTGTCCCCAGTGCATCTCCACCTTGAGCGCCGGAGCTTCGCGTCGGATCATCTCGTGGACCCGCTTCGCCACCCGTTCCATCGAAACGACACGCGTCAGGGAATCTCGCTTGGGAGTCTTCGCCGGCATCGTGGAAGCGGTCACTCGGGCCCATGGTATCTACCCTCGCTCGGGACCTGGGGACCTTGGTAACCTCTCCGTGACCTGACGGTTAACCCCCATCGCTTCCTCAGCCGGTCACGAGTTGAGCCTCATGGGAGAGCAGGTTCGTTCCGTCCGCCGCAAGTTCGCCGAACCGCCGCCGGCGGTCGCACCGGCGATCCGACCGGTTTCGAGAAAGTTCGAAGGAGCCGAGACGCTGGAAGGTGCCGGAGTCCGCCTACGCCGGATGTTCTCGGGGAATGAGGTCCCCCTCTTGGACCCTTTTCTCTTGCTCGATAACTTCAGTTCCTCCAACCCGGCCGACTACCTTGCCGGCTTCCCCTGGCACCCCCATCGGGGAATCGAGACCGTCACGTACATGTTGAACGGCCAGGTGGAGCACCAGGATTCGCTCGGAAAC
Organism: uncultured Thermoplasmata archaeon; assembly: GCA_963773945.1. Lineage (GTDB taxonomy): Archaea > Thermoplasmatota > Thermoplasmata > Lutacidiplasmatales > UBA184 > JAKIWV01. The sequence continues at coordinate 652,057 of CAVZDD010000005.1, read as the reverse complement.
GGGGGGACCATCGACTCCGGAGATGTGCAGTGGATGAGCGCCGGGAGCGGCATCCTCCACCAGGAGATGCCGCTCCGCACCGAGGGCCGCCTTGCCGGATTCCAACTCTGGGTCAACCTACCCCGCCGTCTCAAGATGGAAACCCCGGCCTACCGGGGTCTTCGCGCCAACGGTATTCCGGTCGTCCACACCGCCGACGGAGGGGTCGTGAAGGTCGTCGCGGGGAACTTTGAGGGCGTCGACGGTCCGGTCCGAGAGATCCCCGTCGACCCGACCTACCTCGACGTGACGCTCCCCGCGGGAACCGAATTTTCCTTGCCCGTGCCGTCCGGTCACACCGTGTTCGCCCAAGCAATCGATGGAGCGGGACTCTTCGACCCTCACGTCGCCGTCGGCCGCGAGGGTTCAGGTCTCGTCCGCGGACTTTCCACCGCCCATGCAGGGGAGACCGTCCTCTTCGGGGAAGGGGACCGAGTGCAAATCCGGGCCGGCGAGACCGGCCTCCGTTTCCTGCTCGTATCCGGTAAGCCGCTCCACGAACCGGTGGCCTGGTATGGACCGATTGTGATGAACACCCAGAGTGAGATCCAGGAAGCGGCCAGGGACCTCCAACGGGGAACGTTCATCCGGTCGAACCAGGTCGGCCACGAAGAGTAGCCGACCGGAACCGCCTACGGCTCGGCGCTCGCGACGGACCCGAGGAGCGAGGCCAGGAACGTGTTGGTTTCCCGCGCGCACAGCTTAGCACGTTCGGCCAGGAAATCCCGATAGCGTTCGGGTTCCCACAGCGCCCGGTCGAGAGCGATCATCTGGAGCTCGAGAGCGTGGTTGTACACCGATGCGTCATGCACATACTTCGATGGGGGCGTCGTGACCCACGCTCGGTCCGGCGGCTTCTGGTTGAGGAAGACGAGGTTCGCCAAGGCCCCGACCTCGTCCTCCGTGTAGTCGAACCGAACAGCGCGGAGCACGCTGCGCCCCGTCGGGAAGAAGTGGTGCCAATAGGGGACGAAACCGTACTCGAGCGCCCCTTCGGCGCGGGGGTAGCCGAGACGGGCCCGCGTGACCCAGTCTGTAGCCTTCCGGTGGAACGCCGTCAGATACAGCAGGAGAGCCATGGGCCGGCTCCAGGCCTCTCGTTCCAGGAACTCCTCAGGAGCGACGCGGACGTCGATCTCCAAACGCTGGCGGAGCGCCTCGAGCGCCTCCGGGAAAGTGTCCGCGCCCTTGATCGCCCGGACGTCTTCGTCGAGCGCGCTGGTCGAGGCCCCACTGTACCGGCCATCCCGCGTGGCGGACAGGAGCCAGTGCAAGGCCCGGGGAAAATGGAACCCCTCCGGGCCGTACTTCGCGTGCAGGACCGTTACGGGTATCAGCACCGTGTGAGAGGGGAGGAGGCTCGACGAGAGGAGCCCGCCGCCGGCGAGACCGCTCACGACGGCCGACAGCGACTGCTTGGCCTGGGACCAGTGCTTTTCGAAATCGCCGCTCACCCAGAAGTCCGGTGAAACGCTGGTCAGGCGGACCCGACCGTCGCCAATCGCGGTCAGCGAGCGCAGCACCACGCCGGGCTCGAGGTCATATCCCGACTCCGAGAGATTCTTGAGGAACGGTAGGAACTCTTCGCGGATCCAGCCGGGACGCATCCCCGCCGCCACCGCGAGACTGACATCGGATTCGACGACGGCCGTCCCCTGCTGGTTGAGCCTCGTGAAGATCTCCGTCACGTCTTCGATCTCATGGTGCACCTCCGAGAGCGCGACCGGCCGTTCGCGGATCGCCCAGATCGCCGTGAGCCGCTGGACCACAGTCTCCTCGGAAGCGGCGGCGGCAATCGGAGCCGGTAACTTTTCTAAAACGGCCTTGGCTGTGGCCCGAAAGTACGCACCCATCGACTCCGGGCCGGCGGCGGCCTCCTTCGATACGACGGTCCGTACGGGGATCCATCGGGGATCGGTGGCCCGCACGGGATTGGTCAGCCGGAACTCTGGGTCGGGACCTGGTGCGAGGAGGTCGGCCACGACGTTCGTCGAGGCCAGTCGACGCTCCCAATCCCGGCCCTCGGGCCACCAGTACGGCTTTTTTCCGAACACGAGACAGAGTGCCGTGGTACGTTGCTGCCCGTCGACGAGCCATACACGATTGGCGGGGGTCCCGGAAGGGCCGCGGGGAGCCGTGTACGACGGGTTCGTCCAGGTTAGGATCTGCCCGATCGGATAGTCTCGGTACAGCGAGTCGACCAGCGACCGGACCTGGTCCGGACGCCAGACAAAATCGCGCTGGAACTCGGGGATATCCAGACGGCCCTGGACCGCCTGGTCAACCAGTTCCCGGACGGGAATCGTAGTGAAGCTCATCCGTCATCTCTTCACTTCTCTCCGCGCTCATCCGCATTAAACGTTCCGAGATACCCCTATCGAGGGCGAGGCCGCGGACCCCGGCGACGTTCCAGCAACGCGCAATAGTTCGAGAAGGATCCACCTCGGGCCGGAATGAATTCGGTACGGAGGAACAGAAACTCCTCTTCGAAAGCGGCCGTGGCTTCTTCGAGCGAGGGTCGGTGCGGCGGCCCGAATTTCTGTCCGGACTCTCGGCCCACCCAGGCAAGGACATACCGGCCGCCGGGACGGAGGACCCGAGCGAGCTCCCGAGAGTACGCCTTTCGGAATCGGACGGGAATCGTATGGAAGCAGCCGTAGTCGAACAGCCCGCCGAAGCGCCTCGCGGGATAGGGCAGCCTCAACGCGTCACCCACCTGGAAGTCAGCGGACAGGTCGAGGCGAGAGGCGCGCGCTCGTGCGGCTGCGATAGCGGCCGGTGCGAGATCGACCCCACTCGCCCGGAATCCCGAACGGGCGAGGAACAGCACGTTCGTCCCAGCTCCGCAGCCGATGTCGAGCATGCGAGTCCCCCGGCGTATCCAACGTTCGCCGACCGCCTTCCGCAACCAGGGAGCGGGCTGTGGTGAGAACCACGGAAGTTTCCGGTACGGAGTGGTGGCATAGGTGCAGCGCCATGAGGCCTGAAGCGACTCGGGGAGGCCAGGTTGATTGCGAGACATCTAGCTGCGGAGGGGGAACCCCTAGGGCTCCGAACGAATTCCATCGTATCATCTTTCGCGAGCTTCGCCAGCGACCAATCTTGCGGGTGACTCGTCAGTCCCGGCGTCCGGGACGCTCCCCCGCCGAAGCGGATCTTCGGGCGATGCCTACGAACCGGTTCGGTCCTTCGAACGGGTTCGGTTCAGCCTTACCTACCACCGAGCGGGTTCGTGGTTGGCGAGATGCTCAGCCAAGGTGTAGCCATGAACCCGAATCCTGCGGACTTACCTCGTGGCCGACGGGCCGTTCCTCCTTGGCAGCCGTCGATGGGATCGGCCGGAGACTCCTCCGAGCGTCCAGCCCCGAGAGCGGACGACGTCTGGTTCCTTCCGTCGACCTGGGATCGCCGGGCCGTCGCGATCCTCGTGTGGGGCGCGTCCCGTCCGATCGTCAACCGGGTGGTCTTTTCCATGGTTCGCAGTCTCGACGCGATGCCCCTGTGGCTCGAGGTCTCGGAGCGGGGCGAGAAGCCGGAGCCTCTGCGAGAGGGATGGGTGCCACCGGAACGACTGTTCGTCTCAGAACGTCCGGAGGATCTTGAACCCGCTCGGGCCGCAGGGAATCTTGCGCTGTGGGGGGTCGTTCGGTCCGACGAACCCGCCACGCTTCTGGCCCGCCTCACCGACTTCGTTCGGTTACCCCCGCTCGTCCAAGAGGTCCTAGGCGGCGCGACCCCCACGTCGCGCTTGCGCGCCCTCGCCGTCGGGAACGCGGACCGAGTGGCCCCCCTGTTCCGGGAGCGACCGGAGGAACTCCAGTGGCTCGTCAACTACCTTCGTGAGTCGTCCCTCTGCCTCATTGTCGGCGGCACCATCGCTCCGGGAGCGGGTCGAGGCTCGTTCGATTCCGAGTTCCATGTAGAGGGGCAGTCCATGGAGGCTTGGTCGGAGGCCACCGTCGTGTGCGACCGAAGTCGGATCGGTGGATATTACCCTATCGGTCGACCCCGGGCGCTCTCGAAGATTCCCGGCTTGGCGGACCTCTTCCCACCGCCGGGCTGACCGCCCGCCTTAGACGGGTGGGCCGTCTCCGGACGCTCGGAGGCCCGCCCCGGGCAATGTTTTTGGTCGCTTCGGCTCGGCCTCGAGAAGCCATGGGATCCAAACCTCTGTTTCGCGCGCTCTCCCTCGACCTTGGAGAGACCGTCTGGTGGGACACTCCAGAACACGGAGTCCGCCACGACGCAACCCGGGTCCGAATCCTTTCCGAGTCCTTGGTAGGGCCGGACGGACGGACCGTAGAACCGGAGAAGGTTGCTGGCGCGTGGAACGCCCTTCGAGCTGAGTTGCGGGCGGCTGGACGCTCCCCCCGGACTCTCTCTACTCCGGACAAGATCGACGAGCTCGCCCGTAGGACTGGGTCGCACTTTACTCTCCCCCGGGAGGCAGTCACTGACCGGTTCGCGTTTGCCGGTCTCGATACCGACCCACCGACAGTGACCTCGGAGGCGGTCCAGCTGGTGACCCAATTGAACCATTGGGGCGTTCCGGTCGTCGCGATATCCAACACCCAACGCACGGGAGAGGCCTGGCGTCGTTTCCTGGGTTCACGGGGCATGCGGTTCGAATTTGTGATCACCTCGAGCGATCGAGAGTATTCAAAACCGGACCCCCGGCTTTTCCGGGAGGCCTCCGAGCGGCTCAGCCTCCCCTTCGCAGAAATTCTGCATATCGGGGATCGCTGGGAGACGGATGTCGTCGGAGCCCTCTCCGTCGGCATGGGCGCGGCCCTGTACCGAGGCCTATGGAGTCGGCATTGGGACCGCGACGAGGGCATTGCCACGGACCCGGGGACCCACCCTGAGGTGGCTCGGTGGGACGACCTGACGTTGGCTGAGGACTGCTTTACTGAGCACCGGCCCGCATAGCGGCTGCACGGACCATCCGCCTGTCGTGTGGAGTCTGCGGATTCACGTCGGGACGGGGCAAGTTTCGCAGCAGGTGCCACCAGTAGCGCAGCAAGCGCAGCATCGGCAACAGGACTCGCACGAGCAGCAGGCGCAACCGAGACGAGACTCGGTCGATTCCCGCACGGTGCCGACCATAACGTGTGTCTCCGGAGCTCGACGGACCAGGGAGGGTGTCGGCCCTACATCAAGCCAACGAACCAAAGGGGAGGTCACTCGGTTCGGGGAGATTCATCCGCGACGAACTCGTCGCCCTGCTCAATGTCAAACAGGTGACCCATGCGCTTCCGCTTCGTTTCGAGATACGGCAGGTTGTACCGGTTGGGCGGGACGATGACCGGCACGCGACGAACGATCTTGACGCCGTGCCGCTGAAGGTCGGCCACCTTGGAGGGGTTGTTCGTGAGGATCTGGATCGACTCCACGTGGAGCGAACCGAGCATGTGGGCCGCCACACCGTAGTCCCGTTCATCCGGCCGGAACCCCAGGATCTCGTTCGCCTGGACCGTGTCGTACCCGGCGTCCTGGAGCTGATAGGCACGGATCTTGTTCGAGAATCCGATCCCTCGTCCCTCTTGTCGGAGGTATAGCACAATCCCGTTGTCCATCGAGCCGATCCGTTCGAGCGATTCGATAAGCTGGTCCCGGCAGTCGCATCGAAGCGACCCTATCGCGTCGCCGGTGAGGCACTCGGAATGTAGACGGACCGGAACCTCCTCCTGGTCGAAGACGTTGCCATGGATGAACGCGGCGTGTTCCTTCCCGTCAAACTTGTTCCAGAACGCAACGACCTGGTAATCCCCAAACCGAGTCGGCAGCTCCGCGATCGCGACGACGCGGACGCAGATGTCTGAATTGTCCGGGACATTGGTGATTCTCATTCTCCTTGAGAATCTGCTCCACGATAGGCTTCGGTAACCCCATTGGGTGCACCAGCCCACGGGGGGGATATGACGATTCGGAGTCCTCGAGTAAACCAGCCCAAACGCCGAGTTCGGTCCTATTTCCTTATACCTCTCGGACGAGTCCAGAGGTCGCAACTCGCCCATCTCACGGGGAGAGGAGTTACCGGGCACGGGGTCTACTCACAGCCGTGGGGAAGTCGAAAAGCAATGCGAGAGCGTGTGGGAGACCCAATCCCTACTCGACTCTCGGCTCCGCTCCTCCCGGGCCCGAGGTACGACCCCACCTTACGCCGTTTACCGAATTGCCCTGCAACTGCCCGAGGCATCGCTGGGGTACATTGCCACGCACGGTCGACCCGAGCTTCGGGTCGAATTGATTAGTCGGATGGATCTCGCCGACGAATTGGTGGTGCTGGATGCCCGCGTGTTCGGTCCGGGTTCCTCGGATCTCGCATCATGGCCAAGGTTCTGCCTTTCGTTACCCGAGTCGAGATCCATCCCGAAGGATCGCGCAGCACCATCTACCGCATCACCATCAAGCCGCCGTTGGTATGGCATGTCCTCCAACGCCACCGGATCCTGACCCGGTACCCGATCGTCATTGTGGATGGGTGGATGCGGTTCGAGACGCTGGCCTCCGCGGATCAGATTCGTCAGTTTGTCGAAGATCTCCGGCGAGATGTGGGGCCCAGCCGCGTTGAGGCCGTGCGCCAGGGGTCTGTTCCGGGCGTCGGCGCTCGGCTTGACCTCTTCGCAACAGGTCGTCTTCAACGAGGCGCTGGCCTCCGGGTTCTTCAGCTCTCCTCGACGAATATCGCTTTCACAACTCGGCGAAACATCTCGGTCGCAGCAAGTCCACCGTGTCCCAGCAGATGGCGCTCATTCAGCGTCGCCTGGCCGAGTCCGCCCTCCGCTTGAAATGGGATCCGATGGGCTATCCCGGCTGACGGTCTCGCCCACCCGCACCGTCAATCCGCCCTTGGAGGCTGAGAACCCGCCTGTTCCCGGGTTTCCTCTTGGAGCCTGCGTCGATTCGGAGGTACCCCGAGAAGGAAGGGTAAGGTTCCGAGGGCGAGGAGCCCGGAAATGGTCCAGGACCAACCGAAGCCCCCCGCAACCTCGACGACCCCGAAGACGGCCGCCCCTCCGAAGCGGGCGAATCCCTCCACGCTCTCGACAATCCCAATCGCGGTCGGCGTCCGTTCTCCGCTGGTCGAGGGAAGCCACGAGGGTATCGTCAAGGCAACCGCGAGAACCGCTCCGCCGAGGAAACCAAGAGCGGCGAACAACAGGGCAATCTCGATTTTGCCCGCAACAGGAATCAGCAAGAATAGCCCCCCGAACAGGACCGGCGGGAATCCACACCAACCCGACGATCCTGTCCCTGTTCCGACCAGCGCCCGGCGAGAAGGGCCCCGGAACGGTAGATACGAAGGCGATGGCTCCTACAACCCCGGCGTAATGAAGTCCCCACGAGGGGTGAGCAGCCTTGACGAAGCTCGATAGGAACGCCGGGCCCAGGTAACCCGCAGTGAACAGGCCCGAAGCCCCGAACGAGAGACTCCAAATCACTGGCGACCGAACAACCTCGAGAAATCGGGCTCCATGTGCGACGAGAGTCGCGGGGGGTGTCGACTGGGAGTGGAGGGGACCGATAGGACACCGATGGCTGCCACACCGAGGGCTCCCACCCCGAAGACGGCCAGAACGAAGCGCCAACCGAAGGCCAGACCGAGGTAGGCTCCACCCACGAACCCGATAGTGGCGCCGATCGCGATGCTCAGAGAAGCGAACATCCCGATCACGATAGCCCGACTCGAGCCGGATACATCGGCGCGAGGAGACCGACGGCCGGCGCGTAAAACAGGGCGCCTCCGGCGCCGGACATGAACCGTAAAAGGGTCAACTCGACGGCGTTGTGCGAGAGCGCCGACAAAATTCCCGAACAGCCTTCGATGACGAGGCCGATCAAGAGCGTCGACCCAACGTCGAGGGGAGCGCGATGAACCCAACGGGAATGAAAAACGCGGCGGCCCCGAGAGGAAAGGCTCCGAGGACGATTCCCTGCGTTCCCCCGAGATGAAGACTCCGTTGACCAAGGGAATGATGACAGCAAGATTCGTGAACGAAATCTGGTAAAAGATCCCACCGGCGATGAGCGCGATCGTTCCGCTCACCCGACCGGAAAAACCCATCGAACCCCCCCGATTCGTGGCCCGAGGGCGGATGACCCTTTCGAGTAGATGCGACTATTCCCGGTCGAGGGCGGACGAAGCCCACCCTGAGGGGGTGACTCCGCGACCCGGATTCTGGTGACTGACTCGGCCCGCGGGACGTCGCGGCCCGCCGGCACGAGAATCGCCAGTTCCCCCATCGAGAGGTCGGCTCGTTATGTAGTCGCGAGCGTTGGACAGGGAACGGCATCCGATGTCTCGTTCGTTGCCGCGCCGCTCTCGAATCCGGAGGGTTCCACGATCGAGCTCGACTCGTCGCGCGCGCACGGGCTCTCCTCACCGTCCCATTCGAGGGAGGAAACCACGAGCGTCGCCGGTCATTTCGAGCCCCGAGGGCTACGCGCTCTACCGTGTAGAAGTTCCCCTCTCGAAGGATGGGTGGGGGTATCATTTCACGAAGGCCCACCCGTCGCTGCGGCTCGAGCTACTCGACCGGATCGAAGTTGGCGCGAATTTACTCCTTGCTGAGGTCCGTATGATGGGACCGGGGGCGTACGACTGGCCCGCAGAGTCCCGACGCTACCCGAACGTGATGCACATTGAAACCCATCCCGAGGGCCCGAACAGCGTGCTCTATCGGGTGACGTACAAGACCCCCTCGATTCACACGATCACCCGGCGGCACGGGGTGCTGACGCGGTACCCGATCATCGTCCAGGACGGCATTAGCCAGTTCGAGACCTTTGCCGCTCACGCCCAAATGCGGTCGTACCTGGAGGAGCTCCGGGCCCGGGTGGGGCCCAGTCACGTCGGGTCGGTCCAACAGGGCTCGGTCACGACCCAGACCCTGGGCCTGACCCCCGTACAGGTGGGAATCTTCGAGCAGGCGGTTGCCGCCGGATTCTTCCAAGTGCCTCGACAGATCACGCTGACCGGTCTCGCCGAGCAGTTGGGCCGGAGCAAGTCCACGATCTCGACCGCGTTGGTAAAAATCCGGAAACGGCTTGCCGAGTCCGCTATCCAGGTCGATCTCAGGGCGTTCCATACGGGACCCTCCGTCGGCGTTTCGTCGAGCTAATCCGGTACGAACAGGTTCGCCGAGTCGAACCGGTTCGGTTTAGGCTCAACTACCGCGCTCGGTGTAGAACGGGTAGGTCCTGCGGGACCAGAGTAGAACCTCATGCCCGAACTGCCGGATAGCCAGAGAGTCCCCCAGCCGACCCCGCGTGTCGTTTCCGGTGTCCGGATCGGCGACGTTCGACGCCCCCGGGCGGGCTCCTCTCGGCATCAGGACCCTCCCATCGTCTCCGATCGGACTCATGGGCCGGCCACGGTGTTCGTTGGGGGGCCCTCCCGACCCGTCGTAAACGGGGTCGCGTTCGCCCTCGCCGAGACGATCGATCTGACCCCCTTTTGGCTCGACCTACGGAACGGCTTGAAGGGCAACGAGGGACCCGACCCAGGCAACACGGGTTGGATCCCGCCGGATCGAATGTTTGTTTCCGAGAACGGTCAGGGGCTCGAAATCGGGAACACAGTCGTCGAGCCGGCGCTCTGGACGATCGTCCGTTCCGATGAACCGCAATCCGTACTCTCGAATCTCACCGACTTCCTCCGCCTTCCACAGTTGATCCAGGAGATTCTCAGCGCCGTTTTGCCCAATGGAGGTCCCAAAGCGTTGGTCGCGGCGAATTCGGACCGAGTCGCGCACCTGTTCCCGCGTACGGCCGACGGGCTCCAAAAGTTCCTGGCGACCCTCGCCGCCTCGTCCCTATCGATCGTAGCCGCCCACACGGGGCCCACCAGTCCCGGAGATTCGGCTTTGGGACCGTCTTTCGGCTGGAGGTCCAAACTCCCGAACAGTGGATGGAAGGGACGATCATTTGTGAGAAGGGCATCGAACAAGGTCCGTTCGCCATCGGTCGGACGAACCGTCTCTCGGACGTGCCGAGCATCGCCCGGGTCTTCCGGGGACTATACCCCGCAAAATCATAGACCCTCGGACTCGGACGCCTCCTTGCCCCCGGGGGGAACGCTGCCCTTATCTCGGCTCGGGCTGCGCTACGACCGGCAACCATGGGGACGCCGAGTCCCAAATCGGAGGAGAACGCCGGAAGTGCGTCCGGTCCGTCCGTCTTACCCCACGACCTCGATTCCCGCCGGACCCGCTCCCAACTCACGGTGATGGTGGGCCTCCTCCTCACCTTCGCAGGCCTCTTCACCTACGGACTTCAGCTCCCGACCCAACCCGCCAGCCTCGACAGTGTCGGACCCTGGCTCGCCATCGGCTTCGTCACTGCCTGGACCGGCGGCATCCTTGCCGGAAATTCTTTCAACGAGACGCCGGCCGGGATTTCGCCGGCCCTGAACGGACAGCTAAGACTGGCGGGACTTGCTACGCTCGCCGGAGCCTTGTCGGCGGCAGTCGTGGTTCAGCGTCTCGGGCTGTGGACCTCCCTCTCGCGTGGGACTCCCGGAGAACTGGTGACCGCGGGCCTGGGAGCCGCCCTGGTCTGGCTCGGTGGCTTCCTGATGGGTCAGGGTATGCGCCGGTTCGTTCGAAGCCGTCGGGGTGCCAGGACGACATAAACTGGCGGTCTCCGAAGGGGGCGAAAAGTGAACGGTGACCACCCCCATCTAAGATTTCTTATACGGCGTCCGGCCTTCTCCGGCCGTCGATGGAGTACGTCATACTGAAGGCCGCTCGGCCGACCTGGCTCAACCTCCAGCTTCCGACGGAAGTAGCGGCCTTGATCCGGTACGTCCCGCATGAAGCCCGGGGCCTACGGGCTCCGGGCCGGGGAATCGCGTTCCTGGCCCGGGGACCTGGGGTCGTCCGGGTGGTCGCTGCGCATCGGGCCGGCGACGTGTTGGGAATCGAGACGCTCCACAACCGGTTCATCGCGCCCGCGCATTTGACGGAGAAAATGGTCTTCAACCTGCCCGAGGCGGTCGAGGAACACCTGCGCCTCAAGATCCAGCGACGGGGCGCCAACTCCCTCAAGTCGACGGACGACGGGTTGATCTGGTTCGTCCCGGCCCCGGAGTATTACGAGTTCCGAGCCCACGAATGGACCGAGCGGGAGTGGATGGGGCCGACCGGCGGCTCGATGGCCCACGTCTACCTAGCCAAATCCGTGGTGCCTATCGCCGAAGAACTGGCCGACCTCGAGGCCCGGATCGAGTCCGCCGAGTGGCGACCGCGTTTGGAGGCCCTGCAGCGGGTCCATCGGGTGCGCCATTGACCCGCTCGAGGGCCTCCCGGGACGCGTTTTCAGACGAGGAATAACCCGCGCCACGAGCATGATATAGCCATCGCACCACGATGGCTTCAAATATAGCACCTGAGGCTAATTGGGTGTATGCAGCGTTCCGGGGGCACCGAGCGGCGTACGGCCAGGAAGGGCTACACGCTCCGCAACCCGCTTCCACTCCGTTACTCCGAGGACCTGCGGACCACCCGGAGCGGTCTTCCCGAGGACCCGATCCTGGCCTCCACGGGTCCGGTGGACGTCGATTCGCTCGCCAAGGCGATCCGTCGGTCGGTGGGGCATGAGGGCATGCGTCCGGAGGACGCGCGCACGATTGCGGCCCACGTTCTGAATTTCTTCGGATTCAACGAACGAATCATCGACAACGTGCTCGAGCCTGATGACCGCGACACGTTCTACATGCTCGAGGACACGGGCATCCTGCAGACCGAGCGGGACGAGACCACGCTTTACGATGGCCGCGAGTGGCGCATCCACTACTGGATGTTCCGCAAGGACCGTATCTTCGACCTGGCCCGCCAGGAAGCCCAGGCGATGGCCGAAGCCGGTGAGCAGGACATCGTTTACTCGTCCCGCAATGCACGGTCCGGCGCCTTCCGGATGCCGCACGGCGAGGTCGCGAGCAGCCCCGAAGCCCGGGCCGTCTACCACGAGCTGGGGGACGAGATCTGGCTCGAGCGGACCGGCCCGCCGAAGACAGCCAAGCCCGCTCCCCCCGGATCCCGGCACCCGGCCCTCGGCGGGCACGACTCGACGGCCTAAAGCGCCGGGCCGTTTCCGGCCTGTCGTGAAGCGCCGTCTCCTGCTGTTGGCCCACCGGGTCCCGGTCTCGGGAAACTTCTCCCTCAACGACCTGGCCGGCGCCGGTGGCCGCATGGACGAAGTGGCGCGGGCCACTTCGACCGCCTTCACGGTCTCCAATGGCCTCCGCCGGGACACGGAACTCACGATCCTCTTCGTGGCGGAGCCTCCCCCCCGGTCGCGCCGGATCCGGCTCGTCGGCACCGGCCTCCGGTACCTCAACCCCGACGAACGCTCTACCGCCGCCCTTCTGAAAAACGCCCTCGTACGCTCGAGCACGCTGGAGCGGGACATCGAGGCGTCTCCCGGACTCGTCGTGGGGCCGATCGAACCCCTGACGGCCCTCCACACATTCCTTCAGGAACCTGGAACCGTTTGGCTGACCGAATCCGGCCAAGCCTACGTCCCCCCACCCTCCGTCTTCCCTAGCGTGGGCGCCGTGGTCAGCGACCCCGACGACCCGACCCCGGCCGAGCGAGAGCTCCTCGAGCGGTCCGGAGTCCCGCGCGTCTCCCTCGGCCTCGCGTCACTCCGCGCATCGCAGTGCATCGACGTCCTCCACAACCGCTGGGACGCCCTGCCCGTAGCCGAGGCTCCCGCCGCCGACTAATCCCGACGGATTGGGAGGCCCAGCCCCTTAGTGGACCATCGGAAGGGGCAGGCTAGGTGGCGGAGCCGTCGAGAGCGCTTGACGCGCCGCCCGGCGCCGCAATCCGCCGATGACCGCCGTCATGCGCACGACCTCCCGGGGTTCGGGATGCGTTCGAGTTCCAAACATCAACCGCTGGGGCCGACCGAGCCGGTGCTGGACCGCATGCAGGACCCGGTCGAGCGTCCGCAGGGTCATGTTGGAGCCCCCGTCGATATGGATCAGGGCCGAAGGGGACTGCGCTTCATCGAGGTCGAAATCCAGCAGGGTTTCGGTCAGCGCCTGATGGATCAATCGTTCCGGCTCGGACACGTGTTGCTCCGCGTACAGCAACGTAGAGAGTCCGGCATCCCGGAGATGTCGCTTGAGGCTCGCGAGGTCGACGTTGAGCTGGGACGGATTCTCGACCATGTCGACGAGACTGCTCACGAGCCGGTGCAAGTACGTGTTCCGGACGTGGAAGACCCGCTGCAACGGGAGGCTCTCGAAGCGACGGAGCTTCTCGTTCGACAGCGCGAGCAGGAGGCCGTCGAGGTGTTCGAGCTCCTCCAGGGCCTGGAGGGAGTTCGAACGTCGTATGGGGTTACTATCGAGCTCGATGTGAAACGGCAAGAACGCGACGGGAATCGCGAGCGAGTGACTCTTTCGGAGCAAACCCGCGAGGTACGGCAAGAGCGCACTGCCCGTTCCTCCGCCGAGTCCGGCGACGAGGAACACGATCTCGAACTCCTCGAGGCGGGCCTGGAGGTCCGACTTTCCTTCCTCGATGGCGGCCAGGACGGCCTCGCGGTCGCCCCCACTCCCGCGTCCTTTGAGGTGGCGCTGCCCGATCAGGACCTTCCGGTCGGCGTGCACCCGGTCCAGGCTCTTCGCGTCGGTGTTGATGACACACGTCTCGACGCCGGTGATCCCGAGCTCGACCAGGTCCTGGGCCGCTTCGCTACCGGCCCCCCCGAGGCCGATCACCGCGAAGGTGCTTTTCAGATTCGCCGAGGCCCATGCCTCAAGGGAATCGGGCTCCATCGACTGCCGCCTCCCCCGACGGCTACGGAGATGGGCTCTCCCCCGATGCGGTGACCGTCTCCCCATCGCGACGGGGGCGAGCGGGGGCTTGACTGAGTTGCTCCACGCGCGTGCGAATGTACTCCCGGACGGCGGAGCGCACCGCGTCATCCACCGAGACCGACCCGCCCTCGCGGACGAACTCTTCGAGTTGGCGGTTGTCCTGACGAGAAAGGTCGACCACGACCTTCGTAATGTTCGGGGGGGGGAGGTTCACTTCCACGTACCGCTCCAGCGCTTCACGAATCGTGTCGGAGATCGTGGCGGTGCTCTTCGATTCCTGAATCTGGCGAAGCTTCTCGATGAGATCCTGGGGGATCCGTACCGTGACGCGCTCGGAGGTTTCGGCCATGGCTTGTCAGACGTATCCTTCTGTTTTGTCTGACATTTGACTGATATGACGAAATCTATTCTTAAATCTTCCGACCCATCGATTCTGTTCTGTAGTCGGGAGTTTCTTGTCTGACATCTTTCTCCATTCCAAATTCGGGAGTCACACCGACCGGTACTGTTCGGTCATCGGGAGATACCTTTCATCAGGCGGAGGGCGTTCAACGTCCGGAGATGCCGATGGACAGACTCGAAATCGGACTCGGGGTTGCCGCGTTCGTGGCTTTCGTCGTTGGGATATTTTTGCTCTTTGATTACAGCTTCGCGGCCGGGTCTTTCCTCATCGCACTTGGATTTTTCTTCGTGGTGCTCGTAGCCGTCAGTATTCGTTCCAGCGACACGAGGACTTTCCTTGTACCTATCGCAGTCTGGATTCTGTTGGGAGTTGGGGTCTGGCTCCGCTTCGGTTGGTACGCTCATTTGCCGTGACCTCGCCTCGCTGATGCCGTCAATAGGACCCCAAAGTAGAGCACCATGCCGGCGATCGGCAGCGTCAGCCACCAAGGGAGTGCACCCTGAACGGCTGCCGAGGCGAAGATCGCTAAGCCGGTCGCGTTCACCCCTAATGCGAGCCACAATCCCCACTTCAGTTCGGGATTAGTTCGATCTCCGGGTAGCCCGCCTTTGGTCTCGGAGCCGCCTGCTTGAGGAGTTCGTGCCATCTAAATCACACCGACCAACCGAACCTCGGTTCCCACTGGCTCCGGCAGTTTAGCGAGTCTCAGGATTTCGGACCACCGGAATCCCGCGATGGGGGCGATCCCGGCGGCCTCCCCTGGCGTCTTACCAAGGTACGAGTGGTTCCGAACGAGGTTGTAGTGAACCCGGAACCCTTCCATCAGGGCCGACGTACCGGCTGGGTTGTCGAACCCCCGCATGACCTTGATGCGTTCCTTTTCAGTACCGTGAAGTCGTTCTACGAGATTGTTCGATTCCGGTGCCCGGATGCTCGGAACCCGGTGGTGCGGGCTTCCCTGAGACATCGTGCTAAATTCCTTGGAGACCGCCGCCGGGTAAGCCTTCATCCCGTCCGTGAAGACCTCCGTGGGCCGGCTGTCCGCGACCTCCTTGGCCTTGTGGAGCGGGGCGCGAGTGTCCGCCATGCTCCGGTCCCGGCTGAACGTGGGTCGAAAGCAGGAACCGGGTTTCCGCATCCAAGACATTCCATACGTAGCTTCGCTGGCCGTTGATGCTCACGACCGTCTCATCGACGTGCCACCGCTCGCCGACGCTCGCGCCCTGCCGGTCCATCCATTCCGCCGCGACCTTCGAGAAGTGAGCGATCCAGTTGTACACGGTCGCGGCGCTGACCTTGAGCCCATAGACTTGGGCTAGGTGGTCCCCGACCTTCCGGACGCTCATTCCCCGGAAATACAGGTCCAAGGCGAGAGCGATTTTCTCAGGGTCCGCTCGCCGGCGCTGAAATCCGTCCCGCCCGGTGAATCGAAACCCGCACGTCTTACAGAGAAATCGACCGACGACCCCACTCTTGTTCCGGCGCTTTCCCGATAGAATCACGTCCCCCGAGTGGCACCGCTCGCACCCCGGGTTCGTCGGCGGCGCAACCACTGGGCCGGTCTTGAATCCTTCTCGGAACCGAACCGAGAGGATGTGAACGCACGACTGCTTTGCCTCCGCGTAGAAGGGGCACTCGCACGACCACCGCTCACGCAAGACCGTGACCTTGTAGCTCACATCGGGCCGGCTCTGTGAGCGCACGACGTACTCTGCCGGTGCCGTCGTTTGAATCTGGTCTCCACGGGCCACTATCGCTAGGGCGGGCGTTCTTGAATCGGTCCAAGGTTCCATCGTCTCAGCCTCATTAGGACCTAAAGCGTCGGGAGTACTTAAGCTATTAGGACCTAATGCCAGATTAGGACCTAAGGGCTTATGTAGTTCCTCGACCTCTACCTGCACGATGCGGATTCGTCGGGTCCAGAACCGAGTGTACAGGGCAAGGAGTACGAACGGTGGCTCGTCACCCTTCCACCGGAACTTGTCAAGGAGATGGGGTGGGACGAAAAGACGGAGGTTGAGGCAAAAAAGCGGGGCGAGACCCTACGAATCGTCCGAAAGACCAGAGACCAGGGGGCTAAGTGACGCGGCGCTTGTCTTTGACCGTCACTAAGTCGACGTAGCCACCCAAGATGAATACGTGGACGCGGTATCGACCCGTCGTAAACACTTCGGATTCGTCTAGGCCCGGCCTTTCCTCGTAATACTCCCAGTACACGTCGGCACCGCTGCCGGCTCTGCTGGGTTTCTCGCCGGTCTTTGTCATGTGCTCCATGACGTCCTGGCCGAGTAGGGAATCGATTGAGTCGGTCGGTGCGGCGTTGTCTAGGGTTCTTGGCGGCACGGCGAGGGTCAGCCAGAATTCGCTCACGTCGGTCAGCCGGGAAAGTGTACGTCTTTGGTGAATCAGTCGCACGATCCCGGGAAGGAGGTACACCTTCTCGGACTGGTTCTTGTAATCCCCTAGTTGGCCGACCTTCCGGATGTGCCGTCGCTTTAGCCCGAGCTTGCGAACAGCGCGTGTCCCAAGCATCGTTTGGTTGGCACCCGAGTCGTACACAAAGTCGACCGCGCCCAAGGTCACCAGTCGTGAATCTCGGAGGAGGCCTATCGAAACGGTCGCGCTTAGGTGCGAGTCCATGTGCCCACTCCACGGTGGGAAACGCCAGCCCCGAACGGTCACCGAAGGGCGATAACCACCGCGCCATTAGGGCCTGGCGAGCCGCCGGGGACCCATGCGGGGCACCCCCTCGGGTCGACTGTGGAGCGAATAGACTGGCGGCATGGCCATCGGCGGAACCCCGTACTTCTCTCGGATGAACCGATACACTTGCTCGGAGTCGGCGTGCGACCCACCGACGATAAACGGGACCCCCCGATAGACGATTACCGCGCTTTGGGGGTCGGGATAAATTTGCTTGAGGTCAAAGTACATCCCGACGAACGCCTCTTCGTCCTTCTCGAACTGCCGCCGGTGGTCCGGGCCCCCTAGCCACCACTCCCGGAGGCGGTCCCGAACGGGAGACACCTACGACCATCCCCCGACCTTTTGAGCGTGCGCGACTAGTGCCCCCCGATGGCTCAGGGTCACCCGTTTTCCAAGTGCCAGTACCGCGAGGCCGTGCTCGACCATACAGGCAAAGCACCCTCCCCGGAGGAGAGCGGACCGTGCGATGGCGAAATCCTGACGTTCACCCTCCAAAGGAAGGCGGACGGGAAGCTCGTGCTTCACACCGTCTGCGACGGCCACGCCAAGATTCTTCGGTCCCGTGGCTTCGAGTACATCGCAAAGTGAATGGCCCGCCCTGCGCGAGGGTTCAAGTTCAACGGCGCGATAGCGGAACCCAGGAGTATGGTCGACCTTCGACCCCCAGTTCAATTTGCCGGACTCAATATCCGCGTCCGTCCAGGTTCTAACGAGAGGTTCTACCTTAGTGGTGATACTCCCCCGTTCACACTCGTCGCTGAAAACTCGACTAACGACCCGTTTGATGGCATGATAGTGGTCCACTGGGTCCCCAATGTTGGAAGCTGGCTGGATGGAGAGTCCCTTAGAGTTCAACTCCGAGCCCACGAAACCCGGGATTTCCCCCTGAAATCTCCCTGGCTCGCCACGGAAGGAGTAGTAACCTGTCGGCTCAGCACGAATTACGAGCCGAGGTCGTTGCTGTCCTCCCCACCCGGATCTCCAACGCCTCCACCCATAGGGTCGTTCGAGTTCCTGTGTACTTTCCGCGTTTGGGATCGTGGCAGTTACCAGTCGGACCGGGCGGAGCGTACTCGCAATCTCATCATTCTGGCCATAGTTGCCGGGATAGCCGCAGTAGCCGCGATCCTCGGGCTCATTTTGCACCCATGAGAGCAGGCCAGTCGTGGGCCCGAACGATACCGGTTGGTAGCCTATTTTAGTCCAAGGAGATTCACGTTGGCCATGCCGATTCAGCTTTCGGAGTTTGAAGAGGGTGAGACCGAGGACTCCGAGCCGAGGCGGGTCTACAAGTTCCTCGCTCAGAACCCCAGTAACGCGTTCACCGCCGCAGAAATAGGACTGTCCATCGGAGCAATCGGCACTTACCCTGAAAAGGGGGGCCTCGGCGACCAACTTGGCTGGTACCTCAACCTCAACAATTTTACCGGACGGCTCGACCGTCTCGTGACCGAAGGAACTGTCAGGTCGAAGCGAGTCACCGGCCGCTCTGGTAAGAGTGAAATCTACTATTCTTCCACGTAGAGTTTGTAAAGCCAATTCGATTTCTGACTCCCGACGTTGGAGGGGAGATTTTCCGGCTCCCGACGATAGACAGAACCCGACCCATCCTCTCGCGGGGACATTCCTTGACCGGCGAAAGTCGAACCGCGGGAAAGCATCCACGGCCATCGGCGGCCAAGCCCCGTGGGTCCCGTCCTCGGTCGCTCCAAGAAACGGTACGAAAGGGGTGGAATCGGCTCTCGTTCGTCTATCGCCCGGCCCGATCTTTGACGGACGCCACCGGGCATCCGAACCGGGAGTACCGGACCTGGTTGCAGCCTCTCCTACGGACCCTTCCCGCGGGGTCGCCGGTGCTCGACCTCGGTTGCGGAAGCGGAACACCGGCCGCGGGGATCCTCTCGTCCCGATTCCGCGTTACCGGCATCGACCTTTCCGACGTCCAGATCCGGCGCGCTCGCAAACTCCTGCCCAAGGCTACGTTTGTCCGTGCCGAAATGACCACCGTCCGCTTTCCCCCCGAGAGTTTCACCGGAGTGGTCTCCCTCTACTCGATGATCCACGTGCCGGTAGGGAAACACCGCCCGCTCCTGCGACGAATCTACCGGTGGCTCACCCCGGGAGGCCTGCTGCTGGCGATTGTGGGTCACAACCGGTGGACCGGAACGGAGGTGGGCTGGCTGGGGCTGAACGCAGAAATGTACTGGAGCCACGCCAGCGCCGCCACGTACGAGAAATGGCTTCGAGAAGCCGGGTTCGAGATCCGGCGGCGGAAGTTCATTCCGGAAGGCAAATCCGGACACGAGATGTTCCTCGCCCAGAAACCGGAGAAGGCGGAGCGGAAAGCCACGTCCAGTGGACTGTTGGCTTGATACCCCGAGCGCACCCAGCGTGCGTCCATGGCCGCCGTAGCCCAGCTTCATCCCCCCGAACATGTGACCCCGCACGACCTGGTGACCTATTCCCGGTGCCCCTACGAGATGGAGCTGCTGCACAGCCAGCGCGCCTCTCTCGTGACCGGCCGGCCCGTCATGGCCCGGACGCCACTGAACGTTGTCCCCCTGCGCCACTCTCCGCTCTTCACCCCGCCCAACCTGGGCGTCGTGGTCAACGACGGCCGGCTGGACCTGGGTCCCGATGACCGGCTCGTCTACGAAGACGAGGGGGAAGCGGACCTTCCGATCCTGTTCGCCGAGGAGCAGGTCCGGGTTGATGCCCGGTACCGAGCCCCGAACTCAACGCTCATCGACGCGACCCTGGGACTGAGCGGTCGCCCCGACTTCGTGATCCAGCGCCGGAGCGGTGAGTTCGTTCCGGTCGAGTACAAGTCCACCCACCTGTTCGTCGGCTATCACGAAAGTCACGGACGCACGTTTGACGTGATCCAGGCCATCGCCGAGTGCCGTCTGGTGCACGCGGCGTTCGGGCGCCGGCCGAGTCACGGCATCATTCTGTACGGGGACGTGGCCGGCGACGGAGAGCATGAGGGCTGGGTGCAGGTCCCGTACGGCGACGCCGAGGAGCGATGGCTCCATGCCGCGCTCACCCAGATCCGCTCGGACGACACGCGGGCACCCGTCCCCGCCGAGAGGAACTGCACCAACTGCGCTCCCAACAAGGATGGGCTCTGCCGATACGCCGCGGCCCGGCCGGAGAACGCTTACCACCCCTCGCTGGGATGGGGTCCGAACCACTCGTAGATTCGAAAGCCGAGTCGACCGCGAGCGCCGACTATTTCATGGCCCCCGCACTGGCCGGTCGACGAGGCGTGCATCCGCGATGCGTCAAGGGGGCGGTCGGATCCGGCACCCGGGACCGCTCCGGGCGAACGATGTCTCTCGGTTCCCAGGTCTCCGTCGGTTCCCGTCCCCGGGCTGTTACTTCGTGGTAGGAGTGCTCTTCGTCGTTCTCCTCTACTCGGCGGGATTGTTCCCTGGGCCCGCGGGGGCCCCGGTGCGCGCGCCTCCCCCAGCCATCACGCCGGCCGCTCTGGTCGGCAACGTCACGGGCTCCGTATTCGGGTCTCGGGGCCCGGGGACGACCCCGGTACCGCTGCCCGGCGTTGAGGTAAATGCGACCGACCCCGACTTCGTGACGACCGTCGCCTCGAGTGTCACGAATGCGTCGGGGGAATACGCGCTCACCGTACCTCCCGGGTTCTACTACATCTGGTCCCACCGATCCGGAGCCTGGGGAGGAGGCGGGGTCCCGGACCGGATCAACGTCTCCGCCGGCAATCAGACGGTCAACCTCACCGCCTATCCGTACCTCGGCTACGGAAATTCGACCTTGGTGTTGCCCGACTGGAATCGGCTGGCCCCGTACCTGCACAAAGGGAACGCGATGGATAGTCAGCAACCGATGCTCAGCTGGTCCCAGGATGGCGCGTTCTACGTGAACGCGACGGACCAGCTGGTGTTCTACTCCTTCCCGAACCGGACCGTTACCGACATCGCCCCTTGGGTGCCGCTCTACGAGAACGTGATGAACTACGCGGGATGGGAGAATGAGGAATTCCTCACTCCGGACGGCAGCTGGGTCTACGGACTGGGCTGCCTCGCGTCCTGCACGAGCTCCACGCACGTCACGCTCTACGCCGTGAACGTGAGCACCGGCCGGACCTTCGAATACAACTGGACGACGGTGGACGGCAATCTGACCACTAACGCGCAAGTGAACCTTGTCGGGACGGAGGGGAACCTCTCCACCGCCGTCCTGATCGACGACAAGGGGCACCTGTGGCTTTACAGTCTCTGGAACGGCACCGAATGGCGGGGGCCGGCGTTGCCGTATTTTGAAGCGAACAACATCTACTGGATCCCATACCTCTCCTCGTACGTCAACGTCGAGGCCGAGGGCGCGACCACCGACGGGATCGACCAATGGGCGCTCCACGGACCCGGCGACGGCACGACCTTCACGGATGTGTTCAGTTCCCATTACGGGTCGGGGTTCCTCTCGAATGCGGTTACGGGTCCGGCGTTCAACCTCTCGTCCCGGACGCTCGTCTTCGACTCCTTCTCGAAGGGAAGCTGGTACACGTTCGAGTACAACGTCACGCCCGGGAACGTCCTCGACGACCTTACGGTGCTCGACGCGCAGGTGCCCGGTATTTCGACCTACGCGGACGAGAAGCTGACGATCGACATCACGGCCGACGAGCACCGGGCCTCCCTCCTCGAGGGCGGCCCGGCCTTTTCGGCCGCCTTCTGGCCCTTCTTCGACAATCGCTCGTTCGTCGTCGACCCGTTCTCCCAGGTTTTCTATGACACGAATCAGACGCCGGGGGTCTTCTACAACACGACGAACTCGCCGGACCAGGCGGCAGCGAGCTCCGACTCCGAGGACGGTCTCTACTTCAACGCCTCCTACCTGATCAGCCCCGGCGCGTACAACTGCGACGCGGGAACATGCCCGATCAACGGCGGGAACGGGTCGGCGATCGGAACGATCTGGTGGCTCTGGAAGGTCGGCGGGCCCGAGTTCCCCACTCCGGTCACCGCCCCACTCTCGCAGGACGCGGCGCCCGGCCCCATCACCGTGACGAACTCCACCGGCGCAACGAACGTCCAGCTCAATTGGACTTCGCCGGACGTGGGCCAGTACCCGTTGTTGAATTACACAGTGGAGTGGGGGCTAACCCCCGGATCGTACTCGCACTCGGTGTCGATGCCCAGCGCCGCGCAAGGCTTCAACATCACGGGTCTCCCCCCTCAGGGACCCGTCTACTACGCGGTCACCACGTGGAACCTCCACTGGCACGGACCCGTCGTCCAGGGAGTCGCGACGATTCAGGAGGATCGACCCGTCGCGCCGACCGGACTGGCCGCGATGGAGGTCACGGTCAATTCACTCACGTTGCAGTGGCTCGCACCCCCCCAGTTCGTTTCGAGCTACGCGCTCCTCTGGGGAACCGTGTGTGGCGCGCCGACCGATGTGACCAACCTGAGTGCGATTCCCCACGTCTTCCTCGCCGGACTCCGACCGCACACGCTGTACTGCTTCGTGGTTCAGGCTTGGAATCAGGTGGGCGGCTCCCCGCTCAGCGCCCACCTTTTGGTGCTGACGGGCAGCGAGTTCGTCGGCCGTCACGTGCCGGTGGTCCCTACGATCCCGTACGTGCCACCCCCCGCCGTGCACCCGACGGGGCCTCCCTGCGGTGGGTTCTGTTTCCCGTCCGTGCCCAATCCGGGACAGCCCCAGGTACTGGGCCGGCGCGGCGGTCGCGTTGACCGGGGGCGTGTTGGCCCTTCGCGGCCGTCGCGCCATCGGGGGCGCGACCTTGGCCCTCGGGATCCTTCTCTTCTTCCTCTAAAACGGGGGGGTGGGGCGCGTCGGACGGACCGGCACGTCCTCCGTGGGTTTGGGGCCCCCGGAAGGACGGAGAGAGGAAGTCAATCCGAACGAGCCGTGGTTCACTTCGGAGAAGCAGCCGAGGCCGCGGCCGTTCTGGTTCGCCCGGAGGGTGAGACGGACGACGAGATCGAGCGCCGCCGGTGGCAGCTGGACCGCCCCGCTGCGGGAAACCTGTCCTTCGATCTGCTCGAGGGTGGCCATCCCGCCGAGTCGCTGCAGCGCGTCGACGATGTGCCCCACCATCCGGTCTTCGTGGAACGCGGTCATGCTAATCGAGACATGCTTGGGGACCTACTTACTGAAAGGTCCAACTAGGGGGTCCCGGAGTTGGACGCCGCGGAGCGCCCCAGACAGTGCTAGGAGGGACGCAGCCCCGCCGGCCGGGTTCGGAGCGCTACCTGGAGGGTCTCCAACGCATGGGCACGCTCCTCCCCCTCCACCTCGAGCCGAGGGGGACGGACTCGGGCGCTCCCGTGACCGGTTTCCGCCTGCAGGAGCTTGATCAACTGGACAAACTTGGGCGACGTATCCATTCGTAACAGGGGAAGAAACCAGCGGTAGAGCTCGAACGCACCCTCGCGGGGCCCGGTCGTGGCCCGTTGGAACAGCTCGACCGACTCCGCCGGAAACGCGTTCGCCAGACCCGCGACCCAGCTGGTCGCCCCCGCGTCGATCCCTTCGAGGATCTCATCGTCCACCCCTACGGATATCGCGAGGCGCTCCCCCAGAAGAGCCCGGATCGCGGTGACCCGCCGGACGTCGGTGCTGGACTCCTTGACTGCCCGGAGGGTCGGATGCTCGGTGACGAGCTCCAACAGCTGTCCGGGAAGGACATCGGTCCCGTACGCGATGGGATTGTTGTACAGCATGCAGGGAAGGCTCGTGGCCCGGAAAACCGCTCCGAAGTGCTCGCGGGTCTCTCGCCAGTCCCCCCGGTAGACGTACGGAGGAAGGACCATCAACCCGGCGGCGCCAGCGGTCGCGGCGTCGCGGGCCAGGGTGACCGCCTCGGACGTCCGGAGCGCGGCGACCGCCGCGACCACCGGGATCCGACCCGCGAGTGCCTGAACGCAGCTGGTAATCGTCTCCAGCTTTTCGGCCCGGTCCAGCGTGCCACCCTCACCGAGGGACCCCAGGGCCACGACCGCCGTGCATCCGCGGTCGGCCAACCATCGGCAGTGTACGGCGATCGCCGCGTGGTCGACGCGCAGGTCGGCCGTGAAGGGCGTGGTGATCGCCGGCTGGACTCCGAACCAATCCATGACGACCTCTAAGGAACCGTCGCTCCGGCGCCTTCCGGCCCGGCCGTGAGGGTGAGCTGTCCCACGGTGGCAGGCACGATCGGGGGCCGGACCCCGCGAGGGTTCCAACCCCATAAGAACTCGGCGGCGGGTCCGCAAACCCGGCCCTGGCAACGGCCCATGCCACACCGAGTCTGGAGGCGGGCCTCGCGTCCCGAGCCAAAGGACGTGAGGCGGGCGGCCGGTACGTCCTCGCACCGGCAGACGACGGTCGAGGGGGTTACCATCTCCCGGAGCCGCGGATCAAGGTCGAACGCCCGGTTCAAGGCAGGACGAAACCGGGCGAGGCGCCGGCGTTCAGAGAACAGATTTCTGGCCCTCCCCTGCTGCCGCGTCGCCGCCAACCCGGCGATCTCGCCTTCGACCCGGGCCAGCTCCAACCCTCCGATGCCGACAGGCTCTCCGGCGCAGAAAGTGTGGGGCACCGAGGTGCTCTGGAACTCGTCCACGGTCACGAAGCCGCGCTCCAAGCGACAGCCGATGAGGGTCGCCAGTTCGGTGTTGGGTTCCAGAAAGAACCCGCAGGCCAAGAGGTCGCAGCTCTCGGTCCATTCCCGGCCGCCTTGGCGGAGGCCAACTCGTTCCACTCGACCGTCGCCCTCGGCGCGGACCGGCCAGCAACTGGTGCGATAGGGAACGCCGCGCAACTGCCTCCAGAGGTCGAGGGCCTGTCGAAGACGCGCTCCGTCCCTCCAGAGGCCGGCCGCGAGCCACCACACGCGACCCCGGGGGGCTTGCTCCGCCACCAGGCGGATTTCGGCCCCCTGGGCGCGTAGCAAAGCGGCTGCCGCGAGCAGGAGCGGTCCCGATCCGGCGACGATGACCGAGCGACCTTTCACCTCGACTCCCGCCTTGGCCAACAACTGAAGCGCACCGGCGCCCGTGACATTCGGAAGTGTCCACCCCGGAAACGGTAGGAAGCGCTCGCGCGCGCCAGTCGCGAGCACCAGTTGACCGTAGCTCACCTGTTGCGCCGCCTCACCCGAACCGATCAGCAGGGTCGAGGGAGCCGGATGATCCAACACTTCGACCCCGGTCAGGACCCGCACGTTGGGCCGGTCGAGGCGACGGAGGCTCGAAACGGCGTCTGGATGGGCCGGGACCCCGGCGACCGGGTACCACACGTTGCCGCCGAGCTTTGGCCGACGGTCGATCACAAGGACCGTGCAGCCGCTCTCGGCCGCGGCGCCGGCCGCCGCGATCCCGGCGGGCCCTCCGCCGACCACCGCGACATCGACCGCCGAGGGGAACTCAACCGTGGGTGTCCACCTCCATACCCTCCGCGCATTCGAGGAGGCAGCTTCGTACCGCTGGCCGACGGTTGACGGTCACAACACACTCGAAGCAGATTCCCATCGCGCAGAGCGGGCCGCGCGGTTCGCCAGAGATGGACTCTCGGAAACGTACCGTTCCCAATCGAAGGAGTGCCGCCGCGACGGTGGTTCCCCGCGGAACATCGACCGGAGTCCCGTCGACGAAGATCCGGACGCGGTCAGCTTCCATGATTTCCCTTCGACAACCGGGAGGGCAGGTAGGGTTCGATGGGAATCTCCGAGGGGCGCCCGATCAGCTGGTCCGCGATCAGCCGGCGGTACCGAGAGCCATGGTGATGCCTAGGCCGTCGTGTCCGGTGGCGAGATAGACCTCGGGCTGGGGGGGCCAGGGGCCAATCAACGGCAAATGGTCCGGCGAGGCCGGCCGAAATCCGGCCCAGGTTCGGATCACGGAGAGACGACGGAGGTTGGGCGCGTACTCCTGGGCCCGGCCGAGCATCGAGCGGAGGTACGCCGGATCCACGGCGGGGTCATCATTGCCGAGCTGGCGCGAGGAACCGATGAGCAGTTGCCCGGTCCGTCGGGGTTGGAGATTGAACGAGATCGAGTCCGTGGCCTCGCTCATGGCGCGCTCGGAGTACCCGGTCTCGACGAGCTGGTGATGGACCCAGCCGGGGTACCGGTCGGTGATGGCGAGTTGGCCCTTGCGAGGACGTACCGGGACGCCGGGCGACAACACAGGGGACCCAGTCCCCGCGGCGTTCACAATCTTTTTCGAATGCACGGTCGCACCATCCGCCAAGCGGACGCCTCCGGGAACGATCTGCACCGCCGGTCGCGCTGCCCAGAGGTCTGCGCCCAACGCTCGTGCGCGTTCGATGAGAAATCGGCAGGCGGGGGGTGGATAGATGACCGCGTCCTCTGGCGTGAAGAGCCCTCCGGCAAGGCCGGGACGCAAGTTCGGTTCGAGCTGCGCCAGCGCCGTGCCGTCCAACAACGTGGCGGCCATCCCTCGCTGCCGATAGGAACGTACTTGCCGCTCGAGCGTCTGCATCTCAGCCTCGTCGGAAGCGATCCGGATCGAGCCCACCGGGTCGAACTCCGCATTCGAAGGCAGGTCCGGTCGCAGGGCGTACCAGCGCCGGACAGAGTACCGAGTCAGTTCAAACACGGGGTCGGGTCCATCCTCGACGACCAGCTGTCCCATGTTCGCCGCCGTGGCGCCGCCGCCCGGCAGTCCCGCCTCGACCAGCGCCACTTTCATTCCCGCCTGGGCGCATTCCCAGGCACAACTCGCTCCGATGATCCCCGCCCCGACAATCGCGACGTCGTAGGTCGAGGCCGTCACGGTGGGAACCCGTAACGAAATGGATCGTGGTCATCGAGAAGGAGTTCCGCGTCGGCCGTGACGTAGGCATGACCCGTGATCGTCGGGATGACCGCCGACCCCTGGATTTCTACGCTGCCCTCGAAGACTCCGCCCAAGATGCCTTCCTGGCGCCACAACTGACCGGGGCGTATTTTTCCACGGGAGACCAGCGTGGCGAGCTTCGCACTGGTCCCCGTGCCGCAGGGGGAACGGTCATACATACCCCCGGGACAAAGAACGAAGTTGCGACTGTCGGCGCCCGAGTCCGTGGGACCCGAGACCTCAATGTGATCGATGACCCCGCCGTTTTCACCGGTCAAACCGGCGCGAGTTACGGCGTTCTGGACCGCCTTCGTGAACTCGGTGAGCGGGAGCAAGTTGCCCCGGCTCACCTCGCACGGTGCCTCTTCGAGGAGGAAGAACCAGTTGCCGCCCCACGCCACATCCCCGACGACTCGACCATAACCGGGCACGTCGAGCGCGACGTCTTGACGTGCACAGCGACTGGCCACGTTTTGGAACGATACGGTCCCGTTCTCCCGGAGTTCAGTATCGACCGACCCGACGGGAGTCTCCAGCAGATGCCTTCCGGGTCCGATACGCCCAAGATGGGCCAAGGAAACCACGACACCGATCGTCCCGTGGCCGCACATCCCGAGGTAGCCCACGTTGTTGAAGAAAATCACGCCCGTGACGGAGGTGGTCTGAATCGGAGGGACGAGCAACGCACCGATGGCTATCTCCGAGCCCCGAGGTTCGTTGACCACCGCGCGGCGAAACCCATCAAAGGTTATGCGGAACCGATCCCGACGTTCGGCGAGCGGACCCCCACCGAGTTCGGGACCACCAGTGACCACCATCCTGGTGGGCTCCCCTTCCGTGTGGGAATCAATCACCCGGACCAGTTGCATGGGAACCTGCTCCGAGGGGGCGCCAGAAGTTCTTGAGCTCGACGACCAAAAGCGGTTGCGGGGGTTCGACGGGTTGCCGTTACTCCCGCTCCGGATCTTCGATTTCTGGGACCCCCCAACGGAAGTACAGCAGCTTCATCCGAAGCGATGCCCTTGCGTTGATTGGAGGGCCCTTCGTGGAACCGGCTCGGGAGGCGGACTCAGATGGGCATTGCGGGACCTCTTCCACCCTCCAACACCGGGGGCCGACGCTCGAGCCGGGCGCTTTGGGTCGCCCTCGCGGTGGCATTCGTTTTGATCGTTCCGGTCGTTATGGTAGCCTCTTCCGCCAGGCACCCTGCGGTCTCTCCCGCCCCCACGTATCAAGTCACGTTTACTGAGACCGGCTTGCGCGGGGTCACAAACTGGTCGGTCACCCTGGCCGGTAAGACCGTCACCTCGACCGGCTCGACGGTTATTTTCGATGAGGAAACTGGGACCTTCGCCTACACCCTTGGCTCCGAGTCGGGATATCAGTCCTCCCCTGCATCGGGAACCATCGTGGTCTCCAGTGCGGCGGTGGATCAACAAATTTCCTTCGCGCCGACTTCTCCGAGCACGTACTCAGTCACGTTCCTGGAAGACGGGCTGGAGCCCGGCGCCGCGTGGTCGGTCTCCCTTGGCGGGACCTGGCAGAACTCTTCCGCCACCACCGTCGTGTTCGACGTTCCGGATGGAACATATTCTTTCACGGTCAGCACCGTCGCGTCGAATTCGACCCCGATGCCGTCCGGCGGAACGGTCAATGTGTCGGGAACGCCACTCAACATTCCCGTGATCTTCAGCCATCCGCCGGCCCCCCTGTTCACAGTGACCTTCTATCAGAACACTCTCCCGACAAACTCCCCCTGGTCCGTCAGTATTGGGGGGGAGTACAGTCTGGAGTGGGGCAACATCGACGAATACCAATTCTCCAACGGGACCTATCCATTCACGGTCACCCCGGAGCCGGGGTATCTCCCGACCCCGGCTAACGGCACAGTTACCCTCGCCGGTGTCAACGTCACGGTAGTCATTGTGTTCACCCCCGCGCCAGAGTACCCCCTGACGTTCACCGAGACCGGACTGCCGCCAGGGACAGGATGGTACGTCGACCTGGACTTCAGTGACGTTCCGACCAGTAATTCATCGCTGACGTTCTTGTTATCGAACGGGACGTACCCCTACTTCATCGTGCCCACCACTGCCGGGGACGCGCTCTATTACGCCGTGCCCGACAACGGTACGGCCCGGATTGAAGGAACGGGGGCATCCGTCTCGGTCACCTTCGTCTTCTCCATGGACCAATACACCGCCTTCTTCACGGAATCCGGGCTACCGGGAAACACGAATTGGTACGTGAACATCAGCGTGAATGGAAATCTCTCTCAGAGCGGAGGCACGGACAGCTCCACAATCGGGTTCACCCTCACGAACGGGACGTACGGATTCACCGTTCCCCCGGAAGTGGGGTACACCCCGAGTCCCTCGCAAGGATATTTCACGATCTCCGGCGCCAACGCGAATTTCACGATCGAGTTCTCTTCCAGCCCCTCGAAAGTCACCTCGGTCCCCGTCGTTAAAGGAGGCAGCCTCACCGCGAAGATTGGGGTGCCAACTTCAGTCGAATTTCTCGTCGCGATCGAACGTTACACGGGCGTCAGGACCGCCGGCCTCTTCCCGTAACTAGTCCTTAGGACAGAGCTCATTACCCTCGAAGGGGACGCGGCCCTGACCCGAGGTCGGTCTCTCCCTCATGTCGTTGCGTGATATCGGATTTGGTCTCGCCACCGCGTTCGGGTATGGCACGGCGGATTACGTCGCCAAGCGGACGACGGACAAGGTCGGATTCGTCGAGACGTACTGGTACCTCGAGATGGTCGGAGTCCCCCTCCTGGTGGTGCTCGCGCTCGTCCCCGAGCACGTCGCCTCGCTCCCGTTGAACCCGTTACTTCTGCTCCTAGGACTTTCCGCCTTCAACGTGGCAGCCTCATTCTTCCTCTACCGGGCGTTTGAGTTCGGAACCCTCTCGGTCGTTTCGCCGGTCGCAAGCGCGTATCCGGCGCTGATCGTTCTGCTCGCCGTCGTGGTCCTGCATGAAGCGTTGACCGTGTCAGAGGTCGTCGGGATCGCCCTCACCTTGGTGGGCGTGGTACTCATCACGCGGGTAACCATCGGGGAGGTTTCTCGCGCCAAGGACTACCGGCTCGGCATCATCTCTGCCGTCGTCGCGTTTTTTGGGTACGGAGTGTTCTACTTTGGGCTCAAGGTCGTCGTCGGTCCGATCCCGCCGATCACGAGCGCCGCGATCGTTCGCTTGGTTAGTCTTGCCCCGGTGGTGCTGATCGCCGCCAATCGGGGGGCCCTGCACCTGCCCCGGAAGGGGCTGGCCTGGGCGGCGGTCACAATCGGCACCCTCGACAGCCTCGCACTCGTGGCGTACAACCTAGGCCTTGTGACGGGCCACTCGCTCGCCGTCCTCGGTACCGTCAGCGGCTTGTTCAGCGCCGTGACCGTCGGCTGGGCCGTACTGCTGCTGAAGGAACGTCTCAGCCTGATTCAGTGGGTCGGAGCCGCCGCGATCTTCGCCGGCATCATCACGCTGGCGTCGGGAATCTGATGGGCGTTCCAGCCCGAACACCGGCCGACTGGGGCGCGCTTTGGGCAAGGGTTTCCGAGGAGACGGCGGGCCAACCTGCCTTCAAAGGCGTCTACACCGGACCGGCGTGGGAGAGTGGGCCCACCGCCGGGGGGCCTTCCGCGCGCGTGTGGAAGATGGCCGTACTGCGACGCCAGCCCGGGGGAGGCGCAGAGCACTGGGGCCACCTGTTCATTGTGCTGGGCCCCAAGGCATCCGATGTCCTCATCCGACCGGAAGGCGGAATGCAAGGCGATCCAGGCCGTCCGTCCACAGAGACGTTGCCGAGGATGTCCGGGGGCCATCTCGAGGTTCGAATCCGGCCCCGGTCGACCGAAACCGCCGCCGGGCTTCGGGCGTTCGCGGAGGAGTTTCAACGCCGTGCTGATAGTCTCCCCCCCACGTGAGAACACCGACCCAGGGCCAGCGTCCGCCGGCAAGCGAATGTTAGGGCGACGGGCTACGTCGGCCGCCCGTCGCTTGGGAAGTGGTCCTTTCCGGCGGCGAATTTCCGAAGGTCCTTGAGACCGACCATGATCCCGCCGAGGACTGCGATGCCGGCTCCCGTCGCCCAGTACGTGAAGGCGATTCCTTTGAGCGCCGTAAGAGCGCCCCCGACCGATTGACCCACGGGGATCAACGCAAAGCTGCCGACTTCGTCGGCGGCGAATACTCGGCCCAGGAGCTCGTTGGGGACGGACCGCTGGATCACGACCAGATAGATCGTCGTCAACATCCCGATGAAGAATCCGAAGCTCGCCATCACGCCCAGCGCAACGTACGGTGAATGGGTGAACGGCAGGACGACGAGACTGAGTCCGGTGAGGACGACGAAGAGCGCGAGGTAGCCACCCGGCGAGCGGTCGTACTTGATCGCGTTCACGGCGGAGGAGCCGACCGCGGTGCCGAGACTCGCGACGAACGTCAGCGCGCCCAGGAGCACCGCGCCCTGCAGCAGCCAGTCGTCCACGTAGAGCGGAATCTCGACCGCGGCGATCGCCGCAAAGAAATTGACCCCGAGCGAGGCGAGGGTGATCTCCAGGAGTCCCGTACGGCGCCCGACGTACCGCAGCCCCTCGGTCATGTCACCGACGAACGACCGCTGGGCGCCCTTTCGGCTCCCGGTGACATCACTCTCCAGCGCGGCAAGGGCAATCGCGGCGATCTCGAAGAATCCCAGCGGGATTAGAAGCGTGAGCACCGGTCCCCAATGCCCGAGCAGGAATCCCACGGAGAGCGTCCCGACCCCGGAGACGACGAGGCTCACCGAGAGGATCAGCCCGTTGGCATGCCCGAGAGATTCCCTCGGAACCACTTGGGGAATGGCGGAATTCAAGGTGGGCCGGGAAAGGGCCGAGGCAACGGCCACGAGCGCCCACGGGGGCAACACCCAGAGAAACCAGGCCGGCACGTAGAAGCCGGCCGGGCCCAGGAGGGCGACGTGAAACGTCGGAAAGACGTAGAACACGGCGGCCAGAAGAACGATGGCGAAGAGGCCCAGCGCGTTGGAGACCCGGAGCAGGGTCCGCCGATTCATTCGGTCGGCCAACGTTCCCGAGAAGAATGCCATTACCAGCGTCGGGCCGGTCGCCGAGATCCCCAGCACGGCGAGAGCCCACGCCGCGAAGGCCGCGTGGTGGACCGTGGTCAGTCCGTAGGACGAGACGCTCATCCACGCGAGGATCACGCCGACCGCCGGCGGGCCGGCGAACCCGAACGCGCTCGCCGCCAGCAGGCGGACGAAGTCCAGCTGAGAGGTTAGGGATGGAGAACGGAGCAGGCGGTGCCCCTCCCACCGGGCGAGCCCGGCCGGACCCAATAAGCCTTCCGAATATCGCGAATCTCGGGCGGGGCCGATCCCCAACGGCTGAAGGGGGTCTCCACAACCCAGATGAGAGCAGGTGGCGTCCTCCTCGAGATGCCGTACGTGGAATACGACGAGGTCGGAGCCGCTTGCGCCGAATGCGGCCGGCTCTTCCGCTCTGCGGACGACTTGGAGGCCCATCGGAAAGAGAGCCACGCACCGGCGCCCTCTGCCCCAGGCACCAAGCCCCGGCACCCGACGCTCTCCTGCTCGCTCTGCTCGCGGAAGTTCTACTCGATCGCCGCGCTCCAGGACCACACGCACCACGACCACTCGACCTGAGTTCCGCCCGCCTTCGGCCGTTCCGGCGTTTCGGGCGAGCCGCTATCTATCGGGTCGACTCCGTTCCCCCTGGCGAGCTCTGTGCGGGTCCTCCATCAGGACGCCAAGACCGGCGTGCTTCGGATCCGGCTCGAGACGCCCAGCGATCTTTGGCGGGTGGCGCGGCTCATCCAACCTCGGGACCGGGTCGGCGCCTCCACTACTCGGAGGGATCCGGAGGCGCCCGCGGATACGCCGTCCGCCCAGCGCGAACGTCGTCGGGTCTGGCTCACGGTGCAGGCCGAACAGATAGAGTTTCACGGGTTTTCCCGGCACGTGCGAGTCACCGGTCCGATCGTGGAGGGGCCCTTCGACCAGGGACGGCATCACACGCTAGAGTTGGAGGAAGGTGACGAACTCACGATCCAGAAGCCGGAGTTTACGCCGTCAGACCGCGCGCTCCTCGATGAAGGGATCCATCACCGGGGGGACCAGCGGATCGTCGTGGCCTCGGTCGATTGGGGAGAAACGACGATCGTTCGGGTGCGGGACCGGTCGATCGAGTTGGTGGCGGAGGTGAACCGGTCGATCTCCGGAAAGCGGTACCGGGAGGGCACAGGGCCCAAGGATCGAAAGGCGTACGTCGCGGAGCTCCTGACTCTCCTCGAACACGAACTTCCCGAGGCCCAAGCCCTCATCATCGCAGGCCCAGGCTTTTTGAAAGAGACGCTGTCCAAGGAACTCCTCGACCACGTACCGGCGGCCAAATCGAAGTTGCGAGTTTACCCGACATCCGAGTCCGGCGGCGCCGGGATTCAGGAACTCTTCCGCTCCGGGCGCGCGAGCGAGGTTCTCTCCGAGAGCGTGGCGGCCCAGGAGGCCGACCTCGTCGAGCGGCTCGTGACCGCGCTCGGAGGAGGCAAGCGGGCCGCGATCGGGCTGGAGGAGGTCCGGGAGGCCGAGCAGCAGGGCGCCGTCGAGACGCTGCTGGTCCACGAAGCGCTTCTCCGGGACCCCACGGTCCAGCCGCTGCTCGACTCGGTCCGCGCGGGTCGGGGGAAGCTCTTCGTAGTACGGGACGACGGGGAGGCCGGTCGCCGATTGGCGGCGCTGGGGCGGATCGGAGCGTTGCTGCGGTTCGACTTCGTGCCGAGCCGACCCCGGCGGAAGAGCGCGTAAACGGGGTCTACGGGATCGCCTGGACGGCTTCGCGCAGGTCTTCGAAGCGGCGCTTGATGTCCTTCATGGCGAACCGCAGCGCTTCCCGGGGCGTCAGGCTTCCATCGGTCTCGAAGCGAAGGAAATAGTCGGTCTCGGACGGCTGGACCTTCACCGAGCCGTGCGGGCAGGTCTGCTCGCAGGCGAAGCAGACGATGCACTTCGTATCGTCCGTGACCTTGACCTTGCCGTCGCCGTACTCGAGGATGTTGACCGGACAGGAGTTGCCCACCCGCTGGAGGCAGGCGTCGGAGCAGCCCGTGTGTTTGGCGACCTGGATCTTCGCGTGAGGAGAGACCCCCACCGCGTGGGAGACCTGGAACTTCGCGTGGTCGCGCGCCGTGCCGACGACCGCGGTGGCATAGGCGAGGAGCGCCTGACGGGAGCCCAGGCGCACGATCGGGACCTCGGGCTCGATGATCGCAAGGGAGGCGTCCCCGATCGGAGTCAAGTCCTTCGAATAGACCGTGCACGGACCCTTCCGGTCGATCGAGTAGATCACCTGGCAGTGGGCGCACCCTTCCCCGTTGCACGTGCACTCACTCTTCTTCCGGAACTCGTCGAGCGCCATGGGGATCGGGAGCAAACCGAGACGGTGGGCGATCGCCTCGTCGAACATGCTGGTCGAAGAGTCGTAGTCCTTGCCGCTCACCTCATCGCGAATCGGTCCCAGGTGAAACTCCACATCCTCGATGGCGAGCTTGGGAACGTCCGTCAGCAGCGTGCGGCGAATCGCGTTCACGCGGGCGGCACTGCCCTCATGGAACTCCAGGTCGGCGGCCCGCGGCCCCAATTGACGGATCTCGACGTCCACGCTAGACCCTCCGTCCTCGACGACCGCCTTTGGGCTTCGTTCCGTCATGAGGTACAGGTGTCACGTCCTCTATCCGGTTGATCTTCATGCCGGCGCGCGCGAGCGCCCGGATCGCGGCCTGGGCGCCCGGACCGGGAGAGCGGCTCTTGTTGCCCCCCGGGGCCCGGACACGGATGTTGAGGGTGTCGTAGCCTTTCTCGCGGATAATCGCGGCGACCTGGTCGGCGCACTTCATCGCGGCGTACGGACTCGATTCGTCGCGCGCGGCCTTGACGACCATCCCCCCCGTCGCCTTCGCGATCGTCTCGGCGCCGGTCACGTCGGTAACCGTGATGTGGATGTTATTGTAGCTCGCAAAAATGTGAGCGATGCCGATCCGCCCCATTCCTTACGTCCCTCCTTCGACGGCTTCGGTGGCCGGTGCGGCGGGGGCGGTCGACTTCTCTCGGAGGGCAACGCGGAGGGGATGCTCCTCGTTCGTCAAGGGGCTCGTAGTGGAATAAGAAAGGGAGGCTTCCTCGTCCCGTCGCACGAGGTACCCGGGACGGTTGACGCGATGCTCGGACAACGAGATGTGCCCGTGGACGACCAGCTTGCGCGCGCTCTTCGCGGTGGGCGCGAGTCCACGTTGGAAGACCAACCAATCGAGCCGGCGTTCCAGAAAGCCCTCGACCGAGAGCGCGAGCACATCGTCGACCGTCGGGCTTCCCGGGGCCAGGAGGCCCATTCGGGTGAGGCTCTCGAGGAGCCACTTCGTTTCCTGGCCGGCCTGGGCTTCGCCCGCCCGCAACCGGGCCTGCAACTCTCGGGCCTGACGCCGGTAATTTCGGAGAATGGATTGCGCCTTCCAAAACTCCCGTTTGTTCTTGAGGCCGTACTTGTCGACGACCCGCCGCTCCTCCGCCATCCGGGGTCCTTCCCACGGGTGCTTCGGAGTTTCGTAGGTGCGCCGTAGAAACTTGGGGTCGCCCATGCTGCTCTCCTACCGCTCGCTAGCTCTTGGCGCCGGCGGCGGGCTCCGTGGATTTCCCGGCCGGCTTCGCAGGGCTCGCGCCGGCTTTCGCCGGGCTGGCGCCGGCCTTTGCCGGGGCAGCGGCCGGGGCGGCGGCGGGGGCGGCGGCCGGAGCGCCGGCAGGCCCGGTCGAGGTGGCCGCCGCGGCGGCGGCGGCGCGCCTTCGCGTCCTTCTTGAGAACGCCGGCGGCCATGCCGGTCCGACCGTTGGATCGGGTACGCTGTCCGCGGACCTTCTGGCCGCGTTCATGGCGGACCCCCTTGTAGGACCGAATCATTCGCATCTGATTCATGTCGTCGCGCATGCCCGTGTCGAGGTCCCCGCCGATGAGGTGCGCCGTGTCGCCCGTCGTGCGGTCGGTCTTGTGGTTGACCATCCACGCCGGTACCTTCGACGGCAGCGCGTGAACCAGATCTTCGAGGCCATCGACGGTGGTCTCGGGAAGGTTCCCGATCATCTCCGCGGCGTTGATGCCCGCGAGGCGAACCGTGGTTTCGGCAATGCGCGGGCCGATGCCCCGGACCCCCGAGAGGGCCAGCACGGTGGACCTTCGGCCATCGAGGTCGACGCCGGCGAATCGAACGATGTAACGGAAATTGGGGTTGTCCGGGATTGGCTTGCCTTTCTTGGGGGATTCGGCGGCACCCTTGGCAGTCTTGCCCTTCCCTCCGGTCTTCTCTTTCCCGCCCTTCTCCTTGGGGCCGTCCCTCTTCCCCTTGGCCGACTCCTCGGGCTCCACGGCCGGCGCGGCCGCGTCCTTCGATTTCGGTTCCGGGGGTGGGCTCAAGGGACCTCGCCGCGGCTCACGCGTTCCGCCGCTTTACGCGCGCGATGTAGCCGGCCTTGTCGACGAAATAGAGGAATCCGTCCTTCTTGGCGATCTTCTCGGAGCCTACCTTGGCCTTGCGGCCGCCGCGGGTGGCGCGCATCGGTACCTGCCACACGTATCCGTCCTTGCCGACGAAGTAGAGGTACCCCTGCTTGCGCGAAATCTTCTCCTTCCCGATGCGCTCTGCCATTGCGATGCCGCCGGCCGACACTCCGTCGGCTGGCGCGGCCGCCGAGAAAGACCCCCTTCATAAGCGCTTCGGTCACGGAGGTTTTCGAGAGAGAATCCGGCCCGGCGAGACGGGGGAAGCTCCTTAGCTGACCGGCTCCTCGTTCTCGCTCATGGCGGCGCCGCTCGAGGTCAGCTTGGTACTCCCGACGTACATCGAGCGGGCCTGCCTCGAGAAGCTTCACGGACGAATCGAGCTCGCCCTGGCACCGTATCGGTACGAGGTGATCGTCGTGGACGATTCCTCGCCCGACGGAACCGCCGAACTGGTCCGGGAGCTAGCGCAGAACGCCCCCTATCGTTTGATCGCCCGGCCGGGCCGCGCCGGGCTGTCCTCGGCCGTCCTCGATGGTTTCCGCGCCACGACGGGAGCAGTCGTGGCGGTCATGGACGCGGACGGGAGTCATCCCCCGGAGCGGTTACCCGACCTCCTCGCGCCGATTCGCGCGGGCCGGGCGGAGTTCGTACTCGGGAGCCGACGGGTCCGAGGCGGGAGCGAAGAAGGCTTGCCCGCGGTCCGGTGGATGACCTCATGGATCGCCACCTTCCCCGCGCGTCCGCTGACTATGGTGCACGACCCGATGTCGGGGTTCTTTGCGGTTCGTCGGGACGTTCTGAGTCGGGGAACCCTGACGCCGACGGGGTTCAAGATCGCCCTCGAGATCCTGGTCAAGTGCCGTCCCTCTCCGGTCGTCGAGGTGCCGTTTCAGTTCGCGGCACGACTGGCGGGGGAGAGCAAGCTCGGCCCCAACGTCATCACGTCGTATGGTCAGCACCTGTTGCGGCTCTACCGTTGGCGATTCTTCGAGGGCGCCGCGTCGAGAACCCGGTAGCCTCCTCCCCGCGCGAGCACTGCCACGTCCGGGCTCCAATGCTCGGCGAGCCAGGCCTGGTAAAAGCGAATCCCTTGACTCCCCTTGCCCACGATGCGTAAGCGGCCGCTCGGCGCGAGATGGGCCGGCGCCTGCGTCAGGAAATCGAGGACGATCTCCCGACCGGCGTGGAACGGCGGGTGGCTCAGGATTAGGTCGAACGACTCCCCGTCGAGGGGCGCAAACAGACTCCCCAGGACGACCCGCGCGTTGCGAACTCCGTTACGGTCCAGGTTCTTTCGCGCCAGGCGAATCGCCCGCTGGTTCACGTCGGTGAGCACGACCTGGGCGTCGGGAAGGGTCTTCGCGGCGGCCAGGCCGATAGCGCCCCAACCGCACCCGAGGTCCAGAATGCTCCCGGCGGTGATCCCTTCCAGGGTTTCGATTAGGAGCGCGGTGCCCGGGTCCAGCCCGTGGGAGGCGAAGAGCCCCCGGTCCGTTTGGATGACCAGCATCTCGCCCCGGTAGAGGAAACGATGCTCCTCGGGCCGTGACGGCACGCGCGGACGGGCCGAGAAGTAGTGCTCGGGGAGCTCCGGGGCCGGCTCGGGCGGTTCCATCGCTCCCTCAGGGCCGGCGGCCGAACAGACCGGACCGGGTTTTGGCCACAGGCGTGGTCGGGCTGCCGAGCGCCTCGCGGAGGAGCTCTTTCTGTCGCGAGGACAGGCTCTCCGGAAGCTGGAGGTGGGCCGTCACAATGAGGTCGCCGCGGTCCGACCCCCGGAGTCGTGGGAAACCTTCGCCGCGGAGACGGAATTGGCGCTCCGGTTGGGTACCGGCCGGGATCTTGAGCGATACCTCCCCCGTGATCGTGGGCACGCGAACCTCGCCCCCGAGCAGAGCCGTGGCGAGCGGGATCGTCACCTCGGTGAACGCCTGCCGCCCCTCCCGATGGAACCGGGTGTCCGGCTCGAAGATCACCTGGACGAACAGGTCGCCCGGATGTCCGGCGGTCGGGGCGCTCTCTCCCTGGCCGGTCAAACGCAGCACCGAGCCGTCTTCGATGCCGGGCGGGACGGTAACCTCCAGTCGTCGGACCTCGTGGATCCGCCCACTGCCCTTGCAGGTCGGGCATCGCTCCTTGATCCGCTGCCCGGTTCCGTGGCATCGCGGGCACTCGCCAATCGAGATCAGCTGGGTGAAACCACTCCGAGAGCTTCGTCGAATCTGTCCCGTTCCGTGGCACTCGGGGCACGTCTCGAGCGCGGTTCCGTCCCGAGCCCCCGTTCCCCGGCAGTCCTTGCACGGTTCCGACCTCGGCACGTCGATGGCCGTTTCGGTGCCGGTGACGGCCGCCCGCAAGGGAACCCGGATCGACACCTCCACGTCGCGGCCCCGGAGCTCGGGCCGGGCCCAGCGCGGGGTTCCGCCGCCGAATCCGCCGAAGACCCCTCCGCCCGCCGCCTGGGCGAAGAGTTGCTGGAGGAAGTCCGAGGACCCCAGCAGGTCCTCGATGTCTCCGGCGTGGGTGAAGTTCTGCCAGTTGAACCCACCGGGTCCGAAATCGGTCTCAACGCCGGAGAATCCGCCGGCGTCGTAGTGTCGGCGTTTCGTCTCGTCCGCCAGGACTTCGTAGGCCTCCGAGAGCTCCTTGAACTTTTCCTCGGAGGCTTTCGGGTTTTCCCGGTGGAGGTCGGGATGGTACGCCCGGGCCAGTCGGCGGTAGGAGGTCTTGATCTCCTCGGGGGAAGCGGTCCGGGGGACGCCCAGTACCTCGTAGTAGTCGCGTTTCGCCATGAACGAGTTTCTCCACCAGTCGCGTCGGCGGAGAGGGGGTGGTACCCCCCGCGGTATTTACTGTCTCTCGGGAGCCGCGGTTACTTTGGCCAGGTGAGCCGGACCCGGTCGCCAACGTGCGCCCCGAATCGCTTCGCCGCCGAACGCTGGCGGGCCGAGATCTCGAGGTACCCGAAGCTCGAACCCAGGACCCCCCACCCCGTCGGCGTGAGGTCGGCGTAGGTCCGCTGTCGCGTGCCTCGGCGGGTCGGCCCCCGTCCGATGCGGGCGGCAACGATGCCTCCCACCTCCGGACCGGCAGACGACGGTACGCTCGTTATGATGTTCCCAAACCGGTCGACGTGCAGTACCACCCCATCGGCAGTCTGGGCAGTCAGCGTAGCCGACGGAATTTCGTATTGTTGGGGCTCGAACGGGTTCCCGAGGAATTCGAGCGAGGAACCCAAGGCGAGCAGCGCTGCGGCCGGAGCGAATAGATCCCGTCCCTCGAAGGTGGGAGCGATCGACGCCTGGGCGGCGATCCGGGCCGGATCCAGCCGAAACGCGCGAGGGTTGCCCAGCGCCGTCGCCAGGGGCCAGAGCAGGCCGTTGTCCGGCCCCACCAACAGGCTGCCGTCCGACGTGACGATCCCCACAGGGGCCCGGTCGCTTCCCACACCGGGGTCCACGACCGCCACGTGGACGGTCCCGGCTGGGAATCGCTGCGCCATGTGGAGGAGCAGAAAGGCCGCTTCAGGAACGCTGTGAGCCGGCAAGTCGTGCGTCAGGTCGACGACGGAACCCGGGGGAAGCCGACGATAGAGCATCGCCTTCAGCTGGGCGCTGTAGATGTCCCCCAAGTCCGTCGTGAGCGTAACGAGTAGGCTCATCGACGCTCTCCCCTCGCCGCGGATCCGGACCCGATGGGTCCGGGAGGCTCGGCCTCCCTTAGGACTTCATGATGGCGACCAGGAAGATCGCCACAGCGGCGAGCGCGCCGATCACGGCGGCGACGATCACCAGGAAGGAGAACCACAGGAGCGAGCCCAAGGTGTTGCCCGCGACGTTCGCGATGTGGTACCAGTAGGCGGAGACGACACCGACCACGATGCCCCCGACCAGCAGCCCCACGCCGATCGACCGGCTCTTCCCGCTTCCGAAGTAGGCGGTGAAAGCGCCGGCCAGAATCAGGAACAGTCCGAAGATCAGCAGGAGGATCTCGAGGAACTGGTAGCCGCCGATCGTCAGCGTCGAAGTGCCCGTCAGCAAAAGATGTAGCATCGTTTGACCCCTTCCTCAGAATTTGATACCTGTCAAGGTCTTCGTGTCGATAACACCGGCCACGGACCGGATCTTGTCGACGACGACCTGCCCAAGGGCATTGAAATCGGCGGCCTCGACCTTCGCGATGAGGTCGTACTCGCCGAAGAGGGGGTGGAGTTCCACGATCTCCTTGACCCGCAGGAGCTCGGTATAGACCTCGTGCTCCTTCGCGGGCGCCGTACTGATGAGGACGAATCCGACCGCCACGCTCCGTGCGACCTCTGGAGGGCGCGAGACCTACCCCGATTTATAAGCGTTTGTAACGCTGGGGATATTCGTTCCAATTGGACGACACCGCTTAACGTGCGGCCGGGGTCGCCGGGTGGGACGTGGACCCGACGGCAACGGACGAGCCGACCCGACGCTGGGCGAGCATTCTCGCCCGCCCGTGGCTCCTCGCGTTCTTACCCATCAATGCCGCGACCGCGGCCTTTGGTCTCTCGCTGCAACTGCTGATCCTCGGTGCCCACGGGTCGGTTATCCAGTGGGCGCTCGCGGCCACGGTGTTCAACGGGGCGCTGATCGTGTCCTCGATCATCTGGGGATATCTGGCCGACAAGTACCCCTACGTCGCCGGTTCCTCTTGATCAATTATCTCGGGTTCGCGGCAATCTATGCCGCCCTCTTTTTCCTGACCTCGTTTAACGAGCTCATTCTCCTATATACCCTCGTGGGAGTGCTGACCCCTGCCGGGGTCAGCGCTTCCAATTTGCTCATCCTCGAGCAGTTCTCGGAGGGAGAACGTCCCACCGCGTACGCCTCCTTCCAGGAGATCAGCATCCTGGGATCGATTGTGGGCGGGCTGGTGGGTTTCTTCTGGCTCGAAGCTAACGAAATGCTCCGACCCCTTCTGTTCGTGCTGGCCGGATTCGCCCTGGCTTCCGCGGTCGTGGTCTGGTTCGGGGTGAAGGACTCCCACCGGCCGCTGCCCTCCAGCGAGACCACCCGGGACCCGTCCGGCCTATTGTCCCGGCTCCGGCATTCCGTGGCGTTGCGGGGCACCGTGCCGTTCTTTCCCCCCTTCCCGCAGTTCCAGCCCGGGGTCGTGCACCGAGCGTGGCGGCGTCTCCGAGAGGAGGCCCGTCACGAGCTGCCGCTCATCTTTGGCGCTTCGCTCCTGTTCAGCTTGAGTGCCAATCTGTTCAACGTGTCGTACACCTTCTACCTAGCGGCCGTCGGCATCTCGTTCGCCGGGATCTTCCTCGTCAACGTCTCGAACAGCGTGGCGCAAGCCATCTTCTTCCCACTGTCCGGCAGTCTATCGAAACGGGGGGGCGCCGACCGGCTGGTACGCCTCTCGTCCCTCTTGAGAGGGGTGGGATACCTGATCGTGGTCGCGTTCACCTTCGACCGCGTTTTTGCCGGGTCGCTCGCCTTCGGGGCGAACGTCCTCGTATACGCGATCCTGGGCGCGGCCATCGCGCTCTACTCGACCGCCTCGTCGCTCGTGCTCTTCCGGACGCTGCATGAACGCGATGCGGGCAGCATGCTGGGGCTCAGTAGCGCCCTCGGCGGTGTCGCCGCGATCGCCGGGGCCTTCCTCTCCGGCGTACTCTCGTTCTACGGGAGCTACCGCCTCACGTTCCTCATCGCCGCCGTGGGCCTTCTGGCCTCGCTCCCCCTCTGGGCGGCGGCCGACGCCGCCTACATCCGGCGCCGGATGGGAGGGGCAGTTCCGCCTCCTGCACCCGCTTGATGCCGTGGCGGGTACCCGTTAAGAGCGGTAATCGTCTCATAACGCACCGATGGAGCCGCTGGCGTCGACCGAGGTGGTGCAACGCGGCCTCCAGGACATCGTCGCGGTCGAATCCCACATCACCTTCATCGACGGAAAGGGCGGGCGCTTGCTCTACGAAGGATACGACATCCGAGACCTGGCCGAGCACTCGACCTTTGAGGAGGTCGCGTACCTGCTCTGGTATGGTCGGCTCCCCACCGTCACCCAGCTCGGGAACCTGAAGCAGCGACTCATTGGGCTCCGGCCCCTCCCCGAACCGCTAGCCCGGCTCCTGGATACACTGCCGACCGATTCGAACCCGATGGACGTGCTGCGGACCGCCGTCTCCGCCCTCGCGATGCTGGAACGGGCCGAGACCCAACCGGGCCCGAGCTCGATCGGTGGGGCCCTTCGCCTCACGGCCACCCTCCCCACGATGATCGGCCGGTTCCAGCGGCGGAGGACCGGATTGGCCCCACTCAAGGATCGGCCGGACCTAAGCCACGCGGAAAATTTGCTCTATCAGATCACGGGACGAGAGGGTACGGAGATCGAGAACCGGGCCCTCGACGTGGCCCTCATCCTCCATGCCGACCACGAGCTCAACGCCTCCACCTTCGCCGCTCGGGTCACGGCCTCGACGCTGTCCGACCTCTATTCGGCGGTCACCAGTGCGATCGGGACCCTGAAGGGCCCGCTTCACGGCGGGGCGAACGAGCGGGCGGTCGAGCTCCTGAACGAGATTGGAGACGTGAGTCGCTTGGAGCAGATCGTCACGGCCAAGCTCGCCCAGCATGAGCGGATCATGGGGTTCGGTCACCGCGTCTACATGGTCGAGGACCCGCGGGCGACGATCCTCCGGGCGTGGCTCCACAAGGTGGGCGAGTCGGCCGGGAACCTCCATGCGTACGAGATGCTCGAAAAGGAACGCGAGGTCGTCCATCGGGAGAAGGGACTCTATCCCAACGTGGACCTCTACTCCGGGTCGGTCTACGCCCTCCTGGGCGTGCCGAAGGACCTGTTCACCCCGATCTTCGCCGTGAGTCGGGTCACCGGGTGGGCGGCCCACGTCCTCGAAGAGTACCAAGACCTGCGGCTGATCCGGCCGAGCGCCCTGTACGTGGGGCCGACGGACCTGCACTACGTGCCGATCGCGGAACGCGGCGCCTAACGCCTCGGTCGGCGCGGGACCGGGCGCGCACTCTTCGCCGATTCGACCCGCATCAGCGGATACCGGAGGTCGGCGCGATAGCTGAGGCGTGCCACCACCCGGGTGCGCCCATCCACCAGAGTCACGCGGGCATCGATCATCTCCGCCGTCACGTACCGATAGCCGAAGCGCCCCTTGCCGACGGCCCCGCCCTGACCGGGAACGATCCGGACCCTGACGCGCTCCACGAACGGTTGGAGCATCACGGCGGCCTCGATAGAACGCGCCAAGGCGGTGGCCGTCTTCGGAGAAACCGGTATGCCTAGGGTACTGGTGGAAAATCCCGCCCAGCTTGATCCCCGCCTCGAAGAGCAGCGCCTCGCGGCTCGTCAACGCCGCGGGATGCGTCGCGGTCCGGTGACTATCCATGCATCACCCCCGCGTCGGCGGCCGCATTCGCCGTCCGCGCGGCCCGCGGCCCCAACAGATAGTAAGTCGTCAGGCCGATCACGGCGACGGCGGCGGCGACCTCCCCGATCAGGTAGAACAGACTACCCACCGCGGGCCGGAACTCGAGCGGCACGAGCGAAACCCCCAGGGCGGCGGCCGTTCCGATCATCCCCCAACGCAGCGGCATGCCGCGTCGAAGCTTAGGATAAGGGATCGGAGAAACCATCACGAGGGCCAGAAGCGCCGCGCCCGCGAGCACTACGAGCGGATCCGTGCCGAGAAAGGCGGGCTGGTCGAAGAACAGGATGAGCAGCACGATTGCGAGCGCGTTCTGGGGGGTAGACGCGCCCACGAAGTTCGGTCGTTGCCAGGCGCGAACCGTGAAGTAGACGAGACGGGCCAGCGCGAGCGCGCTCACCATCACGCCGACAAGGATCGCATACGTCGACCACGCCGCCCACAGGGACGCGTGCTCGGTGTGGACCGCGATGAGCACGCCGGGCGCGACGCCAAAGGTGATCGCGTCGGCCACCGAGTCGAGGACCCTGCCCATCACGGAGGGGGGACCGCCGGCGCGCCGGGCCAGCAGCCCATCGAGACCGTCGAAGCCGACGGCGCATCCAATAAGCAACAAGGCCCAGAGCTTGTTGCCGGCCAGCGTGTACAGGATCGCCCCGACGCCAAGCAGCGCGTTCGCGAGGGTGGAGAGATTCGCCCCGACGCGGGCCGCGGACGTCACGCACGCTCCACGGCCACCGTCGACCGGCCCGCCCAAACCCGGTCGCCCGGCTTGACGGTCGGACGGAAGGCGCCGACAGGAAGCAACAAATCCACGCGGGAGCCGAGCAGGATCATCCCCAATCGGTCCCCCTTGCGATACGACTCGCTCGGTTGCACGAGGCTCACCAATCGTCGGGCCACGAGCCCTGTCATCTGGATGACCTCCACCGGTCCGAAGCGAGTGTTCAAACGGTACCGCCGCTGGACATTATGTGTCGCGTCCGGGGCGTACGCCGGACGGAACCCTTCCCCCGAGTCGTCGATCCCGACCACGTCGGCGTCGAGCGGGAACCGGTTCACGTGCACGTCGGTGACGTTCATGAACACCGCGATCCGCCAGCGGCCCTCCTCCTCCGC
The DNA here is from genome assembly GCA_963773945.1 of uncultured Thermoplasmata archaeon. Lineage (GTDB taxonomy): Archaea > Thermoplasmatota > Thermoplasmata > Lutacidiplasmatales > UBA184 > JAKIWV01. The sequence goes on along the minus strand of CAVZDD010000005.1, from coordinate 607,116 downwards.
GACGATGGTGACCCGACCGTCCGCAGCGGAGACGACGCCCTCGCCAGGGGCCCGCTCGGGGTCGCGAAAGAAGACCGCGAAAAAGACCCAGAGGCCGGACAGCACGACAGCCGCGCCGACCCCTAGAAGGAACGGCGGATGGGTGAAGACCAACGTGGCCCAGAGCACGACCAGACCCGCCGCTCCGACCGCGAGGTAGGGGCGCGCGGGGCGAACGAACACGGGCCTTGCGACCCTACGACTTCAGGACGATCTCGATGTTCACGCCGTCGGGCACCTGGATCCGCATCACCTGGCGGAGCGCCCGTTCGTCGGCATCGATGTCGATGAGTCGCTTGTGGATCCGCATCTCCCAGTGGTCGATCGTGCTCGTGCCGCCGCCGTCCGGGCCCTTGCGAACCGGGACGCGCAGGCGCTTGGTCGGCAGCGGGATCGGACCCGCGATGGCCACGCCCGTCTTGGACGTGATCTCGCGGATCTGCGAGCAGACGGCGTCGACCTTCTTGGGGTCAGTGCCGCTCAACGCGATTCGGGCCCGCTGTGGCATCGATACTCCGAGGTACGCCTAAGAGCCCTGCCACCGCTAAAGCGGTTACGTCTCCCGCTTCTTGACGTCGACCACCACGCCGGCCGCGACGGTTTGACCCATATCGCGCACGGCGAACCGGCCGAGCTGCGGGAACTCCTTGTACTTCTCGAGCACCAGGGGCCGCTTCGGGGTGATCTTCACGAGCGCCGCATCGCCGGTCTTGAGCGAGGTGGGGTCCTTCTCGGCGACCTGCCCCGTCTTGGGGTCCAGCCGGGCTTGAAGCTCCGTGAACTCGCACGCGACCTGCGCCGTGTGCGCGTGGAACACCGGAGTGTACCCGACCGTGATCACGGACGGGTGGTTGAGCACCTGGATGTTCGCGATGAAGCTCTCCACCACGGTAGGCGGGTTGCTGACCGGGCCCACGACATCGCCGCGTCGGATGTCGTTCTTATCGATCCCGCGCACGTTGAAACCGACGTTGTCGCCGGGGACCGCCTCGGCCACGGACTCATGATGCATCTCGATCGACTTGACTTCGCCCGACTTCCCACTGGGCAGGAAGATGACCTTGTCGCCGACCTTGAGCTTGCCCGTCTCGACGCGGCCCACGGGAACGGTTCCAATGCCGGTGATGGTGTAGACATCCTGGACGGGCAGCCGGAGCGGCTTGTCGGTGGGCTTGGCCGGCACGACCAAGTTGTCGAGCGCCTGGAGCAGGGTGGGGCCCTTCCACCAGGGCATGTTGGGCGACGCCTTGTTGATGTTGTCGTCCTTGAACGCCGAGATGGGCAGGAAAACGACCTGTGTGTCGACCTTGAAGCCGACGTTCTTGAGGAGCTTGGTGACCTCCTCCTTGAGCGTGTTGAACTTGGCCTCGGAGAAGGCAACCTCCTGCCGGTCCATCTTGTTGATGGCCACGATCAGCTGGGCCACGCCCAGCGTTCGGGACAGGAAAATGTGCTCGCGGGTCTGTTCCTGGATCCCTTCGGCGGCGGAAACGACCAGCACGGCCGCATCGGCCTGGCTGGTGCCAGTGATCATGTTCTTGACGAAGTCCCGGTGACCGGGCGCGTCGATGATGGTGAAGTAGTACTTCTGGGAGTCAAACCGCCGGTGCGCGATGTCGATCGTGACGCCGCGTTCCCGCTCTTCCTTGAGCTCGTCCATCACCCAGGCGAACTCGAACGTCGCCTTGCCCTTGGCCTCGGCTTCGGCCCGGAACTTGTCAATCTCCTCTTGCCGAATGTACCCGGTATCGAGCAGAATACGGCCGACGGTGGTGGACTTTCCGTGATCGACGTGACCGATGAACACGAGGTTCAAGTGGGGTTTGTTGGCCATGGGGTGAACTCCGGGCGCGGCCACATAGCGCCCCTATATACGTCTTGTCGCCGATTCTATCGGTGAAACCCATTTTTTCCGCCGACCGGGCCGAGCGGCACCCGGGGTCGCGCAGCCGTTCGACTCGCTCCAGGCCCGAGGGGTGTCCGAGGCAAATCGATTTACGCGAAGCGTCCGTGGGGCGGGCATCCGGATCCTCCCGGGTCCGCTCTGAGGGTTCTGCGTGTCGGGTTTGCCCCCGCGCACCGTGGCCGATAGTCGGACCACCGTCGTTCGTCTCATGGTCCCGACGGACGCCAACTTCACGGGCAACGTCTTCGGAGGCCAGATCCTATCGGAGCTGGACCGGGTGGCCTATGTCGTGGCCGGCCGGCACTGCCACCAGAACTGCGTCACGGCCTCTATCGACCGGATGGATTTCCTCGCACCGGTCCACGTCGGCGACCTCGTGGAGTGGTTGGCCGAACTCACCTATGTGGGCCGCACCTCGATGGAGGTCTGGGTCCAGGTGAATGCGGAACCGCTACAAGGGGGGCCCCGTCGCCGAGTCGGGGAAGCGTTCCTAACGATGGTCGCGCTCGATGCCGAGGGACACCCGGCGCCGGTGCCGACCCTCAATCTTGTCTCGGGCGAAGAGCGACGCCGCTTTGCCGAAGGCCAGGCTCGTGCCGAGATACGCCGCAAAGCCCGAACGACCCATCGTTAACAGAAGGAAACTCACGGAGGAATGGAAAGTGATCTGCGAAATGTGCGGGAAGGACGTGGATTCGTTGACCGCCGTCAAGGTCGAGAGTTCGGTCCTGCAGCTCTGCGCCGATTGTGCCAAGTTCGGTCAAGCGGTGACACCGCCGACGTTGCCGTCCCCACCAGTGCGCGGGGGGTATTCGGAGTACACGGAGGCCCGAGGGCCGGCGGCCTTCCGCCCTCGGCGCACCGAGGAACGCGATGTGTTCTCCGACATGCCGGAGTTGGAGTTGAGCCCCGATTGGGCGCAGCGCATTCGTCACCAGCGGGAACGTCTCGGGTGGACCCCGGAAGAGTTCGGGAAGCGCCTCAACGAGAAGAAATCCCTCGTGCTGAAGGTCGAATCAGGGAACTTCCGACCACCGGATGCGACACTCCGCAAGATCGAGCACTTGCTCAAGATCCGTCTGACGGTGGATCCGAACGCGCCGGCGACGTAACCGGGGGACCCTTCTCCGCCACGTCGGGCGCCGCGGGGTCGCTGCCGACGTCCGGATGCCGGCGGGAGGGAGAGGGCATCCAGTCGTCCTCGCGGTCGCGCTCGAACCCGATCTCGTGGTAGATCTCCGCCCGGACTTCACCGGACACCGGTTGTCCAGCGCGGACGGCCGACAAGTCCCGCCAGTACCGGTCGGCGAGCCGATCGGCGCCGATCACGTAGGCGGCCCCGACCACCGCGAGGCCCGCCACGGCCAGGAGCCGGATCGTCACATTTGGAAACAGAATCGCGACTGCCGTGAGCACGCCGACCGCCGCGCCGAAACCGAGGTAGAGGGTTCGGAGTTCGCGACGCGCTCGATGATCCCGATGTGAGAATTCCATACGTTGCGCCCGGCCGGCCCACTATCCGAGCAGTTCCTCGAGGATCGACTTCTGCGCATGAAGGCGATTCTCGGCCTGGTCCCAGACAACCGATTGAGGACCGTCGATGACCTCGTCGGTGATCTCCAGTCCGCGATGCGCGGGAAGGTCGTGCATCACGAGGGCCCCCGGCCGCGCCAGCGCGAGAAGCCTCGCGTTCAGCTGGAAGCCGGCGAAGGCACGCTCCCGGGCCGTTTGCTCGGCTTCCTCCCCCATCGAGACCCACACGTCCGTGTAGACGGCGTCCGCGCCGTTGACCGCCGACGCGGGGTCCGTGGTGAAGTCGAGTCGGGCGCCGCTCTTCTCCGCCAGGGCTTCGGCCTGCGCAACGATGGAAGCGTCCGGGTGGTATCCGTCGGGTGTCGCGCTCGAGAGGCTCAATCCGACCATCGCGCAACCGAGCAGGAGGGAGTGGTGCACGTTGTTGCCATCTCCGACCCAGGCGAGCCGGCGACCCGCGTACTTCCCCTTCCAGCGCTCGAACAGGGTCAGCAGGTCGGCCACGATCTGGCAGGGGTGCTCTCGGTCGTCTAGAGCGTTGATCACCGGTACCGTGGCCCACCGCGCGAGCTCGGACTCATCCTGGTGCCGGAACGCGCGATAGACGACAGCGTCAACATAGCGGGACAGTACCCGGGCGGTGTCGGCGATCGTCTCTCCCCGACCAAGCTGGAGGTCCTTGGGGGACATGTACAGGGGATGCGCGCCCAGCTCGTGGAGGCCCACTTCGAACGACGTGCGCGTGCGCGTGGAGGGTTTTTCGAAGATCAGGGCGACGTTCTTGTGTCGAAGCGTCGGTCGCAGGAGGCCGCGACGCCGCTCCGCCTTCAGTCGGCCGGCGCGCTTGATGATCGGTAGAAGATCCTTCCCGAGGTCGGCGATCGACAGGAGGTCCCGCTTCGCGCGCTTTGGAGACATGACACACGTTTGAGACGCCGCCGGGTAAAAAGCGTGAGGTCAGGTCGGGGTAGCCCTCACAGCCGCGTGCCGCAACCTTCCGCGGGCGCATCATTAAGAATCGGGCGGAGTTCGCCCGCGGGAGGAGTGACGTTGCCTCAACGCAAGAAGGCCTCAAAGACGCGTGCCCGAGCGGCCCCCAGTCCCCGGCGATCGGGTGGCCGAAAGGTGTACATGGTTTCGGGCGGCGTGACCAAGTTCGCGAAGGCCCACCCGGCGATGGACTTCCGGTTGATGGTCAAGAAGGCCTACGACCAGACGATGGCCGAGATCCCGAACCTTACGCCACCACGGATCGATGGTTCACGAATTGCGTACTTCTCCGACCACTTCACCCGCCAACTCAAGGCGGCTAGCATGGTCCAGGACTATCTCGGTCTCAACCCCAAGGGCTCTGTTCGGATCGAGTGGGGCGGCGCGACCGGGGGCGAATGCTTCCAAGCCGCCTACGAAGCGGTCGCGAGTGGCCGGATGGACACCTGCCTCGCTGCTGGCTTCGAAACCATGAGCCGCGTCGCGACCTGGAAAGGGAACGAGTTCATCGCGCTCGCCTCCGACACGAACTTTGATTTTCCGCTCGGTGGATTTTACACCGGCTACTATGCGCTGATGGTTGTCCGGCACATTTACGAGTACCTCCGGCTGACGAAGTTTGCCCATGTAAAGGACGAACGGGAAGCCCAGCGCCTCGCGATCGCAGAGGGGCAGCGAGTCATGAGTTGGGTGTCCGTCAAGAATCATCTCAATGCGACTCACAATCCGTACGCCCAGTACCCGAAGCGGCTAACGGTCCAGGACGTCCTGAGCTCCGAGATGATCTCGTACCCGCTGACGCGGGAGCTGATCTGTACGATGAGCGATGGCGCCGCCACCGCGATCCTCTGTACGGAGTCCGTGGCGAAGGAGCTCACCGACCGCCCAATCCGGATCACTGGCGTCGGCACCGGGACGGACACGATGCGGCTCGCCGACCGACCATTCGGTACGGTCCCCCGCTTTCCCCACGAGAAGGCCCAGGACTACGAGCACCTGCCGTACCCAGGCGTTCATTCGTTCCGGGCCGGGCGGACTGCCGGCCTCGAAGCCTGCCGAATGGCGGGAGTCACGGATCCGCTTCGTCAGATCGACTTCATTGAACTTCACGACGCCTACGCGTCGAGCGAGATCCAGACCTACGAGGACCTCGGCCTCTGCAAGTACGGCGAGGGCTACGACTTTACCCTCTCCGGAGCGCCCTTCCTGAAGAACATCGACTACGGCCTCGACGTGCCGCTCGCGGGGAAGATCCCGGTCAACCCGTCGGGGGGTCTCATCGCGTGCGGCCATCCCGTGGGCGCGACCGGACTCATGCAGGCCGTCTTCGCCTTCTGGCAGCTCCAAGGGACGATCAAACGCCATTTCGGAGACCCCACGCTCCAGCTTCGGAACCCCCGCCGGGGCGCGATCCACAGTCACGCGGGCACCGGCTCCGCGGTCACGGTCTCCATCCTCGAACGGGGGTTCTAACGATGGGGAAACCGAAGAGCTTCGAGCACTTCCGCGACGTGCAGGAGGAACTCGGAAAGTCCGGCGCCGCGATCTTCCGCGACGCGAACGGGGTGGAAAGCCTCGTCATCGACAGTCCGTACTCGATTCACTACATCCACAGCTACGCGCAGGACTCTGCCTTCTTCCTCGGGTTGGCCGAGGGCAAGCTCCTAGGATCCCGCTGCATGAACCACGCCTGCGCCTTCGTCGCCGCCACCCCCCGGGGCCACTGCATGGTGTGCGGGCATGCGACCACCTGGATGGAACTGCCGAAGATGGGTAAGGTGCACTCCTGGACCACCTGTCTATTCGGGGGCGAGGCGTTCCTCAAGGAAACGCCGTACAATCTAGCGATGGTGGAATTCGAGGGAGCAGGGAGCCTCCTCCTCGTACGGCTCAAGGACTGCGTCCAGTCGGACATCTACGTCGGGATGCCGGTCGAGGCGCGCTTCGCGAGCGAGCCAAAGTACTCCATCACCGACGTCTGGTTTGTTCCCGCCAAGTAAGAATCCCAGTGCCCGCCGCTCGGTTTCGGACGCGCGCGCGTTCAGAAGCCCGCCCGGATTTTATAGCATGAGGGCTACAGTTAGCTCCCGATGGCCCTCGTTACGGGCGGCATAGCTTCCTCGCTGCTCGCCATTTTTATATTTCTCGCCGGCGCGGAGATCATCCGTTTCCGCCTCGGCCGCATCGGCGCGCCGGAGATCGTAGGCGAAGTCCTTCTCGGGATGCTCCTGGCGCCCGCGGCGCTCGGCGGGCTGCTCAACGGCTTCATCGGATACACCTTGTTCAATCCCCAGGACCAGATCCTGCTCGCCTTCGCCGATTTCTCCGTCATCCTGCTGATCTTTGCCGCCGGGTTGGAAGGCGGGCTCTCGGGTCTCCGGTCGGCCGGCATTTGGGCGCTGGTCGGCGCGATCGCGGGGAATCTCTTGCCCTTCTTCGTGACCTACGCGGTCTTCTCCCATCTCTTCTCGAGCACGACGGCCCTTCTCCTCGCCGTCGCGGCCGGATCCACGAGCACCGCCGTCACGGCCTCGCTCATTCGGAACGAGAAGCTCGGGGGCAGCCGCGGCGCCACCTACCTCCTTTCGACGACCGCGATGGACGATGTGGTCGGCCTCGTCCTGTTGTCGATGATCCTCAGTCTCATCGGAGGAAAGTTTGACCTCGTCCGCGTCACGGGCAGCGTCGCCCTAGACGTCCTCGTCTGGGTCGGCGCGCTCGTCGGTTCGGTGCTCGTGATCCCACGGGTCTTTCGAATCCTCGGACCCCGGGAAACGTACAACCTCCCCTTCCTGATCCTATTCATCCTCGCGGCGGTCGTGACAGCGGTGGGATTCTCGACGGTCGTCGGCGCGTACATTGCCGGACTCGCCATCGCCGACAGCATTGCCGCGAACCGGACCCGGATGACGGTGGATGTGTTGGTCGCCGTCTTCGGCTCGCTCTTCTTCGTCGTCATCGGGTTCGAGTTCAACGTCCACCTTCTGCTGAACCCGCTCGTGTGGGCGTTCGGCGGCCTGCTGGCGGTGATCGCCACCGGCGGGAAGGTGCTCGCGATCTACCCCTTCGCCTACCGGCGGTTCCGGCGTCGTTCGGAGGCGGTGATGATCTCGGTGGGAATGATCCCGCGCGGGGAGATCGGGTTGATCGTGGGCGCCATAGGGATCTCGCTGGGGGTCCTGAGTCAAGAGGCGCTCGGGGCCATTCTACTCATGTGTCTCCTGACGACGGGGACCGGAGGGTTCCTTTTCCGAGCGGCTTCTCGCGTGGCTCGGAACGAGTACGTGCACGGGACAGACGAGGGCCTCCCGGGGGCCCCTGAAGAGCGGCCGACACCCTAGGCGAGGTCCTTCCGCATCCGAATCTCCCGGACCCCCTCACCGACCCTTCGCGTCCAGTCGTTGACGACCTCACCGGTGACCCGATACCCTTGGGCCTGCCACCACGCGAAGGACTTCCAGGGGACCCCCTCCGCGTTGCGACTGGTTCCGGTTGTCACCGCAGATTTGCCTTCGGTTCGGGCTTTCTCCTCCACGAAGCGGAGCAGGCGGGTTCCCACGCCCTTGCGCTGAGAGTCTCCGGAGATCGAGATGGTGTCCAGTTCCAGTACCGCATCTCGGTCCTCGAGGAGAGTATACCCGACCAGGCGTCCGTTCGACTCGGCCACGTAAACCTCCTCCGAACCGACATGGTTTGGCGGGTGCCAGGCGCCGGCGAGACGGGAAGCATCCCTGAAGAGGCGACTCGCGACGGGGGTGCCGAACCCGACCTCCTCCCCTTCGCTCGTGGAGGTCCACTCGCATCTCACGATCTCCGGAACGTCCGCCGGAGTCGCCGGGCGGATGCGGATGACGTTGTCCTGGTCGGTCATGGCTCAGAAAAGAATGTCTCTTGCTCATGGACCGGGGCGCGTTCGTTCGCCGCGAGTACTCGGAGCGCGGTCAGGGTGACCATCTTACTCGGTCGGCCTACTACTTCGAGCGCGAAGGGGGTGGGCCGTTTTCCGGGGTGGGTGGCGAACCAGGCTCCCACGGCTCCCTCGGCGTCGGGGTGTACGGCGTCGAGATTCCAGGAACCGTCGTGGCGGCGGCGGGAGCGCAGAAACTTGAGGGCGTAGTCCAGCCGGGGGTCCCCGGCGTAACCGAGCCGGGTCATGAAATCGAGACCCACGAGCAGGTCGTAGTAGTAGTGAATGGGGTAGTGAAAGCGGTACCACGGAGCGTAGCGCTCCCCCTGCTGGTGAAGTTCCCGTTTAAGATAGAATTCGGCCCCTCGGTCTATACACGTTTGCATGCTCGCCGTCCACTTCGTTCGGGGATAGATGGCGAAGGCACTCAGGGCCTCCCAAGAATCCAGGTTCCTCCCAAGGCCAAAGCAAGACCATCCGCCCTTCGGGTCGGCAACCTCCACCAGCCAATCGAGGGTCCGTCGAACTCGGGGATCGTCCGCGTACCCGAGCCGAATCAGGGCTCGGGCCATGTTGGCCGCCACGCAGTAATGTGGATTCCCACTCGAATTTCCGCCCAGGGCGCCACCCTTTGCCGCGAACCCCTTCATCCAAAACTCGCAAAGTTCGGCGATCACCGGAGTCGACCGCGTGAGGCCAAGGTCCGAGAGGACGATCATCATCCAGTTGGTCGAGATGTACTTGGGACGGTACTGACTGCCCGTGTCGGCCCAGCCCCCCGGGGGTCCGTTTCGCGAGAATCTCGGCGGCCCACCCGTGGTTGAGAATCCCTCGCTTGGCCTTCCTAACCTGGGGGTCGTTTTCAGAGCGACCTTGCAATTCGGTGAGGGTGCGATACCGAATCGAGGGTTGGCTGTCCTCCAGAAGCCAATCGATCGTGCGGCCGCCGATTCGACCATCATTCTTCGGCAAGGCGACCCGTCTGCGGGGAGTCATGTGGACCAGCGAGAGTTTTCGACCTCAAAATAATCCCCAGAGAGGTCCCGAAACGCCCCGTTAATCCCCTAAGGGGGATCCGAAGCGGGGGCGTGCTCACGTCTGAGGTAGACCAGAGTTCCAGTGATGAGGATGGCCGTACCTGCCAACGAAATGTACCAGCCTTCTGAAGGGCCCCAGATGAGTTCTTGTCCGGTCTCGTTGTTGGTTCCGAAGAAGGATGACTGCGGCCCGGGCGAAATGCCCCCTTCAAAAGAGTAGCTGGAGGTCTGACCGATCTGCATCGCCACGTCCCATCCGCATGGGAGCCGGGCTCCGCTCGTGTTGTTTGGATACGCGAGGAAAAATGGAGTAGACTCGAAGAACGAGTCAGAGCAGACGGCGCCGGGTTGGGCGAACGCCACCGCGACTGGCCCCGCCAGCGCGAGCAGAAGGGTAACAACTAGCAAAACCGGGACGATCCCACGGGGGGTTCGGTCTGAGCCCCGCCACCTCAGTCCCCTCACGGCGAGCAGGCGGGGGGTTCGGTCGGCGCCCCGCCACATCAGGTACGCTGTCGTCACGCCGAGCAATCCCCCGGCCACAACGAGGCCGGCCACAGCAAGATACAGCATCCCGGTGTTCCCAAGTTCGATAGCAGCATAGGAAGCGGCCACCGAGTAGGCGCTGCCTCCCTGTGACCCCCAAAGCTGGACCGTTGTGGGGTAGAAGGTCTCAGCTGTGAAGTTGGAGCCGCTTCCGAGGCTCGTAGAGTACCAACCTAGGAAGAGGCTGGAAAACAACAGCGCCGCTCCCACGAGAAGCAAGGCGGCTGCGAAATCCTGCCTGTTCGAGCGTCGCCACTGCATCGACCTTCCAATCACCGGGAAGGTCGATAATCATTCCGGAGGAGAGAGGCTCAGCCGTTCCGACTCCTCCGGGGCAGGGATTCTAAAAAGGCTGGGCGAATGGAAAATATGCCGCGGGCCAGCTTTCCACAGTAGTTCTAGTTTGCAGCGTAAACCCGCCCGGCGTGCTGAACGAGGGGGAGGGGGAGTCAATACGACCCGAGAGCGGGCTTCCGCGCAATAACAACGTCCATCGCCTTCCGATGGGGAACGCCGCTTGCGTCGGAAATGAACTCCACCTGCCCCGCGTCCAAGATCTGCCAATCCCAGTAATAGCCCAGCAGCTCTCCCGAGCGGAACGGAGACGCAAATGGATTCGTCGTCTGGGGCGGGATATACGGTTTCGGTACGTCGGCGTTCATTGCGTTGATTCCCCCCGGCGCGGTGTTCGCTTTGAAGTGTTCAAATCGGTTCGCCCGAATTCGACGAGGGAGGTTATTCAGGGCGCCCGAGCAAAACACCACGTCCGCTCGATGATTCAGTCGGTAGCTCCGAATGTCTCCGACTAGAAATCGAACGTTGACTCCGAGCCGAGACGCCCGGCGCTCCGCCTTTCGGACTCCCACACTCGAGATATCCACGCCCAAGACCCGGAAGCCTCTCCGGGCAAAGTAGATCGAGTCTCGGCCCTCGCCGGAACCCAGGTCGACCAATCTACGGGGCGAGCGCGGAAGTGAGCGTGCTATGCGAACGACATCGCGTGCCAGTCCGGTTGGCTTGCTTCCCCAGTACAAACCCGGCCGAGAATAACGTTCATCGTATATCGGCTCACTCAACGCTAGCGCTCCTCCCTACCGGCGGCATAACCGCCTCGACCTGACGAGAGAGGCCGCCGCTGAAGAAGAACCCGACGGGATTGACCCGGGGTTGAGACCTTAGCTACAACGACTGGAGTGCTGAACACGCGGTTCCTGCTCCTGTCGCTCTAGGACCCGGGATCGGCGAGTGCCGCGGGCCGGACTTGAACCAGCGACTTCAAGATCTTCAGTCTTGCACTCTCCCAACTGAGTTACCGCGGCGTCCTCGCCTAACGGCCGGAATCCTGCGGGCTATTAAGTCGATAGCCACCCGAACGTTCGGCCCGTCGCAGGTCGCGACCGAGCCGCATCTCTCTGGACGCGCGCGCGTACACGTTCGAGCCGTTTTCTGACGGAAAAGTAGCCTTCGGGTCCGTCAGGCTTTATTATGTCCGCTCGGCGTCAATACCGCGCATACGTGAAGACGCTCATTATCGCGGAGAAGTTCAACACGGCTCTCCGGATCGCCATCGTGCTGTCCGACGGCCGGATGAAGCGGGGGAAAGCCGGCAGCGTGGCGCTATTCCGGTTCGACCGACCCGACGGCGAGTACGCCGTAATGGGTCTGAGCGGACACATCATCGAACTCGACTATCCGGAGGAATTCACTCAATGGTCCCTGTCCAATCTTGCACAACTCCTGGAGACCACGCCCCTCAAGAAAATCTCAGAACCCCGCATCGTGGAAGCGATGCGCTCCATCGTCCGAGAATTCGACCGGGTCATCATCGCCACCGACTTCGACCGGGAGGGGGAGCTCATCGGCTGGGAAGCCCTCGAGATCATGCGCAAGGTCCACCCGACGATCCAGGTCGAACGGGCTCGGTACAGCGCCCTGACTCGGGAGGAAATCGAGCGCGCCTTCTCCGACCTCCATGAAGTGGACAAGGCCCTGGCCGAAGCCGCCGAGTCGCGGCAGGAGATCGACCTCGTCTGGGGCGCGTTGCTCACCCGGTACCTGTCCCTGACCGCCGGACAGCGGGGTTCCGGTTTCCTTTCCGCCGGCCGGGTCCAGACGCCGACGTTGGCGTTGCTCGTCACTCGAGACCAGGAGATCAAGGAATTCGTTCCCGAACCGTTCTGGACGCTCGAGGCTACCGGCACGGCGGACGGCGAAGAGTTCCGGCTCCAACACGAGCACGGGATCTTCGCCGACGCGGCCGAGGCGAAGAAGCACCTCGCGACGCTCGAGGGCGCTACCGACGGCAAGGTCGCGGAATTCAAGGAGGAAGAGGTACGACGGCGGCCCCCGGTGCCGTTCAGTACCACGCTCTTTGTCTCCGAAGCCACCCGACTCGGTCTCAGCGCGTCCGGCGCCATGCGCGTCGCCGAAGATCTGTACACCCGGGGCTTGATCAGCTACCCCCGGACCGACAACACAGTGTACCCGCGCGGCCTCGGACTGCGGGGCATGGTCGAAAAGTTCCTGGAGAGCCCGTTCCGGGAGCAGGCCACCTACATCCTCGCCCAGCCCAGCTTCCGGGCCACTCGGGGTCGAACCGAGACGACCGACCACCCTCCGATCTATCCGACCGGGGTCGTCGACCCGAAGAAACTGAAGCCCGACCACGCCAAGGTCTACGAACTCGTGGTCCGACGTTTCCTCGCCACGGTGTCACCGGATTGTATCGGCCGGTCGCGCACCACGAAGGTTCGCATCCGGGACGAAGGATTCGACGGGAAGGGCTACAAGGTCCTCGACCCGGGCTGGTACCGGGTGTATCCCTATCAGCATCCTGAGGAGAGCGCCATGCCAGCCCTGCGCGTCGATCAGATGGTCCCCGTCAAGGACATTCGCCTCACCGAGGACAAGACCCAACCGCCCCGTCGGTTCTCGCAAGGCTCCCTCATCCAGGAGATGGAACGTCTCGGACTGGGCACCAAGAGCACCCGGCACGACATTCTCCAGAAGCTCCTCGACCGGCATTACGTGCAGGCGCGGTACCTTGAGCCCACCAGCACGGGAGTGGCGGTCACCGAGGCCCTCCGGGCCCATGCGCCGTTCGTGACGCTTCCGGACATGACCCACCGGCTCGAGGCCGACATGGAGCTCGTGGCCGAATCCAAAAAGGCAAAGTCCGAGGTCCTCGAGGAATCCCGGGAAATGCTGCGGGAGATCCACGGCGCGCTCACGGTCAATGCGGCGGCGGTCAAGAAGACCCTGACGACGGCAATGGACCGGCAACATTTCGTTGGTCCCTGTCCCAAGTGCGGGGGGGCGCTCCGGATGCAACGGAGCCCCCGTGGAAGCCGCTGGGTACAATGCGTCAACAACCCGGCCACCTGCACCGTGAGCTACTCGCTCCCGGCGGCCGGCTTCATCGAACCGGCCCCCGAGTTCCTCTGTCCTGCCTGCCAGACCCCTCGGGTCAAGATCGTGTTCCGGGGCCAGCGGCCTCAACACTACTGCATCAACCCGGACTGTGTCGAGCACCAGAAGGCGTTCCGGGTGGGCAATTGCCCTACCTGTGGTTCGCCGTTGGCGGTCCGATACTCCCGGTTCGGCAAGCGTTTCGTCGGCTGCACCGGCTACCCGAAATGTACGGTCACCTATCCGCTCCCCCAACGGGGCCGTCTCGATACGGAGGAGGCCCCGTGCCCCGTCTGCCGGGCACCGATCGTAACGGCCATCGAGGCGGGCCGACGGCCCTGGCGACTCTGCATCAACCCCGCGTGCCCAACTCGCAAGTCCGCCACCCCGGCCGCGAAGGCCGAAGGGGTGGCAAAAGCCACGAAACCCGCTCGCCGGCCCCGAGCCCGAAAACCGGCAGCCGAGACCAAGGCTGAGCCCGCCGCCGAACTCCAGACCGTACCTGTCGCCGAGGCAAACCCCAAGGCCGCCAAGGCCGCTCCCCGGCGACGTAGGGTCTCGACCCCGAAATCGACCGAACCGGCGTCGCCCGGCCCCGTCGTGGAACCTCCTGCGCCGCCGTAGAGGGGAAAAAACCCAACCCCAAGCCGCGGGCCCATTTCAAGCCGGTCAACGGCTCCGGTGACCTCCGGCCCACTGCCCGCCTAAATACGCCGGCCCGTTGGGAGCGCCGTGCCCTTGTCTCATCGTCTTCTAGACCTCGATTCTCGCACGCTCGAACGGCGAGTCCGCGAGAATCCGATCGTCATCGTACCCGTGGGCGCGCTGGAGGCGCACGGTCCCCACCTCCCCCTAGGCGCCGACCAGATCCAGGCCGAGTCCACCGCCGAGGCGCTCGCCCCGCGCGTGGGGGCGCTGATCGCCCCCACCCTCCCCTACGGCAATTGCGTGGGGACCCGTCCCTTCCCCGGAACGGTGAGCCTGTCGATCGACACGCTATCGCGGCTCATTCGCGAGCTGCTCGAAGAACTGGCGCGCATGGGATTCCGTCGAGTGCTGGTACTTTCCGGCCACGCCGCCCAGGGTCATATGGCGGCCTTGCGCGAAGGGGCCGATGCCGCCGTTCGGTCCGTGCCCGCCCTCCGGGTGGCCGTGCTGTCGGACTACGATTTCGTCTACGAACTCCGAGGGAAACTCTCCCCCGCGACGGATGGTCACGGCGGGTTGCTCGAGACCTCGCGCGTGCTCGCGATGAAGCCGGAATCCGTCGGGAGCGAACGGCCCAAGGTGGAGTATCGATACTCGCGGTTCCGCGTCGGCGACCCCACCGTCGAAGAATGGCCCGAGAGTGTGATCGGAGACACCGGCCCATCGAGCCCGGAGCTCGGACTCCAGGTCCAGGCCCACGTCCTCGACCGGCTCGAAGCGACCGTACGCGAGTTGCTGCCCCCGGCGTAACGGTCGACGGAGAGTTCCATGGGCAGTACTGATTCCCCGATCCGGATACGCGGCGCGCGCCAGCACAACCTGAAGAATGTCTCATTGGACCTTCCGCGGAACCGGTTCATCGTGATCACCGGCGTCAGCGGCTCCGGAAAGTCGTCCCTGGCCTTCGATACGCTGTACGCCGAGGGACAACGGCGGTACATCGAGAGCCTGTCGGCCTATGCACGCCAATTCCTGGGCCAGATGGACAAACCCGACGTGGACCTGATCGACGGCCTCTCACCGGCGATCGCCATCGAGCAGCGCGCCGGTAGCCGGAATCCCCGGTCGACAGTCGGCACCGTTACCGAGATCTACGATTTCCTTCGACTGCTGTACGCCCGGGTGGGAGTTCCCCACTGCCCGAACGACGGAGAGGAGATCGCCCCTCAATCGATCGACAAGATCGTCGACGCCGTGCGGTCCCGCGGAGCCGGCGAGACCGTGGATATCCTCGCGCCCGTCGTCCGGGGAAAGAAGGGAGAACAGCGGGAGGTTCTCGAGAAACTCCGGCAACAGGGATACCGCCGGTTCGTCATCGACGGCGCCGAAGTGCGGCTCCCGGGGACGACCATTCGCCTCGAGAAAAACAAGAAGCATACGATCGAGGTCGTGGTCGACTCGCTCAAGGCCTCCGATGCGGAAGCCACCCGGCTCACCGAGGGCATCACCCTCGCTCGGGAACTGGCCGAGGGCCTCGTGGTCATTCGACGGCCCAAAGGGGTCCGCGAGAGCTTCTCGAGTTCGCGGGCGTGCCCGAAGTGCGGATTCTCTATCGAGGAACTGACTCCCCGGTTGTTCTCCTTCAACAATCCGTACGGCGCCTGCACGGAGTGTTCGGGCATCGGGGCGACCCTGCATGCCGACCCGGACCTGATCGTGCCCGACAAGGACAAGCCGATCGGCAAGGCGATCTCGGTCTGGGGACTCACCCCCGAGAGCGATTCGCTCGAGCGATTCGGCCGCCTCTACGAGTACGCCCCGGAAGACCCCATTTCCCGCCTCTCCGAGAAGGGGTGGAAGGCCCTCATGTACGGCGGCGACCGGTCGATCGGCGGTCCGCCCTCGCACTGGAGCTCCCACTGGTGGGGCGGTGGGTGGCTCAAGGAAGGCCTCGTCCACGCCGTCGAGCGCCGGTGGAAGACAACCAAGAGCGAGGGCGCGAAGGAGTACTACCTCAACTTCATGACGTTCACCCCGTGTCGCTCCTGCCACGGGAAACGGCTCAAACCGGCGAGCCTCGCGGTCACGGTTTCCGGACAATCCATCGCCCAAGTCGTGGGCCAACCGGTCAGCTCGCTCGTTCTGTTCTTCCAGGAGCTCGGACTCTCGGACAAGGACGAGGCGATCGTCGGCCAGGTCGTGAAGGAGATACGGGCCCGACTCGGCTTTCTCCATAATGTGGGACTCACGTACCTCACCCTCGACCGGGCCTCCGCCAGTCTCTCGGGCGGCGAAGCGGAACGAATCGCCTTGGCCACGCAGATCGGCTCGGGGCTCGTCGGCGTGCTGTACATCCTCGATGAACCCTCCATCGGCCTGCACCCCCGGGACCACGCGCGCTTGCTGTCCACCCTCAAGACCCTCCGCGACCTCGGCAACACGCTCCTCGTCGTGGAGCACGACGAAATGACGATGCGCGCCTCCGACTGGCTCGTCGACCTGGGACCCGGCGCGGGCCACCAGGGAGGCGAGGTGCTGTACGCCGGTCCGCCGGGGGAGATCGGGGAGGCCCCGCGGTCCCTCACCGCCGAGTACCTGAGCGGCCGACGGTCGATTCCAGTCCCGGAACGACGGCGATTCCCGACCCACCGCTGGCTCACGATCCGGGGCGCGCGCGAGAATAATCTACAGGGGATCAACGTCCGAATCCCGATGGGCCTGCTCACGGTCTTCTCGGGCGTCTCGGGGAGCGGAAAGTCGACGCTGCTCCAGGAGATCCTCTACAAAGCCGTGCGCCGGCACCTCGGGCTGGGACGGGAGACGCCCGGCAAGCACGACTCGATCGACGGCATCGACCAGATCGACCGTGTGCTGCTCATTGACCAGTCCCCGATCGGACGCACCCCCCGAAGTAACCCGGCCACCTACACCGGTCTCATGACGCCGATCCGGGAGCTGTTCGCCAGTCTCCCCGAATCCAAAGTGCGAGGCTTCGGTCCCGGCCGCTTCAGCTTCAACGTGGCGAGTGGACGCTGCGAAGCCTGCGAGGGCGACGGGATCCTCTCGTACGAAATGCACTTCCTCCCTGAGGTGCACGTCGTGTGCGAGGAGTGCGGGGGAAAGCGGTTCAACCAGGAGACCCTCCAAGTCCGCTTCAAAGGGAAGACCATCGCCGACGTGCTCGACATGACGGTGGACGACGCCCGGATCTTCTTTGAGAACCACCGACGGATTGAAGGGCGCCTGGCGCTCCTCTCGCAGGTCGGTCTAGGCTACATCAAGCTCGGCCAGAGCTCGACGACGCTCTCTGGCGGCGAAGCCCAACGGATCAAGATCGCCTTCGAGCTCGGAAAACCGCCGACGGGCCGGACCCTGTACCTCCTCGACGAGCCGACGACCGGCCTCCACTTCGAGGATGTGCGTCGGCTGCTCGAGGTGTTGTTCCGGCTGCGTGAAGGGGGAAACACCGTGGCCGTCATCGAACACAATCTGGACGTACTCAAGTGCGCGGACTGGGTCATCGACCTCGGTCCCGACGGCGGCGACAAGGGCGGCCGCCTCGTCGCGGAAGGCACTCCGGAAGAGATCGCCCGGGCGCCGGGCTCTTACACGGCGGAGTTCCTCCGACCCTTGCTTCGGTCTTTGCCGGCCCTGGCCCGATGAAGGACGCGCCGGACCCCCTGCCCGGCTTCGTACCGGCGAGTCAGTGGGCCTACGGACCCGAGGAACGGTTCCGGCCGGGACCGGACACGCCGGGAGTCTACCTGTTTCGCGGGTCGGACGGCGAGGTGGTCTACGTGGGCAAATCCAAGCATCTACGCCGGCGAGTCCTCGATCACCTGAAAGTACGCGTGGAGAAGGATGAGTGGATCCTCGGCCGCAGCACGAGCGTCGAGTTCGTGCCCACCGCCAACGAGCGGGAGGCTCTCCTGCTCGAAGCGACGCTCACGAAGCAGTACCAACCGCCCTACAACACGCTCCTTAAGGACGACCGCAGTTACCCGTACATCGCGGTCACGATGGGGGAGACGTTCCCCCGGATCCTGGTCGTCCGCCGGCCCCGTCGGGGTCGCGAGTCGATGCTGTTCGGACCGTACACCGGCGCCCGGGAGGCGCGGAGCGTCGCCCGCCTCCTCTCGGAGACTTTCCAGATACGGCGATGCATTCGGCTGCCGAAGCGGGCCTGTCTCTACTACTACCTGCAACAGTGCACGGCGCCGTGCATCGGTCTCGTGGACCGGACCGCCTACCGGGCCCAGGTCGACGACGCCGTCGCGGCGCTCCGGGGACGCGGCAAGGGGATCTCGGCCACGTTTGAGACCCAGATGAAGGCGGCCGCCCGAGATCAGGAATTCGAACGGGCTGCCCGACTACGGGATGCCCTCCGCGGACTGCGCTCCCTCGAGGACCGCCAACACGTGATCGGACCCGGGGACGGCCGAGTGGACATCGTGGCGGTGGCGCTGCCCCGGAACCCGGGGACGCTACGTGTCGCGGTCGGACTGCTGAGAGTGGAGGACGGAGAGGTCCGACAGAGCGAGCCCCATGTGATGGGATTCCCGGCGGACGACCCGCCGGAACCGGGGGAAGTGCTCCGCCAATTCCTGACCCAGTACGATGGCCAGCAGACGGTGAACCCCGCGCGGATCTACATCGCAGGCCCGCGGCCGGAGGGCATGGAGGAGGCGCTCGAATGGCTCCAAAAGGACCGCAAGATCGAGGTCCGGTTCTCTCCGACCGGCCGACACGCATCGCTGGCCCGCCTGGCGACCCACCTGGCAACGAGCACACTCGACCAGGCCGCTCCCGCGGCGATGCCCCGGGACGTACTCAAGGCGCTCATGGACCTCTTGCGTCTCCCCCGGCTCCCGAATCGGATCGAGGGGATCGACATCTCGATCTTTCAGGGCTCGGAAGCGGTCGGTTCCCTCGTGGTGTTCCAGGACGGTCGGCCCCTCAAGGACGATTACCGTCGGTTCAAGATACGGACGGTTGAGGGGACCAACGATTTCGCCATGGTCGCCGAGGTGGTTCGTCGGCGGCTCCGGCGCCAGCTCGCCGAGGAGGAGAAACTGCCGGACCTGCTCCTGATCGACGGCGGGGCCGGACAGGTCGGGGCCGCCTTCGAAGTCGTCCAGGAACTCGGCCTCGCGGATGAGGTTCCGGTCGTGGGGCTCGCGAAGCGGGAAGAGGAGCTCTACTTCCCGGATCGGAAGGGGCCGCTCGCCCGGAACCCGAACGCGCCGCCGATGCTGTTGCTCCGGGCGGTACGGGACGAAGCGCATCGCTTCGCCGTTACGTATCACCGCACCCGACGGCGTATGGGCCTTCGTCGGGAGATGGACGCCGCCGACGCCCGGCTCGGACGCCCGGGACGGGCTCCCGGTCCGGCCTAGGCGCCCTTCGAACGGGCGTTTCGCTCGGGCTCGCCGATGAACGAGAGGCCCTGAACCCGCTTCGTCACCTCGGGGGTGGAGAGGCGGCGGAGATCCTTGTCGGCCTCGAGGAACGACACATCGAGCGCCTCTGCCGGGAACGGGGTGGTCGATCCCTCGGCTACGGCGGCCACAGCGAGTTTGAACGCGCTCTCTTCGTCCTTCACGTCATCGATCTTCTGCTCGAGGTAGTCGGCGACCGCCCGGCGGTTGCGGCCGATCGCGTAAGCCTTCCAGCCGATGGTGGCGCCGCTCGGGTCGAGCTCGATGATGCCCGGGCCGTGGGGGCCGAAGCCGCCCAGGAGGATCGAGACGGCGAACGGTCGGGTGCCTCCGAATTGGGTGAACTGCTGCAGGAACGTTCCGAGGGCCGCAGCGAGGGTGGGGTACGGCGCGGTCTCGCCGTATAGGATCTTGTGGCGCTGGGCTTCGAGTCGGAGATGGTCGACGAGGATCCGGGAGTCGGCGATGAGGCCGGCCGTCACGCAACCGATGCCGGTGTCGATCGCGAAGCTCTTCTCGATCGAAGCGGAACGCGCGAGGGGACTGGTCGGCAGGTTTCGGAACGCGACGAAAACGATCCCGTCGGGGAAGGCGACCGCCACGGCAGTGCCCCCCATCTGGATCGCTTGCAGCGCGTACTCGACCTGGAACAGGCGGCCGTCCGGCGAGAAAACGGTGCTCGCTCGGTCGTACGCCATCTGGCCCGGTTGCATCTCCATCGACTGAACACCCTTGAACTGGCCCGTGGCCAGCAGCGGGGGGGATTTGACGGTGCGCCTAGATGGGGCGGGGCTAACCTTGGTGTTACTGGGTCACGCCCGGCTATCGAAGGCCCCGGTCAAAGAATCCGCCGGAGCAACCCGTTCAAACGACGTTCGGCCTCAATCCGTCGCTCGGGGGGAACGTACACCGCCAACTTCCAGGCTGTGGGAGGCCGCATGGCCAGGTCCCGCCAGACGCTCGGGGCGCGGAACGGGTACCGTACCTGCCGGTCCCCGAGCAAACCGACCTCGGCCCAGTCGCCGGCGACGGCGCGGGACGAGAGACCGGCCAGGTCGAGCAGGACGGACCCGTCGGGGAAGTCCAATCGGTCGGTCAGGAGGTCCTCGGTCCGGCGACGTTCGGAAGGGTGAGCGAGGAGGCGACCAATCGCCCGACCCATCCCCGAGGGGATGTCCCGCCAGGCGAGGGCGCGCTTGAAGAGCCTCCGAGAACGGAACCGGCGCACCATCTCCGCGCTCCGGTCGGAGGCGTCCGTCAAGTAGGCCAGAAACTCGCCATCGGTCATCCCGAAGACGGCGTGGGGAACCTCGGGGTAGCCGGGGAGCCGCTCGAGCGCGCTCTGCGCCATCACCTCGGCGCTGCGCACGGTCTTGTGGAAGTACACGGACGAATACATCAGCGCCCGACCGACGAGGAATCCTTCCACGGCGTTGCGTCCCTTTTCGGCGAACACGAGTCGTCCCCCTCGTTCCCGCACCGTATCGAGAAGCCGGGCCGCGTCAATGGTTCCGTGGGCGACCCCCGTGTAGTGAGCGTCCCGCTGCAGGTAGTCGATCCGGTCGGCGTCAATGGCGCCGTGGAGCATCGCCCGTAACGACGGATGCACGTCGCGCCCCGGCCCGGGGTCGACCAGGTCGGCAACGTGTGAAGGCGAGATCCCGAAGCGCCCCAGCGTTTCGGGGATCGTGGGGGTCTCCTCGAGGCTCGAATCGGTTATTCCCTCGAGGGATTGCCCGGTGATCCGCGCGCGTGAGATCCGCTCGTGTCCGAATCCGAGGACCTCCTGGAAGGTCGGTTCAAGCGTGTGTGAGAAAGGCCCGTGCCCTAGGTCATGGAGCAAGCCGCCGACGGAGACGGTCAAAGATTCCTCCGCCGGCAGTGCGAGATGTTCCGCCATTTGGCGCGTGACCCAGAAGACGCCGAGCGAGTGTTCGAGACGGGTATGATTGGCGCCCGGGAAGACGAGATGCGCGAAGCCGGTCTGCCGAATGCCCCAGAGTCGCTGGAAGGCCGAATGGCCGATGAGCTCGAGCGGCGCTCCGTCCACCGCGACGATCCCGTGGACCGGGTCGAAAATCGATTTCCGTATAGTCCGACGTCGGCGAACGGGCACCCCGGGGCGGACCTTCCGGTGACCATAAAGCGCCGGGGGGGCGCCGCTGGCCCACTCCGATAGATTTCCACGCTCGCCGAACCTATTTATCGCATCACCGGCTCGCACCCGCCGGAGCGATGGACCGGTCCCGAGAGTCCCCCCCTCGAGGAGCTCCGGGTGCTTCCGCGTCCGAGGAAACCCGGCGACTCTTCCGAGAGGCTGAGCGTTTCGAAGCCGCGCATGAGGCGGACCGCCAGCTCGAGGCTCTCAAGCGATTCCTGGCCCACGTCGAGGAACACCGGAAGGACCTCGACGAGGGGTCGGCCGAAGTCGCCCACGAGCTCGACCGAGCCGCGATGGCGTTCTACCGCCGCTCGCAGTCCGAGCTCGCGCTCCGCGCCGTGGAGGTCGGGCTCGCCTTAGTGCCGGGTTCTTCCGAGCTGTTACACCACAAGGCGCTGGTCCTTCTTGCCTTGAATCGTCAGATCGATCAAGCCGTCCTCCTGCTCGACAAATCCCTCGAAGCGAATCCACACGACAAGCGTGCGTGGGCCACCAAGGGCGACGCACTCAAGCTGCTGGGACGGGACCCGGAGGCCGTCGAAGCGTACCTCGCAGCCCAGCGGCTGGACGCGGCCTCGAGCCAATACGTCGACCGGGCGCTGAAGATCAACCCGAAGAACCCGGTCGCGCTCCGCATGAAGCTCCAGTTGGCCCGGTCGGGCGGCGGCGAGCAGCAAGCCCTCGAAGCCGCCGATGCCCTCCTCGCGGTGAATCCGGACGACCCGGAGCTTCTCCTCGAGAAGGCCCGCCTGCTCGCCACCCTCGGACAGCTCCAGCCGGCTCTCGAAACCCTGAACCCCGTCGCGGCGACCCGACCGAACGACCCGCACGTTCGATTTTTGAAAGCGCGACTTCTCTTCGCGATGGGCCGGCTCGAGGAGGCCGTCCCGCTCTACCAGGGTCTCGTGGACAGGAAGGACCTGCTCGACGTCGTGGCCCTGGGGGAGATCGCGGGAGACCTCGAAAAGAACGGGCACCAACCGGACCTCCTCCTGGCGACCCGGCGGCGCCTGCGCGAGTTGGACCCGCGTAACATGGCCAATCTTCAGGCCCTCCGAACCGCGGCGGTCGCCGGGAACCGGAACGACCTCGCGGTCGAAGCGGCGACCGCGATCCTGACAGCCTCCCCTCACAACCTCGATGCCCAACGGTCCTTGCTCGAGCTCTTGCTGGCCGCGGGAAATATCGACGAGGCGCTCGCGGTCACTCGCGAGCTCCACATGGACCACCCGACCGAAGTCGAGGAACTCAAGCGCGTCCTTCACGCCGCCCAGGCCGCCTCCCGGCCCGTCGATGTTCGGGAGTTCGCGGAGGCCATCCTCCAGGTGGAGCCCAGCGATGCGGAGACACTGGCCGCCCTGGCGGCCGCCCTCGCCCAGTCAGACGAGAAGGAGAGGGCTCTCGCCATTTACGTGAAACTGAGCACGAAGGAACCGAACGAGACCCGGTACCTGCTCGAGCGAAAACAACTCCTCGTCGACCTCAATCGGGCGGCGGACCTGGTTCCGGTGCTGGATGCACTGTTTGGGCTCGACCCCACCCGGTACGACGTGGCCCTCGAGCGCGGAAATCTCTACTTGAGCGCGGCTTACGAATTCGCGGACGGCTCGGCAGAGCGAGAATCGGCTGCCCGGGACGCGATGGTCTCGTACGAACGCGCAACCTTGGAACCGGGCCTCCGGTCGGCCGCCCAACTGGGTGTGGCCCGCGCCTCCCGGCTCGTGCACGACCCCCAGCGAGCGATCAAGGCGTACCGCGAGTTCCTGAACGACCCCGAGTTCAGCCAGCGGGGAGACATCGCCAAGGAACTCGGCCACGTGCTGCGGGACATGGACCGCCAAAACGAAGCGCGGGAGGCGTACGAAAAGGCGGTGTCCTTGGGCGTCGAGGACGCGGAACTCTTCTGGGGGCTGGTCGAGACCCTCAGCCGGCTGAACGAGGAACCCCGGGCCCTCCGGTACATCGACCTCCTTCTCCAACGGGAGCCGGGCAACCCGCTCTATCTCCGGCGCAAGGGGCAGCTGCTGCTCAAGGCAGGGCGGCGACCCGAAGGACTCGACATCCTCAAGAGGGCTATCCAAGCGTCGAAGGGCGACCCCCATGCCTACTTCGAGATCGCCGAAGCGCTCCGCGCCCAGGGAACTTACACGGACGCGGTCACGTACTACACCGAGGGCCTGAAGGTCGAGCCGAAGAGTCGGGCGGGTCGTCTCGGACTGGCGGAGACCTACCAGGTCGCCGGTCGCTACAGCGACGCACTTCCGCTGGTCGACCAGCTGCTCCATGAGGAACCGAACGACCTCCGCGCCTGGAAGGTTCGGGCGGACGTGCACCGCGCCTTGGGCCACGACGCCGAGGTGATCTACTCCCTCAAGGCGATTCTGCTGCTGGACCCTCGCAATCTCGACGCGTTATCGGAAAAGTATGGTCTCCAGCTCATGCGGAACCAGAAGGCCGAGGCCTTCGAGACCCTCTCGGACCTCCTCGCCGCCGGGGGCCGGAGGCGGAGAACCCCGGGACCTGGATCGAGCACGGGGACCTGGCCGCCGAGCTCGGGAAGACCGAGGAATCGAACAAGTCCTACGAGAAGGCGCAGCAGCTCGACCCGACCCGAGGCATCGAGATCATCACGCGTCGCGCCCGGGTGCGGCTCCAGGCCGGCCGACCGGACCTGGCGCTCGAGATCCTCGACTCCGTACCGGCCCCGGACGCCACGCAGAGTCCAGAGCGCGCGATGCCGTACCTCCTGCTCCGCGCCAAGATCCTGACGACGCTCGAACGGCCCGGCGATGCACGGACCGTCTACGAATCGATCCGGACCATCGACCCCAAGTCCCTCGACGCGACCCAGGGACTGGTCCGTTGCCTACTGGACGAAGGGAAGCCGGAGGAGGCGCGGACCTTCGTACGAAGCGTCCTGCCCACGCAACCCCCGACGGCGGAACTGTTCCTGTTGCTCTCGGAGTCCGAGGCCGCCCTCGGTTCGTTGCCGTTCGCGACTGAGGTGATCCGTCGGGGCGTGGAGGTCCTCCCGAAGTCAGGCCTGTTATGGGTGCGCTTCGGAGAGCTCTATGTCCGCCAAGAGATATGGGACAAGGCCGCCGATGCCTACGGCCATGCGATCGCCCTGGACCGGGCGGACCCCGAGCTGTTGCTGCGCGCCGGATTCGTCGCCGAGAAGTTAGGCCACGGACACGAAGCGCTGACCCTGTACACACGAGCGACCGAGCTCGCGCCGGCGAACAAGTATGCGTGGTCCAGCCAGGGGGTCGCTCTCCTCTCGGTCGGGCGTCCCGACGACGCCCGGACGAGCTTCGACCGGGCGCTGGCCCTTGACTCGGATTTCGAAGCGGCCAAGGAGGGGCGAAAAACTGCCGGTCAGCGGACCCGGGAATCCACCATTGACAAACACGGCCGCGACGCCTTGCTGTTAGAAGCCCGGCTCAACCGGACCGTGACGAAGAACGACCTGTTCGTCTCGCTGCACGTCCCGTTCGACCTCCTGGACCCCGTGCTCCAGGTCCTCTCGCGATCGCCACGGGTCGACGTCGAACGACTTCCGGAAAAAGAGATGCAGGACCTCGAGGTCGCATCGTACCACCTGATCACGGCCGCCCTCGCGAGCCGCCCGGCGGGGATCGAGAACCGCGGACTGACCCTCGCCGACGTGGCGGTCCTCTCCCCTCCCACCTACACGCTCGGACAAATCCAGCGACTGTTCGGCTATCTCCACGCGGTGCTTAGCATGGAGCTCAAGCCGGAGAATCTCCACCTGACCCCCGATGTCGAGGAACTCGCGCGCAAGGCATTGCAGCTCCCGGACGAACAACGAAGCCTGTTCCAGCTCGTCCAGGGGCTCCGCGTCGGCGTGTACAAGGCGACGGTGATCAAGGCCGTCGAGACCGCCGGGCGCGCCGTCCACGCCCCCTTGCCGGCGCTCGACCTGGGAGCCTATACCCCGGAGTTCCGGCGAAGCGATTCCTCGCCTCCCCGGATGAGCGCCGGGTCGGGAGCCGCCCTCGCACTGGCCGAGGATGAGATCCCCTTCCCCGAATCACCGGCCCACAAGGGAACTTCGTCGCAGGGGATTCGGCCTCCACCGCCGGCGGCCGGTGCCGCCCGCTGTGTCGGGTGCGGCGGAATCGCGTCGGTGCTTCACGAATGTGGTGCACCGTTGTGCCAACACTGCATCGCGGAGTTCCAGTCTTGCCCGAAGTGCGGAAAGCCGGTGACGGCGGCCAACAGCACGCCGCTCGAACGCGCCCCGCATCCCCAGCCGGCGGCGAAGGAGCGTCGACTGTCATCGATCAATCCCTTCCGTTCCCGTGGCGGACGCGCAGCGGGAGGCGCCGCCGCCCCGGAAAAGTCCGAGCGACATCCCGCCTCGATCCCCCATGCCGACACGCCGGGCCGGACTCCGGCCCATCCGGCCCCCGCGGCCGCCGGTCACGTCGCTCCGAAGCACCCGGACCTTCCCGCGACGCACCCCGCCAAACCCCCAACACCCAAGACCCCCGAGCCGGCGCCGGATTCGTCGGCCGCCGCCGCGCCGGTCCCCCCAAAGCCCCGGCCTAAAGCCGACGATGAGCCTCGATTGTGAGGCTGGACTTTGCCCCGGCGGCGGTCAATCAAGATATAGAGCCTCGATGTTTCTTCTGCCCGATTTCGAATGTCGACCCCGGGGGCGCCTCCAAGCGGGACTTCGACCGGCGCGATCGTGGCGTCGCTCGCGCTTGCGGCGGCCTCGGCGCTCCTGTTCGTAGCCATTTGGTTCGCCGTCCCTCAGTACAACCACGACCTGGCACTGGCGGAGATCGGAATCCTGAGTCTAGTCTTCGCCCTCGCGAGCACCCTCGGGCGCGCTTTTACCCGGGCCGGCTACGTGTTGAAGCTCCTCGCGTGGGGCTACGCGGGATTGGGGTTCACGCTGTTGATCGGCTCGTTGGTACTGGCCGGGGCCTCGTCCGTCATCGGGGTGGTCTTCGAGCTCGTTGGACTGGTTATTGTTGTCGTGCTCATCGCGATTGTCGCCGGCCTGGGCGTTTGGGGCGCCGGATCAGCGGCCATGACCCGGCGTCGGGAGGAACGTAGGGAGACCTGGCGAAGTTCTACGCCTCGTTCCGCGTTCGACTACACCACCGCCCGCCCCAACGTGCCTTCCTCGTCCAACCCACCGCCCGCGGAATCTCCTCCCGCCGCTCCCCCGGGGGCAAGCCAGTGACCGCCGTTCCGGCGGCGCCGCCACCCCCGCCACCGCCTCCGCCGCCTCCGCCGCCCCCTCCTTCCGCTGGACTCACCTGCCCGGCCTGCGGGGCGAATGCCCCCGCGGGAACGAAGTTCTGCCCCGCGTGTGGCGCCTCAATGACGGCACCCGCCCCGGGCAGCGCCGCCCCCGCCGGGGGTGCCCCTCCACCGGTCGACATTCGACAGACGGTCGACTCCGACCGTGGCGCCCTGAAGCGCTTGCAACTGATGGTGCCCGGCTTCCGCGGCTATCGCCAGATGGAAGACATCCGGGCGGCAGACAGCTTGCTCCGAATCCAGGTCGCGAACCAGGTGGACCGGGTGTTGGGGAGTCTGCAGGACACGCGCGCCACGATGTCGCGGCTGAACCAGTACGCGGGTCTGACCGACCTGGCGACCATCCTTTCGGACCTTCAAGTGCTGGCCGGTCGGATTCGTCATGCCGAACAAGGCTACTCCGGTATCTCGGCGAACGTCCGGATGCAGCAATCCCGATTGGACCAGCTCTATGAGTACGATTACGGATTCGTCCAGGCGGCGGACCAGATCGCCGCCGCGGCGCCGGCGATCCAGGATGCGGCGACGCGGGGGGACCTCGAGACCCTCCGAACATCGATTACGGCGCTCCGGACGCAGGTTCAAGTCCTTCAGAACGCCTTTTCGCAACGGGTGCGCGCCGTCGAAGGCATCATGGTCCAGTAGGGAGAACGAGAACTCATGGTAGGCAACGCACCGGTCCCGGCGAAGGGTGGCAGCCTGTTCGGCGCCACCACGGTGGCCTGGGAGGACGTGTACAAGGGCGGGAATGTCATGTGGCGCGTCCCGCGCAACATCCGATACGGGGACAACATCGTCGTCCGCGAGGATGAGATCGCGGTATTCTACCGGGACGGCAAGGCCCTCGCGTACATTGACACACCGGGCCGGTACGGCCTGACATCCCTTAGTGTGGGGGTCATCGGGAACGTGATCCAGGCGCTCTCGGGCGTCCGCCAGGAGGCCGAGGTGTACTACCTCCAGCGCAAGATCTTCGACGGAAAGTTCGGCAGCGCCGAGCCGTACGTCTTCCGGGACCCGGACTTCGGGCTCGTCCAGCTCCGGGTCTTCGGCGACTATCGTTGGAAGGTCGCGAAGCCGGACATCTTCATCAACCAGTTCGTCGGCACGTTTGGCGCCGCGACGGCGGCGGACGTGGACCATCGGCTGAAGGACCAGATGGTGCTCCTCGTCTACGACACCCTGGGCCACATGAAGGAACAGGGCGTCCGGGTCACGGACCTGGCCTCCCAGCTGATGACCATCGAGCAGGCGGTCCTCGGCGCCGCTCCTCAGCACTTCGATGTGCTCGGCGTTCAGCTCCAGCAGATCCAAGGGCTCTCGGTCAATCTGCCCGAGGAGGTCCAGAAGTCGATCGACCTCCGGTCCTCGATGGGCGTGCTCGGCGTGAATTACATGCAGTACCAGGCCGGCCAGGCGTTGACAACGGCCGCGGCCAACCCGGGCGGAAGCGCAGGAACCCTCGTGGGCGCCGGCGTCGGGTTCGGCGCGGGGATGGGCATGGGCGGCGCGATGATGGGCTCGATGGGGCCCGGCATGAACGCCGGCGCCGGGTCCGTTCCGTGTCCCAAATGCAGCCAGTTGGTCCCCGCCGGCAGTCGGTTCTGCCCGAGCTGCGGGTACACAATGGCGCCGGCCGCCGCTTCGCCCGCGGGTCCTTCCGTCCCGTGCCCGAAGTGCAACACGCCGATCCCGGCGGGTTCGAAGTTCTGTCCCAACTGCGGCACGGCAGCGCCGGCGCCGGCTTCCACGGCCACGCGACCGTGCCCCAAGTGCCAGACGCCGGTGCCGGTGGGTGCGAAGTTCTGTCCTAACTGCGCGAACCCGATGACCTAGGACGTCACTCGGACGACTCCGCAGTCAATAGTCGGAGGAAATCGAAGTGCAGTGCCCTAAATGCGGAACGCCTCTCCCCGATAACGCGCGTTTCTGCTACGGCTGCGGGGCGCAGTTGGGCGGAATGCCCGGCCCGCCACCCCCGCGGGGATCCCCGTACGGTTACCCGGGGGCCCAGGGATACGGCGCCCCTCCACCGCCTCCGCCCCCCCCGGTGGCCGCTCCAGTCACGCCCCCGGTCGCCCCGACGCCGCCAAAGGATCTAAAGTGTCCTTCGTGCGGGGCCCCGTTGCAGCCGGAGTTCGGGGACGTGGTGCTGACGTGCCAGTACTGCGGGGGCACGGTGTCGCTCGCCGGGACCGGCTGGAAATCCGTCAACCGGCACACCATGTTGCTTCCGCAGCTCAACGACCCTGCGGCCGCGCTCAAGATCGTTCAATCGACCCTGAACACCGGGATGTTCCACGGCCGGCGGTTCGAGGACTCCAAGATCACCGAGCAGAAGCTGCAGCTCGTCCCGTACTGGATCGTTCCCAGCAACGCGACGACCAACTACACCTATCAGGACATGGTCACCGCCGGCGCCGCGACGGTGGGCTCGGCAGCCATCGGCAGTCTGGTCGGCAACCTGTTCGGGGGCGGGGGCACGACCTACGTGGGCGCGCCGGCGGTGAACTCGATGCGCCAGGACCAGGTGACCGGAAGCTACCAGTTCCCGATCGTGGCGGTCAAGGGCTACGCCCAGTACCAGCCCCGCAATTATCAGTTCAATCTCGATACCCGGCAGCTCTACAAGAAGGACGATTTGCCCGGCGGCCTCGCGGTCCTCAACGGGGACCTGGGCGAGGATTCCGCGCAACAGGCGGCGCGCGCGTTCGTGACGCAGCTCCAGGCCGACCTGGCCCACAAAAAGCACCGGATGGTGAGCGCGCTCCAGACCCAGGTCGAGGTCGGCGACCCCGAACTGGTGCACGTGCCGATCTGGTACTTCGCCATGGACCACAAGGGTCAGCCGATGGTTGTCCTCGTGGACGCGAACTCGTCGCGCGTGATGCTGAGCAATCTCTGAGCCGGACGACCGGCGGCGACCCTCCGGGCACCGTGTCGGTCCGCCGATGGATTAATCCCCTGAACGATCGCTTTTACTGCCGTCACGGGAGAAACTGATCGTGCAGTGCCCCAAGTGCGGAACCCCGCTTCCCGACAACGCCCATTTCTGCTACGGCTGCGGCGCACAACTGGGCGCTGGACCGACCGTTCCCTCGATGCCGAATTCCCCCGCCCCGTATGGTGGCGGCCCGGCGGCCCCAGTGGCTCCGCCGCCCCAGAACGCAGCGCCGACCGGTCCGCAGGAACTCAAATGCCCGGCGTGCGGCGCTCCACTCCAACCGGGCATGGGCGAAGCCGTGCTCACCTGCCAGTATTGCGGAGGGACCGTCTCCATGGGCGGAACCGGCTGGAAGCCTGTCACCCAACACTCGATGCTGATGCCCCAATTGGTGGACCAGGAAGCGGCGCTCAAGATCGTCAAGGAGAGCATGGACAAGGGGTTCTTCCACGGGCACCGATTCGAGGACTCTCAGCTCGTGGCCGCCAAGTTCGTGTACGCCCCCTACTGGATCGTTCCGAGCGCCGCGACCACGAGGTTCAGTTACCAGGAAAATGCCGGCCCCGCCGGCGCCCCCATGGGAACCTTGTCCGCCGCCTCGTTCATCGGGGATGCGATGAATCGAGGAAGGGGCAACGAGTTCGTGCCGATGGGCGGGGGCAACCAAACACGGCAGGACCAGATGAGCGGGAATTATCAGTACCCCGTCGTCGCCGTCAAGGGGTACAACGAGTACCAACCGAAGAGTTACCAGTTCAATCTCCAGGAACGACAGCCGTTCCAGAAGGACGCGCTGCCGGGGGGTGCGACGATCCTGAACGGCGACGTCGGAGAACAGGAGGCGCAGCAGGCGGCCCGAGCCTATGTGGCCGAGATGCAGGCCGAAGCCGTCCGCAAGAAGCACTTCAACGTCACCGGCGTGCAATCGCAGGTCGATGTGGGCGAGCCCGAGCTGCTCCACGCACCGGTGTGGTACTTCCACCTCACCCACAAGGGAAAGCCGGCGGTGCTCCTGGTCGATGCCAACGCGTCCCGCGTGATGCTCCAGAACATCTGAGGTTCACGGCGGGGCCCGGAGCTCTCTTGCCAACAGGCCGAACGAGAACACGTCGACCCAAGCCCGCCCGTCGCGGTGCCCGTCGCGGAGACAACCCTCCTTGCGAAAGCCGATTTTCCGGAGTACCCGGGCGGACCGCGGATTGAATTCGTAGACGTGGGCCTCGGCCCGGTGCATGCCGAGCGTCCGGAACGCTTCCCGGCAGACGGCATGGGCCGCTTCGGCCGCGATCCCTTTCCCCCATTCCGACGGAGCGACCCAATATCCGAGCTCGAAGTACCGATTCCCCCAGTCGACCCGGTGCATCCCAGTGCCGCCGATAGGTCGACCGTCTTCTTTGGCCAGAATCACAAGCGTGAGGTCGGTCCCCTTCCGGCGCTTCCGGGCGGCGTCGCGGACAAAGTCGTAGCCCATCTGGGTCGAATAGGGATGCGGGATCCTCGTAGGCCGCGCGACGCGCCGATCCCCGACGAGTGGGACCAGTGCTGGAATGTCAGATCGGCGTATGGGGCGAAGCAGGCATCGGGGGGTTTCGATGGGTAACTTGATCCGGTCGAGCATCGACGGACCCGAGGGACTCGGCATACAACGACGAACCCTGGTCCGACTCATACCAGTAACCTTGCCGACTACTCGGCCGAGTCCAAGGGTTCTCCGTCAATGTTCACCCGGACGTAGCGGTAGCGCACCGGCACCCGTCGGCGGAGGTGCGTCCAGTACGCGCAGTGCGTGCATTGATACCCCAGGGTGACCCGGTCGCCTTCCAGAGTGCGGTTGCGGATCGGCTTCAGCGGCGAACGGCAAACGGGACAGCGCTGCAAGGGCCGCCGGGTTGGACGCTCGGCGTACCGGACATCCACGCGGATGCCGGGGGAGTCAATCAGGAGCTTGCGGAGGCGCCAACCTCCTAGCACGAACAAAGGATCCTTCGTGGCCAGCGAGGGAAGCATCGCGCGTCGTAGTCCAGCCTGGGATCGCGCGGCCAGCCCCATGCGCCCCAGCTGACGACGGGCGACGGACCGAACGAGATCACCGGGCGGGAGTCGGTACTTCGGCGCCGGCTTTCGCCGGCGATCCTTACCGTGCGATTCCTCGTCGTCCTTCGCGGACACGGATCTCCTCCTCGTAGAACGACCGGGCGAGTTCGGTTTCCTCGCTGCCCACCGCTAGCGTGGTATCCCGGTCGTGCCGGAAATAGCCGACGATCGACGCGGCGGCCGCCAGCTTGACGGCCCGTGACTTGAGCCGAGGGGAAAACCGCGGAAAGCTGCGGCCAGCCAGGGCGGCCTCGGAGACCTGCCGGAGTTGCTTGTAGAGCCCGGGGTCGAGACGTACTGGCTTGGTCTTGAGCCGTCCGGCGACCAGCGGGTGTCCGGTTTGGGCTGCGTAAATGAGGGTGAGGTGGTCGCGGATCTTCTCCGCCAGGGCGAAATCGATCTCCCCGAGCTCCAGGCGCTCGGCACTCGCTTCTACCGCCCGGAAGCGGTCGCGGGTCATCTGGTGGAACCGGAGCAGCATCCGGTCCTCGAGCGCCGCGAAGTTCGGGTCCGCGATGGTCGTCCAGTAATCGGAGGCGCCGGCGGTCCGTACATTGTAATTGACCGAAAAAAAGGAGTGGAAGGTGTAAGGGCCGACCGTTCCTAAGGTAGTCTCCCACTTCACCTCGCGTTGCTCCATGACGAGCTTGAGCGGTTCGACCATCCCTCGATACTTGAACCAGTCATTGAACTCGGGAACGATGAAATTGAACGTTCGCCCGGAGTAGTAGGCACCGACGCGAAGGAACTGGGCCGGCGTGATGCCCCCACAGTATCGGTTGCGTCCCGGCAGCCCGTGGGCGGGAACGGCCGAGCGCGGATTGCCTCGGACCATGTCATCGATGGCGAAGGTCTTACCGGTCCCCGGGGGACCGAAGAATGCGAGATGGAAGCCGCTGCTCCCCGTCGACCGCCCCGTCGGGGCCAGGAGCGGGACATCGGCCAGTGCATACTGTTGCAGCATGGAGATCAGGATGTCGAGGTAAAGTGCCTCGCCGAAGAGGTCACGGAGATAGGCTGCGAGCTTCGCGGCGGAGAACGCCTTTCCGAACGCGACGGTTTCGTCGAATCGGTGCCGCAGTAAGTCCTGTAAATGGCTCAAGAAATCGGTGTCCATCGTCCGGATCTCGCTTCGTTCGTCGGGCACGGGGTGGAACCCGCCCGGTTCGGCGACTTCCGGGGGTTGGAGTTCAGTGAGCAGCATCTCTCGAAGCTCGACCGGGAACGGGACCGTGTAGGCCCGTTCGGCGCCGGTCCCGATTCCCTCCTCGAGCAATCCGCGTCGTTTCAACCGACCGAGCAGGCGGGAGGGGTCTCCGAAGACCCGGTCTCGCAGCAAGTGGCGACGCAGGTCGGAGCTCCGGAACCGTGGGGGACCCGCGCCGGCACGACGCGCGCCGGATCGTTCGGCCTCTTCCAGGACGGCGAGCAGCGACCGGGCGATCGCACGTTCTTCGCCTGTCAATTCGAGGGTACCCGGGGTCGCCACGTACATCGTTCGCGAGCCAAGACCAAGCTATTTAGTTTCGTCACCGTGCGCATCGCGTGGTCATCGCCGCCTCCGTGTACGAACGGGAACTCCTTTCCCTCCTCGAAGGAGAACGGGAGGCGCTCCGACACTACGCGCGGTACCTGGCGCCGGAAGAACGCCGGACACTGGACCGGCTCGAGCGGGGACCCTTCCTGGTCGTGCGCGCCGCGGGGTCCCACGGATTCGACTTGGTCGCCATGCGAGCCGGCTTCGCATTTCCCATCGAAGCCAAGGCCTCGGCCGACGAGGTGATACGTTTCTCCTCGGCGAGCGGCCGCGCGAGTGAGCAGCTTCACGAACACTTGGAGGCCGCCAAGCGCGGGGGACTCGTCGTGCTGTACGCCTACCGCCGTCTCGGCGCCCGGAGCGGAGAACCCTGGCGAGTCTACACCCCCCAGACCGACCATCGCAACCACGGACGTGTCGAAGTCCTGCGGAAGCACCTACCGACAATCGAACACACTCGGGAAGGGAACGGGGTGTTGCGCTGGGAGAATGGTCTCCCGTTGAGCTCGTTCCTCGAACGCTTGTTTACCCTGTTCGACCCCGATGCCGGAGCCTAGGACGTGCGCGTCCACGTAGAATCGACCGGGCTCGCCCGGTTCGGACGACGGTCCGAGTCGCTCGTAGACCTCCTCGCGGAAGCCGGCACGGCGGCCTTGGAAGGAATTGGACGGAAGCCAGTCGATGCCGTGTTCGTCGGCACTATGGCCGCCGGGTCCCTGAGTGACGTCGAGAACGTCACCGGACGCTTGGCCGACCGGCTCAGCCTCGAATCGGGTGCCGGGATGCGAATCGAGGCGGCGTCAGCTACGGGTGCAGCCGTTTTCCACGCCGCGGCGATGGCGATCGCTTCGGGGCAGTATCGCAGCGTGCTCGTGGCCGCCGGGGAAAAGATGTCGAGTCTTTCCACCGGAGAGGTGGCTCGCATTCTCGCCAGGTCGCTGGCCCCGCAAGAGCAGGCTGCCGGGGCGACGATGCCGGCGTTGGCTGCGCTAGTGGCCCAGCTCTATGCGGGGCGATATGGAATCCCGTTGGCGTCGTTTGACCTGGTGACGGTCCTCGCCCGGGCGGCCGCCGCGCGAAACCCGATGGCGCATTTTCAAACGCCGGTCACTGCCGAGGAGGTGGCGGCCAGTCGGATGGTGGCGAGCCCCCTTCGGCTGCTCCATTGCTCCGCGATCACCGACGGGGCCGCCGCACTGGTCCTTTCCAAGGGGGATGGTCCGGCGTCGGTCCTTGGCATCGGCCAGGGATTCGACCAATTGCTCGTCTCTGACCGGTTGGACGTTACATCGTTCCGGGCCAGCCGGGTGGCGGCGGAACGCGCCTACACGATGGCGAAAATGACGCGCAAGGAGATCGGCTTCGCCGAGCTCCACGACGCATTTGCTCCGTTCCTCCTGATCAACCTCGAGGACATCGGAGCGTGCGGCCCCGGCGAAGCGGGTCGATGGCTGGAGACCGGTGCCACCGCACCTGAGGGCCGATTCCCGCTCAATCCATCGGGCGGGCTCCTCGGGCGCGGACACCCGGTCGGTGCCTCCGGGCTCGCCCAGATCGTGGAGGTCAGTCGTCAGCTCTCCCAGGAAGCGGGACCGACCCAGTTGCCGCACCCCGGGAACGCCGGACTCGCCCTCTCCATCGGGGGGTTGGCTCATCACAACTTTGTGACCATCCTCGGTCGAAGGGGGGCGAACTGAGATGGAGCTCGCCCCGCTGGAAATGACCCGGTGCGCCAGCTGCCACGCTGAGTTTTTCCCCCGGCCCGGACCGTGTCCTCGATGTGGCGCTCCCCAGCTCGAAACGATTTCCGTTCCGGCTCACGGCAGGGTGCGGGCCGCGACCGAGCTCTCGACGCCGGCCACCGGATGGAACGCACCCCATCGCCTCGCGCTCGTCGAGATCGCCGAGGGCATTCGGTTACTCTGCATCGTGACCGGCCCACTACCGGTGGCAGGAGATGCCGTGACGATCGCCCGCGATGGACTGGTGTATCGCATCCTCTGAGCCCCCCCGGGAGTCGGGGGGCCAGGGAACGCGGGGAGGGGGAATTTCCGAGGGTCGGTTGCGTCCGACCCTCCTTTGAACCCCCGAGGTGAAATCACCACTGGATTAGCAATCCAGCGCCTTACCGGGCTGGGCCATCCCCGCGCACGCGGGACAGGCCCCGCAGTTGGTTTAAAAGTTGGCCGCCGCCCCGCGGAACGCCTGCCTCGCAGTTATGTACGATGCGACTGCTCGCGCCCCGAGGCCTTCGATGCAGGTCAAACGGGCGGGAGTGGTCGGTGCCGGAACGATGGGCGCGGCCATCGCGGAAGTGCTCGCTTTCAACGGAATCGACGTCGTTCTGAAGGACCTCGATGACGCCTTGGTGGAGAAGGGTCTCGGCCGGGTCCGACAGTACGTGGACGAGCTCGTGCGATTCAACAGCGAGCGGGCGGGCAAGGAGATCGCACGGATTCAGGAGCTCGGGGTGAACCTCGCGCCCGAACAGAGTGCGGCGGTCCAGGCCAAGCTCGCCCCTAAGTTCAGCCGACAGCGCGGAGACGAAGTGGTCGGCAGGGTTCACGGAACGACCACGTACGAACCGTTTGCGAGTGTTGACTTCGTCGTGGAGGCGGCCTTCGAAAAGATGGAGATCAAACGCCAGGTCTTCGAATCGCTTGATGCAGTCCTGCCGGAGTACGCCATCTTGGGCTCGAACACGTCGTCCCTCTCGATCACCCGTCTTGCGCGCGGTCTACGACACACGCCGCAGATCCTCGTGACACACTTCTTCAATCCGCCCGTCACACTCCCCCTCGTGGAAGTGGCCGGGGGTGTGGACACCCGGGAGGACGTGATCACCGACACCCTCGATTTCCTGCAAGGTCTTCGCAACCACCGCTACCCCCTGGTGCCGATCCGCGTAAAAGAGTCGCCCGGATTTGTTGTCAACCGTCTGTTGATTCCGGTCCTCGCCGAAGCCTGCTTCGCGCTGCAGGAGGGCCTCGCGAGCGCTCGCGACATCGACCAGGCCATGAAGGCCGGCGCCGGCATGCCGATGGGGCCGTTCGAACTCGCGGACCTCGTGGGACTGGACGTTACTCTGGACGTGATCAACACCCTCTACCAGGAGTTCGAGGACCCGAAGTATCGTGCTCCGCCGATGTTACGTCGGATGGTGGACGCCGGTCATCTCGGCCGAAAGACCGGGCGCGGGTTCTACGAGTACACCTAACTTACGGCTTGGCGGAAGCGGAAGCTTCTCGCGCGGCCTTGAGTGCGCGAGCGTACCATTCGAGTTCGTCGAAGAAAACGTCGAAGCGCTTGTCCCAGTCTGCCTTGTCCGCCTTGGGGCCATTCGCCTCCCATGTTTCCTCGATACGTTGCACGGGGATCGCGGTCGGAATAGTCACGGCCCGGACCCGGAGATGACTTGCCGAAGCTGATCCTGAGCGCGGACCCCGCCGACAATTCCGCCGGCCGTGATGAGTCCGAACGGTTTGCGATTCCACTGCTTGTACACGTGGTCGATGAGGTTCTTGAGCGTGCCCGGAATCCCGAAATTGTACTCCGGGGTAACGATCACGAACCCATCGGCGTATTCCATGGCCGCTACGAACTCGCTAACGGCGACGGGTCGTTCTTTCATCTCCCACTCACGCAGTACCAAGTTCCCGAATGGGAGGTCAACCGGGTCCCACAACCGGGTCGTGACTCCCGGCCGTTTCGCCAGCCGCGCCTCGACGTACCGAGCCACCCAGAAGGAGCGGCGTTCCGACCGGACCGTGCCAAAGAGAATCGGAAGGTCCAGTGTCATCGGGACGGAGTGCCGCGTCTGGTGATATAATCCGTTGCGAACGGTATCGAAAGCCGAGAAACGCGCCGCATTTCGACGCGCGTCCTCGACGGAGAGTTTTTGAGCGGCGGAGTTCCCACGAAGGCTCGGAGCTATGCCCGAGTTTCCATCGTCCGAATGGGCGGCCCTCTTCCAAAAAGCCCTCAATGAGAATACGGTGTACGCTCAAGCGGCGGCCGCGTGGGAGGGCGACTTCATGTTCGAAGTACTTCCCGACGCACAGGCCGCGAAGGGCCCGGGGATCTACCTGGACCTTTCCCGCGGGACGTGCAAGGAAGCCCGCTTCGTACCGGATTCGACCTTGGTGAGCCCCGAGTTCGTGTTCCGTGCGACGCGGGAGAACTGGCAACGGCTCCTTCGTCACGAGCTGGACCCGGTCAAGGCGATCCTTGGGGGCACGATCAAGATGTCCGGGAATCCGGCGAAGATCATGCGGTTCGTGACTGCCGCGAAGGAACTGATCGAAACTGCCGCGGGTGTTTCTCGAGAGACCTAGTCCCACGGCCGACGTGCGCTAACCGGTCGCCACGGGGGGCGCGCCCGGAGCTGCTGGAGCCGGCGCCGGGACCGTGGCCGGTTTCGGCGCGACGGGGGTGGCCGGCGCCGCCGTGGTCGGCGGGGTGACGGCCTTCGGAGGCGTCGGGGGCTTCGGCGGTGGGGGAACGAGTTTACACTTCAGAAAAGTGAGCATTCGTCCCCACGCCGCTTCGGCGAGCGCGAGGTCGTACGCTCGGAGGTCCCTGGACAGGAAATTTCGGCGGCCGGTCGGGAAGTCGGCATACTCGAGCGGAGAACCGAGCTGAGCCGCCCGGGATTCGAAGGCCTGGCGGGAGCGGCGCGAGGCGCCATCGCGGCCGGCGTCCACGAAGAGTACTGGCGCGGTCACGAGCTCAACGTAGCCTGACGGACGCACGGGCATGGGGTACGCCAGAACGACGGCGGTGAGCTTCTGTTCTTCACCCGCGACACCCAAGGCGAGCGAGGCTCCGAACCCGATACCGAACAACGCGGTTTTCCCGGGGTCGGCCATCGGCCGGGACCGCAAGTAGTTGAGCGCATCCTGGAAGTAGAGCACGAGCTTCCGCGTACGCGACGACCGGAGAGGAACACCCCCGGCGAGATAGGCTCCGGTCCGGGTGGCCAGGTGTTCCGGAAATCCGATACCCTCCGTCTTTCCGACCTCGGGGATGAGAACCTCGTACCCGTCCTTCGCGAACCGGATCGCCGCGTCGAGCAGGACCGTCGTAATGCCGTAGACATCGGGGGTGATCAGCACCGTGGGGTGCCGCACGAGTTTCGTGGGGGTCAGGAGGATCGCCGACGCGTGGCCCGAGCCGGCCACCGCGGTGTCAAACCAGATCCGGTCGCTTCGGTACGGCGGGAGCGGGGCGCCCGGTTTGGCCGTCGAGCCGACCCAGCTCTTGTTGAGAAAGTCCAGGACGCAGAGCTTGAAGCGCTCCTTCTGGAGCACGATGACGGCCTGCCGCTTACCGCAGATGTCGCAGACTCCGATGATGCCAGCGCCAAAGATCGCCGGGTAGTCCGGCAGTATCAGGTCCTCATCGTCGCTCATGGATCTGTCGGGCCACTGAGGCAATCTGTTCGAGCGGGAACGGGACTTAACCCTTGCCCGGCCGACGCTTCCGCCGTCGGGGAGTCGGGACGGGTTGCCGAGGAGAAACGGCCCGGTCGAGGTGAGATTTTCCCCTGGGGAACAAAACCCGGACCCCGGCTTCCAAGAGCCGCGTTCGGAGGGCTCGATCGCCCGTGAGGACCCAGGCCTGCAAGCGGCGACCGAGTTCGACCAGCGCGTCATCCCCCTGGACCTCGGTGGGCACGACCTCGAATCGACGCGCGAACTCCCGGGCGGCACGGGCGTTGGCGTAGCCCCGATCCGCGACTCGTTCCAGCTCGCCGAGGACGGAGGAGGGGACGAGGATGTGGGCGCCGTCGACTTGGAGGTAGATCTCTTCCTCCAATCGGAAATGGGACGTGAACGGGAGCAGCAACGCATTCGCGTCGACCAGCACGAGGGGCCGACCGGGGAGGGGTGTCATGTCACCCCGGGCGCTTGATCGCGATGCCGAGTTTCTCCCGGTCTGACTCTCGTCCCGTGAGCTTTCCCTTCAGAAGGTACCGCTGCGCCTTCTGGTTCGCGGTCTTCGGAATCGCTTCGATGAACTCGAGGTATCGGGGTACCATGAAGAACGGGAGCCGGTCCGCCGCGAACCGGAACAGCTCCTCCGGGGTGACGGTATTCCCGGGCTTGAGTTGAACGAAGGCCTTCACGTCCTCCTCGCCGACCTCGGCCGGAACCCCGACGGCGACTGTCTCGAACACCGCGGGGTGCTGGTTGAGAACGGTCTCCACATCGTAGGGCGCGAGATTCTCGCCGCGGCGGCGAATGACGTCCTTCTTCCGGTCCAGGAAGTAGTAGTACCCGTCGGCATCGCGCTTCATCAGGTCCCCGGTATGGAACCACAAGTTCCGCCACGACTCGACCGTCTTCTCGGGCTTCCGGTAGTACTCGAGAAACATGGTAAACGGCTGCGTGGGCCGAACGATCAGTTCTCCCGGGGTGCCCGGCGGAACCGGTTGGTCGTGGTCGTCCACGATCTGCGCGTCGACGAATCCGAGGGGCGTGCCAACCGAGCCGACGCGAATCGCCCCCGGCGGGTTCATGAGCGTCGTGCAACCGCATTCGGTCATGCCGTAGAGCTCGATGATCCGGACGCCGAACCGAGCCTCGAACTTCGGCCAGACCTCCTTCGTCGCCCCCGCCGTCAGGGCCACGCGCACTCCGTGGCCCAGGTCGGTGGGTTTGACGGGTTGCTTGTAGAGCACGTTGACCATCGAGATCAGCAGGGAGACGTGCGTCGCGTCGTTGCGGGCCGCCGTCTCCCAGTAGGTCGTCGCGTGGAACCGTTCCTCGAAGGCCGCCGTAACATCGTTGAGCAGGGCGGTGAGCGTGGTCATCTCTTGCGCATTGCAGTGGAACAGGGGGAGTCCGGTGAACAGAACAGAATGAGAATCCAGCTGGCTCCGGAGACCGATTTCCCGGGGCGTTGTCAGGTACTTTTCGTGGGGAATCACCGCCCCCTTGGGCGGACCGGTCGTTCCGCTGGTATAGAGAATAGCGGCCGGATCCGACGGCGCCGGGGCTGCGACCGAGGGTGGTGGCAGCGCCGAACGGAGGGAGGACCAGGCGCGCATTCCATGGGGGATATCGGTCCCCGTTGCCCCGCCGCGCGTGACCCACTCCCGGGTCATGTTGACGGAGGCTCGGATCGGTTCGTACACCGGAAGGAGAGACGGTTCGATCACCAGGGAAGTCGCCTGACAGTCGTCGAGCTCATACCGGAGCAATTCCCCTTTCAGCCCAGTGTTGAGCGGTACCAGGACCGCCCCGAGCTTGGCCAGCGCAAACCACAGCAAGGGGAATTCGGGCTGGTTGAACACGAGGGCGGCGACTCGGTCCCCTCGCTCGACACCGGCTTCCGCCAAGCCCGCGGCGAACCGATCGGTCTCGTGGTCGAGCTGGGAATATGTTAGAGTACGCGCCGGAAACCGGAGCGCCAATCGATCCCCGTTTTTCCGGGCCTTGGACCGGATCAGGGTCGCCAAGTCATGGTAGTCCTCTTCAGGGGTCAGCATCGCGTCCGACCGCCGAGCCGGCTGACAGCCATAAACATTCGGCCGCCGCCCCGGAGAGTTCTTAGCGGACCCGGACCTCGTACCCGCATGGCCCGCTCTCCTGCCGGTGTCCACCCTTTTCGCGCCGACCGGCCGGCCGTCGCCGAACTCGCCGCCGGTGCGGTCGTGGTCGAACCGAAGCAGCGGCGCTTCCTTCTCCTGCACGAGCCCGCCGAGGACCGGTGGTGCTTCCCCAAGGGGCACGTGGAACCAGGGGAGACGTTGCTGGAGGCGGCGCGAAGGGAAATCACGGAAGAGTGCGGACTGACCGACCTCGATATCCGGGAGGAGCTGGGGGAAGTCGCCTATCGATTCTACGACAGGTCCCACGACCTTAACGTGTTCAAGACGTCGGTTTATTTTCTCGCGTTCACCGTCGAAACCGATACGACGCTCGAGTCCACGTTCGACGAGGCCCGTTGGGTGGACGGCCGGGTCGCGGGTCCTCTCTTGAAATTCGACACTGATCAGCGGATGCTCGCTACTGCGCTGGACCGACTGGGCGAGAGTCCCACCCCAAAGACCCGCCGGTCCTGACGGAGAGGTTCGCCCGGACAAATCGGGCTCGCCTAGGGCACGCGGAATCGGGCGTCGCGGAGCAGCCCGAGGGATTCCGGATAGCCGGCGTCCGCATGACGGGCTACCCCGATGCCGGTGTCGTTGTTCAGCACCCGAGAGACCCGGGCATCGGCGTCCTCGGTCCCATCTACGATGAGCACGAATCCGGCGTGGATCGAGTTGCCGATCCCGACGCCCCCCCCGTGATGCACCGAAACCCAGGACGCGCCCCCGGCCACATTGAGCAGCGCGTTTAGGATGGGCCAATCCGCGATGGCGTCGGATCCATCGCGCATGCCCTCGGTTTCCCGGTACGGACTCGCGACACTCCCTGTGTCATGGTGGTCGCGTCCGATGGCGATAGGCGCCGAGAGCTCCCCGGATCGCACCATCGCGTTCACGAGATGGCCGAACCGCTCCCGTTCCCCATAACCCATGTAACAGATCCGGGCGGGCAGCCCCTGGAACCGGACCCGCTCGCCGGCGAGCCGGATCCAACGACAGAGGTGGGAGTTGTCCGCGTATTCCCGGAGGATCATCCGGTCGATAGCCTGAATGTCGGCCGGGTCCCCGCTCAGGGCTACCCAACGGAATGGACCGCTGCCGACGGCGAACAGCGGCCGAATGTACTTCGGGACGTAGCCGGGGATGTCGAACGCGTTGCCGACGCCAGCCTCTTGGGCCCGGGCCCGAAAGGCGTTGCCGTATTCAAACGCCCGCGCGCCCTTCGCCATCAACGCCAGGATCGCCTGCGCCTCACCGGCAATGGATCGGTAAACGTCCGCGCGGTACTTGGTTGGGTCCTCCCTTCGTAAACTTGCGGCGGCGGAGATGGTGAGCCCGCGAGGTATGTATCCGACGGTAACGTCATGGGCCGCGGTTTGGTCGGAGACGATGTCCGGGGTGACGCCCCGGCGGACTAGTTCTGGGTAGACATCGGCGGCATTCGCCGCGAGTCCAACTGAGAGCGGGCGGAGTTCGGCGATTGCTTCACGCACCCGCTGGAGCGCATCGTCCAAGCTGGAGGCCTCGACGTCGAGGTACTCGAGTCGGAGACGGCGGGCGATCTTCTCCGGATCGACGTCCACGACGAGGGCCACTCCGCCCAACATCGTGACCGCGAGAGGTTGCGCCCCGCCCATCTCGCCGAGGCCGGAGGAAAGCATCCACCGGCCCGCAAGAGTTTCGGCATGGAACTCGCCGCGGGCCAGCGACGCGAGAGTCTCGTACGTGCCTTGCAGGACTCCTTGGGTCCCGATGTAGATCCAGCTTCCCGCGGTCATCTGACCGTACATCGTGAGGCCCTTCGCCTCCAACTCCCAGAAGATCTCGTCCGTGGCCCAATGGGGAACGATCAGGGCGTTCGCAATCAGCACGCGAGGAGCACCGGGGTGGGTCGGAAAGACTCCGACCGGTTTGCCGGATTGAATCAGAAGGGTCTCGTCCTCGCCGAGCGTTTTCAACGTTGCGACGATCTTGTCGAAGGCCGCCCAATTTCGCGCGGCCTTTCCACGTCCACCGTACACGATGAGGTGGGCCGGGTCCGCCGCTACATCGGGGTCGAGATTGTTCATCAGGAGGCGAAGCGCCCCTTCTTGGGCCCACCCCCTACACGCGAGTTCCTTGCCGCGAGGGGCCCGGATTTCGCGGGCGACGGACGTAACGCTAGCCATCCACCGACGCACCGGGACCGGCTGAGGAAAGCTTGTCGGGGTACCCAATCTTGCAGAGGCGTCGACCCCCG
This sequence comes from uncultured Thermoplasmata archaeon, assembly GCA_963773945.1. Taxonomy (GTDB): domain Archaea; phylum Thermoplasmatota; class Thermoplasmata; order Lutacidiplasmatales; family UBA184; genus JAKIWV01. The sequence goes on along the minus strand of CAVZDD010000005.1, from coordinate 563,794 downwards.
TGCCTAATGCGGGCGTCCGGACGCCGGTTTATCGCGACCGCGGGCTTATGCGGGCAAACAGCCAACTCAGCCCGATGAATGCTATCCCCACCCCTACGAGGGAGTAGAAGCCCCCCACATAATCGGGGCTGGGGGCCGTGGCAAAGATGCTGAAACCAAGGAGTACGAATCCGATCCCGATCGAGAGCCCTCCCAGGGCAATCATCAACCCAGAAACCATCCACCAGTTGGTCTGCGGCGTTCGAGCGGACCCGGGGGATGTCGCGGCCTCGAACATCACGGAGGGTGGCGGTTGAGCCGAGACCATGCAGACTGGACCGGCTCGGGGGGGATAACACCTGTCGCGGCACACCTCCGAAGCGAGAACACGACGTTCGGCACATAGAAACCCCAGACCGACCGAAGAAAGCTGTCTTAGCTGAGATGGATGACTACCCCATGGATCGGTCCAGTTCTCTGAGGTGTGCCGCTATAGTCAACAGAGCGACTCTCATCAGAGATTTTGACCGAATTGGGCCGAACGCTCCGTCGCCGAACTCGAAATGCGAGGTGCGAGCCATCGGCTCGTTCGGTCCTCCACCGAAGAATAGATGACCAACCCGTTCCGGCCACGGGCAACCGGGGCCGGCATTTCTATCAGCTCGCAGATTCTCACTTCGAAGGACATGCCAGCCCTCGCTGGATCCTCGACGGCACCCCCGGCAGTGGACGGGACCGCCGTGGTCGGACCGTGGACGGAAACCTTGCGTCCAAAGAGGCGCTCGCTTGGAGGCGCTCTGCTAGGCGCCTCGGTAGGGCTCTTCGTCCTGGGAATCGTGCTCTCCATCTATTCGCAACCGGAGTGCATCGGAACCCCTGGGAACTGCGTCTACATACCCTACGACCCATACTCGGTATACGCGGCAGTCGTCGTGATCCTCGCCGTCTTGGCCTTGGGCCTCGGCCTGGCGTTCTTCTTTTGGATCTCCTCGGTCGCTGCTGGTGGCTCGCCCCAACCGGCATGGCTCACGCTCCGTTGCAACAACTGCGGGAAGCTGTTCGACCCTAGCCTAGCGCGCTGCGACCGGTGCGGCGCGCCCTCGGATTGAGCGCTTGCAGGCTCGAACATCCTTGGACCGTACGGGACCTGGCTAGCCGGGGGCGAACGTTCTCGCCTAATCGATTGGTAGGGCTCTCCCGCGGATAGAGCGGTTCATATCGGTGGGCGTCTGAACCACGGAGGGCGAGACCCGCCCCACGGATGCCGCTATAGCTCAGCAGGTAGAGCAGCTGATTTGTAATCAGCAGGTCGGGGGTTCGACTCCCTCTAGCGGCTTCGGGGACCGTCTTGTGAGGCGGCCTTAGTAACCCGGACCCGCGTCCAAGTGACGTGGAGAGTTCTAAGTGCCCCCAAACAATCCCCGGGCTCTAAATCGGGCCGGCATTCGGAGGGTGCGCAATCCGAACCAAACAGCGGGGAGATGTGTTGAGATGGGACGGTTCGGTGGGCTCACACACGCGATTGCCAGTCGAGGGCAACGCGCCATTCGCTCCGGGGAACAGCAGCGTAAACCTCACCCTGGCGCGCCTTCCCCTGGGACGCTTCGCGGACCGCCAGAAAGCGTGCTGTCTGTGATGTGCTGCCCGGTCGGTAGTCGAACTCCCCTATCAACTCCCACTTGTTCCCTCGAATCTTTCGCAGCACGACGAAAAAGCGCTTCGTTGATGGCTTCTTGGTTTCCGGCATGATCGCGCTCCCTGATGTTACTCACTTCAGGGTCATCAAGTCGTCCCCCGCCAAACAAGCCAGCCGGCCGAATCGGCTCGATCCTCGTCGGCGACCCACTGGGAGTTACACCCTTTGCTAGCTGCCCTCTAGCGGCTTCGGGTTCCAAGTGAAAGCAGTCGACCCTCGAAGCGGACGTCACCCTAGACCATCTGGTGGACCGTTTGGCCAGGCTCCGCTAGCCCGAAAGGCACCCCCGCATCGGGCCGATTCGAACCGGGGGCGATAGAGTCCCCTCGAGGCTCGCGTATCACTCGGCCGGGAGGGGCCCACCTTCGACGGTCAAAACGAGCGATCCATCGGCGGGCCAGTCCGGTGCCCGAACACTGACGTTGAAGTAGCCAACTCGGTCGTAGCCGAACACCACGGGCACGTTGGAAGACACTACCTGATATCCCCAGGTGGACGAAATGACCGAACTGATCACGTACGTGCCGCCGGTGGTGTTCCCCGGTCCATAGGGTTCACATCCGATCCCCCAGCTCAGATTGAAGACGGATCCGAATCGCACTTCCAAGACGGAGGGCGGGCCACCGGTCGTGTACCCATAGGGACAGAAGTCGGTGGGAGGGGTACTCCATTCGACTGACGCATTACTGATGACCACCATGCCGACGCCCGAAATCAGGACCACCAGGACAATCTCCACCACGCCGATGGCAACGGCCGCGGCCACGGCCAGTCCCACCCAGACCTGTCGATCCGGCCGGCCCGGGGCGTCGTGGCGGCGGCCATCACCGTACCAGGGTCCGGTTCCGGATAAGGATTCCCGGCCCGCCCTCGGTCAGGCGCTCCGTAGCGGCTCGTCTCGGGACCCGTGTGGCCTTAACGGCTGACTGATAAATCGACGCAGGGCCTTCGGTGTGAACTGTTCGATGCCTTCGAGGCGGGTCCCATCCAGCCGGACGAGCAGGGGAAGCACACTGTCACTGCCCACCCAGTAGTCGATGAGGGGGGCCCGTCCCGCCGGTCGGTTCACGTCAACGAGGGCCACTCTTTTCGCGAGACTATGGGCGATCTCGGAAACCAGGTTGACACACTGGATTTGTTGCGACGGAAGATGCCAAGGACGGTCATCGAGGGGAGGTGGCTGGGCATCACCCGTTGACTGGGAATCCACTCGGGGCCCGAGCCACCGAACGCCGATGATGGCACCGGCGAGGCGTCGGACGACGGAGGTCTCAACATTCAAACCTGATCCACCACCGGGATCCGGTTCACCGGCTACGAAGAGGAGGAGGTCGGCTTCGCCAGTATCGGTCGCCGGGCGGTAGCCGAGGCTCATAATTCACTCGACCACATTCTGATGGGTATCGGTCCGCAGAAGTCCCTTCGACAAATCCAGCACAACCAATTTGTTTCCGAACGGGTCCATCACCACCGCACAACGACCGACCGGAATGTCAAAGGGTCCTTCGAGAACCTGGCCGCCCAGACTTCCCAGACGCGCCGACGCTTCGTCGGCCGAGTCGACGAGCAGGTCGACCTCGGGGGAATCGTTCCCTAGGTCGGTGGGGGTGGTGAACAGGACGAGCTCCGTGTCGGACTGGGGCAGGCGAAGTCCTGCTTCGACGCTCCCTCGTCGCCACGCTAGCTCGTGGCCGAGTTGCTCGCAGTAGAACTTCAGACCCTCGTCCAGGTCCGGGACTCGAATTCGGACGCAATCGACCTTCCGAAACATCCCACGGAGTAGGGCAGACTTCCCTATAGGACTCCTCCGGTGAGCCAGCTCCGGCTCACGCCCGTAGGATTTTCTCCCCCTCTTTTGATTCTATAAATAGCGCCGCCATCCTCGCCGCCGTGTTCCTCTTCACGAAGAGCAGCGAAAGTTCAGTACGCCCGACGAAATCAATCGGCAATGGGTGGTCGCGAGCCGACCCGACGGACACGTAGGGGATCACAACTTCCGGTGGACAGAATCTGCGATCCCGGTGCCAGGCGCCGGCCAGGCCCTGGTCCGAAACCTCTGGCTATCGATGGAGCCCACGGCGGTGCTGGGCATGGGGATCCCCGCGGAACAGGATGGGTTTCCTATTGGGCGTGCGATGCGTGGAATCGCGATCTCCGAGGTTCTCGCCTCTAACCATCCGGTTTTCCGACCCGGCGACCTCGTCCACGGATATTCCGGCTGGGAGGACTACTCTGTCATCGACGGCGGAGGGTACATCCCGATGGTGAAAGTTCCACCCGGGGTCTCGCCGGAGCTCGCATTAGGACCGTTGGGAATCACAGGAATGGTCGCTTACTTTGGCGTGTTGGAGGTCGCCCGCCCGCACGCGGGAGAGACTTTTGTGGTGTCCGCTGCGGCCGGTGGCGTCGGTTCGGTGGCGGGCCAGATCGCGAAGATCCTGGGCCTTCGGGTCATCGGCATTGCCGGCGGGAAAGAGAAATGTGACTGGCTCCTGGGAGACGCTCACCTCGATGGAGCCATCGACCATCGGTTGGAGGACGTGGGGGCTCGGCTCGATGCGTTGTGCCCGGACGGCATCGATATTTTCTTCGACAACGTGGGCGGCCCCCTGCTCGACGAAGCGTTGGCTCGGCTCCGGCGCAACGGACGCGTCGTCGTCTGTGGGGGCACCGCGGTCTACGAACAAACGGTCCGCGGGCCGGGACCGATGAACTATCTTCAGCTGTGCATGGTCAACGGCCGGATGGAGGGACTGCTGGGGAAGGACTACTTCGACCGGTTCCCCGAAGCGATCGGCGCCCTCCGCGAATGGATTCGGTCCGGGCAGCTCAAGTCGAACGTGGACGTCTTGGTCGGCCTCGAGAACGCGCCGAAGGCGCTCGCTCGACTCTTCACGGGAGCGAACCTGGGAAAGCAGCTGGTCAAGATCGCCGACCCTTCCGTGTCGTCTACGAGTTAGTCCCGCGGAAGAGAGAATGCGACGGGGATCCGGATTTAGGACCCCCTACGTTGGATCGTTAGAGCGGTCCGACGAGGGACGCCGTGCGGGCAGGTCCGTCGTGGCGCCGCCTTTCCGCCGAGAGTGGACAACCTGATCAACGAGCTCCAGGTCTCGAAGCGCGTCTTCGAGAGAGTATACGGTGAGGGCCCCCTCCTCCGAGAGCCGAAGGATGCGGCCCTTGCGCCCTCGCGGCGGGCGTCGGTACGTTCCGGCGTCCAGGAGCACCGAGGGGGGGATCTCGGCGTCCTCCGGTTCGTCCGTCCAATTCGCGGATGACCCTGCCGCGGGAGCCGCCGCTGCGAAGCGACTGGTGGAGATCACGTCCGGAACCGGACGTCCGTTCCACCGCTCCGCTACGCCAACACGCGGCGGCCACTTCTTGCGCGAGTCGCGTTCCTTCGGGCCGCTCCCGAGGGGGCGGGCGACAACGGCGTCGCCGTTCTCTTCCGGCCCCACGACATACGACGCCACGCCCCCCCCGATCCCGGTCAGTCCGACGGCCAGGAACAGTAAGGTGGGCGAAAGGTGGTCGATTGAACGGGTGGTCCGTTGGAGCTCCAACAGGACCGCGAGGGCCACGCAGCCGCCCCCGGCCACCAAGAGGGGCCAGGATTCCTTGAGTTTCGAACGCAACGAGGGTTGCCGGGGGGGCGGGGTGTGTTTCGCGCCTCCGGGTCGGTCCGACGACACTCTTTCCCCCCTGCTCACGGGCAGACCGTCGTCAACGAGCACTCGTCCACGACCGTGTGAACGCTGAGGACGGTAGGGGCCGTGACGGTGCCTAGATTCAGGTACAGGACTAAGGTGATCGTGGAGCCACCGATGCGCGTCGTGGTGCCAGTCGCCACGTACGCCCGGCCGACGATCCAACCGGTGGAGGTGTGCACCACCAGTTCGACCAGAAAGCCCGTTGAGACGCCGGGCGGCGCGAGGGGTTGCGTCACGGTGAAAGTGGCACGCTCCGCGTAATCCCCCCCGACCAAGCCCGCGGGATTCGCGACGATGTATCGATCTCGGCATGCGGCCCCGAGACAGGGCGGCAGCGTCGTGGGAGTGCCCGCCATGCCCGGTAGCCCGGCCGGCTGGGATCCGGCGGCGCCCAACCCGGCCTGCCCGGGCGTAGCCGGGGCATCGGCGGTCGCCGTCAAGACCACGGGGGGAACGGGGGGCTTTCCTACATGGGTCACGGCGTATCGGGCAGGAGCATGCGCGGTAACGGTCGTGGCCCCGGTGGCCACCCCTTGAACGCAGAGGAGTGTCACGAACAGAATGGCCGGTACGTCCAGTCGAAAGGGGACACCCCGGCGAGTCCCAGGAATGGCACGAGCGGCGAAGGAAGCGAGGCCGCGGTTCCGCCCAGGGGGCTTCTGACGTCCCGAGATCCGCGCCGCTAGTTCCATGTACCGAGTTGAACGGGTTTTTTGGGGGACGGCTTGCACCGTCCCCCGGGGTGGGCGATTGGGCGTTGGTCTAAGGGCAGGTCGACCCGGTAGAACACTGGTTGAAGACGACCGACACCGAGTTGACGATCGGCGCGGTGGTCGTTCCGAGATCCACGAACAGGAAGACCGTAATGGTCTCCGTCACTCCGCTGGTCGGAATCTCGAGGTAGGCGAACGCCACGACCGTCGAGGCCGTGGTAACCACCGTGATGGCCATGTCAAAGCCCAGGGCCGAGTTCGCCCCCGACTGGAACGCGCTCAGAGTGAGCTGCTCGCCGTAGTCTCCGAGGGCGGCGGCCGGCGTAGCGGCCCTAAAGCTCTGCGCGGCGCACGGAGCCGCCGCACACACCGCCAGCTGTACCGAGGTTCCTGCAAGGCCCGCACCGCCGCCTTGGGTCCCCGCGGCGGTCGAAGTCGACATGGGAGTCGAGATGACCACGAGCTGTTCGGACGCGACGCTCGCGAGCGCGAACCCTCCCGGGTTTCCTGACGTAACATTCGAAGTTTGGGTGGGCAGGGTGGTCAGCGTCGTGGCGGCCAGAGCGTACCCGCCGATCATCGCGATCATGGCGGCGATCGTCACGAGGTAGACTGTTCGTTGCCGCCGCTTCATGCTGGGATTCTCTCCGCGCCCTCGAGGGGCGGGAGAAAATGTGTATGAATACGTATTTAGCCCTTGTCGCGCAGCACACGCCTCGTGTTATACAACGGCACGCACCCGGGGACCGGCGAAGAATCGGGTGGACGGGGCGGTCGGTCCCCGGCGCGCGATTTCGACTTTTCCGATCGACCTAGCGACGCGCGCGACGCCGGGGCGATGTGGTAGAACGGCGCTTTCGTCGGACCCAGGTCCCGGCGATCACCCAAGGCGGCTCGGGTCCGATCGGTTCCATCTCTTCGCTTCTCGCCTGCTCGAGCGCGCGTTCATCGACCTGAATTCCGAGGCCGGGCTTCGACGGGACCCGGAAATGTCCGTCCTCGAGCGAGTACCCTGTGACGAGTTTCTGTTTCCACACCGGCCAGCTCGTCTCAAAGCTCTCCTGCAGGAAGAACGTGGGGAGGGTAGCGACCAGCTGCAACGTCGCCGCCGTCTGAATCGGTCCAAAGGCGTTGTGGTACGCCACCGGAGCGCGGTACGTGGAGGCCACTTCCCCGATCTCGACCCCGGCCGTGAACCCCCCCGAGTTCGTGATGTCGGGCTGGATGATGTCCACGAGACCCCGCCGGAGAAAACTCTCAAAGTCGGCCGGCGCGAGCAGCCGCTCCCCCAGGGCGACGGGGGTGCGAACCTTCCGTCGGAACTCCGACAGCGCGTCGCAGCGGTCGGGGTGCACCGGCTCTTCCATGAACCGAGGGTGGAACTGGTCGAGTTCGAGGCCGGCACGGATAGCGGCCTCGGGGAGGAACCGGCCATGATACTCGATGAGCAGATCGACGGTGTCCCCCACTGCCTCGCGCACCGCTCGAACGCGGGCCGAGGCCGCGGCGAGAGCCTTGGCCGAAAGGGTACCATACTGGTCTCCGAAGGGGTCGAACTTGAGGGCAGAGAAGCCTCTCCGCACCATTCCCCTCGCCTTCTCGGCGAATTCCGGCGGGGCGATGCAGTCCGAATACCATCCGTTCGCGTAGGCCCGGAGCGACCGGCGGATAGCTCCGCCGAGCAGGCCATGAATCGGCGCCCCGAGTTCTTTCCCGAGCAAGTCGTGGCATGCGATATCGACGGCGCTCAGGGCTGAGGTCGCTTCCATCGAGCGGGTCCGGTAGAAGGAGTATCGGCCAAATTCCGAGAAACACCGGTGTTGGTCATCGAGGGCCCTGCCCTCGTAGAACCGGGCCACCTCCTTGACGCTCTCCCGGACTGGGAGCGTCATCAGAGTCGTCGGGGCCTCCCCCCATCCGACCTGTCCGGTGCTCGTCGTCACCCGGACCAGCACCATCGTCGAGCTCCACGGAGAGGAGGGCTCTCCGGCAGGGGATCCGGTGACGATCGGTTCCACGGTACGAATCTTGGTGGGCACGCTCCGACAACCTCCCGGCCGTATTCCTGTGGCTGCCGGCTGACCAGCGGCACCGGGTCCATGAGTCTTCCTTAGGAGGGGAAGCGATGCGGCGGGGCCACGAGGTTAAGTTACTGCTCGATTCGACCCGCCATCGAATGACCGACGGACTCTATCTCCACGACGCATACCTCCGCGAGTTCGACGCGCGGGTCGTGACCTCCGCCGCCGGAGAGATTGTTTTGGACCGAACGGCCTTCCATCCCGAGGGCGGCGGGCAGCCCTCCGACACCGGTCGATTGACTTCCAGCGCCAGCACCGCCTGGACGGTCACGAGCGTGGCCAAATCTCCCGCGGGCATCGTCCATCGGATTGACGGCCCCTTGCCGCCGGTAGGAGAAGCTCTCCACGGCGCGATTGACTGGGACCGGCGGTACACCTGCATGCGCTACCACACCTGCCTTCACATTCTCAGCGGCGTGGTGTACCATCGATTCGGTTCAGACATCACTGGGGGTCAGATTTACCTCGACCGGGCGCGAATGGACCTCTCCCTACCAGAATTCGACCGCAACGTGGCCGACCAGGTGGTCGCGGAGGTCAATCACGTCGTGCAGCGGAACTTCCCCATCTCGGTCCGGTTCGTGCCCCGGGCGGATCTTGAACGCAACCCCGGGCTGGTGCGGGTCGACGCCGAGCTGGTTCCCGATGTTCAGGAACTCCGCGTCATCGATATCCAAGGATTTGACGCCCAGGCCGACGGCGGAACGCACCTTCGCTCGACGGGCGAGGTCGGCCCGGTCACGCTTCAGAAGATCGAAAACAAGGGGGCCCGGAACAAACGACTCTACCTCAGTCTGGGGCCCCCGACACCTTCCCCGTCGTAAGTTCCGAGCGGTCCCAACGAACGCCTAGTTGGTCGGCGAGCGTTTCGAGAAGTTTCTCCGTGCGGTCCGCCGTCCAAGGGGAAGGGTCGGTCGACCATCCATCGTTCCAGGTTCGCGGCGCCGGTCGGCCGAAGGAATGTTCGAACTCCTCGCGCCAGGGCGAAGGAAGGGGCTGCTCCATCGACTCCGGAAAATTACGCTTCGCCAGTCGACCGGCCACCCGCGCCAATCCTCGCGAAACGGATTCCGGGGTGTATCCACCCCCGCCGGTCACCATAAGGCGACCATCGCACACCTCGTGGGCGAGGGCGTGGACCAGGTCGATGGCTCGTTCGTACGCGGCCGGAGTGTACTGGAGGGATCCAAGCCGGTCGCCCACATGGGCATCCATGCCGCACTGCAACACTAAGAGCTCCGGCGGAAGCGTCGGACCATGGTCGGGACGATCTGCTCGAACAAAGGTACGAAGGCTTCGTCGCCGGTCCCGGGAGGGAGCGGGACGTTGACTTTGAGTCCTGCTCCGTCGGCGCGTCCCGTTTCCGAGGGGAACCCGGTCCCCGGGAAGATCGTTCGGCCGTCCTGGTGAAAATCGATGTCGAGTACCCCGCCCTCCTCGTAGAATCCGTACATCACCCCGTCGCCGTGGTGGACGTCGACGTCGATGTAGCCGACCCGCTTCAGCGATGGCGACTCGTGCTGCATCGCCCGGATCCCCACCGCCAGGTCGTTGAACACGCAGAAGCCACTCGCCCGGCCCGGATGGGCATGATGCAGCCCGCCACCGGGATTGAAGCTGTGACGGGAAGGGGCGTCGCGTGCGATGCGCGCCCCCGCCAGAGTTCCCCCCGCGAGGGCGGCGGCCGCCTCGTAGCATCCCGGAAACGAGGGAGTGTCCCCCGCATCCAGGGGGTGGGAGGATCGGCCCCGACTGAGCCGATTCACAAGGTCGAGGTATTCTGGAGTATGGAACCGGAGAAGTTCCTCACGGTTGGCCACCGGCACGCTCGATATCCGGTTCGGCGCGTTATCCCCTTCGCGAAAGAATCCCGCCGTCTCCAGCAGGCGGACCGCCATCCATCGGCTCTTCTCGCTGAAAGGATGAGTCGGTCCGAAATCGGTACTGAAGGAACGCCGGGTCCCACAGCACGCTCAAAGTGCAGTCGGGCGTCAGGATCCACTCCAGGGTCGCCCACGGCGCGGCAGCGAATATATGGTGTGATTGAACTTGGGTCAGGCGGAGACTCCGCGTACGGCCGATTTTTCCTCGCAGGAACTCGAAACACTCCGGAACGTCTGCGATACGATCGTTCCCTCGATCCTGGGGAACGCGGACGCCACGGCATTCTACGCCCGGAAAGCGTCGGATCTCGGCGTCGACAGCCGCATCCTCGAGGTGGTCCAGCAACAGTTCGGGGCCCGACAAACGGCCCAGATCCACCAACTCTTGCGGACCTTTGAGAGCCCCGGCATGAACTTGCTGCTGGACGGTCGCCCTTCCCGGTTCTCCCGATTAGGGCCGGACGCGCGTGCGGCCTACCTCGGTCGGTGGCGCGATAGCGGCCTTTCGCTCAAGCGAACCGGTTTTCAGGCGCTGAAGCGCCTCACGTGTTTCCTGTACTACGCCGCGCCCGGGCCCAGTGGACCAAATCCCAACTGGGCCGATATCGGTTACCCCGGCAGGCTTTCGGAGCCCCCGGTCGCCCAGCCCATCGATACGCGGATCGCCCCGATGGTGCCGGAGTCCAACCTCGAGCTCACCGCCGACGCCTGCGTCATCGGTTCCGGAGCGGGGGGCAGTGTCGCGGCGGACGAGATCCAGCGAGCGGGCTACTCCGTCGTCGTGCTGGAGGCCGGCGAACTGCTGGCCTCCGACACCCTGGAGGCAAGCGAGTTCTCCATGACCGGACGAGCCTTCGAAGGCGCTGGGACCCTCGCCACCGACGACCTCTCGTTCCAACTGCTCGCGGGGTACGGTGGGGGCGGCGGAACGTTCGTGAACTGGATGACCTGCCTGCGGCCCCCGGCGCCGGTCCTGCGCGAGTGGGAGGCCGACTTCGGGATCCCGGGGCTTACCGGTTCCGAGTTCGCGCAAGACGTGGACCAGGTCTGGCGGACGCTCGAGGTCAACGACCACGAGAGTCAGCGAAACCCCAACAACGACGCGCTCTGGCGGGGCGCCCAGGCGTTAGGGTACAAAGAGGGACCCGACTACCAGCGCGTGTTCCGCAACGCGGTAGGCTGCCGGCGGCGCTGCGACTTCTGCGGGTACGGTTGCTCGTACGCCTGCAAGCGCTCAACGGTGCTGAACTATCTTCCGAGCGCCTTCCACGCCGGTGCGCGGTTCCTTTTCCGGACCCGCGCCGACGTTCTCGAATTGAACGGGGGTCGGGTCCAGGCGGTCCGGGCACGCTATGTGGGGCCGGACGGGGTTGCCCGAGAGGTGCGGGTCAAGTGTCGGGTCGCGGTGGTATCGGGGGGGGCCATTCACACCCCGACCCTCTTGTTACGATCCGGCGTGCAGGCGCGGCCAATCGGCGTGGGCCTGCGCCTGCATCCGACGACTGCTATCGCGGGAGAGTTTGCCGACGAGGTCCGGTGCTGGGCCGGCCCTCCTCAAACGGTCGCCGTGACCAAGTTCCTAGATTGGGAGGGAAGTCGGCACGGATTTTGGATGGAGGCCTCCCCGGCTCATCCTGGGCTCTTCGCGCTCGCGACTCCATGGCCCGAAGGTCGTTCCCATAAGGACTGGATGCTGCGACGCTACCGGCGTTCGACCGGGACGATCGTCCTTCTGCGGGAGCGAACTCGAGGTCGGGTGGGGATCGATGCGCAGGGCAAGCCTCGGATCCACTACGCTTTGACCTCGGAAGATCGGGAGGAGATCCAACGGGGAATCCAGGAAACCGGGCGCGTGCTGGCAGCGGCCGGAGCCAAGGGACTCACGACCATTCACACTCGACCGGTGGACGTCCAGGCCGCTGGGGATCGCCTATCGCCCGCAGAGCTCCAGCAGTTCATGGACGGCGTTCGGGCCCGCAGTCTGGCGCCCAACCGGTGCATGATGTTCAGCGCCCACCTCATGGGCTCCTGCCCAATGGGGGCCGATTCCCGTACGACCGCGGTTCGACCGACCGGAGAGCTGTGGACGGCGGAGAATGTGTTCGTTGCAGACGCATCGGTCTTCCCGACGGCGCCGGGCGTCAACCCGATGATCACGATCATGTCGATGGCCCGGCGTACCTCTCGAGCCGTGATCACCCGCCTGGGGACCCGCGCCGGTTGAACCTCGGCTCACTTTACGTCTTGACCCCACGCCAGACGGCCTTCGGCCGGGGGTCGAGACACCAGGTCTGGCACTTGATGCAGAAAGGGACGGTCGGGGGTGGACGCTGGATGTGCTCCGAATCCGGATGGTTACACTTGGGACATGGCATACGAATTCGGATTTCCTAAATCAGCTACGAACCGGGCGTTTAGCGGTCTTCTTCGCCGGCCGGACGTGTCGATAGCGGGGTCGGTACTTCCGCTTTCTGCCTCGACGGCGGTCTAAATTGTCAGCTACGCGTTCAGCAGTGTCCACGACATCCGTCCTGAAGGGGAGAACCGGGCCCAAGGGCCCGGCGGGCTCGAAGGGCGGGTTCGCTCAGACGTAGGCTTGATCGGTGTAGCAGTAGTAGCGATTGTACTGGGGCACGAAGGTTGCGGGCTTGCCGCACTTCGGGCACATGACAGCAGCGGGGGCCGGCGCGGGCGCCATCGGCTGCATGGGCTGCATCGGCTGGCCGCCGTATGGCATGCCGGGCGCCATCATGGGGGCGCTGCCAGGGTAACCCTGCGGAGGCATTTGCTGTTCGCGGACCGCGTCCCCGAGCTTGATGTAGGCGACGATGTAGAGAATTCCCGAGATAAAACTGCCCGTAACGAACGACAGAATCGCGAAGATCAGTGTAGGGGTCTTCGCGGCCTCATATCGTCCCTCTTTGACGGGCTTGTAACACATCGTCCAGATCAGGAAAAGGAAGACAAAACCAATCAATCCAAACGCGACCCAAACAAGTGCGAAGATAGGGAACACTCCGACCGCCGCAAAAATGAAAGCTACGGCTCCGAGAACCAAGAGGTAGATTATGGCGAAAATCAACTGCAGGATCAAACCGATCATGATCAGCGTCTTGGCTGTTCCCCCCGAGGGGGTCATACTCGCAGCTCCAGGTGTGCCGTACACGGCGGGGCCACTAAGGGCGGGGTATTTTGACCCTTCGGTGAAGCCGTTTTCGTGGTTTTCAACCTAATCGGCTCGGAATCCTCGTAACTTCGGGGCCGGATGGTTCGGTCGGGCCCGAAGGATTAATCCCCGAACGGAGGCTCCGCACCCCGTGCCGGGCCGACCGACGCTCTATGGATACCCGATCAGTCACTACTGCGTCTCCGCGGAACGCATGCTCGCGTTCAAAGGCATCTCATTCGACCCAATCTACGTCCCCTATTCCGACAAGCGAGAACTGATCCGCGCCACGGGCCAGGACTACGTCCCGGCCTTGACTTGGGATGGGAAGGTGGTGACCTGGGAAGGGATTGCGGACTTTCTCGAGGATGCGAAACCGTTGCCGACCCTGTACCCGGGAGGCGCCCGTGGTCTTGCACGGACGCTCGAGAACTGGGGCCATCAGGTGCTTGAGGAGAGGGTGTGGCGATACGTCGTGACACGTGTACCCCCGCTCTTCACCGACGAAGTCGAGCGCTGGGCTTTCGAGGAGATTCAGACCCGAACCCGCGGGCCGTGGGCCCTTCTCGAACACCGACGCCCAGAGTTCCGCGTCGATATGGAGAAGCATCTTCAATACGTCGAGGAGATGCTCGAGGGGAGAGACTGGATCCTCGAGGCTCCGAGCCTCGCCGACTTCGGCCTCTTCGGGAGTCTTTCGCCTCTGCTGACCGTGGGGGAGGAGATCCCTCCGCGATTCAAACACACGCGGGCATGGGCCGGACGAATCCAGCAGTTGGGGAGCGTGCCCCGTGAATGGGGCCGCGGCGCGTCTTCCGTCAAACCCGTCAGCGCGGGGGCGGAGTGAGTCGATGGCTCTTGCTGCCCGACCCGGCGTCTCGCGACGCCGAAAGTCTGCCGGCCTGGCGGTGACCGCGTCGGAGCGCCGTCGCCGCGGACTCGGATTTTACGGCTATGTGGTGCGCGACGTGATGTCCCGCCCCGTCATCACGGTCCGGCCCGAAGCGACACTCGAAGTAGCGGCCTCTCTCATGAGTACCCACGGCGTGTCCGGTTTGCCCGTAGTGGATCGGCGGCCCCGGCTCGTCGGGGTGCTGAGCCAGAAGGATATCGTTCGCGTTCTCCACGAACGGGCCGGACTCTCCTTGCCAGGCGGGATTTTCGACCTCATCCTCGACTCGACCAAGGCTCGACGGAGCGACCTGCCTCACGAGTGCCGGACGCTCCTCGAGAACACGCGGGTTCGCCTCGCGATGTCGAGCCGACCGATCACCGTGAATGCCAACGTCTCGCTGGACGAAGCGATCCGCCTCCTCATCGAGCACAAGATCAATCGGCTTCCCGTGATGGAGAACGGAACGCTCGTCGGGATCGTGTCGCGCCACGATCTCCTGAGCGGGTTTCTCTAGCCGCCGCGTTCCTCGGGCTCGATGGCCGGCCCGACGAACTACGTCGTCCGGGTGGTGCGGAGTTCCGCGGAGCGTCGGGCCCGCAGCTGAGCGAACAAGTTCGCGTACTCGAGGCCCTTCTGGATGCCCCGCTCCGCGCCGGCCACCGGGTGCTGGGCGAAGTACTCCCGAATCTCCTCGGGTCGGTCGGTCCCGACATACGTGATCAAGCCCTCGTAAACGTAGTGGAGGAAGGACGTCCCGGCGAGGCCCTGCATCAACCGCTCCCCGTGCGCGAGGTACCAAGCCCACACCACCGGCCTCGATGTCGGGTTCCGCAACGCCTGGAAGCCGAGGAACGGGATCTGGGAAACCGGCATCTCGCCCCGAGCGGCCCGTTCGAACGTCGCGGTCAGCGCCGGGATGTCTTCCATGGACCCCAACGCCCGGACCATCAGGAGCTGGTCAGAATCGTTCCCTTCCCGGAGACGCTTCCAGAGCTCATCCGCCACCCGGCCCCCCTCCACCCGCGCGTAGGCGTTGGCAACCGCCGGACGGACGTCCGGGTCCAGCTGGTCGTACTGCGGGAACATCGCCGCGAGCTCCACGGCAAAGGGCCGGTCGAGCGCGAGTCGACTTCGCAAGGCGGAATCTCGGAGTCGCCGATCCATGTCGCTCTCCCGCCGGGGGACGAGTCCGAGCCGGAGGGTCTGCGCTTCGTGGAACCGACGATACAGGTCCACGAACACCGGATCCTCGCAGAGGGGAAGGGAGAGCTGCGCGAACTGGTCGAGAATTCCCTGCACCACCAGCGGGCCCCGTTCGTCAACCGTCTTTTCGATAAACGACCTCCAACGGTCGAAGGAGACGTCCCCCGAGAGCAGGAAGGCGTACAAGTCCTCGAACAGTTGCCAGCGTTCCGTGGGAGCGAGCCGTTCGAGCTGGGTGAGGAGCCGGTCATAGGTCGGGCCGTCATACAGCACGCGGTAGAACCCAAGGGCGCCCTCGTTCAGGAAGATGTCCTGCTCCACGGGCACGTTGAGGGTAATCTCCGGCCCGGCCATCAGCACCCGGAGGGGCTTTCCATCCGTCCGAGCCACCAAGGGCAGCGGCCAGAACTGTCGCGGGTGGTCGCCGCTGATGGAGAATCGACGCTGCTCCAGATGGAGCCCATCGCTGCCCCGATGGACGATCAGCACGGGGTGCCCCGGCCGCTCCACCCAGCGTCGCATGAGATCAGAAATGGGCTGGTGCGCGGCCGCTTCGAGCGCGGCCCACAGATCCTCCCCCCGGGCGTTCCCGTACTGGAACTTGACCAGATAGTCGTGGACGCCCTGCCGGAACGCCTCTTCGCCGAGAAAAGCCTCGAGCATTCGAAGCACGCTCGCGCCCTTGCCGTAACTGATCTCGTCGAAGATCTGGTCGATCTCTTCCGGGGAGTCGACCCGCTGACGGATGGGATGCGTCGTGGCGAGGGAATCTCCGAGGAGCGCCCCCGCAGACTCCCCGAGCAGGAAGTCGTTCCAGATATCGGGGGTGTCCCCGAGCCGGTCGAGGGCCTTGTAGGACATGAAGGAGGCGAAGCTCTCGTTGAGCCAGATGTCGTCCCACCACTGCATCGTCACGAGGTCGCCGAACCATTGGTGGGCGATCTCGTGGGCCGACACTAAGGCGACGGCGCGACGAAGGCCGGAGGGCGTGTGGTCGTCCACGAGGATCAAGCGCTCCCGACTCGCGATGGCCCCCCAGTTTTCCATCGCACCGGCGCCAAAATCCCGGATGGAGATCAGGTCGAGTTTGGGCAAGGGGTAGGGAACGTCGTAGTAGCGCTCGAATTCCTTCAAGATCCGTTGGGAAATTTCCAGGGCGAACCGACCTTTCTCGGCTTTCCCGGGAGGGGTCCAAACGGTCACCTGCGGGCCGGGTCCCTCCCCTCGGAGGGCGTCGAACTTCCCGATCGCGAAGAAGACGAGGTACGTCGCCATCCGGGGAGTTCGGGCGAAACGAACCGTTTGGCGCCCATCCTTCGAAGTGGTCTGGGACGCGGCCGTGTTGAAGAGGACCGCCAAGTCGGCATCGACCGTGACCTCCACGTCGAAGGTCGCTTTCTGGTCGGGGCGGTCCGCGCACGGAAAGAGGCGTCGCGCCCCGGTCGACTCGAACTGAGTCGCCAGGACGTATCCCGGCGGTTGCTCGGACCGATAGAGGCCCAGAAGACCCTGGTCCAGGGCCTTGCCCGAATACTCCAGCTCGACCTCTTGGGCCCCGGGTGGAAGCCCGCCAAGCTCGATCTCTTGACTCGTATCCAGCACCTTGACCGACAGCGGATGGGTCCCGGAGAATGCTCGACTGACGAGGAGGCCTACGGCGTTCAACCGGAGGGTTGGACTCTCGAGCTCGCCCCGGAGGAGAATTTTTCCCCGAAAGGTACGGTTCTGGAAGTCAACATCGAGCGCGAGGTGGTACTCTTCGGCTTTCACGCGGTTCGGCCTTGGGAGCAGGCGTAGCGTCGCCCTCTTCTAAAGCCAACGCACCATGCGTTCGGCGGCCGAGGCGGTCGGGCGCGCGACTCGATGCCCGGTGTTTATGGCCCGGGACCGCGCGTAGTTTCGCCCGCGGATTCGAATGGACCCGAAGCATCCGGAGGAGGGGCTGCCCCACGACCGCGTCGAGGCCCTCTCCGACCTCGTGTTCGGCCTCGCGCTTTCCATTGGCGCCATCGTACTCGTGACCCAGACCGCGCCGACCTCTAGCAAGGAGGTCATCTCGAGCCTGATCGAGTTCGGCTTCAGCTTCCTCGTGTTGATCCGGGTCTGGACGCGCTACACCACCATCATGGGAGACCTGCCGGTCGATACCGCATCAACCCGCAACCTCAACCTGCTCCTGCTATTCCTGGTCTCGGTCGAGCCGTACCTGTTCTACCTGCTCTATGGGTCGCTGGGGGACCACCCGACGATCAAGCTGAGCGAGGACTTTACGACGGCGATCTACGCCCTCGACCTTGCCGGACTGTTCTTCGTGCTCGGCTTCATGACGTATCTGCTGGCTCAGGAGGAGAAGACGCGCCACGTTCCAGAACTCGTGCGCAACTTCCTGTTCTCCGCCAACACCCAGATGATCGCCGCGGCGGTGTTCCTGGTGTCCGCGGATGGGTTCTTCTGGCACGTGGCCCCCGCGGGCCTCCCGATCCGCTTCTGGCTGTGGATCGGGGCCCTCGTGATCGGCTCCATCGAACGGGCGTACGTCCGTCGTCATCCGGTTCCTCCTCAGGAGTCTACGATCCCGCCCCTCCCTGCCAGCGCGGCGCCCGGAGCCGCCCCGGTTGACACGACCCCGCCCTGAGGGGATCCCTTAACCGAGCAGGATTCCCGGCTTAAGCCGGGCCAGAACCTCGGTCCAGGCCTCCGTCTGCCAGCGCCGGGCCGCCATCCACTCCTCACCCTCGCGCCAGCCATCCTGTTCGATCCGGAGGCGAGTCCGATTGGGGCCCAAGGGTTGGAATAGGGCGACCAAAGTGGTAGGGGGCGCGGCGTCACGAACCGCGGGGCCGAGCTCCGTCGGTAACTGCCAGGCCACCTTCAACACGTACTCCTCTTCGAGTCCCACGATCGCGCCCCCGACGGGGTCGCGGAGGGGGTGACCGACGAGATGGCCGCTCAATCGATAGGTTCCTCCGATTCTGAGGTCGATCTGGGAGCCCCCGGCGAGCCACTTCGCCACCTTCTCGGGCTCCGTCCACAGGGCCCACAGGTCCTCCACAGCGGTCTGAAGCTCTTCGATGAGCACGAGGGGTTCCGAAGCCATATCTCCTCTCGGCGCACCAGCCGGTCGTCCTATTACAGGTTCGCCCTCGCAGGGATGCCCCTAGTCGTCCTCGGAGCTTAGGATCCGGGCGCAGGAGATGCACGGCGTGGGTTGCGCCTGAAAATCGTACGAACGATGTGGAATTCGCTCGACCGGCGGGACCCCGCCTTCCCCGTAGGGGATCCCCAACTTTCCGCTCACCACCGTCCTCACGATGTCGCCATCGTCGGCGCATCGGGCGCAGAGGTCGAACTCGACCGGAACTGCCGAAGGCGGTGAACTCAACTTACTCCGGAAACGAGGCATCGCGCCCCCCATCGACACACGAGTACAAGAGAGACCGTGACAGAGGACTCCGGTGATTGGTGCCTGCCCCCGGCGACAGTGAACGTGCCCTGTAGGGAAGTCCCCGACACTGTCCTTTCATACCCTCCCGGCTTTCGTCGCGCGCCATGATCGCGCCCGGAAACCAGGCCCCTGATTTCGACGCGCCCTCCTCGAAAGGCCAGAACCTGAAACTCTCCTCGCTCCGCGGGAAGTCGGTGATTTTGTACTTCTACCCCAAGGCCTTCACCTCGGGCTGCGCGATGGAGACGCGCACCTTTGGCGAGTTGTACCCCCAACTTTCGGCCAAGGGCGTTGAAGTAGTGGGGATCAGCGTGGACGACGCGGAGAAGCAGACGGCCTTCGCCGCCGACTGCCACGCGGACTTCCCGCTCGTGGCCGACTTCGACAAAGCCATCGCGACGAGCTACGGGGTCCTCGGTACCTTCCAGCTCGCGAAGCGGGTCACGTTCTACATCGACCCGACCGGGAGGGTCGCAGAGGTCGTCGAGTCCCAAACGCCGGGTCCCCACACCAAGAAGGCCGTCGAGAAGTATCTCAAGGGCATGAAGTCAAAGAAGTAAGGTCCCAGGGCCTGCCGATGGGCCTAGAAGCTTCCCACCACGACCGCCAGAAAGATCACGACGGCGCTGGCCACGGCCGAGACTGCGCCCAGTGCCCCATTTAACCGGCGTAGACCCCGGAGCTGCTCCTCCGTTGCGCCGGCGCTCCGCAAGCGACGGATACGGGGCCCGACCACGAAGCTGTGACTTCCCGCCGTCAGCAACACGACCCCGACGACGAAGATTTTGGCCAGGAGCCATTGCCCTTGGGGAGTCGCGACCCAGTTCCCCGCCGGCAGATACCAAGTGAGGTTGATGCCGCCGGTCACGATCGTCACGGCCAGGGCCGGCCACATGACCCAACTGAGCGCCCGCGCAACGGCGCCGGTCTGTTCGGCCACCCGCGGGTCCCCCGGCGCGGCGGATCGGGCGAGGACCGCGACGACGATCCCGAGCGCGAACGTGCCGCCGACCCAAATGCAGGCGCCGAGGACATGGACCCCGAGTACGATCGTCTCCCACAGGATCATCGGTTGGCTTCCCTGCCTCGGCCCTTCGCAGGAGCCCCGGCAAAGGGCTCAGAGGCCCAGGGGGATTAGATTAGTTGCCGCCTGTGGCCGCCGGCGCCGGTCGCCGGAGTCCGGAGGGGTGCACGCCGCCGAAGCCCACGTACAGAAGGAACACGCCGACGAACTCGGCGTAATACAGCGTGATCGGGATCGAGACAATGTAGAGGCCCCCCGCGGCACTGATGACGAGAATCCCCGCCGCGATGTAGGCGAGGCGGAACACGTGGCTCCGGTACACTCCCAGCAGCGCCAGGCCAGCCATTAGGGTGGCGGCGGGCACGGTGAGTGCGGTAGAGCTGAGAATGATCCCGAGGGACGGGTTGCCGGTGACGACCCCTTGGCTGAGGACAGAGCCGCTGACGGGGTTGATGGCACAGAAGAAAGCTACCACCGCCATGGCGGCGAATGTATAGCCCATGTAGACCCCGCGCCACTTCGCCGGAAGCCCGTTCTCGGCCGAGCCGAAGGAAAGAATCCCCACCAGGAGCGCGACGAGGAAGAAGTAGGAGCTGAGCAGCGCACTCGTCCAGTATCCGGAGTAGAAGATGGCCTCCTCGATCAGCGTGAAGAAGACCAGCATCAGCCCGATCGACCAGTAGAGGTGCGAACGGGCGCCTTGCCGGGTGTACCGACGCCACTCCATTACCCCGAGGAGAGCCGCTAGCAGGCCCAACACGCCGATAGAAATCAGAATTACCGTCCGCAGTGGATCCATCGGCGAAGGTCGAGCCTATCGGGCGCTTTATAAAACCCGTATGAACCATTCGAATCGTCGAGGAGATCGGGGGTCAGTCGCCCAAACTCCGAGGTAGTCAGGGGCACCGAAAAGGCCTGGCAAACGAGATGACCTCGCCCGAGACCACCTCCCCATGCCGACCCGAAAGCCGAGCCGAGTAAGGCCTGCGGCTCGCATAGACCGGGTTCGCCCGGGGCTTCGGCACGCCACTGGGGCGGATTGGAGAACCCTAGTGGCACACCGCCGGGGCATGTTCGCAGAGATTGGCGGTCGGACGCCCCGACAGCTGACAGCCCACGACGCGGTGTATCGGAAATGGATCATGCCCCGCCTGGCGTCGGGGGAGATCCTCGTTCTGGTTGTGGAGACGACAGATCGCCGAGTGGTGGCAAGCGGTGGGATTTGGTTCCGTCCGGAACAACCCCGACCTGGTTCCCCCCAGTTGGAGGTCCCTTACCTCTTCTCGATGTTCACCGAGCCAACGTATCGGCACCGGGGCCTCGCCCGCCGAATCGTCCGGGAAGCGCTGCGGACCTGCCGGGCTCGTGGATACACTCGCGTCGTCCTGCACGCGGCCCCCAGGGGGCGTCCACTCTACCGGGGACTCGGCTTCGAGCGCACCTGGGAGATGCGGTCCATCCTGCGTCCCTGAGCGGATCGAGCAGACTCGCGCTGGGCGGGCCGCCCGCCGACCCGTGGAGCCGTCAGCGGTACGGAGGGGGCGGTGGCTGGGGGACGGACGGCGCCAATCCGTAGGCGGGGGTCTGCCGGATCTTCGATCGGGCCCCGGACGCCCCGAGCAGGACCAGAATCTGCCCCACGATGCTCAAGAACGGGATGATGATGAGAATCGCTCCGACCTTGAACAGGGTCTCGTTGTATCGGGTCCCGAGTCGCCAGATCCCGACGAGAGTACCGATGTACCCGATGAGGAGGATGATGAGCCCAAGGAGGAGCAGGGCCACTCCCCCGAGCAACGCCCCCACGTTGATACACGACGCGGGGAAGACGGTCGCGCTTCCCGCGCAGGAAAGGAGCTGAACGAACCCCTCCAAGACTAGCACGAGGGCGATCGCGACTATCACCAGACCGACGACGACCAGCAACGCGAAGGTCGGGGTCGACGAGAACCTCGAATCCACCGCCCGAATCGCCACGAAACCGTCCCGGTAGAACCAGAACGAGACTATCGAAAGGACGAGGCCGACCATCGCGGTACCGAGCACCACGATCAACGAGGTCTGGTCAAAGGTCACGGTCCCCCCCGACGCCGGTATCGCGATGGTGAAATACCCGGACCGCGAAAGCGCGAGGGGGACCGCGACCCCCAGCGCCGAGCCCGCGATCGAAATGAGGGCGGCCGTCCAGATTCGAGAGAGGCCTGTGATGTCCGCCGCACGAGTATCGGCTGCCGCAGGCATCCCTGGGGGGTTCCCGGCCCTTTGGGGCGACCACACTGGGGGACCTCCGGTATTTGGCGGGTAGGTCATCGGTCACCGAACTGCGTCGTCCGATTTAGACGCCTCGGTTCGGTCCCTCCGCGGTGAAAGTACTTCGATTCAGCCTCGCCCTCCGGTTCCCGGGGGGGGCAAACGGAGGAGAACATCGACTCATCGCCGGCCCGGTTTTGGATACGTATGCGTACACATCGATGGGCTTGCCGGAAAGAGTGTTGATATAGGTTGAGGCGCCATATCATCGGACGAGGGGGGCGGCGGCTCCCGTTCCGCGCGCGCCTTCTTGGGGGGGAAATTGACGAGTGTAGTTTTGGCGGCTCAGGCGCTAGTGCCGATCGAAGCGCTGAAGAGTTCGGTGGAGGCCGTCGCCGTTGCGATCGTGTCCGATGACGGACGGATGCTCCAGAGCGTGTTGCCGACGGGCGTCTCGGCGGAAACGTTTGCGGTCATGTCGGCCACGATCGTCGGCGCGGCCGCGACGGTGAGCAGCGACCTCAAGCAGACCCCGCCCGACCACATCGTGATCCGGGGGAATGATTTTACGACCATCCTGGCCCGGTTCGACGAGACGTCGTTGCTCGTGACGGTCGTTGGTACCACCGCTGACCCCGACCCGTTGCTCCATCGCATCGACGCCTTCATCCTCGCCCAACGACCCGCACCTCCAGCGACCGGGTAACCCTCTTGTTCCTCCCGGCGTGAACGGGGGGTGTGACAGAGTCTACCGTCGACGTCCTGATTCTCGGCGCGGGCGCCGCCGGCCTCGCCTGCGCAGAGCGTCTCCATCAGCTTGGGGTCCCCTTCACAGTCCTCGAGGCGCGCCATCGCGTGGGAGGTCGGGCGCTTACCGACTACACGCTAGCCCCGGAGCTCCCCCTAGAACTCGGGGCCCAGATGGTCCACGGCCGGCACGTGATTACGCATCAATTGGCCCGCGAGGTTGGGCTGACGACGCGCCGTTGGCCCGTGTCCCAGAAAGCGCTGTTCTCACTCGATCGCCGGTTGTGCCGCATTCCCTGGTTGGCCCTTCCCGGTTATCCAGGGTTCGGATTCCGTTCGTTTTACGAGGGCACCCGCGTCCTCCCCCGGAAGCTCCGGAGGATGCCGGCACCCGACCGGAGCCTGGCCGCGTTCCTCCAGGAGGAAACCCCTTCCGCGGGTGCCCGCCGTTTTGTCGAATTGCTGCACGCCCACGTCTACGCCGCCGACCCGGACGAGATCGGCGTTCGGGGACCGGCCGAGGAGGAACGACGGGCCGGGGAGGAGTTTGGCTACCGCAATTTCCGGCTCAACGAGGGATACTCCGAGCTGTTCAAGCGACGATCCGCCGGCTTCCGGGACCGAATCCGGACCGGCGTGCAGGTGACAGCGATCCGGCACACTCCCGATGCCGTACGAGTCGAGGCCCAAGTGGATGGGCGGATGGGGACCACTTACGAAGCCCGCGCGGTGGTCCTTACGTTTCCCCTCGGGGTATTGAAGACCGAGGCGGTCGAATTCGACCCGCCGCTTCCTGCCCCGAAGCGAACCGCGATCCGGCGCATCGCGTTCGGGATGGGCTACGCGTTACAGCTTCGGCTGGCGGGGGGAAACCTGCGGGAACGCTACGGCGACTTTTCCCTCGTTTGGGCTGGCGGCGCGACGACTTTCCATCGGCCCGGCGTGCGTCAGCCCAACGTCCCGGAAGTCATCACGGCCTTCACCGTCGGCCGGGAAGCGAAACGGCGCGCCGTAATGCTCGGCCAAGACCGGATCGACGCGACGATTGGCGAACTCGCGGCCGCGTTACCGGAGGGAGCCCGCATCGGAGACGTGACCCGACAATCGGTCCAGCTGTGGTCCGAGGACCCCTTCGCCCAGGGGGCTTACTCGTTCCTTCCCCCCGATGTCGAACCCGATGAGCGTCAGACGCTCGCTGCACCGATTGACAACGTTCTGTTTTTCGCCGGCGAAGCGACCCATTGGCGAGGGGAGTCGGCCACAATCCACGGCGCGATCGAGACCGGCTACCGGGCCGCTGACGAAGTGCGGGTCGCCCTCGCGGGACGACCCGGGACCAGGCCCACGTCTTGAGGTCCTCGAACGGTCGGGATCGAACGACTCCCAAGACCGGATAGAGACTTGTAGGGGCCCCGGTTCGCCGGGACGCGTCGCGACAAGGCGATCGCCGGAATCCAATACTCGATGACTGCTGCGATTGAGGTCGACAAGCTCGTCAAGCACTACGACAAGGTCGTCGCGGTCGACGGCATCGACTTTGCAGTCCACCCCGGCGAGGTGTTCGCGTTTCTGGGCCCCAACGGCGCCGGTAAGACGACCACTGTGGAGATTCTCGAGGGAATCCGCCCCAGCACTTCCGGTCAGGTGCGCGTCCTCGGAAAGGATCCGTGGACCCACGGTCGAGAGCTCCAGCGGACCATCGGGGTCACTCCGCAAGATTTCCACTTCTTTCCAAAACTGTCGCCCCGCGAAGCCCTGGAGCTCTACGCGGGACTGTTCGGCGTGCCTTCCCGCGCGAAGGGACTCCTGGAACGTGTCGAACTCGCCGACAAGTCCGAAGCGCTCTTCGAGAACCTCTCCGGCGGTCAAAAGCAGAAACTCGGGTTGGCCCTCGCGCTCGTCAACGACCCGAAACTCTGCTTCCTAGATGAGCCGACGACGGGTCTCGACCCCCGCGCCCGTCGCGCGATCTGGTCGGTTATCCGGGGTCTCAAAGCGGAGGGTCGGACGGTCTTCCTGACGACGCACTACCTCGAAGAGGCCCAACTTCTGGCGGACCGGATCGCGATCATCAACCTCGGAAAGATCATCGCCACCGGCACCCCCGCGGACATCATCCAACGGTACGGTCGTCCCGAACGCCTTCGGATTTCGGGCGACCCGGCCCTCGCCGAGCCCCTCCGTCGCCAAGTGGGCCTCCCGGTCGAGGTCCAGGACGGAGCGATTTCGGTGGAACTCCACGCCAAGGGCGATGCGTTGCGGATCCTCAGCTGGGTCGAGGCTTCCGGGTACTCCTACTCCAGCTTCAGCACCGCGCAGGACACGCTCGAGGACGTCTTCATTCGGCTCGTGGGCACTTCCGACCACTCGACCCTCGACATTGCGCCGGAAGGTGACGCGACGTGAACGCAAATCGGATCCGGTCCTACTTCGTCGCGTTCGCAAAGGGCTACATCCGCAATCCG
Source organism: uncultured Thermoplasmata archaeon (assembly GCA_963773945.1). GTDB lineage: Archaea > Thermoplasmatota > Thermoplasmata > Lutacidiplasmatales > UBA184 > JAKIWV01. The sequence continues at coordinate 538,537 of CAVZDD010000005.1, read as the reverse complement.
ATCGGACTCTTCTTCACATTGGTCTTTCCGATCATCCTCATCCTCATTTTCGGGGCCGTCTTCGCGAACTCGGGATCCTCGGCCGTGCCATTGTATGTCGAGAACCTCGACCATGCCTCCCCGGCGAGCGTCGCGTTTCTGAGCGCCCTCAATGACACGGGCGCGATACAGGTCAACATCGTCAGCCTGCCCGCCGGCACCAGCCTGTCGAGTTACCTCGCGAGCAATAGCGATACCGCGGGCCTCATCATCCCCGCCGGATTTCAAACCGCGCTGGCCAACAAGACCGCCGTGAACGTCGTGGTCTACACGAACCCCTCGGCGGCCTCGCAGGCGGGGATCGTGATCGGCGCCGTGCAAGGCGTCGAGAGCGCGTTCAATCTCCATGAGGCCGGGGGGTCGGTCATCGTTTCGTCCTCCTACCTCAATGTGGGGAGCCAGATTTACGGATACATCGACTACCTGATCCCGGGACTCATTGGCTTCTCGATCCTAACGGGGCCGATGTTCTCGATGGTGAACATCAGCTCCACCTGGAAGCGGGACAAGCTGTTTCGCCAATTGTCCCTCACCCCCCTGACCCGGGCCGAATGGCTGACCGCGGCGATGATTTGGTACGTTTTGCTCGCGGTCATTTCTTCGTTCATCATGATATTCGTGGGACGCTCCGTGTTCGGCGCCCACGTCTCGATCGTCGCCTGGATGTTCCCCTTCCTGATTCTCGGGCCCATCCTCTTTGTCTCACTCGGTCTCGTCGCGGGGTCCATCTCGAAGACCCCGGAGACCGCGGCGGTCATCGGGAACGTAATTTTGTTCCCCATGATGTTCCTCTCCGGGACGTTCTTCCCTGTCTCGGGTTTTCCTCCGTATCTCCAAACGGTGGCCCATGTCCTGCCGCTCTACTATGTCATCAGCGGCCTCAACGCCGGCATCCTGTTCAACAATAGTGCGGGCGCGCTGCAGGACATCCTCATCGTGGCGGGGATCGCCATAGTCTTCTTCGTGCTGGCCATCCTCCTGTTCAGCTGGCGAGAAGACTGACCCGATGAGGCCCCCGGCCAACGCTTAAAGGCCGTACGTTCCTCCCGCGGCCGAGGACCCCATGACCGTCGATTTCAGCTTCAAGCGGGCGCCGTCGTACCGAGTAGCCACACTCTCGCGGAAAGGGGGTTGGGACGAGAAGAAACTCCGGGGCCAGTTCAAGGCGCTGGTCGAGTGGGCCAAGAAGAACCATCTTCGGATGGGACGATGGTTGTTCTTCGAGCCCGACGGGAAGACCTTCATCGCCGCCATCGAGGTGAAGGGGAAGGCTACGGGGAGTGGGCGAATCCGGCTCCGAACGATTCCCAGCGCGACGGTTGCCAGTGTGACGTTCAACTCCGATGACGTGTCGCCTCGTGTAATCTACCACGGGCTCAATGACTGGCTCCGGTGGCGGAAGAAGGACAAAGAGATCAAGAAGGCCCTCTCGTACCGCGAGGTTTATTCCGGCGATCCCTGGTCCGGCCCCAAGGTGTGGGCTCACACCGAGATCCAGGTCGTCGTTAAGAAGTAGGCCGTCGGCGGCCGACCGGGAACACCTGAGGGCGTCCATCCGAACGGCGCGAAGTGCCACCAGGGATTCGACTATGACCTCGCCCCGGGCACTCGATCTCGGCAATCGGTCTCTCCGAAGGCCTCTCCATGAAGTGTCCGCTTGACCGCAAGTGATCGCAGGACCCGGTTACCGCGAACGTCGTGCTAGACTGATCGACGCCACGCCCGGCCACGGGAGGGCGCCCGTTCCAACTAGAACATTAAATCGTCTCGCGCTCCCCCCCAGGTCCAGTGTCCGCGTCCGCAGCCGCTGGACCCCCCATCGGCTCCCTCGCGGTGACCACGATCCGCCGAGCCTTCACCGTCGGTCGGGTGTACCTGATTCTCGCTACAGCCCTGATCCTTTTTTTCACGGTGATCACGCTAGTCGCTGGGCAAGGATCGTCGGTGTTCGCCAACACCTTCCCGCTCGAACTCCCAATCTTCGTTTCGATGGGCGCGATTGGCGGACTGATGACGTTCACCAGCGACCGAACCAAGGGCGTGTTCGAGTACCTGATCGCCTACGGGGTCCCCCCGCGGTCCTTGTTTGGCGGTGGACTCCTTTCGACCGCAACGCTGACCACGACCATCCTGGGAATCGCGCTCGCGGTCGGGTTGGGCGGCGCCGTGGCCACGGGAACTCCCGTGACCCATTCCCTGCTCCAGTCGCTCGTGCTCTACACGATTCCTATGGGCTACGCTACCGCGTTCTTGACGGCCACGGCCGGAATGATCTGGACCTCGATATCGACTCCCCGGACTGGCATGAACAGCCCCATCGGGTTTGCCCCGATGCTGGGGGTCGCTCCGACAGTCTTCGTTCTGATCGTGGCGGAGCGGGCACCGGCGGCCGATTTCTACTACGTGACGGGAGGCGCGGCGCTCGCGATCTTCGTGGTCGTAGTCTTGCTGTTGGGATTGTCGGCTCGGCTCATGGGACGGGAGCGATTCCTCTCCCCGATATGATGCGAGGTACCCCGTGATGTCCGGTTCTTCTCCGCTTTCCACGTCGACCGCCTTTCTGCCCCGTGAGAGGTCGCATCGTATCGAACTGCGGGGAGTGAGTTCGGGATACCATGGAAAGCGGGTCCTGGAGGACATCTCCTTCGTCATCGAGAAACCCGCGATCTATGTGGTGCTGGGGGCCAACGGCGCAGGCAAGACCACCCTGTTCCGCACCCTCGCGGGGATCCTCGAACCATACACGGGCTCGGTCGAGGTGGATGGGATTGACGTCCGTCAGGTCGATGCCCGGTCGCGCCTTCACTATCTCTCTCACATCGATGGGATTCCGGATGGGCTCCGAGTCGAAGAGGCGCTCCGGTTCTACGCCACGGTAGAGCGGGCGACACCGCAAGATGTGGAGCGGGTGGTCCACTCGCTGGGGCTCGACGAACTTCGGCACCGGTTCTTCTCCGAGCTGAGCCAGGGACAGAAGAAGCGGGTCTCCATCGCCCGCGTCTTCCTCCAGGAACGGGGCATCTATCTCCTGGATGAACCCACGACGAACCTCGACCCCAAACTCGCCCGCGAAGTCCGGGACCTCGTATTGGGCCTGAGCAAGGACGACATCGTGCTGTACTCCTCGCACAACCTCTTCGAGGCGCGGGAGATCGGCAATTCCGTGCTGGCGATCCGGAAGGGGCGGGTCGTGTACTTCGGCCCCCTCGGCGAACTCCGCGCGTCGCACTACGTCATCGGGTTTCGCGGCACGGGGATGGAAGGCGTGCTTCCGGCCTCCAGTAAACAGGGGGACTACTACGTGCAGGAACTGTCCGGGCCCGAGGAAGTCCCCAAGCTCATCCAGGAGCTCCTGGCGAAGGGCGTGCTGATTCGGGAAGTCAAGGAAATGGAGAACCCCTTGGAAGATTTGTTCACGTAGGGCAGGGGGGCTCCCCCCCGCAGACAATTAGAACAGGCGTTGAGTGGGATAGAAGCCCACTATGACCGCACCATCGCGCGCTGGCCGAGTCCGTTCACTCCACCGAAAGCCGGAGACAGGGGCCGAGCACGGGCTACCGAAGCCCACCGTACCGGAGGTCCAGGTCGTATCGAGGGGCGTCGAAGGGGACTTCAATCGATACCGGCACGAGGAGCAGCACGACGAGCCCAACCAGGCCGTCCTGATGATGCCTATTGAAATGATTCAGGAACTCAATGGCGAGGGCTGGCCGATCCACGAGGGAGACATCGGCGAAAATGTGACTACGGAGGGCATCCCGTACGCTGAGTTCCATCCAGGGGACCAGTTCCGGATGGGCGAGGCCATCGTTCAGGTATCCAAACCGTGCGTTCCGTGCACGAATCTGTACCTGCTTCCGTACGTCGGCGAGAAAAAGGGTCCCGGTTTCATCAAGACCATGATCGATCGACGCGGCTGGTACGCGTCCGTCGTCCGCTCCGGTCGGATCCGGACCGGCGACGTGGTGGAACGCGTCTGAGTCCCCCTTTCCCTTTCCGGAGACTCCTGCCCGCTCGAGCGGGGGGTATTTGAACCGCGCCGGCGGTGAATGAGGGGCCGATGGCACCCAACCTGCGACTCAGCCTGACGATCTTCACGGTCGGGTTCGCCATCGAGGCGGGCGTCAACGCCTACGACATCCTGACCGGTTCCTCCAAGGGCACGACCGGCGAGGTGCTCTTCGGAATCGGGGTCGTTGCCACGCTGATGGGCGTGCTCTTCCTCACCCTCGGCCGGCATGAATGGAACGAACTGCATCACCAGCGAGTCCACCACGCGCACCTCACCTTGCTCGTCACCGTCCTGCTCGGCGCGGCTGCGGCCGGCCCTGTAGCCTACTACGCGTACATGTCGGGGCTGGCGATCCCGAGCTGGCTGGCCTACGAAGTTGGCGGCGCGGTGGCGGGGTCGTTGTTCTTCTCGTTCATTCTGTACGCGATCATCGTTTACCATCTGCTGGGCACGACCGGCCGCGCGATCCTCATCCTCGCCCTTGTCGCGGCGATTCCCGTGGTCGGTATCGTGGGATACCACATCTCGGGCGATCTGCCCGCCTACCTCGCGACCGCCCGGGCGAGTCCCTCGAAACTCGTCTCCCTGATCGAGCCGGTCCTGGCGTACCTCTCGTACATGTTCCTCGCCTACGCCCTCTTTGCCGTAGCGTTCATCGACGCGCACCGACGCGTCGCGCGGGGCTTGGAACCCCCCGGGACGGATGCGGTTCCTCCAACGGCGCCGCCGCGTCCCACGTAGGCGGGGACTCCGCCGCCCGGCCAACCTCCTTTTACTGCGGGGCGTTTGCGCCCCCCGATGCGCGTCGACGAGATCAGCGAGTCGCCAATCCTATCCCTGATCGACCGCATCTTCGAGGCACGCCAGCGCGGGAGCACGATCTTGGGCCTGCACATCGGGGAACCCGACTTCGACACCCCTGCCGGGATTCGGGCGGCAGCGACGCGGGCGATGGACGAGGGCCTCACCCACTACGGCCCCTCCCAGGGCATGCAGGACCTCCGAGAGGCGATCGCCGAGCGCCTGCACCGATTGCACGCTATTCCGGCCGCCGCGTCGGACGTCGTGGTGCTGCCCGGAAAGCTCGCGATTTACGCAAGTCTCTTGGCGACCACCGACCCGGGCGATGAGGTACTTCTCCCGGACCCTACATACCTGTTCGAGCAACCGGTCCAACTTGTCGGTGCCCGTCCCGTCTATTTTCGGCTTCGGAGCGACTTCTCCTTCGATGCGGGCGCCCTCGCGAAGGCGATCACGCCTCGAAGTCGCGTGCTGATACTCACGTCCCCCTCGAATCCAACGGGTCGGCTACTCTCGCGGGAAGAGGTCCGGGCCGCCCTCGAAATCGCCCGCGAACACGACCTTACGGTCCTGAGCGACGAGACCTACGAGTCGCTGGTTTACGAAGGCCCGCACGTGGCCCCGGCAAGCCTCCCCGAGGGGGTCGGCCGGGTCGTGACGATCGGGAGCTTCTCCAAGATGTTCGCGATGACCGGTTGGCGCGCGGGCTACGCCGTGGCCCCCCCCGTGCTGAAGAGTCGTCTCGTCAAAGTCGTCGAGAACACGCTGACCTGCGTCCCGCCCTTCATCCAGCGCGCTTGCCTCTGGGGACTCCAGAACGCCGAACCCGACATTGTCCGGTTCCGGGAGGAGTTCCGCCGGCGCCGGGAGCGGCTGTTCGAGCTGCTCTCCGCCATCCCGGGTCTTCACGTCGAACGGCCCGCCGGGGCGTTCTACATGTTCCCGCGGTACGACCTGCCGATCTCCTCGGTAGAGTTCTGCAACCGGGTCCTCGATGAAGAGAAGCTGGCCGTGGTCCCCGGAGTCTCCTTCGGCCGGCCGGCGAACATCACTTCCGGATCTCGTTCACCGCCCCGATGGCGGCCTTGGAAGAGGGCGCGCGTCGACTGGGGCACTTTCTGGAGCGCGCCTCCGCGCAATAGGGTGCGCACGGCTTTTAGTAGCAGTAAGTTTCCGTCACCGTTATGCCGACCACTTCCCGAGTCCACGACCTCACGGCGCTGTACCGGACCCACATGCCCGTGTGGCCCACGACCCCGCTTCCGGTCGTTGAGCCGATCGGCATCATCGCCCGGGACGGTTACGCCATCGAACGACTGACCGCGCTGACGCACAGCGGCACGCACCTCGACGCGCCCTACCACTTCCTCGAATCCGGCAAAACCGTTGACCAGATCGCGCCGGAGGACCTGGTGGGGGTCGGTGCCGTGCTGGACTTGCGGAAGGAGATCCAAGGGAACCTGATGCCCCAGGCCGCGCTCGAGAAACACTGGCCGAAGTCCTTCGCGCCGGAGATCGTGCTCCTGGAGACGGGTTGGAGCCACGCCCGGGCCTCCACGAAGAAGTATCTCTACGACTTCCCGGGCATCGAGCCCGCCACGGCCGAGTGGTTGGTCAAGAAGAAAGTCAAGGGAGTCGGAACGGACGCCCTCGGGATCGACCCGTACGCGAATGCCAAGTTCGAGGCGCACAAAGTCCTCCTCGGACGCAGCATCTGGATCCTGGAAGCCCTCGACCATCTCGACACGCTGCGCGAGGGAACGCCCTACACGATCGTCGCCGGACCCCTCAAGCTCGAGGGCGCCAGCGGGGCGATGAGTCGCGTCTTCGCCCTCGAGTCGTAGGCGGCCCCTGTCCATGCCGTTGAGTTCGGGGCTCACAGGACAACGGGTCCTCGTGACGGCGGCCAGTCAAGGGATCGGCTTCGCGGCGGCCCGCGCGTTCCTGGAGGAGGGGGCCCGGGTGGTCGTCAACGGCTCCCACACGGATCGATTGAATCAGGCGCTGGAACTGCTCCGACCGCTGGGAGAGGTTCACGGGATTCCCGCCGACCTGACGCAGCGCGCCGACCTGGACCGACTCGTCTCCGAGACCCGAACGGCACTCGGCGGGATCGACACCCTCGTCTACGTCACGGGCTCGCCGGCACCCGGGACGTTCATGGAACAAAATTTCGATACATGGCAGGCGGCGGCCAATCTCCTCACCGTGAGTCCGGCCTACCTGGGCCAGAAGGTGGCCGAGCAGATGCTCTCTACCCAGACGCCGGGACGCATGGTCTTCTCCGCGTCGTTCGCGATCCGGGAACCCATCCCCAACATCGCCACTTCGAACGTCTGCCGAATCGCCATCGCCGGATTGGTCCGCACCCTCGCCCGCGAACTCGGACCTCGCGGCATTCGTGTCAACGGCGTACTGCCGGGTTACATCGCGACGGACCGGGTCGCCCACGTCTTCGAGGACGCCGCTCGCCGACGGAACACGACCCCGGACCAGGTCAAGGCGGCCCTGCTGCAGGAGATCCCGCTGGGCCGGATCGGGAGCCCGGAGGAACTGGCCCGAGCGTTCGTGTTCTTGGGCAGCGAGATGTCCTCGTACGTCACCGGCGCCTTGCTGCCGGTCGACGGCGGGATTCTTCGGTCCGTCGGCTGAGCCGGGTCGCGAGCCTACGGCTCGTCGGCCGGAACGGTCTCGTTCAGGAAATCGTCCCGCTGGGGGGCGAACACGTCGAGGATGACCGACGGCTTCGCGCCGTCGGTGTGGAGTTCGTGGGGGACATCCGGCGGAACGTAGTAGCCGTCCCCGGCGCGTACGGTCCAGGACTGGTCCCCCACGCGGAAGACGCCGCCTCCCTCGAGGATCGTGCCGAACTGGGCGTGGGGGTGGGTGTGGAGCGGGAAGACCCGGCCCGGTTCGATGCGGTACAGCACCATCATGGCCGACGACGCGTGGGCCAGAATCCGGCGTCGGACACCGGGAAGGATCTCATGCCAGGCGCCCGGGGCATCGTGCCAAAGCGGCATGCCGGAGCGGATCGGTCGGGGCTATTTCGCGCTATGCCCGGACGGCCTCAGCCGAGGGCTTGACGCAGGTCGTCGATTAGGTCCTCGGCGTCCTCAATGCCCACGGAAAGACGGAGCAGGCCGCCCGAGATCCCCTTCGTCTTCTGCTCCGCCAGTGGCATCGCGCGGTGGGTCATCAGCGCCGGGTGGTTGACCAGCGACTCCACCCCGCCGAGACTCTCGGCCAACGTGAAGATCCGCAGTTTCCGGGCGACTCGAATCGCCGCGGGGCGGCCCCCCGCAACTTCCGCCGAGACCATTCCGCCGTACCCGTCCATCTGTCGGCGCGCCAGGGCATGCCCGGGATGGTGGGGGAGGCCCGGGTAGAGCGTCCGAACGATCTTGCGGTGATGATTGAGGTACTCGGCGACCCGTTGGGCATTCTCCGCGTGTTGGCGAACCCGTACCCCCAGGGTCCGCACGCCCCGGATCATCAGGTAGCAGTCGAACGGGCTCGGCACGCCTCCGGCCGAGTTTTGGAACCAGTAGAGCCGCTCGAGCATCGCCTTCGAGCGGAAGACCAGCGCCCCGCCGATGACGTCGCTGTGCCCTCCGATGTATTTCGTCGTCGAGTGTACGGCGATGTCCGCCCCGAGTTCGAGCGGGCGTTGAAACACTGGCGACGCGAAGGTGTTGTCGACGGCGACTTTGGACTTCCCCCGACGAGCGACCGCGATAGCGCCCTTCAGGTCCGTGATCTTGAGGAGTGGGTTGGTCGGTGTCTCCAGGTAGAGTAAATCCACTCGAGGCCCGGAGGAGAATGCCCGGCGAAGGTTGGCCAGGTCGGTCGTATCCACGAAATCGACCTGGACCCCGTGAGTTCGGGACAGTTCGAGCAGCCGAGTGGCGCCGTGGTAGAGGTCGTCTCCGGCGACGATCCGACTTCCGGCGGGGTAACTCATGATCAGCGCCGAGATTGCGGCGAGGCCGGAGCCGAAAGCCAACGCGCCGACCCCCCCCTCGAGTCGCGCAAGGATTCGCTCGAGCGCAGCCCGGGTGGGGTTTCCCGTTCGAGAGTACACATAGCCCTGCGATACGCCCGGAGCGGACTGCCGGAAGGTGCTCGAAAGGTAAATCGGAACGTTGACGGCCCCGGTGAGAGGGTCCGCCGACTGCCCGTCGTGGATGAGTCGGGTGTCCCACTCCATCGGCCCCGGCCACACCGGCGCTTCTCATGAACCGTTCGCCCGTCGTGGGGAAGCTTGCACCCGGGCTCGAAAACCGCCGCCGGACGCACTTGCCAACGTATTTAGACCACCTCGTTGTGCGCGTGCTATACCGCGTCGCACCCCCGGAAGGGGGCGCGGGGGAACACGGAAATGCCAGCTGCAATGGAAGCCGAGACGCCGGGGATTTCGCTGAACACACCCTCCGTAACGGCGACCCAGCCGGGACTCTACGTCCGGCAAACGTCGGGTCTCGTCCGTACCGTCGGGCCCCGTACGGCCCTCTTCGCCAACCTGGTGGGCATGGGCATCATCGTGAACTATTTCTGGATCGTTTTTGCCTCGGCCGGGTACCCCAACGCAAACCTGGTGACTACCGTCGTAATCGGGGTGCTGATCAACCTCGGCGTCGGGTACGTCTACTGGATGCTGGCCAGCTCGATGCCTCGGTCGGGCGGCGACTATGTCTTTCTGGGCCGGATCTTCCACCCCAGCATCGGCCTCGGAACGAACCTACTTTTTACCGTCGTCTTCGTAACATGGGCGGGATACTTCGCCTACTACACCGCGGTCTTCGGGATCCCCACCTCGTTGGCGGCCTTCAGCGTGGCCGGCGGCGGCTCCAGTGCATTGACGATGGCGAACACGATTATCGCGTCGCACGTCGACCAGTTCCTGATCGGCTTCTTCGTGCTGCTGCTGGTCGTCCTCGTCAGCCTGCTGCCCACGAAGTGGATCTTCCGCACCGTCGTTGGGATCTTCATCGTTTCCGGCCTCATCTACCTCGTGATGCTCGGCGTCCTGCTGACGACTTCCCAGGCGACCTTTGCGGCCGACTGGAACGCCAACAGCGCCAATACCGGAGCTTACACCTACCAGGCGCTCGCTAGCAGCGTTGCGGGAACCACCGGAATCACACTGACCGGTACTTTCCTCGGGATCGTCTATACCATGTTGAGTTTCATCGGGTATGCGAACAGTTCCTATTACGGCGGCGAGATTCGCGGCAACCCCACGCGGACCCAAGGGCTCGCCATCTTCGGCGCCCCCCTCATCTTCGCGGTTCTGATCGGGGTGCTCTACGCAGCGACCTACGCCACGTTCGGCCGGAACTTCCTGATCGGCGCGAGCCTCTCGTACGTTACCGGGGGCGCCCTTACCTCGATTCCCTCCCCGCTGTTCTTGACGGCGTACATCTTGCACGGGGACCCTTGGGTGGCCGGTTTCCTCTCGTTCGGGTTGATCTTGACCTTCTTCGGCTTCGCGCTGGTCTACTTCATCATCCCCACCCGGAACCTTTTCTCCTGGTCCTTCGACCGTATCCTCCCGACGGCGTTTGCCAGCGTCAGCCGTCACGGGGTCCCCTGGGTGGCTGTCATCGTATTGGCCTTCGCGTCGTTCGTGGTGCTCTGGGTGGGAGTTTACACCACTCTGCTCTCGTACCTTTCGTACTCCAACTTCGGGTTCTGGTTGGCCGTCGGCCTGGTCTGCCTGGGCGGCGCCTTGTTCCCCTTCCTGCGCCCCCAGCTCTTCCGCAGCAGTCCCCGCATCGTCCAGGCCAAGATCGGCCCGGTCCCCATCATCACGATCGTCGGGATCGCGAGCTGGATCGCCGCTTGGTTCGTGAGTTATGCCGCGTCGACGGCGTCGTATGTGGAGCCCTCGGGGGCGTACAGCTACGCCTACCTCCTGTTCCTGCCCATCGTCTTCGTCATCGGCGTGGTCGGCTACTGGATCTCCCGGGCCATCCAGATGTCCCGGGGCATTCCGATGGACCTCATCAACAAGGAACTCCCCCCGGAGTGAGCCCGTCCGCGCCGCGAGGGACGAGCTTTTGAGCGAAAGCTCCCCTCCACGGTTCCCGTGGGCGACACCGTAGAGGTCATCGTCGACCCGTTCACCCAGGAGAAGCTTCCGCTTCACCTGCCGCTCGCCTTCGCGACCGACCCGGCCGAATCCCGTCGGTCGCTGGGATTGCCGGACTATGTGGACGTCTCCGACCCGGTCATGGCCCACGCGGTCGGCGTGCTCCAGGGCATGGCGGTCGACCTGCCGGGACACGACCTCGCCATGCTGGGCGGCGTGGCCTTCCGCTTCCGCTCCCCTTCCAGCAACTCGACTACCAGCGGGCTCCGTCGGCCGCTGCACGACATCGACCTGTCGTGCCACCACGCCGATGTGAAGAAGGTTCACACGGCGCTGCTCGCGCTCGGGCAGCGCCACGGCAGCGCCCTCTCCATCGTCGAGACGCATGCCGACCGAATGTTCAATGCTCTCATGGGGGGCCGCCGCCTGCGATTGCACAACGTCAACGAGGTCGTCGACGGCCGCTGCGTGCTGGGAACGATCGACCTACTCGCGGACGAATTCAAGTTCTGCCATAACATGGACCTCAAGGCCGATATTTCGCAGGCCCCTCAGGACGGCCATACCCTGGCCCTTTCCACGCTGCTGCTCTCCAAACTTCAGTTCATCCAGAGCATTCCGCTCGACCACAGCGACCAGGTCAAGGGTCGGGTGCTGGGCCCGTTCGGAAAGCGGGAGGTCCTGATCGGACCCGAGGATAAGGACGTGAAGGACATCCTCGCCGTCCTGATGGACCGTCCCCTGGGGGACAAACCGGGCGAGATCTCTCCGACCCGGTTGGTGGAACGGCTGACCACGGACTGGGGGTTTTGGACCACGGTCCGGCTCAACCTCGAGCATATCGCGAAGTCTCCGCTCTTCGACCACCTCCCCCCGGAACACCGGGACACCGTTCGGTCGAAAGTCGTGACCCTTCGGGCCGCCACCGACCAAGTGCAACCGAAACGGCGGTTCGGATTCCTCTCGCGGGAATGGTGGGAACCGGTCGAGTCGTTCGGCACCACGCCTCCGCCGGCCTCGGCGCCGCCGTGACCCGGCTCAGCCGGTCGTCAGCACGTGCGACCGCACACGGTTCGGTTCGAGCTCGACGATGAGCCCTTGGAGCACGCCCTCGCTGTAGACGCTCCCCGGGTTCACACAGAGGGTGCGTCCCAACTCCGAGAATCCTTTCGACTCGTGGATGTGCCCGTGGAGCCCCAGCAGCGGCTGAACCTGTTCGATAGCCGCCCGGACGGCGCTGCTGCCCACATGGACCATTTCGGGCTCTCCCCCCGGACCCATGATCTTCGTAAGGTCCGCCGTCAGGTGAGGGGCGAGGTCGAGCTGGGTGCCCATCGGGGGCACGTGGATGTTGAATACCGCCCGTTCGGGGTGTTGGAGCTGACCCGCCGCTTTCGCGATCTGTTCGGTGATCTGCGGCTCGGTCAACTCCCGGTTCGTGTGCCAAGGCGTGATGTTGCTGTAGGGCCCGGTCAAGAGCTCGTGGGAATCGTCGAGGTGAAGCAATCGACCGTCCGTCAACTCCACGTAGTCGCTCGACGCCAGGATCCCCTCCATGTCATCCAAGTCATCGTTGCCGAGACCGATGAGGGTCCGTATTCCGGTGCCCTTGAGCCGGGCCTCCGCGAGGGCGACCCAGCGGCGCACCACGTCCAGGGAGAGCGTGCGGAATAGGGCATCCGCCCGGCGGCGGTCCTGGGAGATCTCCTCCCATTCCTTGACCGTTGTCCGGTAGGGAATCGAACCGATGGCGCGCAAGTCCTCCTCGAACCTTAGGAGGTCGGTCTCGGTCTGGACCCACCGACGGCTTCCGAAGTGGAGCCCGGTCCAACCCCCGTTTTCGGGCCAGATCGGGGTGATCGTCTTGCCGGCGATGTCCCCACCGATCAGGAGGACCTGGGCCTGGTAGACCTTCCCCGCGTTGACGAATTTCCGGAAGCAGCGTTCGGAGCCGTGCAGGTCCGAGACGAAGAATATCCGAGTTGGCTTCGCCATCAATTCCGCCGTCGCGAAGCGAGACCGGTCCGGCTAAAAGAGTTCCCGGCGGTGCCCCGACGGGGAGATGGGAGCCTCGGACGGCCGAAGGAGAAATCCTTTAGGACGGGTCCGGGACTGGGCGGCCGATGGAGGAAGAGCTCTACCCTATCATCATCCAAGTGACGATCCCGCTTCCCACCCACATGATCTTCAACGCGATGACCCAGCCCGCGGGTCTCGCGGGGTGGCTCTGCGAAGAGGCTCACGTGGACCCCCGGGTCGGCGGGGAGTGCCGCTTGCGGTTTGGAGGTGAAACCCCCTTCGAGACCCACGGCACGGTGACCCACTTTACTCCGGATGTGGATTTTGGATTCGACTGGCGCTCACCGCCGGCCTTCGCCGGCATCATGAACGATCCGTCGCCCGTCACCCGCGTGTACTTCCGGCTCGCGGATTCGCCGGAGGGCATCGACGTGACGCTCGAACACATCGGCTGGGGCTCGGGCGATGAATGGGAAGCGGCCCGGTCGTGGCACTTCCATCTCTGGGACGAGAAGATGACCCAGCTCAAGGCCTACCTGATCAAGACGGCCTACGGCTGAATGCCGGGCCATCCGAGCTCAACCCGTTGGACGGTACTTCGCGCAGGCGCCCGCCCCACAGACCGCACAGGGTCCGATAGGGGACATGTGGAACCCCCCGGTCTTCCCGAGGGCGTCCGGAACGACCATCATGTGCTGCGTGGGAAAGTGACCGCAGCCGCAACGGGCCCGGCGCCGGAGGCGAGGCTTGCGCGACGATGTTCGCTCTCCCCACGTTGCAGGGAAATCTGACCCCAAAAAGGCTTCTCGGAGGCCCGGAGGTAGACCACCGGGCTCGCGAGCTGACAACCGATAAGCCCCGGGACGCTTCGGAGCTCCGATGGAGATCCTCGGCTGCCCGGTCCCCGACGATTGTTGGGTCGACATCGAGAACGACATCTGGTGCCGGGCCGAGCCCGATGGCGTCACCTTCGCTATCGGAGTACTGGCATCCCAGGCCGCCTTCGCCGGCCGTTACACCTCCGTCCGTTTCCGGGAGGTCGAGGGGATCATCGCACCCGGACGGAGCCTGGCCACCCTCGAGAGCGTCCGCTCCACGGTCCCTTTCCGGATCCCGGTGACGGCGCGGGTCGTCGCTCGGAACGACGCACTCGCCCAACGACCGAAATTGCTCAACGACTCGCCCTACGAGCGCGGATGGGTGGCCCGGATCGTTCCTTCGGACCCAACGGAGCCGGGCCGACTTCTCGCGCGTCCGTCGGCCGTCCGGGAAATCCTAGAGGCCCGTATCCAGGAGCGGCGGATCCACTGCTACCCGGCCGCTCCGGACGTCGAAATGTACGAAATGGGATCGGAGTGCTCCGCGACACTCGCGAAGCTCGACGAAGAGCTTACCCACCGGCCCGCGGAAGATATCGTGCTTCTCGTCACCGACGACCCGACGAGCCCGATCGAGCTCGTGCGGTGGTCCGACCGGACCGGTCATTCGGTGCTCCATCACCGAATCGAGGGAAATCTCCACCACTTCCTCATTCGCAAGGAGGCGGCCCCCGTCCCGCGCATTCGGCGCGCGACGACGGGGGAGATGGGAACCGGTTAGACGGTTTTTTCGACCGGCACGCGGACCCGGTTGCCCCACTCGGACCAGGAACCGTCGTAGTTCCGTACGTCGGGGTAGCCGAGCAAATACTTCAGCACGAACCAGGAGTGGCTCGACCGCTCCCCGATCCGGCAGTAGGTGATCACCGGCTTGTCGGCGGTGACGCCCTTCGGCGCGTAGAGCGCCTCGATCTCCTCGCGGGTCTTGAACGTCCCGTCCTCCTTGACGGTCTGGGCCCACGGGATGTTCGCGGCACCCGGAATGTGGCCCCCGCGCTGAGCCGCCTCGTTCGGATACTCGGGAGGCGCCGTGATCTCGCCCGAGAACTCCTTCGGTCCGCGGACATCGACCAGGGAGAGCTTTCCGTTCTTGACCTCGGAGAGCTGGCCGAACACGTCGTCGAAGTAGACCCGAAGCTTGGCCTCGGGCGGGCTCTTCGCCGTGTAGGTACTAGCGACTCGGGTGGGAATGTTCTTCGTGAGCGGCTTGTCCTCCTCGATCCACTTCTTGCGGCCCCCGTTCAGGATCCGGACGTCGTCGACGTGATGATATTTGAACACCCAGAACGCGTAGGCGGCGAACCAGTTGTTGAAGTCCCCGTAGAGCACGAGGGTCGAGTCGGGGTGGATCCCCTTCGCGCGGAATAGGGCCTGGAGCTGCGCGGTGTCGATGATGTCCCGCTTGACGCCATCGTTGATGTCTTTCTTCCAGTCGAACAGGACCGCGCCCGGGATATGCCCGGTGTGGTAGTTCGCCTGCGGGTCGTAATCGACCTCGGCGATGACGACCTTCGGGTCCTTCGCGTGTTCGGTCAGCCAGGCGGAATCGACCAGTACTTCGGGGTGGGCGAACGGCTTCGACATGGTTTCGTTTCTCTCTCGGGACGGGCCCGCAAGGCGCATCGACGGACCCTATGTAAAGGGCGCTTGGTTACCCCAAGGTAACCAATGATTGGGGCTCAGTCCCGGCGTCCCCGACGGGGGAGCTCGTCGGTGGAAACTTCGATCGTGCCGGGGTCGAAGCCGAGCTTCTCGAGCTCGACCCGGATCCGGGAGCGATGGTCCCCCTGGAGGTAGACCTCACCCTCGACCACGGAGCCGCCGGTTGCGAGCCGGTTCTTGAGGAGCCGCGCCGTTTCGGCGAGGTCGGTGCCCGTCGGGAAGCCGGAAATGACCGTCGCCGGCTTGTTGTACCGCCGGGGTTCGACGCGAACCCGGATGCGGGCGGTCTCTCGGTCGAGCGCCGACAGGATCTCGTCGAACTCGTTGCTACCCATGATTCAGGTATTTCCTCTCGACCGGGCGCCCCTTCGGCGGGTCCCCCTCCGGCCCGTCCGGCCAGAATTCTGGCCGAAAGCGGGCAAGGCGTGACGGAGGGTTTCTATTCGGAGCAGCACCGGTTTCGGAGGGTCGAAGCGGTGGGGGATTATAGTCTCTTCCGGGTCGTGGAGATGCCCCGGGACGCCGCGCTCTAGCGTTCCTGCCACCGGTAGAGGCGCAGCGCCAGGAACGTGCCGAAGACCGCCGTGATCGCGAGGAGACCGGCGTCCAGCCACACCGAACCGAACCCCACGGTGACGCCCGCGGGGAGCAATCCCACGTTCGACTGGACGATCACGGCCGCGTAGGTGCCGGGCAGGAAGTAGGCGATCGACCGCCACACCGGCGGGAGTAGCCAGATCGGCAGGTAGAGGGGGCTCAACATGCCGAGCGAGGTGAACAGCAGGTTCCCGACCGGCCAGATCTCTCGCTGGCTTCGCAGCCGGCTCGAGATCGCGATTCCGATGGCCGAGAAGAGGATCCAGAGGAGGCCGATCGAGCCGGCGAGGGCGATCCAGGCGAACCACGGGACGTGGACCACGTAGGCCAGGAGG
Organism: uncultured Thermoplasmata archaeon; assembly: GCA_963773945.1. Taxonomy (GTDB): domain Archaea; phylum Thermoplasmatota; class Thermoplasmata; order Lutacidiplasmatales; family UBA184; genus JAKIWV01. The sequence goes on along the minus strand of CAVZDD010000005.1, from coordinate 522,100 downwards.
AGGCCCAGCACGACGTAGGCGGGTAGCGCCGCGATCATGTTCGAGACTGCGATCCCGAACAGGTAACCCGTCTTCGTGAGGGGCGACACGATGAACAGGTCCTGCAGCGACGCCTCGAGCCGCCAGTACGCGGAATCCCCCAGCACCCAGTTCCCGATGTTCTGGGTCGTGAACAGCATCGCCCCGATGATCTCGAGCGGGAACAGACCCGGGGGCGAGATCAGCTTCAGGAAGAACAGGAAGATGAACGGTAACAAGATCGGCGCGATCGTCGCAGCGGGGTTTCGGCTGATCCAGCGCCAGCCGATCAGCGCGAAGGCTGGGAAGACGCGCCCCCGTCGGGGCAAGTCGAAGGCGGGAGCAGTGGCACCTGCCATCCTCAGCGCTCCCGAGAGATCCTGCGGGCCCAGTAGATGGCGCCCACGAACGCGAGCGTTGCGCTCACGACGAGGCTGACGGCGGCGAGCACGATCCACGAGGTCGGGAGCGGCAGGATGCCGGCGGCGTCTTCGACCAGGGCCGCGCCCCCCGCCGTCGGAAGGAGCAAGGCGAGCGGCTGCAGGTTCGTCGGCAGCAACCCGAGCGGGTAGAAGACCGGCGGCAGCACCCCGAAGAAGTTGAAGAACAGCGTTGAGTAGGGCCAGATGCTTCGCATGTTCTTGAACCAGGTCGAAATCATGTAGCCGACCGACGCCGTGAAAATGAACTCGGCACCGAGGACCGCCACGAGCAGCGCCGCCGAGGGGACCGTGAGCGGGGCGAGGACTGCGGTGGCGACGAAGAGCACGAAGATCGGCAGACAGTAGGCGATCAGCACGCCGACGGACAAGCCGAGGAAATAGGCCTCCGGGGTCATCGGGGAGGCGTGGTAGAGCTCGTGCAGCTTGTGATCGATGCGGATCCAGGCGGCCTCGTTCTGGACCCGCTGGCCGATCTGGAACGTCGAGAAGACGACGGCCCCGATGAGGGTGTAGGAGAGGTATTGCCGGGCGAGGACAGCGACGAAGACCAGGAACACCACCTGGACGATGATGGAGGTCGCGATGGACAGCACTTCGTGGAGTTGGACGCGGAGCTCGGTGCCGATGAACGGGCCGAGGCCGCTCCATCGCGAACGCGCGATACCCGGCAGCGGGGCGTCACGATTCATCATTGATGGACCTCCCCACCACGCGCAGGAACGCCTCTTCGAGCGTTACCGGGCCCACCGTCGCGGTGAGATTGGCGTGGGCCGCGAGCTCGAGGATCTCCTGGAGACCGTGCGGGCCGGTGATCACGTGCACCACGTCGCCGTCGAAGACGAGCGGCCCGAAGGTCGCCAGTTGCGGGCCGATGCCCTTTCCGGACACCACGGAAACCCGGAGGGTCCCCCCGACGCTGCGCTTCATGTCGTCGGCGGTTCCCTCGGCCAAGAGGAGCCCCCGGTCGATGATGTACAATCGTTGCGCGAGGGCCTCGGCCTCATCGAGATAATGCGTCGTCAGCAGGATCGTCGACCCCTTGTTCGTCAGTTCCCGGAACGAGTCCCAGACGGCGCGACGCGCGAACGGGTCCATCCCAATCGTCGGCTCGTCCAGGAACAAGAGCGGCGCCTCCGTGGAGATCACCGTCGCCACCATCGTCCGCTGGCGTTGTCCACCCGAGAGCGAGATCGAAAGACGGTCGGCGACCTCGAGGAGGCCCATCTGCTCGAGGGCGTGGTCGGCTCGGCTTTTCGCCGTCTCCCGGGTGAATCCTCGGGCCCGAAGGTACGTGTACGCCTGCTCCCGCGGGGTGAGGTGCATGAAGGGCTTCCCCTCCTGGGGCACCACGGCAAGGTACGGACGAACGGCCTCGGGGTCGGCGATGGCGTCGGTGCCGAAGATCTCGACCGTCCCGGACGTGGGGGCGAGCAGGGTCGACGCGATGCGAAGGAACGTGGTCTTGCCGGCGCCGTTCCGGCCGAGGAGTGCGATCCGCTCGCCCTTGGCGATACGGAGGGAAACCCCCGAAAGCGCTTCGATGTCGGGGCTGTTTCGCCCGCGGTAGATCTTGCGGACCGAAACGGCGCGAAGCGCGTCAGAATTCATGACGGGGCCCCAAACTGGTCGTGTACTTCACACTAGACCGCGATCGGCAAGGGCGGACGGACTCTCGAGTGCATGGGACGCCCCTCGAGGTTCCGCCCAGCGAGCCGGTGTCGCGGACTCGTTAGACTAGAGCGAACTCCCTACGAGAACCGCGACGAGGAGGAGGAGCGATTCCGCTCAGCCGCCGCAGCCGCAGCCCCCGCCGTTCGACGAGTTGCTGCCACAGGACCCGCAACCGCCCGAGAGTCCGGCTTCGTCGGGCTCGGGGAGGGTGGGGTTGGTGATCTTGAATCCAGATTCCGAGAGCGTCTCCACATAGTCGACGACCGCGCCATCGACGAACTTCTGGCTGCTCGGGTCGACGATGAGAGAGAATCCGTCCACCTTGACCACGGTGTCGTCGGCGCGCGCCTTGGAGAACGCCATGCCAAACGCAACGGCCGACCCGCCGCCGCAGCCGCATCCGCCCCCGCCCGGCTGGGCGTAGATGCGGACCGCCACGTCTCCCTTCTGGCCCTGCATCAGGCGGCGAATCTGCTCTTGGGCGGTACCCTTGAATTCGACTGCAATCATGGCCGACCTCGTCACTGCAACGAGGGCGGTCCCTCTGATAAGCATTCTCCCGTCGAGTCGCACCTACTTTTCTGTCGCTCATCACGCGACGAACCGAGTCTTATCGAGGAATCGGTAGCCTTCGCGGCCATCGAAGCGCGGGGCGCTACGGGCTCGGTGGAGCGCCGGATCCTCCGTTCCGAGGGACGTCCGGGTCCGAGGTCTCGCGCCAGCAGATCCGGGCGAGGGCGTTCGCCCACCGTTCGGGAATTCCAATCGATCCGGCAAAGATTCGCACGTCCTGACGCGACAGTTCTCCTACCAGAATGAGCACTAGGACATACACGGCCAGGGCCAGGGCGCCGATTGCCACCAATTGATACCAGCGGTTCACCGCGAAATAGGCGTTGACGCTGGCGAGGGCGTTCAGTCGCGACATCACCAGGAACTCGGCGACCGCCGCGAGCGGGATCGTCCAGACGGGTCGCCAACGGAACGGGATTTTCATGTTGGTGTGCAGGAAGTACGCGTTGAGGGCCAGGGCCGCGATCGACGACAACAAGGCGGCGAATGCGAACGCCGCGAGGCCGGTAAATCCGAGGATACCACCCGTGTAGAAGAACGCGAAGATCCCGGCGAACAAGACGGCCACCTGGAGGGACGTCAGATAGAACTCAAGCCGTTGGAGCCCGATCGAATTGAGCGCCGTCCCGATGATCTGACTTAAGGCGAGGGGAACCGCCGAGATGGCAAGGATGGCGAGCGGAGTGGCCCCGCCACCGGCGCCGGGCAGAGGTCCGAGGTAGGACTTCTGGAACAGGATGACGAGCAGGTTCACCCGGTAAACCACAAAGAGGACCGCCCCGGGCACGACCATCATGCCGGTGTACCGGAGGGCGCGCCAGATCCGATCGCGCAGCACCTCGTGCTCCTTTCTCTCATGGAGGCCGGCGAGGTGGGGGAATAACGGCACGATCACCGCCGTCGGGAGAGCCAGCAGGAGAACGCGGAATCCGTTCGCGGCGTTGAAGATGGCCACCGCGCCGGTGGTGTAGAAAGCCCGGGTCAGGAGGGGCATGGCATTCGTGACGAGGTAGAGGAGCCCCATGCTCCCCATGAGGGGCCAGGAATACGCCAGCATGTGGCGGAACTCGGACCACCGGGGCATCGCGAAATGCCTCCAGACCGTTGGGATCGCGATCGCTGAAGACGCGGCGGCGCCGAGGACGTACCCCCCCGTCAATCCCCAGATGGCGTGGCTGTTGACCGCTCCGCCAACGGTCGGGAAGGTCAGCGCCACGTACACGAGGGCGGTGGTCCGGACGGCGGACTCGACGAGGGTGGGGAGCTGGCCGCGGATCGAGTTGCCCAGCCCCACGTAGAGCTGGGAGTAGACCATTCCCGGCGTCCACAGGAGCGGGAGGAGCATGAAAATCGCCAGGCACAGGTACAGCGACGAGGAGCCGACCGTGAGGCCTCCCGTCATCGCAACGATGCCGAGGGAGGGGGCGATCGCGAGCAGGGTCACGCCGAACAGCACCACGAAACCGGCCCGCGACACGAAGTAGCTCCCCGTGTACCGCTTCATCGTGGGATCGCGGGCGATGTAGTAAACGAAGGCAGACCCGAGCCGTAACTCGCCGAGCGTGTTGATCGATGCGGCGAGTAAGAGGTTGAACTGGACGAAGCCCACCAGGGCGAGGCCCGCCCCCGGGGCGGCGATGTGCCGGGCGATGAAAAACGAACTGATGTAACCGACTACCTGAGTCAGGAACGTCGCGAAGTAGACGAAGCTGGAGCTCAGGCCGAGTGGGCGTTCCTGCGGTGAGGCCCCGGCGGTCCCCGACGATTGATTCGAGGGAATGGGACCGGCCACCTGAACTCCCACGGCCGAGCGTGCCCCGTGTTCTTATAGTCCTGCGCCGAGGGGCTCGCCTCCCACCGTCTGAGAGATGAGCTGGTAGACACTACGGTCCGTCTGTGATCGCGCCGCCGGTTCCACCCCTCCCGCCCCCCCATACCCGGCTGGGCGTCGGAGGGGTCCTGATCCGAGAGGGTCGCGTGCTCGTGAACCGGGCCGTGTACCGGAGTCGTTTCACGATCCCCAGCGGGTACGTAGAGGCCGGCGAGGGAATCGAGATCGCCTTGGCGCGAGAATTTGAGGAGGAGACCGGAGTCCGCGTCTCGGTGGGCCCCCTGCTGCTGACCCGTCACAAGGTAATCCAGGCCACGGAGAGCGACGTGTACTTTGCCTTCCTCCTCGGACATCTCGGAGGAACCCCGGAAGCCCGCGCGCCGGAGATCGCCGAGGTCCGAGAGCCCTCCCTCCAAGAGGCCCTGGCGGCCCCGTGGATTTCTGAACTCTCCCGGCTTGCGATTCGTCTCGCGGCCGACCGGTCGTCGGGCTGGCCCAAGTCCGGCTGGCCGGGAGGGGAAGTCCCCGGACTTCTTTCGGAGACCTTCCATCCGGCCCCCCAAGGAGGGCCGCCGCCCTAGTCTCCGCCTCGAGAGGCCGGAGGCTCGTCGGTAGCCTCCCGCTCCCACAGCTCGACCCAGATACCGTCGGGGTCGGAGAGGAACACGAGGCGTTCGTCGCCCTCGCGGAAGGTTGGGATCCGAACCTTCCCTCCAAGAGCCTTGAGCCGTGCCACTGTGGCGTCGAGGTCTTCGACCCGGAATCCGAGGTGGTCGAGTTCGTCACCTTCTCGGAAAGGAGGAGCGTCGGGGTAGAAATTCAGCTCGAGTTGGGCCCGACTCTCCGGGTCCTCCAACGTCTCCCAGATCCCGCCGGCCGCCATCCGTCCGGGTACTATGACGACGTAATCCGAGTCCTTCGCAATAGAACCGTCGTGAGCGGTCCAGATCGTGGACCCGAATGCCGACGTACTCGAGCACGCCGACTCCGAGGGGAGCCCCCGTAAAACGACTTCCGGGGGAGGTTCGGTAACCGACGCGTCTCGAATCCCCCCCGTTCGCGGGTTGTGGTTATATCCCGACGGGGGGTCTGGCCGATAGTGGGGCGCTTTCGCGTCTACTTCGTCAGCGACCTTCACGGATCCGAAGTCTGTTTCCGGAAGTTCCTCAACTCGGCGCCGGTCTATTCGCCCGACCTGATGATCTACGGAGGCGACATCCTCGGCAAGACCCTGGTCCCGATCTTCCCGGAAGAGAACGGGGGGTATCGATGGTATCCGTCGGGGCACGGGGCTCAACACGTCGCCCACGCCGAGTTGGCCGCCGTTCAGAAGAAAATCGCCGACTCCGGGCGGTATTACCTGGTGACCGCCCCGCAGGAATGGGCCCGCCTCCAGCGCTCCCCGGAGGAGATGAATGCGACCTTCGCCCGGCTCGCGCGGGAGCGGCTTCGGCATTGGCTCGGCTTGATCCGGGAGCGCCTGACCCCGAAGAAGATCCCCGTCGTGATGAACGTCGGAAATGACGACACCAACGAGACCCTGGACCTCATCCGGGCCGAAGGGCCGGAGAATTTCCTCGTGCCCGAGGGGCGGGTGATCTCGGTAGGCCCGTACGAGATCTTCGGCTGTGGTTATGCCAACATGACCCCCTGGCACTGCCCGAGGGACTTGGAAGAGGTCGACCTCCAGAAGGAGCTCGACAAGACCCGGGGCCAGATCGGGAACCCGCGCCGAACCATCCTCGACATTCACGCGCCGCCTTACGGAACCTCGTTAGACTTCGCCCCCCAGCTGGACCCGGATTTCAAGCCCCAGGTAGTCGCCGGGAACATGTTGATGCACCACGTCGGGTCGACGTCGGTCCGGGACCTACTCGAGTCGGTCCACCCGATCGCCGGGCTCCACGGGCACATCCACGAATCTAAATCCGCCGACGAGGTCGCGGGGGTACCGGTCTTCAACCCGGGCAGTTCCTACTTCAGCGGCCAACTCCAGGGCCTTCTCGTCGACTTCGAGGGGGACCGAGTGCTCTCTCACCTGTTCGTGCTGGGGTAACACGTGACCGACCAAGTTCGGCTCGAGGAAACCCCCTTCATCGGGGAGGCCGAACGGATCATTCGGCTGGCGGAAGAACGCGGCGTCGTCATGCGGGTTTGCGGGTCGGTCGGGCTGTACTACCACCTCCGTCACGACCCCGGGGCCCGGGCCGTGTACCTACTGCGGGATGGCACGGCGCGGTCCACGCCGGTGTTCAAGGACCTCGACCTGGCCAGCCGGGAGAAGCACTCCAGCAAAATCTACAAGTTGCTGGTGCAGGAGCTTGGCTACACCGAGGATCGGGAGACCAACGCGCTCTTCGGTATGTACCGGAATGTCTACTTCCACCCCGCCTTCTCGATCGACATCTTCTACGACGTCCTGCGATTCAGCCACGCGATCCCGCTCAAGGACCGGTTCCCCCCGGCATCACGCTCGCGCTCGAGGACCTCATCCTCGGGAAGCTCGAGATCCACAAAGCGACGCCGCGGGACTCCATGGACCTGGCCGCGTCCGCCATGGCCTTCCACATCGCCTCGCTGGACCGGAACTATCTCGCGTCCCTGCTGGGAGATGACTGGGGTTTTTGGTACGACGCCGAGCAGAACCTGCGTCGCAGCCTGGCCCTGATCTCCAAGCTGCCGACCAACGGAGACCCCGCTGTGACCGAGATCGCGGTGCGGGCGGGGCGGCATTTGCAAGAATATCTCGATTTCCTGACGGAGCTCCCCAAGACGAAGAAGTGGGAGAAGCGCAAGGTCAAGGGGACCTCCGAGCCGTGGTTCGAAGACGTCGACGAGCTGCACTAGCGCGGCCTCGAGGACCCCCACCTCATCCGTTCCCGGCGGGCCCGGGACGTGAACGCGGGATCAATGCGGAGGCGGGCCGAAGAATTCGATCCAGTTCCCATCGGGATCTTTCGTGTATACCAGATTCTCGCCGGACTCCCGGATCCGCGCCACGATGGGAAACTTCCGGCGGCGCAGCTCCCGCTCCCACGCCTCCACGTCGGAGACCCGGAAGCCCAGGTGGTCGAACTCGGTGCCGCGACGGACGGGCTCGTAGAACGGATTCGACCGGGGATAGAAATTGAGCTCGAAACGTTGAGCCGCGCCCGGGAAGCTCAGCTGGACCCACAGGCCTCCGTGCCCCATCGTCCCCCGCCGGAAGACCCGAAAGCCGAGCTTTCGGTAGAACCGGAGGGACCGGGCGAGGTTGCCGGTTCGGAGACCACTGTAGACGAATGCGACCTTGATCTTTGGCATGCAAAGCTCGACTCCTCCCTCGGCATAAACCCTCGCGGTCGGGTCGGACCCCGGGGTCCGTTGCGCTACGGAGTGCTGGTGCGACGCCGGGCCACGGCCGACATGACTTCGAAGAGGGCGTTCGCCGCGGTGAGCGCCGTCACCTGTCCCATGTGGTCGTACTGGGGAGCCACCTCGACCACGTCGAATCCGACCACCTGCACGCGATAGAGCTCGCGGAGGAAGTGAATCAGTTCCCGGCTCGTGAGCCCGCCGGGCTCCGGCGTGCCGGTCCCCGGTGCAAATGCGGGGTCGAGCACGTCGATGTCGAGCGAAACGTAGACCGGCTGGTCCCGAATCTCCCGAACGAGTTCGTCCATGATGGGAGCATATCCCCGGACGTCGACATCCTCGGTCGTGTACGTGCGATGGACGATCGCCGCGTTGTTCGGAACGTCGGCGGCGTCGTAGAGGGGGCTGCGGATTCCCACCTGGAACACGTTCCCCCTCGTGACCAGCCCTTCCTCGTAGGCCCGCTTGACCCACGTGCCATGGGTGTACCGTTTGGTGCCCCAGTACGCCTCCCACGTGTCGAAGTGGGCGTCGAAGTGAAGCAGGCTCACCGTCCTTCCCGTGGCCGCCTTCTGGGCTCGAAGGATCGGCAGAGTGATCGAATGGTCGCCGCCCGCAGTGAACGGCACGACGCCGGCCTTGAAGATCGGGCCCAGCGCCTCCTCGATCCGGGCAAAAGTATCCTCGATGAATCCGGGCACCGGGTCTACATCGCCGTAGTCGACGATATCGAGGATCCGGAAGGGGTAGACCTTCGCGAACATGTTGTACGACCGTACGAGCCGGGAGTTGTTCCGGATGGCGGACGGTCCCTCCCGGCAGCCGCTTCGGAAGCTCGTGGCATCATCCCAGGGGATCCCGAGGAAGACGCCCTTGGCGGTCTTCAGGTCCTGGGACTGGGGCAGTCGGGCGAACGAGGCGATCTGGGCGAATCGCGGTGAGCGACCCAGGCCCTGCGGGTCGGTCATCGAGACGGACCGGCCCGCTCAGTCCGGCGGGAGTTCCTTGAACGCGAGTCCGATATCGATGCCCCGGGTGCGCTGGTTGTACCACCGCGACGCGAAATAGAGCAGGCCGGCGCCCACGATGAGGATTACGACGAAAATCGCACCGGTTTCCTTGTTCCCTGGCGTGAAGCCCGCGGCACTGCCGAGGAGCGGCAGGGTCGAGACGAGGTACGCGGCCACCACTTCCACCACGAACGACGCTCAGCCCGGAAATCGTGTGGAGCACCTTCTTGTTCCGGATGCCCCACGCGGCTAGCGAGAGCGACGTCAACATGACCGTGATCATGGGCAGGAAGAACAGCAGGAAGATCATCGGCGTGTAGAGCGTGCCGTAATTGTACGCCAGAATCGGGAGCAGGATGATTCCCGCGACCCCGATAATCACGATGCCCACCCACGGCTGGTGAGTCGACCGGGTCACGTTACCCATCCACTTCGGGACGAGGCGGTCGAGGGACATGGACAACATGAATCGCGAGAAGATGTAGAACCCGAGGATCAGCCAGAGGAGATACCACGAAGCGGACCCCAGGAAGATGATGCCCAGCCAGATCGAACTCCCATGAGCGGCGAACGCCGGGGCGGACGTCAAGCCCATGGCGAAGGGCAAGGAAGCACTCGACGGCAACGCCGGACCGGGGAAGAAGTAGTCTGTCAGCGCCACGGAGCCGTTGAGGAAATTCATCCCGACGACTTGCTCAAACGTCCACACGATGAGGACGGCGAAAGCGATCGACAGAATGAACGAGGCGGCCATGCCCGTCGTGATGCTCCGAGAGGAGCGCTTGAACTCGCCCGCGATGTAGCTCGGAGCCGTCGCAAACATGTAGTAAAACGCGAACAACAACGGCACGAAGAGAAGTGTATTCGTGAAACTGGACCCGTACGCTCCCCAGGTCGCGGCCCCATACGTGGAGACGGTCTGGTAGTACGTCGGGTCGGCCGTGTAGCTATTCACGGCGTTGACGAATCCCGTGTGGCCCATGGCGAGGAGGAGTCCGACCGAGACCAGGATTCCGAACAGCTCCAGGATTAACAACGCCGAAAAGACCTGGAAAGCGATCTTGGGCTTCATCACAATCCAGAGAACCATGGCCACGAGCGTGACGAGAATGCCGATGATGGTGATGTAGAGGGGATTACCGATCCCGAGGCTGATGCTGTTGCCTTGATTCAGGAGGTTGAGGTTGTTGGTGAAGGCGCCCCAGACCGCCAGACCCGGACCAACGCTGAGGGTGGAGAACCAGTACGGGAGCACGGCGGCGTAGACGATGACATTGAGAAGGCGTCCGAAGGCGGAGAGGACGCCAAAGTACGGGTGCAGCTGCCGAGAGGCGTACACGTACTCCCCGCCCGACCTCGGCATCTCGATCCCAATGAGAGTATAGGTGACAATGATCGGGATCGCGATCACCGCCGCCAGCAGCGTCGATTGCATCAGGTTCGCGCCGGTGACGAACAATAGGATGATCAGGAACAGACCGAAAGCCGGGCCCGGACCCAACGAGATCAGATTGATCGAGAACGACTCAAAGGCGCCCAGGTCCTTGACCAGACCGCTAGTCTTCCGCGCGAATACCGTCTTCTCTGCATCCCCCGTCGACGTCGCCATGTTATCCATTTCGCAGCTCCCCCATGTGCGGGCTCAGTGTCCGCAGGGGCGATTCGGACACCGCAGAGGCGGAAACCCCCGCGTTCCCGAAGACCGAACCGGCCTTCCGAGCACGAGATGGGGAGTAAGTTTCGCTATCTAAACCCACCGATTTCGTCCGGTGACAGTTCCCCAAACCGGGCGGCGAGACGGGGAATGCCGGCCTTTTCTATTCCCTAAGATTCCCCCGCAGCGTGCGAATCGCGCTCCACCAGTTTGCACCCGAGTTTCCCGGGCGGGACGAGAACTGGCGGCACATCGCTGACGTCGCAGAATCCACTGACGCCGATGTAGTCGTCTTCCCCGAACTCACGTCGTGCGGGTACATGTACAAGAATCCGGGAGAGCTCGCGCCGTACACCGACTCTCGGCAGGCGCTCCGCGCCCTCGAACCTATTGCCCGCAAACACCGCCGTCTGATCGTCGGCGGCTTCGCGGAAAAGGCCAACGGCGTTGTCTACAACAGTGCCTACGTTGTCGGCCCCGAGAAGAGTCGGGTCTACCGGAAAATCCACCTGTGGAACATGGAGAACGAACTTTTTGGCACGGGCAGCCAAGCGCTGACGTTCGACTTTCAGGGTCACAGTTTGGGCGTCATCATCTGCTACGACCTGCAGTTCCCGGAACTCGCCAGTTACTACGCGCGGAAGGGAGTCGAGCTCCTGCTGGTCCCGAACGCGTGGGCGGAAGAACCGGTCCCCATCGGTTCGGACCTCCAGATCTACAACCACCTCGCCATCTCGACGGCGTTCTCGCACGGAATCTACGTCGGCGTCTGCAATCGGGTCGGCCCTGAGAGGGGTGCGGTCTTCCCCGGGCAGTCGAGCATTACCGACCCGTACGGTCGGATCCGGCACTTGGGCTCCGCCGAAGGAACCCTCCTCCAGGCTCTGGACTTCTCGCTCGTGGGACAGGCGAAGCAACCCAGTCCGCGGAACAACCTGGATACAGACCCTCGGCTCAAGATCGCCCTACCTTCGATCGCTCGTACCCGCCGGCGGGGATCAAGGTCCGACGCGGTCGGTACGAATGAACCCGGCGGTCTAGCTGCCCGTCGGGGGCGGAGTCGCCGGCGGGTTCGGGGGCAACTGCGAGGTGCAGTTCCCGCAACGGGTTGCTTGGACCGGGATCGTGTTCTGACAGAAGGGGCAGGTTTTGGTGGTCGGTGGCGCCGCGGCCTGCTTCGCTGCTTTACGCTCCTCATATCGCAACAGCGGGTAGACGATCAGGAAAAACAGGACGGCGGCAACGATCAGGAAGTTGATGAGGTCGGCGAGGAAGACGCCATAGTGAAACGTCGCGTGACTGACATTGAACGAATCGTTGGCCAGATTTCCCGTTCCTCCCGCGAGGCCGACCAGGGGGGAAATGACCCCGGTGGTGAGCCCCGTGATGACCGATGCAAAGGCCACACCCATCACGAACGCGATCGCGAGCTGGATGATGTTGCCCTTCGTGATGAAGTTGGTGAAATCCTTCCGGATGCTCGTAGGCTCCCCCCTTCCGCTGTTCTGGGCGTTAGAATGATCCGGGGGTCAAAAAGGTACCGTTGCGCCGGATTTCTCGGCCCCGTTCGGGGACGTTGCTCCAGGATGAAGGTGCAAGACTCATTGCACACTGACGAGCTGCCGGCCTCCAAGGTTCAGGCACTGGCGACAGTATACATTCGCCAGTCCCCTTCCAATCCCTTCAGAGCCTGGGGACCTCGGTCGTCGAAGTGAATATCCGAACCAATCGAGAGATCACGTACAGTCGAGGAAACCATCACCTCACTGTCCCCCGCGCGCTCACTCACTCGGGACGCGATGTGGACGGCGATTCCTTGAACATCCTTGTCCTTGAGGATGCATTCACCAGAGTGGAGGCCTGCCCGGATCTCGAAGCCCGACTCCTTCGCCAGGTCTCGGAGTGCGCAGGCACAGCGAATCGCCCGCGTGGGTCCGTCGAACGTGGCTAGCATACCATCGCCGGTGGTCTTGACGAGCCGGCCCTGATATTTCGTCAACTCCCGTTTCGCAGCGGTGAAGTAGCCATCGAGGAGTTTGCTCCAGGAGCGGTCCCCCATCTCGGCGGCACGACGCGTCGATCCGACGATGTCGGTGAAGAGCACCGTCGTCAAGACCCGGTTCGGCTCAACGGCACCGGGAATCTCCTCGACGAAAGACCGCAAGGAGTCGAGGACCATGGTGGTTGCTTCGGGAACCACTATGAACATGTGGTTCGCGCCGGGGACGATCAGTAACTTAGATCCGGTGATACTCTCGGATAGGTGTCGGCTCAACGCCATCCCTGATTCTGTCTTGTCGCCGAGTATTAGCGTGGGGACGTGAATGGCACTGAGCGCGGCCCGCACATCGATTCCCGCATCCATGGCTGACTCCGCTATCGCCGAGGCGGGGGACACGGCATAGGTCATCATTCTCCGGAGCCATTGATTGAACTGGGGGTCCAACGCAACTCCGGGGGCGTTGGCCGCGGCGAATCGATGGACAAACTCCGGAGTCCCCCAGTCCGAGTCAATCGACTTGAGCCACGCCTCGGTTTCTGCCGGTTTGTCGCCCCAAGGGTAGTCCGGAGCCCACGCCTGACGAGCGTAGGCGCCTATGAGGACGAGCCCGGCCACTCGGTCCGGGTGAGCCGCCGCGAAGAGGATGCTCATGGCACCGGATTCCGATAGACCGAGAATGACGGCTTTCTTAGATCCGGCGGCATCCATTACCGCTCGAAAGTCATCCATCCGTTCCTCTAGGGTCGGGATTCCAACAGCCCGGTCCGACAATCCCATCCCGCGTTTGTCAAACATGATCACCCGCCCGATGGTGGCGAGGCGAGAGAAAAAATCCGCCGCGGGGGGATACTCCCACCAGACGCCGATGTGGCTCACGTAGGGCAGACCGAGTACGAATTCCAAGGGCCCGTCGCCGAAGGTTTGGTACGCCACATGAACATCCCCGCTCTTGGCGTAACGGACTTCCGGTATCTCCATGGCACCCGCAATCAGGTTCGAGAGGAGCCCTCGGGATATAGTCGTGAGCCCGAGACAGTGAGCGAGTGGAAACCGTGCCCGTCAATCCAGCGGCAGGTGCAAGATGCGTTGCACCTCCCTGACTTGCCTTGGGGTGCTACGGGGAATCCATCCGGTTTGCTGTAACAATCACTTCCGCCTTTCGAACGATCTTAGACGGATTCCACCCTGACCCCCGATGTGAGTCTAGCGCCGGATCTTCCGGGTCAACCTACACATAGTCCACATTCTTTACCAGAGGTAAAGCATTTGAACCCAAACAGAGCTAACGGAGGTAATGGCGCACTCCTCAACGATTAGCTCCAAGGGACAGATTACCCTCCCTAAGCCTCTGCGAGACCGACATCACCTCAAGGAAGGTGAGGTGGTTTTAATCTTGGATTCGAAGGATGGCATAGTGATCCGTCACGGGCGGTCGGGGCTGCGCGGTATTCTTCGAGGAAAGATCGACGGCGACGGATTCGAAAAGGATCTGCGGAAGCTCCGCAAGGAGTGGACCCTGTGAATGAGTATCTGGTTGACACCGTCGCGTTCGTACGGTACTTGGAGGACCGACTGACACCGAAGTCGGAACGGGTGTTTGACGATGCGGAAGCCGGGAGGGCCCATCTCCTCCTTCCTCAGATTGCGCTCGCTGAATTCATGTATATTGCTCTTCGGGGAAGGTTGAAGGGGACTCGACGCGATCTCCAAGTTCGCGACGTTCTTCACAACTTGACGGCATCAGAAGCCTTCACGATCTCTGCGCTGCCAACCTCTGCGTGGGAAGTTTTCTCGGAGCTCTCGATCCCGGAACTGCATGACCGAATGATCGCGGCCGAGGCGATTGCCCGCGAAATCCCGTTGGTGTCCAACGATCCGGCGTTCGCCGAGATCGAGGGCCTCACATCGGTTTGGTGAGTTCTCCCTCAATCAAGTGGGTGCAAACTGACTTGCAACCACCTCGGGAAAGAGCTATGACGACTGGCCCGTCGAACTTTCACACCAAGGAGTGCACGGCATGCGGGGGAAGGAAAACTCGTTACCGCCCGTCACTATCCGACGGGTGAAGGAATCCGAGAAGGAAGCGCTGAAGGCGTTGCGCCTCCGCTCGCTGTCGACGGACCCGATGTCCTTCGCATCAACCTTCGAGGAGGAATCGAAGGGCGAAGAGGAGAAATGGACGGAGTTCGGCCACCGCGCCGCGATGTCCTCGGAGATGGTCGTTCTCGTGGCCGAGCCGGTCGGGGGCCCCCTCGTTGGGATGGTGGGCGCATTCTCTGAGAAGGGAGTCACTCATGTTTGGGGCATGTGGGTCGATCCGGATCACCGGAAGCTCGGCCTCGGCGGACGACTTCTCGACGCAATTCTCTCCCAGATCGAGGCGTCTTACCCTGCCACGCAAGTCAAGCTCGGGGTCGTCACCACTTCCGAATCGGCGGTGCGGCTGTACCGCAGTCGCGGGTTTGTGGAGACCGGCCGGGTCGAGCCGCTCGAGCACACGCCCGGGACGGTCTGGCACGAAATGATTCGCCGGCATGAGTGACAGTTTCATGATCCTCTTTCTCCAACGTTGAGGGCTCAGGCCAGCCGGTGATTGGAGGGTACCTCGCACCCACGTCGACGATTCGGGAGGGCTTATCTCGCACTTCCTGATTTCGGGAACGATGGTCAGGTTAGTCCCGATGACCCAAGAAAGGTTCCAGGCGATGACCGAGCGGGTCATCTCCCATTACGCCGAAGAACCAGTCCGGATAGGTACTTGGGAAGGGTCCGAAGCGGTAAGCCTTGCACGCGTCACGACCGAGGAGTACCTCCCCAAGGGTCTCGCCACGCCCGGCCAGTACTTTCGCGTGATTGAGGACGAGGTATCGGGGAAGCCGGTGGGCGATCTTTGGTATACCCTGCGCAGCCGAGGGCGCCGCCAACAGCTCTTCGTAGAATGGATCGTTATCGAAGAGAAGCACCGTCGACATGGCTACGCGACGGAGGCCCTCCGTCAACTCGAGGGGGAAGCGCGCCGTCTCGGGGCCTACTGGGTCGCACTCGGTACGGCGGGGGACAACTCCGCGGCGCTCTCGTTGTACGGGAAGCTCGGCTTCCAGCCTAAGAACATTTTCCTCGCCAAAAACATCCCACCCTAACGAATTCAGGCACGCCGCGATCGCGGCGTAAGGTCCCGCTTGAGTGCGGGGGCCATCCGGCGGTGCCACAGGCCGGAATCATCGCGTCTTTCGGCAGCGGCCAATCGTTGAACCTCGGACCCGGAGAGTGACCTCCGACTCGTAACGAGTCGTGAACCGTAGAATTCGAGATGACAGCGGCGAGATCCGTCCGCCACGATCCGATACCAATACTGCGAGTGCCGAAACGGTCCGTCCAGGTGCGTATTCGTCCAGGCCAATTCCGAGGGATTCAAACGAACCAGACGATGGATCCGACGACGGCGACCGGCTGGATACGTAGTGTCGGTCAACATGAGTGCGCCCTTACTGAGAGGCCGAACCGACCGTTCCCATTTCGCGGGAAACAGTTTGCCATCGCTGGGCTGGAAATCCGTGCACCAGGAATAGGCTGCTCTCGCCGGGGCGTCCAGTCGCTGGCGGAATTTGTACTCAAGCGTGTAAGTCGGCATTTCCCCGTTCGCAACCCCCAGGACGGGAAGCGAGCGAGACATTAAAGGACCGGGAAGAGCCGCACCCTTGACGTACGGGAAATCCCTCTACTTTCGCGGTTGGACCGGTCGTCCGAGATTGGCCATGAGCTCCACGAACCTCGAGTCCCTCCGGGCGGGCGCGAACATCGGAGACAGGCGCAGCCGAGAGGCCTGCATCGTGTGCGCCCTCGCGGCCATGAACATGTACTCGAAGAACTTGTCGAGGTCGCCCAGCGCGAAGTAGATGAATCCGGCGGAGGACTGCCGCGAATACCCCTCTCCGAAGGTCGCCGTGAGCTTCTCGATGGATTTCATCGCCGCCTCTCGATCCCCTCGCAGCGCGGAAAGATATCCTCGGCAGAGAAGGGCGAAATCCCCCGCAGGCGCCCGTCGTTCCAGTTCTTGCACCATCGCCTCCGCCTGTTCGAGATCGCCCTTGAGCATGTAGTAGTCTGCCATGCCCCGGTAAGCATCCAACGGCGTCAGCTCGGCGACCTTCTTCCAGTGAGCCAACGATTCGTCGAGTCTTCCGACAAAAAAATAGGCGTTCCCCAGGTAACGGATCGTGGCGGGGGAGAGCGGGTCCAGCCGGTACGCCTCCTCGGCCTGTTGCAGGTACGCTTCGACGATCCCTAGAGAACCCGCGAGATTGCCCAGCATGGCGTGAGCATGAGACAGGTTCGGGTTCAGCTCCAGGGCCCGCCGAACCTCGGAGTCCAGAATGCCCGCGATATCGTCCGACATGAACGCGACCTCGGCCAGAAGCACATGGGCATCCGCCAAATCCGGGTCTAACGCAGCGGCCTTCTCGGCGGCCGCCTTCGCCAGCTTGATCGATTCCAGCCAAGAGAGAATGCCCTCGTTACCGAGCTGAATGTAGGCGCGCGACAGACCGGCGTAGGCTCTCGCATAGCCGGGATCCTTCCGGATGGCCTTTTGAAAGTGTTCGATGGACCGGCGAAGGGAGGCCTCGTCCGGCTTCCACATGAGCGACTGGCCCTGGAGGAAGTCGAGGTACGCTTCGGTCTCGCTAGGCTTTTGGAGCTCCGGAACGGGCGCCTTGATTCCTCCCAAGCTGCCAGGTAACGAACTCGCCACCTTGCTCGCAATCTCGCTCTGGACGGCGAAGATGTCGTCGAGATCGTCGTCATACTTCGCCGTCCAGAGATGTTCCTCAGTGGCCACGTCGATCACTTGGACGGTCACTCGAATCCGATTGGCCGCCCGGCGCACGCTCCCTTCGACGACCGTGCCGACGCCGAGTTCCTTTCCAATCGTCGCGACCTTCTTCTCCGTCTTTCGATACCCGGTGACGGACGTGCGGGCGATTACCTTGAGACCGGGAACGAGCGAGAGGTTCGCGATCAGCTCCTCGGTGAGTCCGTCCGCGAAGTAATCGTCGTTCGGGTCGGGACTGATGTTGGCAAAGGGGAGAACGGCGATCCGGCTGGGATCGCGAAACAGGGCCTCGGTTTCCGAGCCAGAATTCCCGTTGGAAATCCAAGGCAGCAAAACGCGGTAGATGTCGAGAGGAGTGTCGACGCCCTTGATGGCCCTGGGCGGCAACTTCTCGAACTTCTCATGGACCTTGGTCCGAACCTGATCGTAGACCGCGCCGGAGACACACACGCCCCCGTCCTCCGCCAACGGCTCGATCCGGGCCGCGACGTTGACCGCGTCCCCCAGGATGTCCGTGCCGTTCGGAACGACATCTCCTAGATGGATTCCAATTCGGATTCGTATGGGAGTGTGTCCGCCCTCAGAATTCCATTCGTTAATGCGGCGCTGAATATTCACTGCGCATTGAACGGCCTTCAACGCACTGTCGAATTCAACGAGAAATCCGTCGCCGGTCGACTTGATCTCTCGGCCCTGATGCACCCCCACGAGCGGTCGAACTAGCTCGGTTTGCTGACGAAGCAAGTCGAGGGTGCGCCCTTCGTCGGCCTGGCTGGACGCTGTGTATCCGACCGTGTCGGTAAACATAATCGCGGCGAGGCGCCTAGTCGAACCCACGGAGCGAGGATTGCACGGGTCAGATAAACTCCACCCCAGTCCGAATTCGATGGCGGCGCCCCCAAAGGGCCTCCCCGCTTCCGAAGCGAGCGTTGGAGCTGTCCGGCTGGTTGTAAGGTGACTTGCTCGCAAACCGAAGAACCCAAACGCCGCATCAAGCGGCGGGGGGCGGGTGCCAAGTGAGTTGCCACCTACCGCTTCGGCCTTTACGTGCCGGTAATCCCTCGCGATTGAACCAATCAATTCCGGGCTTGAACCAAAAACGGGGTAGTTCCGGACGACTCATCCCCGCCGATGAACGCCTCTCCGTCCATGAAAAGCCGACTGGCCATCGTTTTTGGTGGCCTTCTGATTCTTGACTTCATCCTCGTGATCGTCATGTTAGCTACGGACAAAAACCTTCAAACAGACTTCGGAGGGTCGGCCCCCTACTACATTCATTGGTACGCGGGACTCTGCATCGGGGTCGTGACCCTCCTTGTCGCGTTGTTCATCCTGGCAACTTCCGGCCGAACAACTTCCGATGGAAAGCCCACCAGCATGGGTCGACTTGGAGTCCTCGGCGGGACGGTATGGGCCTGGCTCGTGGTTATCGGCCTGTTCGGAGTCGTGGCCACCTACAGCCAAGTGGGATTCCAGTCGGCTAGCCAATTTGCCCACTATCTCTTTGGCGTCTCTGCCTACCCCGGATCACTCTCGTACGTTCCGTGGCTCTACGACGCGGTGATTGGGATGTTCATCGTGTCGGCGATCGTGGGCGTCGTGGCGGTAATGCACATTCGGGCCGCCCAGCAAACCGGTTCAACCTAGCCTTGGACGAGTACATCTGAGTTGACTCCCGACCGGGGGGGATCCGCGGTCCATGGCACCGGGAACTCTCCTGGTTCCCAGCTGGTTGCAAGGTCCCGGGCATCCGCCCCAACCGCGAAGGTTCGTCGAACTGAACTTAAGCCGCGCTCGGAGTACCCTGGAGATGGACTCCCCACAGGCTTCCTGCATTCTCTGTCGCGGTGCGTCGGGCGATACAGAACTCGGTCGGGTCCAAGTCTGGGAGGATTCTCTTTGGAGACTTTCTATGGCAACCGAAGGAGAAGTTCCCGGATTCTCCTATCTTGAACCGAAACGCCACGTACCCCATATCACCGACCTTGAAGGAGAAGAGGCCCGAACGCTGGGCTCTACGCTTGCGTTGGTCACCCGGGCGCTCAAAGAGGCGGCCGAGGCCGAGGTAGTCTACGTTTATGTTTTCGGCGGGGGGATACCCCATCTCCACTTGCATCTCGCCCCGCATAGAGCGGGTGATCCCCTCAACGACCGGATGATCCGGGGCGAGGTCACGGAGACGCACCTACCGAACGGCGCAACGGCCTTCGTCAGTGCAGAATTTCCGCCGTTGCCTCCGAGCGTGCATACCAGAATTCGTGAGCGATTCCGCCTCGCACTTGGCCCTCGGTAACGACTGTCCCTCGCAAGGATCTGACCCATCGGAACTCGGGCAGTGGTTGCAAGGTGACTTGCAAACTTCATCAACCGGATCTGGAGTGTGGGGTTGGTCGCCAGCGTGGAGCTCTCGTCTCGGCGCGATCTCGGGGAATCCTCGGGGGGCGTCCCGCAGAGAGCACGTAAGCTCGAACCATCGGGTCTAGGAAAATGTACACCCCATCGGCCGAATGGGCGATGTAGCTCGATTCGAGTCCTCGGACAATGCGTAAGATCGTTCCATCATTCGCGGGGCTTCCCGTCGAGCGACTCACGTAGTCCCGGATCATTTTCCACGAGGCCCCCAACGCGATGGCCTTCAAGGCCGGCCAGTAGATTCGAACGTCATGGGCGGTTAGAAAATGGGCCAGGTCCGCTTCGGCGACTTTTTTCCCCTCGCGGACGGTCTCCGCCAGGGCTTGCGCGCCGGACAATCGGCGCACGGCCAGGTGATTCCCAAAGAGCGTCAGCCAGCCGGGGGTTCCGTCGAGCGGTCCGTCCAGCGCGGGGGCCATTTCGGAGGCTGATAGGGGGAGGCCTGCTTCGCGAGCGCCCCGGATCAGGAACTCTTCGCTGGTATGTCGGTCAAACGTTCCGAGGGACACAGCGATCGGGGCCCGGCCGAACAGGGGCGAGTTTGTCGAGGGTTCGAGCAGCGTTCGCGACAGTCCCACGCGAGAACCGGTAAAGACGAACGTGATGTTGGGTCGTGAGTTGAATACGTTGCCCAGGAGCTTGAGAAGGGCGCCGGCGTTGGCGGAGAGCTCCTGAACCTCGTCGAGCACGACGAGGCAATCTTGTTTCTCCGTCCCGAGAAGATCGAGAAGGTCCCAGGCGGTCTTGAGGGGGGCGCGAGGGGCGGTTACGGCGAGACCGTTAGGACCAGCCGAGAACCCCTCTACTCGTCGCGCCGCTCGGACCAAGCGGGCCCGGACCGAGGCGGATTCGTTGAGACCGCTGATCAATCCCTCGACCAGCCCTTGAACGCTCCGAACTCCCCACAGGTTCACGTAGGCCCCGGGTCTCCGAAGTCGATTCCGTGCGGCCTTCACCAGGCTTGTCTTCCCCACCATTCGGGGGCCGAGGACGACCACCCAGCGTCGGGCCTCTACCAGCCGGACCAGTTCGGCCAGCTCACGGTCCCTCCCAAAGAGGCTACTCGCGGACTCCTTTGGAGCCAGGTCGAACAGAGCCATATTATGACCCATAAGTGGTTATGGGGCATAAGTAGGCTTCTCATGTTCTGAACGATGACCGGGATCGACTCCCAGTCCTGCGGGGGCCGGGGTTGCTCGTCACAGTGCACGGTGAGTTGGCCCCTCCGTCTCGAATTGTCTCAACGGCGTCCTGCATGACAGGCAGCCCCAAGGGGGAGGAGGAAAGTGACTCTCGACACACCTTCCACCGGGACAGAATCTTACCTATGGGGATAAGCCGCCAATAGAGAACATGCCCCCGTCCCAGAAGCAGAATCCAGGTTCGGAAGCCCGTCACATTCCCACTCATGTTCAGAAGAAGCGTACTTCGTACGACCGGCGAGTCGTTCGCGGCGCACGGACTGGGGGGCGAACCCAGCCGGGGACCAGATCCGGCCGGCAAAGTTGGAGTACGACCGTAGAGCAGTTTATCACTTGGAAGCGGGACGAAGGCCGCGTTGGCGAGGCCTGGCTGGGTCGGATGCGGTGGGAGCTGCGGCGGGTTCCAACTCTTCTCCAGCGGGTCACCCCCGGGGTCTTAGTTCCCGGACCGAGCGATCTGCATCCGGACCACATTCGAGCGCTGCGGCGCGGTCTTCCGTGGGAGCGTGCGACCTGGGGTGTCCATCTATCGGCTCTCCGGCAGTCTCTTCGTTGGACTCGCAATCCCTGCGCTGACCAAAAATCCCTATGGGCTCTCCCGACGGGAGAATCCAGCCACCGTCGCTGGATTTCTAAGGACCAGCTCTTGTGGTTGCTCCAGCAGGCTCGGGGACCCGAGAAGGTCCTGGTCTGCTTAGAGGGGCTTACCGGGCTTAGGCGTATTGAGGTTCTTCGACTTCGTTCAAAGGATGTGCTCTTCGATGAAGGGGCGCTCCGGATTCTTGGAAAGGGACGGTCTGGTGGGAAATGGCGAACGATTCCAATGCACCCCGCGACACGGGCAGCGCTCGTGAACTGGCTCAAAGCCAATGGAAGTCCCGACCTCGTGCTGCCCCTGTCACGGTCTGGGGTGGATGCCATATTGCGCCGACTGGCGCTTCGTTCGGGATTCGACATGAAGTTGAGCAAAGTCTCGCATCATGATCTTCGCCGAACGTTTGGTCGCCTCTCCCATCGAGCGGGCATGAGCCTCGTTCAGCTGAAGAATCTCTATGGACACAGCTCACTAGACCAAACCGCAGGCTACATTGGCCTGGACCGGGATGAGATGCGGGAGGGACTCGAACGATTTGCCCGAAGCCTGGCGGCACCGTCGCCTGCCAGTCGCCGATAGTTGGCTTCTTCAGATGATCGAGGAATCCCGGATTTCCCGCCGGCGCCGCCGGCCCTCGACCGAATTTCGTGGTTGAAGCTGCAATGTGAATTGCACCCACCCTTGCAGGTCGTAATCCGCGTTGCTACTTCGATCCGGACGGTCGCTGAGGGACAACGAGACGGTCTCGCAACGCTTTCGAAGCCGGTCCCCGCAAGCCTCGCTCCGTCAGGGCCGCGGAACGCCCGAACTCCCTTCCGTTAAAGACCTACCGTCTTCTCAAGCTCGTCGGGGTAGCGCGCCCCTTGCACGGTGATCTGAGAGGCGGAAACGTCGATCTCACGAAGCTCTGCGGGCGAGAGTCGCACCGAAGTCGCATCGATGTTTTCCTCCAGCCGGGTCAGTTTCGTGGTGCCCGGGATCGGAACGATCCAAGGCTTCTGGGCGTGCAGCCAGGCGAGAGCGATCTGCGCGGCGGTCGCCTGCTTTTGAGCGGCGATCTCATTGAGTAGATCGACGACCGCTCGATTGGCTTTCCGAGCCTCGGGCGCAAACCGTGGAAGCTTGTTCCGGAAATCGGAAGCTTCGAACGTGACGTTCTCGTCGATCTTTCCCGTCAGAAAGCCCCGGCCAAGCGGGCTGAATGGGACGAGACCAATCCCGAGTTCCTCGAGGGCCGGGATCAATTCCTCTTCCGGTCGCCGCCACCAAATCGAATATTCGTTTTGGACCGCCGTCACCGGCTGGACCGCGTGGGCCCGGCGAATCGTTCGTACTCCGGCTTCGGAAAGGCCAAAGTGCTTCACCTTGCCTTCCTGAATGAGTTCCTTCACCGCCATCGCTACCTGCTCGATAGGCACGTTTGGGTCGACCCGGTGTTGATAGAACAGGTCGATCGTGTCGATGTTGAGTCGTTGGAGTGACGCTTCTGCGACCTCCCTGACGTGCTCCGGTCGACTGTCGAGGCCCACCTGCTCCCCATGGGGACCGAATTTGAAACCGAACTTTGTGGCGATCACTACGCGATCGCGGACGGGAGCCAAGGCTTCGCCGACCAGTTCCTCATTCCGGTACGGTCCGTACGCCTCGGCTGTGTCGAAGAAGGTGACGCCACGCTCAACCGCCGCCCGGATCAAGGAGATCATCTGCTGCCGGTCCGGGGGTGGGCCATAGGAGGAGGTCATTCCCATGCAACCTAGTCCCAGGGCGGAGACTTCTAGTCCGATCTTTCCGAGTTTGCGCGTCTGCATTGCTTCCCCTCCCAAGAATCTCCCACGACGAGGAGAGAGTTAGACATGACGGATACGAAGTCGAGGTTTGCACTCACTTGGGTGGTCACATCCGACTTTTGACTCTACGTACCTGCCTGACGTGAGAAGAGCCATTCAAGAATCGAAGGTTGGAGGGGCCCCGATTGGGCACGTCCTTGCAGCCGGTCAGGTTTGAAGAGGCGCAATTACCATCGCAGCCACACGGCTGACGTTAATGTGACTGGCACCCAACCTGGCGAGTCGCTACCACCGTCTCATGTTGGGAAAAGCGTCGATTTGGGGCGAATCAGGTCTGCCCGGCGTTAACGGGGGAGAGACGGTACGATTATGCCCGAAACCTCCATCGTGGTTGGATGTCCCGCACGGCTCCCCCGTTGCAGGCAATCTGGCTTGACCTGAGGCTGGTCTTTCTCGGGCTCGCACTCGCAGTCGTCGGTTGGCTGATGCTGGGCTATTGCACGATTTTCGTGCTGAGTGGTGGCGGCGGCTCCGTGTCCGGTTCCTGCGACGTTAGCAGACTCGGCGGCGGCACTTTCATCACCATCCAGTGGGGGCAGTGGGTCCTTCTCATTGGTCTGATTATTCTTGGAATCGAGCTTGTCGCCGGAGCCGATAGGAGGAAGAATCCCCCACGAGCAGCCCCGTCGGCAACCCAGCCTGTTATCCGAAATTGAGCCCCCAGCGCGGCAGGCCCGTGGAGACTCCGGCGGTGCGATAAACGGGCCTGATCAATGACGAGCCGAACTCTGTGCAATCGTCATTGCGCCTCGTAGACAGGAAGGCCAGGGGGACCGATCCCCCTGCGCCCGCCCGGTATCGGATTCAGGGGACTACGGACCCTCGGGGGAACTCATTTGGAGTGGTGCCTTACAACCCACGACAGGACTCGCCGCGCGCTCCTCCGGAGTTCTTCGGCTTCTCGCTCCGTGTAAGCCCGGGCTTCGTACTCGACTCGGTTCTTGCTCTCCAGAACCTCGGCGATCTGACGAAGGGCCGTCTCCGCGCCTGGGAGTTTGAGCGAACGAATCACTCCGTAGACGCCGGCGTGATCCTGCCCGCTCCACCGTTGGCCGGAGACCGCGACGGTCAGGCTATCGCACGCAGAGATCACGCAGTGGACTCCGAGGAGCCCAACCGAGTTCCATGCGCCGGCCGACGCGGCGCGGTCCATCTGCTCGGCGAACTCCTGCGCCCGCGTCAGGTACAGCAGGGCTCGGCTCTTGGGAAGCACCTCGAATCTGGCCATTTCAGTCGCCGGACTGCCCCATCACATCAATGCCCTCTCGTTCGATGGCCTCGAGCAGCGGGGGATTCGTCGGATTCCGGGCCTCTGCCGTGGTGTAGACCAACGCCGACAGCGGATTCCCGTACCGGTCCCAAATCTGGCCTCGGGCTTTAGAAAGGGCCGATAACGTCACCGATTTGTCATGGACCGACTTCACCTCGATGAAGAGGTCCACATCGCTACTATCGTGCTCCTCCCCGCGGGCCACCGACCCGAACAGGAGCGCGCGTCGGGCCGGAATGTGCGCGAGCAGCCGATGCAGATCTTGGGTGAGGGCACCTGAAAGATGCGCCTCGAACTCGAACAGTCGGGTCAACTCCGGCGTGAGCACGTGTCCGTTGTTCAGTCGCCACTCGTACGACTTCCCCCGTACATCCCGCGAGACGACTCCCACGTCCAGCAGTCCGGTTAAATCCCGCGCCGCTTGGGCCGTCGAGACTCGAGCGGCCGCGGCAAGCTCCCGACCGGTCCAGGCACGTTCTGGGAAAGCCACGAGGGTCCGTAGCAGGCGAATCTTGGCCTGACTGCCCAGGACAGGATCGAGTCCGCTCTTGAGCCTCATTGTATCCTATAAGATACATATGTACTTATTATAATACATAAGCTCGACTGCCGGCGAGAACCATGAGGATCGAATTTGAACCCATCCCCCACCGTTGTATCGCAGCTGCAATCGGCATTGCACCTTCCGGGCGTCCCTCAATTCCGATTCGGTTAGAGGGGTGGCAGACCGGGTCCGGCCAGGGAGTTCACAGCACCCCCTCAGAGCTTTCCAACCACGTCGGACTGACCCCGGAACGCAGCGTCGGCACTGATCAACCGAGCCCCCAGGGACCGCGCGGTCGCCAGGACGATTCCATCGGCCAAGCTCGCCTGGGCATCAGACTTCCGGAGTTCGACACGAAGAATGCCCGCCGTTCGGGCGAGGTCCGTGGTCACGTCGTGGAGCGGCCGGCTCGTCGGATGGCGGCGATCACGCCGTCAATGCGACGTGCTTCCCCCATCGAGGCCAGCTTGGCAGAGATTTCGCCCACTGTGATGGTAGAAGTGTGGAGACGCACGCCGGAGGGGCGGAGAAACCGCCGTCGAATCACTGCACCGTTCCGGGAGCCTCGGAGTAATTCCCACCAGGCCCAGGTGTCGAGGAGAATGTCAGATCCGATCACGCCGACCCGCCTCGTCGCGTCGATGGAATGGTCCCGGGGCAACATCTGACAACAACCCGAAGGGATCGGAGTTCGAACTGTTGAGCGTGGCTTCGACCCGGTCGCCGGCGGCCAGACCGACTCGGCGGACCGTCTCGGCCGGAATGAACACCGCTAGGCTGTTGCCGACCCGTGTGATCCGACCTACCACGGTGGTCTCCGGCATGTTAAATTATGATATTTAACGGCCTATTAACCATTGCGTCACCACTGAACGGTGGGTGCAATCATCACTTCACTTCGGGAGGAACGGGCTTTCTAACCGGACGTCCCTACGTTCGGGGCAAGTCAGAATTGAACATATCGAGGAACACCTTCCAGGCGCCGTCTGACTGTTTTTTCCAAACCGTCAGGTACTTGCCCTTGTCGATGACCGTATTCCCCGACGCGTCCTTGAAACTCAGGTCGTAGAAACCGCTTGTGTAGCCGAGTTCGCCGGAACGGGCGACTCCGGCCTGTACAGGACGCCATGCCGGCCTGAAATCCGGGATTGCGAACGCACTCGCGATCAGTTTCGAAAGGGCCTCCTTCCCGGTCGCAATGGGTGAATGCGGCGCCAGCATTGAGCCCTGCTCGTCGCAACAAGCCAGTGATTTATCGAGGTCCTTCGCCGCATACGCGTTCAGCCAGTTCGCGTCCGCGGCCAAAATGGCGTCCACCGCCGCTCCGCCGGTCGGCTCCCGAATTGCGCCAGAACTCACGCTCCTCCCCTGCCCCGACTGAGGGGGCGGATGAGTTTCCACCCGATTATTCTTCCCACAATCTATTCACCGGAGATGGGGCGGTGCAAACCCCCATGCACCCTTTTCGCACTTCAGTCTCCGCGGGTCCGTCGCGCTTGAATGGAAATAGACCTCCCGTTGGCTAGCCGAATCGTAAAATCGGAGTAGTTCATCAGACATGGTCAGTGGACGATCCTCCCTCTTGGACCCAGGGCGAGACATCGAGTGTTTCACCCGACCTGGTGCGACGTTGCCATGTCAACATCATCGAGGCGCTTCGAAACGTTGCGCGCTCCCGGCCGGGGGGTCGTATCCAGGAGGAGGCAGGGGTTGTCCGGATTGCCTCCGGACTTCACGGCCCGGAGTTCAATCCGGTCTTCATCACAAGTCCGAGGGCAGACCTGGCCCAGGTCATCGAGGCCTCGAAGTCTTTCATGGCCTCGGCGAATGTGTCCGACTGGCGACTGGTCGCCTTCGACGCGACGATTTCCAAAGTGGAGGGGCCCGCTATCTCGGCGGGTCTTCATTCCGGTCGATTGATGCCGGGGATGGCGCTCGACCCCATTCCCGTCCGCGCACCGCCCTTGCCAGACGGCTTCAGAGTTCGACGGGTGAAGGACGCGGAACTTTGGCGGACGATGATTCGCGTGGGGAACACCGCCTTTGGCGGCGGGGCAACCCCGGATCCAGACCGACTCCTACCCTTCATTGATTCCACCGCGGTACGGGGATACGTCGGATTTGTTGAGAAGGTGCCGGTTTCGACTAGTGTCGGGGTTTCTCATCACGGAATCGGGGGGATTTTCTTCGTTGGAACCTTGCCCGAGTATCGCGGTCGGGGATATGGGGCCGCCGTAACGTGGCAGGCGGCCGTAGATGCTCGCCGGGACGGCTGTCGTACGAGCTACCTCCAAGCCAGCGAGGCAGGATATCCAGTGTACCTCCGGATGGGTTACCGCAAGATCAGCCACTGTCGCGAGTGGTTGACGGGCACCTTGGACGAAGGCGGTCCCGCCCGAGCCAGCTCGCCTTAGGGCGCCACGGATCCCCAGGCTCGGACGGACAGAACTCCCGCCGATCCGCTCCTTTGAACAGGGACTTAGCTGCAATCCGCCTTGCACCCTCACAGGCCCCTAGTCGAAGTTGCTCGGGGCCCTCTGACGAAGTGGATCCGCGCCCGCTATTGTCTCAGCGTTCCGTTTCACGCATCCAGGGGGTGTGGGTGATTCCGACCAGCAGACCTTCAGGGCCGAGAAATCGGCTCACAGTCTGACCCCAAGGTTCCTTGCGTGCTGCCACGAGAAGTCGGTAACCTTGCTCCTTCAATTCGTCCGTGGACTTCTGAACGTCTTCCACGTCGAACTCAATCCACGCTTGAGGAACGGGCACCTCAGAGGGCCATATACCAGTGCCAAAGCACGACTCGGAGGCCTGCGCTAGCGGCCAGAGGGCGAAGTGCTTCGCTCCGTCCAGTCGTCCTGTATGCAGATACCCCCCAGGTGCTGCTTCGAATGAGATTTTGAGTGTGTCGGCGTAGAACTTGCGGGCCGATGCAGGATCTTTGACGATCGGGCCGAAGCCCGCGATAAACAGGACCTTGATAGTCGATTTCGCTTTCCCGCTGCGAACCGTGAGAAGCGCCCATGAGGGTCTCAGATTGACTTTGACGGTAGTTAAGCCGGCGCGGGAGGCTGTGAAACACTAAGTGGTTGACCTTTCTAGGCGAAGGGTCGCGAGAGGGCTTTCGTTCCTATCAAACGGGAATTTTGGAAGACGCAATCTCCATTGCAACCGCCGCGAAGGAGTTCTGGCTAGAGGTGTGACGGATTCCTCGGCTTGGCAGATAACCTACACTTGAGGACCAACGTCCTCCGGCTAAGGCGGCCCTCCCAAGAATTGGGCTGGTCTAACTGGGTAATCGGGCTTATTGCACGATGGTGAACTTTGAGGCCACCGCGCTATCGCCGTCACCCCACTAGTTCTGATGATTCGATGGATCCGAGCTTTCATTTGCGTATTTCTCGGGGGAGTGCCCGACACACCCCAAACATTCAGATCACACTCCGGAAACGACACACCCGTTGTCTTTATTAGTCATTATGACTAATACTTTGTCATGACGCTTGTAGTAGATCCCGGACTTGCGGCTCTCTTCGGGTCGGAGGACCGGGTACGGACGTTGGCCGCCTTAGCCAACGCATCCGCCCCCCTTACGGCGTACCGCGTTGCCACGATTGTGGGAATTAAACCACCAAACGTCTACCGGGAACTGAAACGGCTCCTTCAGTTCAACGAGGTCCAAAGGGCCTCCACTCCAGAGAATCGGGACGGTTGGGTAGTTGTCGATCCCGACTTGAAGGCCCTTATGCGCCGCCGCCTGAGAATCGTCTGGAGCCAAGATCTCACTGGCAGCGCGCGAGAGCGAGAACGGCGTGCCGCGTTGGCCATGCAGAGGAGCGCGCGGGACCCCTTGGATTTGTCCAAGTTCAAAGCCGGCCGTACTCCCTCGGTCAATGAGATTCGACGGCGAAACCAGAAGGATGCGGCTCTCGCGAAGGCTGGGGCCCGGACTTCCATCCGAACAAATCGAACTTCTCGATGAATGCGAGCGAGTTAGCAGCAATCCTTGCGAGAGCCAAGGATCGCCCAGAACGGAATCTCTGGCTTGGCGCTTTATTGGCGACTGCCGCAAAGACCCGAGTCGTAATCGTGGGCGGCTCGGCTATCGAGATCTACACGAGCGGCGAGTATGTATCGGACGATGTGGACGTGGTCGGGAATCGCAGGGCCCTTGTTGGAACGTTGGAAAAGTGGGGCTTCCGGCGGAAGGGACGGGTCTGGTACCGGCCCGAACTTAATCTGTGGGTTGATCCGGTTGGAATGCACTACGCCGGCGATGAAGATCGTTTGCGGGAAGTTTCCACACCCTACGGCCAAGTCAAACTCGCCGCGGTTGAAGACCTGATTGCCAAGCGATTGATCGAGACCAAGGTTTGGCCAAGAAGTGGATCCCAGTTCTTCGACCAAGCTGCTGCCCTGGCCGCTGAGTATACCGACGGAATCGATTGGGATTACGTGACCCGGGTGGCCCGTAGGGACTTGGCGGATGATCTCGTCCCTGAGCTTCGTCGTCGTGCAATACCTACCGCCAGGATGCATGGGTCGCAACGCTAGAAGACGAAACCCCTTGCCGACTCATCCGCCGTCGGTGGCAGGGGAATAGGTTGCAATTTCCTTAGCACCTCGCTCCGACCATCACTCCCCTAGGCACATCGTCGCAGGAACGGATGTGCTCTGAGGACTGAGAGTCCCGGCCCTACTTCCCACTAAAGTCGGAAACAGGGCTCGGTCAGATTGGGTCGGACTCTGAGAGCGGTGGCCCGACCACCTTCATGAATGCCCGTTCCGCAATTGAATGATAGACCTCCGGAGTTAATTCGCGAGAAGAGTGGCGATCAAGTTCCTCGAAAAACCTTTCCATTCCCGCCGGCGCGAACATCTCCAGGTATCGGGCGGGGGTCCTGCCGGCGTTCTGAAGACAGTGCGGCGTACCACGGGAGACAAATACGAAAGAACCCACCGGCGCCCGGAAGATCTGTTGGCCGGCCTTGAATCGGAGTTCACCCTCCAGGATGTACCACATCTCGTCCTCCCGGACATGGATGTGGAGGGGGGGTCCTGACTTGGGCGGAATCGTGTGGTCGAGCACGGTAATTGAACCGCCCGTGGTTTCCGCGCGTGCCTTGATGATCGTGGAAAGTCCGGGAGGACTTGGTAAAGCCTGGCCTTCACCGGGCAACACAAGGAAGGCGCGGGGGGGAAGATCCAGTGAGTCGGGCATCAGCCCCAGATGGATTTCCCCTACTTGAGCAACCTAGTTCGCTTCCGGGTCGTCCAGTTGACCCCGAACGTATGGGTGCAACCAACCGTTGCACCCGCTGGTCGGATCTACCTCCCCGGGGTAGCCCTCAATACCCAGCGGACCTTTCGGGAGGCGGAATGGAGCCAGCCAGTACCCGGTGGGCACGTATTGGTCCGACGAACCGGAAATGGCTAATCCACGTACCACCAGGGGGACTATGTCTTTCCGCGTTCGTCCTAGTTCAGAATCGCCGGGGGGACGTGCTCTTCGGGCAACCCCGCCCGCATCGCAACTGGCCCGAAAGGGGCGGCGTCGGGGTATGGCGGATCCGCGATCTCGCACGCGACGGAGCATGGACTCTGCCGGCAACTCACTTGCTGGTCGGAGAGGACCCGGTAGACGGGGCGAAGCGGATCGCTCGAACCTGGGCCGGACTCTACAACCCACATCCTCGTCTTTTGGGCATCGATTCGTGTCGGATGCCGACCGGCCAGTGGAAGGGGGTCGGCCGAAGGCGTCGCCAGGTCTACCACTGGGCCATCGGGTTTGTCTATGGAGTGCGATCGACCCGGGCCCCTCGGGTGAATCCCGGATGGTCCGAGCTCCGGTTCATTCCGAGAGCACAGTTTCACTCGTTACGGATCGGCCGCGAACATCGCGACTTTCTGAAATACCTCGCCCCGGGGGTTTAGCGTCGCCCAGGGCAGCGGCCGGCATGCCGGTGGCCCCCTCGCATTGCTCCGGCTCGGACTGCCGACTATCTAGGAACCGCGGACTGATTCGGCAACTTGAGGATCTCGACGGTGAGCACCCAGGCTTGGAAAATGGCAATCAGGAAGCTGGCCAAGGTCATGGGAACGAACCAGTATAGAGCCGAGGGGCTCCCGATCAAGAGGGCGACTCCGCCGACGATGGCGAACACGGACGGAATCTGAATTTCGGTTGTCGGAGCCCACAGGGAGGCCCGAAAGGAATCGGGCTCTAGGTGCCAGATGGACCTCTCAAAGGCATTGAGGACTACCCACAGTGCGATCCCAACGGCGAGGACCTCAATTCCCTGAACCTTGCCCGATTGGCCGGGGACGAGGAAGAGGGACTCAATGATGAAAGCATCAATCAATATCAACAGGGTCTGGAAGGCGCGAATCGTCGCCGTCGGAAGAGCGGTGATTCGCTGCAGATTGATCGTGATTCCCACAAAGAGGAGACCCGTGAGGGCAGCGGTCGCCCCGACTTCCGCCGTAAAAAATGAATCCCAACTCATCTGACCCTCCTCGGCTGCCGAGCGACTCAGAGAAGCCGCCAATCAAAGATTCTTCTTATCTTGTCCCCGCGCCAAGGCGAGGGGTGCAATGCCCGTTGCACCCAGTTTCGTAGATGGTGCATGAGTGGCCACCCCGGCACGGAAGGCCGACAGATAGCGCCCGCGGGACCGGCATAGGTTGATTGAGCAGGAGGGCGTGACCCTTGGGGTTGCTCTCATGGATCTGGATCTAAAGGGGAAGGGAGCCCTGATTACAGGGGCCAGTCGTGGCATCGGACGTGCTATTGCACTTCGGTTAGCGGCAGAAGGAGTTCATTTGGGGATTGTGGGGCGAGACCGCTCCGCGCTAGAGGAGGTTCGTGCTGCTCTCGAACCGGCCAAGGTCAAGATTGTACCGATCAAGGCCGATGTGACTCGGACTCAGGATATCTCACGGGCGGTAAAGGAGGTCAAGCGTCGGTTGGGCCGGATCGACATTCTGGTAAACAACGCGGGAGATATTTCGCGTGGGGGTATTGCATTGAAGTCTTTCGACTTGAGCGATGAAGACTGGAAGTTCTCCCTTGATACCAATTTCATGAGCGCGGTGGGCTTTACTCGCGAGGTCGTTCCACTCATGCGGAAGGCCGCCGGCGGGTCGATCGTGAATGTCTCTTCCATTTGGGGTCACCGCGGAAGGGCCCACCTCGCAGACTACGTCGCCTCCAAAGCGGCTCTGGCATCATTTTCCAAGTCGATGTCGCTCGCCCTCATTTCCGACCGTATCCGTGTCAATTGCGTCTGCGCCGGTCGGATCGAAACACCACTCTGGCACAGGGCAGCTCGCGAATTTACGGACGGTTCGTCCGAAAAGATGTCGAGCTTCCTCAAGAGGCATTCCGATGTCATCCCTATAGGTAGATTCGGTCGGGCCGAGGAAGTGGCTAACGTGGTGGCATTCTTGGCGTCGGACAAGGCCAGCTTCGTTGTGGGTTCCACTTGGGATGTGGACGGTGGCGAAACGGCGAACAGCTTCTGATCGACTCCGGCTCGCTCTCGGCATACATACGACGAATCGGACCTGGTCGTCCAGCGTGTTCTACCGGCTAGCCGCTCCGGGCTGCAATCTCTATTGCACCCGCTGGTAGACCGGGACCGAGGGCGGTCGGGAGGGCTCGAGCCGCCCTCAGAGTCGCCTACCGGTGGCAATGGCGTGAAGAAGTCGTGGACTTAGGTTATGAGTCCACTGGACCCCTTTAGAGCCCTCGACTACCAGCCCGAGCTTCAGGTAGTAGTTCAGGACTCGGTTCAACCGGGGTCGAGAGGTGGAATGGCCCGATTCCTTGAGACGAGGCAACAACCAATTTCGACTGACCGGGATCCCCTCCTCCTCGAGAAGGGATTGTACAAATTGAGCGGTAGAGAGATTGACATCAACCGAGCTGGAAACCGGTTGAGCTCCTCCAGCCATAGAGGCGCATACTCTTGACAAGATTAACATCTGTTCCTTCTTCTGAACGAAGTAAGCAAGCTCAGTC
This sequence comes from uncultured Thermoplasmata archaeon, assembly GCA_963773945.1. Classification (GTDB taxonomy): domain Archaea; phylum Thermoplasmatota; class Thermoplasmata; order Lutacidiplasmatales; family UBA184; genus JAKIWV01. The sequence goes on along the minus strand of CAVZDD010000005.1, from coordinate 488,820 downwards.
CACGTTGTAACCGCATTCCCCCCACTGCCTGAGTACCGGTGGCGGTGGTCATCTGCGACGACGTCGTCCACCGGCGCCGCAAGATTTATACCAATTAGGTCCAATTGAACCCCGTGTCCTCAGCCTTGAGCCGTTCGACAACAATCACGGTCACCGAGAAGACCCGCCGACTTCTGGAGTCGGTCAAGGCCACCGGTGAGAGTTTCGACGATCTCCTCCAAAACCTCCTCGAGGAGACGTTCTTCGACGATGAGTTCTACCATGAGATCGAGAAACGTTGGCGGACGGAGAAACGGGTTCCAGGACATCGCGTCTTACGCAAAGCTGGGCTGGTGGGACCTCGTACGACTACGAGTTCCTAGAATCCGCGGAGCGGGAGTTTCTCGCTCTTCCGCGTCCGCTCCAACGGCTGTTTCGGGAAAAACTTACCTACCTTCTTCGGAACCCGTTCAGCTCCTTTCCGTGGCTCCGCGTACGCCAGGGAGCTCGGCACCCGGGGGAGTGGAGGTTCCATCTCGGTAAATACCGCGTTTTTTACCGAGTCGAGGGGCAGACGCTGGTTTTCACCCGCATAGTGAAACGCCCGAGGGCCTATCCCCAACGGGTACCCAGGCCCGCTCACCAGGTCCGCCGATAGCTCACACGCTAGAGACCTTCGCGCTCACTCCTTAGTCGGAGGTACATCGTCACTCATTCGGGTAAACGGTAGGTGCAATCTCCCTTGCACCCCAGGCTGCGAAGCTCTGGAGCCGTCTGAGACTCCGCGTGCTGCTACTGTAGAAATGAACCTTACTTGACGAGGCTCGACCCGGTTACGGCTCCCTTTCAGCAAGCTTCCTAGTCACTTCTGCCTAAGCCGCATGTGAGCGGAGCATCCGCTCGGCTTCAGCGTCATCAATTCCTTCGACCGAAAGTACTTTCGCGCGCGACGATCCCGACTTCACCCAGTAAACTGACGACGGGGTACTTCGAGCCAGTTCGCGACTAAGCGCGCCACCGCTTGGTTCGCTTTTCCTTCCGCTGGTAGGGCCCGACAGGAGACCACCCAACGCGCCCGCCACGCGTCCCATGTGAGGGAGTCCGCCTTGCTGGCGGGCCTCACCCAGAGTTGGATTCTTGCCACGGACCAACGCAGGTACAGGATACGACCACAATTTTAGCTACCTGACCAGAATCTGGTCGACTGTGTGCAATGGACCGCGCGCCAACCGTGGGTGTAATCTGCGTTGCACCCACGGATCTTCGTGGCTATCAGTCGAACTCGGCCGGGCGCTGGCATCGTTCCGCGATTGGCCCAATCCCGTTTAGTAGTCGGCAGCGAATGCGGGTACGAATGATTCTACCAGGACTCATCTCTGCTGTGTTTTATCGGCGTCGTCCCAGCGCGTTTCAGATTGGTCTGGGAGTCGTCTTTACCGTCGTCCTGTCCGGACTGCTTGGATACATCCAAGACGTCGGGACTTCCCGCGTGTGGGAAAACGTCGCGCTCGCGATCGCTGGAGGGGTCATTCTCTACGTCGCTATTCTCGCTTACCTCGTCTATCGATACTTCCCCAAGCAGGCGACGGCAGGGGGGCAACCGGCCCCATCGCCTTCGGCGCCTCCGCACTGATTAGGGCTTGCGGGAAAGAGCCCACCTCCGGTGGCAGAGCGTGCGAGGGGCGTTGCACCTCGGGCCTGCTGATTCAGGCGTCCGCCAGAAGTGGGTCAGACCAACCGGACCGCCGACCAGGTCATCCCTACCTTGGGATCCGAGGGACGCGTCATTTCACTGAAATTGGGTGCAGGGAATCGGGGAGATTCCCCATCCCGAAGTGCGGCATCACGCACGAGAAACCGAGGATTAGGGCGCCCAGGAACAGGAGCAGGACCCCCCAGTCGATAGGCACCCCCGGGGCGATCGCGAGGGCTAGAGGTTCGAGCCAGTAGGCAAAAGCGAGTGCAAGAATCAGTAGGAGCATTCCGACCACGAAGAGGGTCCTGTCGACCCGTATGGCTGACGGCATACCAACTACGGGAAGACGCGCCGGTACAAGACCCCCGCAGTCGATTGCCAAACCGGCCGTTGTCGCGGAGCTGGATACCTCCCCCGCGCAGTCCGTCGCGCTCTGCTGACGATAGGCTCACCTGTTTCGGCCTACCTTTTGGCGAGCAAAGGAGGCCGCCGGAATCGCCCCAAGAAGGCGGTGGGTCGGATATCTCCACTGGTTTCCGGATGGATTCTAAGTACGTCCGGCTCCTCGCCCGGGAGAGCGACCCATGAAGATACTCTTCATCGGCAGTATCGGCGTGATTACTCGTCATCGATCTGAGGGCCAAAGATTCTTCGTGGATGGGCTCGGTTTGCCCCTGGAACGTGCGGAAGGGGGTGACTTTCTGTTCAGCCAGAATCTCAAGGGTAGCAGGTACTTCGGAGTGTGGCCCCTCACAGAGGCAGCACGGGTCTGCTTTGGCAAGGAAAGCTGGCCAGCGGGCCGCCCCGTCCCTCAGATGTTTGTGGAATACGAAGTGGGCAGTCCCGGGAGCGTTACTAAGGCGGCCGCCGAACTCCGGTCCAAGGGATACACCTTACTGCATCCCCCTCGGACGGATCCGTGGAGCCAAAGGGTTGCCCGGTTGCAAACGGGGGATGGAGTCATCATCGGAATCTCTTACGTCCCGTGGATGCACCGCCGAGTCAATCGGAGACCGAAGCGGCATTCCCGCTCGCGTCGCTGAAAGACTGTAGCGTACGGATCTGTTTCGAAAGGTCCAACGAACCCTGCGCCCCACTCCGCGGCGGGCCAATGAGTGGCCTCGGCAAATCTAAACTGCTCGTGCGGAATCCAAAGTCCTCTCGTGACCGACGCCGTGGAGCCTCGCACCCGTACCTTCCGCTGGGCGGATCCCGCCCAGTTCGCGGATCCGATTTCGAAGATGAACGGACTAGACTTTATGCGGACCTTCTTGACAGGGCAGCTTCCTCCGCCGCCCTTCATGGAACTTCTGGGGGTGCGGATTGTCTCCGTGGAGCCTGGTTCGGTCTGCTTTGAGTTCGAGCCCGCCGAATTCATGTACAGCCCCCTGGGCAACGTCCACGGGGGGATCGTGACGGTAATGCTCGATACGGCGATGGGGTGTTCGTTCCACACGACCCTTCCGCCCAGGGTGGGCTACACCACCCTCGAGCTCAAGGTGAGCTTCCACCGACCGGTCACTGCGAAATCGGGGACCCTGCGGGCCGTTGGCCGTATCCTACACTCAGGTTCACGGGTCGCGGCGGTGGAAGCCCGCCTCGTGGACAAGAGCGAACGGCTATTCGCACACTCCACGTCTACGCTCTTGGTACTGAAACCTGGGACCTAACAGGTCTCGGAACTGGGCTGCGAAGAACCGTGGGCCAACCGTCAGTGCAATCACCTTGCACCCACTTCCCGGTCGTCGGCTTTCCGCCGCCAGCGGGAATGGAGGCGAAAACCGGAGGCACCCCAAATTCGCGGTATTTCTAAATCGCTTTGGGCACTGACCAGGTCCATGGAAACACCGGCTGTTGCTGAGGATTCCCTCGACGGGAAGACTCCGAATGCATCAGTCTCAGCCTGGGTGTCTCCCGAAGCGGAGGAGCTCGAAGGGCACCCTGCAGGGCTTTCTCAAGTCCGAACCGGCGCATTTCTCTTCCTCCTGGGGTCCGCACTGAGCGTCGCTGCGCCGATTTTGTTCTCCTCGACGGGGTACCTGCGATTATCAATTCCATCCCCCGGGACGTATTCGTCCGGCATCGTGAGCACCTCGCTCTTCGTTCCCTTCACTTTCCTCGTCGGCCTCACCTTCTCGTTCGTGGCGTTCTGGTTCTACCATGACGGGTTTGCGGCCCTCCGCACGCTCGATGAACGGTTCAGGTGGTCTCCGAGCTTCGCCTGGTTGGCGATCATCGGCATTGTCCTGGTGTTGGTCGGGTTAGCTGCGCTGGATCTCGCCCTCTTTGCCTTCGTACCTGTACTTTGGGCTGGGACTCCTGGCCCTTGGCACCGTCCTCATTCTCGTTGGGGTTATCGGCATCCTTGTAGGTCTCTGGCGAATGGGAGTTAGGTACCATGAGTCGTTGTTCCAGGTCGGCGCGTTTTTGACGCTGCTTCCCTTTCTCAGCCTCGTGGGTCAACTCCTTGTACTGTGGGGGTCCACTCGGGTTCGTTCGAGGATCCTGCCAGACCGGATTTCCCCCGGTGGATGACCGCGCCCCGACCTAGGAGTGGAGTCTCCTGGTGCAATCTCAGATGCACGTCTGGCGGGGGGCAGGCCCAGTCGGACCCCTCAATCTGCCGGTTGGTCCATGGAAAGGTCGTCGAAGATCGAGGGTGCGTTCTTCGCGTGAGAGAGCAATTCATTCGGATCGCCCTCGCCGACCTCCCCTTCGGCCACCGGGGCCAAGTAGAACCCCGAACGCCCGGAATGATGAAACCGTTCGATCATGTCGGGACGACCAAAGGCGGCGTTCATCTTGTAGCAGGGGCTTCGTGGCTGGGTAACTTCGAGCTTCGCCGATCCAATCTTCATCACATCTCCGATGTGCGCGGTCGATTCCAGCCAGCCACTGGTGGTGAGGTTCTCGCCGAAAGCCCCCCAACGAATCGTGGGGACCCCGAGCACCCCTCGTCAGAAGGAGTAATGTTCGGAGGGGTAGACGTAGACCGCCTTTCGGGGGCCGCCGTGGACGCTCCGGTCGGCCTGGTCGTCCCCCCGTAGGTTCACTCCCATCAAAGGGACACGGCCGTGGATCGGCTCCTTTCGGAACCCAGTCCGGATCTGACGACCCTTCCAATGGAGGATCTTCACCTTTCCGACGTTGACGGATTCGACGTGCACGGGGTCGGGCGAGCCGATTCCTCCTGTTACCGTTTCGTAGGGCAGATGGCACGCAACGGCTCCCGCCACCGGACCGCGGTGGCGCAACGTCCCGCCAAGGTCTGGAGCGGGTTGGCGCTGCCGTAAAAGACCCCCAGCGCAGCCTTGCACTGGGGGTCGAACGGGTTAGATTCGACGGTTCACGTGGCGACGAGCCCTTCCGCCCCGACGGGTAGACCCCCAACCGTTTGGGTCCACGTGAGTGTTCCATCGGCGTTCAAATGGAAACCCTGTAACTCCCCGGCCCCCCCTGCGTAGACGTAGAGGAAGTTGGCCTGGCTGGCGATGGCTGAATCGGCCGGTCCGGCGGCAGTCGATGCTGCGACCGCTTGTAGCAGTGTCAGCTTTCCGCCGTCGCTGACCACGAAGCTCGACAGGGTGTCACTGGCCGTGTTGCTGATGTAGGCCAGGTTCCCGCCCGCCGTGACCACAACCCAGCAGGGGGCGTTCTGAAGGTCGGAGACCGAGTTGCTGACGACCTGGAGGCCCGTCGAACGGCTCAGGGAGAACGACGAGACGCTCGGGCTGTGCGCTTCGCTGACGACCAGGTAGTGGTTGCCAGAAAAAGCGAATCCGTACGGGGTGACGCCCGCGGAGGCGTAGGAGGTTGGGCCGCTCGCTACCCCGTGCCGGTTCACGTCATAGACGTCGATAAGGTTCGTGTTCTTCTCCGTCACGATCAGGAGCCCTCCCGTTGGGTTGAACGAGACCTGGGCGGCCCCGGTGGCCGAGCTGGAGCTGAGGGGCTGGGTCGCGCCGGCGAGCGGATGGAGCTGGCCCCCGGAGCTGAGGGTGAATCCGGCGATGTTGCCCGCGCTGATCGAGTTCCCATCATTCAGCACGTACACAATGTTCCCGGAGACGGCGATGCTGACGGGGAGGATGCCCCCTGAGCCGGTGACGTCCGTAAGGGTCAGCAGCGCCCCGCCGGTGTGGGCAGCGACCCGGAACACCGAGATCTGGTTACTCCCGGCATCGACCGCCAGGAGCCAGTGGTGATCTTGGGTAAGGGCGAGACTTCCCGAATCTGCGAGAGCGGCGCCAGTACCCGTGCCGCCGGTCGAATAGTCTGCCACCCAAGTCAATGTGCCCCCGCTGCTCCGTTCGAAGGCCACGATCTGGTTGTGGGTGGCGCTGTTCGTCGATGTGAAGACCGCCGCGATGGGATCGTGGTCGGCTCCCGCCGAACTGGCTCCGGCCAGGGGGAGTGCGACGACCGCGAGCGCGACCACCGCGACCAATAGGGCTACTCCGAGACCTCTCATGGTGCCCCGCGATTCGGGAGTGCCTACTTGGGCGTTCGCCGATTTTCCGACACAATCTCACCCAAATTCAGCCCTCATGTTCCTCCGGGGGTGCTTAGGGCTGGGGCCGCCCCTTCGGTGAGACGGTCGCGCTTCGCCGCGGGAGCGCCAACTAGGGGGCGTCCGGTCGCACTCAATAGTGGAGAGACGTCCAGGAAATGGCGACTAGTCCAGTCGCCTCGCAGATTCCGATCCCGAAGAGGAAGGGGGAAAGCGAGTCCGGTATCAGCGGCATTGTGGCGAGGTACGAGTACACGACCAGCACGTTCTGCAGCGCGAACGCGCCGGCGAAGGCGAGCAGCCCGAGGCTGAACACGGCGCGGGTCTGGGAGTAGATGTGGCGGTACAGTGAGAAGAGGACGGCCGTGAGACCGATGTTTACGATGCCGAGCACCACGCTCGCGTCCATGAACCAGCTCGTCAAGTGCTCCCTCGCTTCGACGGACCGACGGTGAGAGTGATAGGCGGTCGCCGGCCCATCGCGCGGCCGCGCCGGACCTCCTCGACAACGTCGAAGTGCAGCGCCACGTGGGGCGAGAGCTCGTACGGCGAGCCGTATGCGTCGCCCACTGGTCGGGTAACCAACCCGTTGTTCTCGAGGAGCAGGAGGTGGTGACGGACGGTCCGGTAGTCCAGGGAGAGCGACTCAGCGAGCCGGTGCGCGTTCTGAGGGCTCTCGGCCAGCGTGTCGAGGATCCGGGCCCGGTTGGGACCGCCTCGGGTCCCAACCAACAGATACCACAACAATGAGCGATAGGCGTCGGTCACCGGGCCCCCCGGGGCCGGGGGTCCTATTTCTCCCTGACCCCCCCAAGGGCACTGCCTTCTCTCTCGACTCCTTTAGGGAGCCCTGAGGAAGTTACCACCCAAAGAGTTGCAGTCTCCTAAGCATCGTGGCTTACGCCAGGGCCAACGGACCAAGCACCAGCTCTGTGTGGAAACTCAGATACGAGGGACGCGCCGCCACCCTGGAACCGACTTGTCTTCAAGGAAGCCACTCCCGCGGAGGGCGGGACGTGACCCAATCCGCCCCGGAACTCGTCCGGAACACGCCTTAATCTAATCGAGGCCTCTCTCGCGACGTGGCCTCCGTCCGCCGCCTTGCCGCTATCATGTTCACCGACATGGTGGGGTATACCGCCGCCACCCAGGCCAATGAGGCGGCCTCTCTCGCCCTGAGGAACGAACAGGAGGGCCTGCTGAGCCCCATCTTGGCCTCCCATCAAGGCAGGGCGGTCAAGTCGACCGGCGACGGTTTCCTGGTCGAGTTCGACAGCGCGCTCAAGGCGACCCAGTGCGCGGTCGCTATCCAGCGACGACTCTACGAGCGGAACGGGAGGACCGGGGTCACCCCCATCAAGCTCCGGATCGGCATCCATCTCGGGGACGTCGAGCAACAGGGTTCCGACATCTTTGGGGATGCCGTGAACATCGCCTCTCGAATCGAGCCGGTCGCCGAGCCAGGGGGGGTCTGCATTTCTGGCGCTATCCATGAACAGGTCCGGAACAAGATCCCAGAGAAACTGGAGAAGCTCCCCGCGACAGCCCTGAAGGGATTGGAGCTGCCGATAGACATCTACAGGGTCGTAATGCCTTGGACGGTTCGTGAGCAGGCCCCGGCGGAGGGGGGCCCCCAGGGACTCGCCGTTCTACCGTTCACCAACATGAGCCCGGACCCCGCAGACATGTACTTCGCGGATGGCCTGACGGAGGAATTGATTACCGTGCTCTCGCAACTCCGAGAGCTGAGAGTGATCGCTCGTACCTCCGTGATGCAGTACAAGGCCACCACCAAAGCCGTCTCGCAGATTGGTACTGAGTTGGGAGTGTCGTCGGTCCTCGAAGGGAGTGTTCGCCGAGCCGGAAATCGGTTGCGCATCACCGCCCAGTTGATCGACGCCGGATCCCAAGGGCACCTCTGGGCCAAATCGTTCGACCGCGAGATGGACGATGTTTTCGCCGTGCAAACTGAGATCGCCACGCAGGTGACAGACGCCCTGAAAATCGAACTTCGAGCCACCGAGGAAGCCCGCCTCAAGACGAGGCCTACGGTACGGCAAGATTCCTACCTTGCGTACCTCAAGGGACGGTCATTACAACATGACCCCGAGGTCGCTTCGCTCGAGGCCGCCAAGAAACAGTTCGAACTCGCCATCACCCTCGACCCCACGAACGCCGCCGCCCACGCGGGACTGGCGACTGTGGTCCGCAAGCTGGGGATTTGGTGCTCGGACGCCTCGCGCACCGAGTGGGTGGAGAGCGCACGGGCTTTGACGGCTCGGGCCATTGAACTGGATCCGGACCTTGGGGAAGGTCACTACGCTCTGGCGACCATCCATTCCTGGGACCGAGACCCGGGCGCGGCCGAAAGGGAGTACAAGCGCGCCTTGGCCCTGGACCCCAGCAGTGCGGAAACTCACTGGACCTACGCCCAGTTCTTGGGAGGCAAGGGAAGGATCGACGAGGCACTCCTCGAGTTTTCGCTGGCCGAAGCGGCCGATCCGCTTTGGACGCAGAACCTCTGGCTGTACGCGATGGCCCTGATCTGGACCGGCCAGTACGACGAAGCGCTCGCTAAGATCGAGAAGGTACACAAGATCGAACCGGATGGTGCGTTCTTTCATCAGATGCGCTCGGAGTACTTTCGGGCCCGTTCCGACTTGGCGCAGGGCCTCGCGGAACTTGAACTCGCGGAGCAGGCCCAAGTCGAACCCCGGTTTAAACCTCTTTATCGCGCCCGGTTCTATGCTTGGTCCGGAGAGCCGGAGAAAGCGCGGGCCCTCCTGCGCCAGGAGGCGGCCCTACCGGCCTTCGGCCAAACTCCCGTGAGCATCGCCTCGACCTACGCCGAACTGGGCGACCTCGACGATAGCTTTCGGTGGCTCGAAACCGCGTTCGAGAATCATAACCTCCCGGTCTTCCTTCTGCGGTACGACCCGGTGTTCACTAGACTCCGTCAGGACCCGAGATTCCAAAGCCTGCTGCAGAAGATGCACTTCGCATGATCGCCGCCTCGGCCGTTTGTAGGGTACGAGTCCCATGGGACCTGCGGGGTCGCCAAGCATGTCGAAGCCTGCCCTAGGGTGCAACTCCGGCGGCATCCTGGCCTGATTGCCAAGAACCGTGCACTTACCGCCAATCTTCATCCTCCCCATTCAATGTCGAGGATGGGAGGCGTGATGGGGGTTCCCGAAGGGCTGAGTCCAGCGAGCTACCGCGGTACATCGCTTCGGCGAGTGAACTGGTCGAAAGACGCGGACACAGTTCGCCGGCTCTTCCAGGATTACCGACAGTGGCTCGCCAACCACCGAGATACCGCAGCTGCCGCCGACTCGAGGGTGAGGATGGGACTCGCGCAGATCGACACGCAGATCGCGGAGCTGCCCAGATCCTATGGGCCACCGCGTGGGGAGATCATTCTGGCTTTTGCAAAGAAAGCGGTGGTGGCGTGCGGCGCCTTGCGGGAACTGAAACCGAAGGTCGCGGAGATCAAGCGAATCTATGTACGGGCCGACCACCGGGGGCCGGGGTTCGGGCCGCGTCTGACCCGCGCGCTTCTCCGCCGCGCGCGCGAGCTTGGATACGAGCGGGTGCGGGTCGATACGCTCCCATCCATGTACGCGGCCATCCAGTTCTATCAGGAGTTGGGGTTCGCCCCCATCCCAGCCTATTGGGATCATCCGGTCTCGGGTGCACTCTTCTTTGAGTGCAAGGTAGGAAAGCGAACGTCTACGTCTCATCGACGCAAAGCTTCGGGTTCGAAGCGCTCCAGAAAGTAGTCGGGGCGAGTGGGTGCAAAGGACGTTGCACCCATACTTCCGTCTGAGCCGCCCAACCGAACGTTCATTTCCGGGTCAAGGGGGGTCCACCCCCCGTTACCACGGAAATTCTAAAGTCCAATATCTCCAATTGGACTGCGATGTTGGCTGATCCCCCGACCACTATAACTATCCGGAGTTCAACCCTCCGCAACCTCTCGCTCTACAAGATCGGCGGAAGGTCATATGATGAGATCTTGAGAAACCTCATGGAGGAGGTCCCCCCCGAGTCGTTTCTTCGATGGGCGAAGGAGGAACTAAAACGTCCGGTTCAGTCGTTGATCCAAGTCAGGAATTCCCTTGGTCTGCCTAGGCCCTGACGGCCGGTTGCGGAGAGATAATCAGGTGCAACGGACCTTGCACCCACGGTCCCCTTCCTCAGCGACGGCGAGCGAGCCCGGATGTCGAGACGGAGCGACCTTCCGGGGGGAGCAACCCGTGAAGCCTCGAGTACACCAGCTCCCGATGCCCAAACACAATCAGAACGACCTCGGTTCCTTCGATGACGTAGATTCCACGGAAGGGCGGGATGCGCAAGGTCCAGAGGTTCCGGTAGCCCCTGAGCTGATGGACATCCAGGTCGACTGAGGCCTGGCGCGGATTCCGGGTCATGGCTGTGAAGGCTTGGTTGAACTTCCGTTGGGCCGATCGGGGGAGGGATTCCCAGCTCCGTAGAGCCGTAGGGGCGAAAGTGACTCGGAACATCAACCGCCCGGAAGGCGGTGGCGTCTTCGAAATTCAACCAGGTTCATCCTCGGCTGGAGCTCTAATGCCCGCTGTAGATCCCTTCGGAAGTAATCCGGGGGGACCTCGTCCATCAGGTCGACGATGGCCCCGGCGACGCTCTTACCCCCGACCTGGTAGTCCCTTAGGCGCCTACGGACGGAACCCGGAAGGGTGACGGTCGTAGGTGGGTCTGGGGATGTCTGCACGGCATTATAATTAACTCAGTAGAACTAATAGGTTCCCATATGGGGAGGGGACTGAACGGTGAACCCCGGCCAACTCCCCGCCCCGCGGGCCAATAGGTGTTCGCCGCCGGAGAAGGCGCCGACCCGCTGGCCCAACAATCAAATCGCACGCGGGGGAAGCAGGTGGGTGCAAGAGGCATTGCACCTCGCGCGCCCGCCCTGCTTCATTAAGAAAAGAAGACGCGCAAGCTCCGAGCTCACGCGGCGCGGCGGTTAGTCTGCGGACATCTTCTGCTTCACGTCGACGTCAACGAGGGAACCCGTCGGCGAACCGTTTCAGGGTCTCCCCCATAGCACCTTAAGTGGACCATCCCGTTCGAGGCCACCATGACGCAATTTGTCCTAATCCCAGGCGCGTGGCTGGGTGCTTGGGCCTGGAAGAACGTAACTCCCGTCCTCGAAAAGCAGGGCCATTCTGCCTATCCGATGAACCTGACCGGTATGGGCGACCGTGTCCATCTTGTCAGCAAGGACGTCGGCATGGAGACTGCGATCCAAGACGTGCTGAATGTCATCCAGTACAACGACATCGACACGCCGGTGATCGTTGGTCACAGCTTTGCCGGTAAGGTCGCAGCGGCGGTCGCTGACCGCCTCCACGAGAAGGTCTCGAAAGTCATCTATCTGGACGCGTTCCGGCCGGAACGGGTCAGGGACCCTCAGGGTTCTTTCGACCCAACCCGGGAGTTCGGCCCACCTCCCGAGGGCGGACTCGGAATCCCTCTTACCGAGGCGATCATTGACAACATCGGAAAGGACGTCCAGGGTGCGAATCGCCGGTGGATGATGGCGAAGGCGACGCCCTGGCCCATCCGACTTGGTAAGGACCCCATCACGCTGTCCGCGAACTACGACCGAGTGAAGGAGGCCTACGTCTTCTGTACACTCAGCGGAGATCCGGTCGACGAGATCGTCGCCGGAAAATGGGGCAAGTTGGACGGTCCCCACAAACTGATTGAGACGGGCCATTGGCCCATGATCACCCAACCGGAACAGCTCGCTCACGATCTCGTAGAATTGGCCAAGTGAACCGCCGGAGCAGGTGCAAGGGGCATGGCGCGCACGTTGAGGTACCTACCTCCGCCCCCCGACTAAATCGGCACTGTCTGACCGGCGGGCCGGAGCGTCGTTCGACGGTCCGCGTAAGCCGAGATAGTAGGGAATTCCTTACACAAGCGTAAGGAATGGTTCGCGATGCCTGCGGAGATTGGGACGGTCAGCACGAAGGGTCAGGTGACGGTCCCCAAAGACATTCGGGACGCTCTTCACATCCGGGCGGGTGACAAGCTGGTCTTCGATTTGGAAGCAGGAGACCGGGCCCTCGTGCGGAAGGCCGAACCGCAACGTCTGACCGAGATCCTGGACCGACTGGGCCCGGCCAAGGAAACCGGGGTTGTACTGCAGCGGAAGCTGCGCCGTGCGTGGACTCGACGCGATCGTCGACACTAACGTCTTCGCATCCGCCCGGAACCCTCAGGAACGGGGGTTTGGGGCTTCCCGCAGGCTCTTGGACCGAATCGACCGAGGGGAGTTCCAGGCCGCCCTTTTAACGGTGACGATTGCGGAGCTCCGGGCCGGATTCTCTCCCGAGGAGATCCCGACCGTGTGGAAGCCCATGCTCCGGCACTTTCTCACATCCCCGAATTATCGGGTCGAATCGGTGGGCCCCGAGATCGCGGGGGAGGCGTGCGAACGCCGTGCATCTTCCAGGATGACCCTTCCCGACTGCCTCATCATTGCGACGGGACACGTACTGGGCGTCTCGTTACTCGTAACGCACGACAAGGAGTCGGTCCGTTCTCAAAATCTGCTGGAGGTGAAAACTCCGCTCGAGCTCCGCTGATTCGCCGCGGAGTCCGTCGGGCGCACCCTTTGGGGTGCAACCGGCATTGCACCCCCGTTCGACACGTCGATTCGTCAGCCTTCCATTGTCAGACTGGATTGAAGTTGATGGAGATGAACGTTCGCGAGCGCGGACCTTCCTGTCTCGAGCCTGAACAAGAATCCCTGAAGGGGAAGGATCCCCCGATAGAACAGAAGACGTTCCTCAAAGAGATCGTCGCGCGGCTCGCGTCGGGCGGCGACTAACGGCTCCATAAAATCCCTCCCGATCCCGAGCAGGGCCGTGAGGTCGAACGCCGGATCGCCGAAGCGGCAATCCTCCCAATCGATCACTCCCACGGGGCGGTGGGCAGTGGAATCCCATAAAATGTGCCTCGGCCAAAGGTCATTGTGCAACAGCACGGGCCGGTAGGAGGACTGCTGGAGCGTTCGGTAAAGTTCCTCAAAGTGTTGAGAGACTTCCCGTCCGATCCACGGGGGAACTCGCCGCTCTCCGGTGCGTTCATATCGTCGCTCGAGTGCCTTGAATCGCGCGCGCCATGTGCGCTTGTCGCCGGGGGCGGCACCTAGTTGACGGAGCGGCCCCGGTGGCAATCTGGCGAGCTCGGAGAAGAGTCTCTTCAAGAAACTCGAGAGGCGGAATCTGTCCGCTCGACTCAGCGTCGATAGATCGCCGAGTGGAACCCCACGAAGCTTCCGGTACGCCATGAAGGGCCACCCCCGAGGATTGTCCAGCGATCCCACGAGGAGCGGGATCGGAATGGCAACCGAGAGATCCGGCTGAGATACTCTAGCAAGCGAACTTCAAACCCCGCCTCTCGAGCCGGCCCGGGCCATCGTGGAAATCGAAACAACCACCGGCCATCGACCTCCACCATCAGGTTCGTCCACCCCGCGTTGTCGATCTTGAAATTCCGTAGGGGGTCACCACCCAGTGCGCGCCGGATGGCTACCCTCAAGACTCGGGCCGGAGGAAGGTACCGGGCCCTCACATGTGAACTAAGCCGCCCGCGCCGATTAACGTCAATGGGCCGGTCGCTCCCCAATCCGTACTGCGCTGGTCCGAACTGTCGAAGCTGCAAACGCAGTTGGAACCAGTCGAAAACCGGCTCGCGTTCGAGGTCCGACCGACCCTGATTCAAGCCACTCCTGAGCAACAGGTTTCGGGCCCGAACCCCTATTGTACCGTGGCCGTTAACACCGCAACATGCCGGCCAACCCAACTCCTAGCCCGTCTTGCCCGAGTTGTAAGCACTCGATCAATCCGAAGTCTGATATATTGTACGAGGGAATGGGTGTCGCCGTAGGTCTCAGTGCGGCCTACTGCGGTTGGTGCGGGGCCATCCTCTCGGTTGGGCCCTGGACGACGGTGTTCGGTAAGAAATGAACCGGACTCCCGAGTAGGGCGAGTCAACGAGGACTGGGGCACGCGGTGATTGCAACAGGCATGGCGGGTTTAGACTAGCGGGCATTACCCCGAGGAATTACCCACTGCCGGGCCGTCCTGAGTCGGTTTCACGTCAGGGGAAAGTGGTTTGACCGACTGGGGCGGCAATTTACTCCTCGATGGGGGGGCGCCGCACTAGTGCCGCTTCCAGATAGGTCGTCGGTGAATCTTCCACTTTTTCATCTGTGTGTCTCGGAACCTCTTCTTGCGTAGCCCACGCTCTCGATTTCGATAGGCGATCGCTCGCGCCACCTCTCTCCGAACTTCGGTCCATGAACCGAAGTTCGACCCCGCTAGTACGAGCTTCTGAACGTCTCCCGCGTGGCTCTCGACCGGGTTCATCCAACTCGCCTGTGTGGCGCTCGCCACCAACGTCACTCGATTGTCCCTCGCCCACCCTCGCACGTCCGGGGTCCAGTGGGCGCTCAGGTTGTCCTGGATGAGGTAGATCCGTTGGTCCTTCGGATATTTCTCCACCTCGCGCTGCACGTAATCGAGCCACGGTTCCCCGCCCTTGTGCCGATAGAGTCGACCGCTGAGCCGCTGATGGTAGACGTTCAGCGTGAGGTAGAGGTACCGAGTGCCTTTGAGCCGCTTGTAGGTCGAAGGGATCCGCTCGGGGTGGCCCGAGCGGAACCATCCCTTCCCCCCGTGGGGCTGGAGTGAGATCGGTCCGATCTCGTCCATGCTCAACACGATCGGAGGGTTGTGCTTCTGGTGCGTGAGCCGGTCGATCCGCTTCCGTTTCTCCTCGAACTTCGGGTCCTTCGAGGCCTTCCAGGTCTTGATCGACTGATGGCTCATGTCCGCCTCGTCCAGTACGATGCGCAGCCACTCCAACGAGATCGAGTCGACGATCCGCTGGTTCCTCGCCTCGTCCCGCAGTCGGGCGAGGGACCACTGGGAGAACGGGAGGCCGAGGTCCCTCGGCCGACTCGTGGCGAGCGCCACCAGTTGGTCCTTCTGTTCTTGGGTGAACTTCCAGTTCCCTCCGGCCTTCCAGTTCGGCTTGAGCATCTTGAAGCCGTGGAGGTTGAACTCGCGAATGAGGGTCCGAACCCAGTCGGGCGAGTAGCCCACCAATCGAGCGATGTAGGGCGGCGTGAACCCTTGGGCGCTGGAGAGGATCACCATCGCGCGGTGGAGCTCGATGGCATCACTCGGGTGTCGGCACAATCGGGCGAGCTTCTGGCCTTCCTCGTTGGAGATCGTTCGGACGCGACGGACCATGCTCGGGGAGCATGCGCTCCCCGGCACTAGCTTTTTCGGTCGAGAAGTCGAACTACCTGGCTAGAAGCGGCACTAGGCGCGGAATCCTCGAACCGCTTCGTAATGGAGCATTAACTCCCCGTCTTCCATGAAAGTCGAAGAGAGAAGCTTGAGGGTCGCTTGCGCTTTCATCGGACCCCAGTACTCGGGCCCCTTCCCGTAGACCACGGGCTGCACGACGAGCCAGTAGTCGTCCGCGAGCCCCCGTCGGAGGAATTCGTGGATAAGTCGCGGGCCTCCTTCCGCGATGATGTTCCCGCCCTTCTCTCGCTTGAGCTTCGCGACGATCTTGGAAAGATCGCCCTTCATGATCCGGGAGTTCTCCCATCCCGGCGACTTCAAGCGGTGCGACAGACAGACCTTCTGGACGTGGTCGAGCCAGCGAGCGTAATCGATCAAGTACTTTGGGTCGGTCGGTTTTCGCGCTTTCTCTGTCCAGACGCGTCGGTGACCGAGGAACGACCTCCGGCCCATGATGACGGTAGTGACATCGTCGAACCGATTCAACCACATCTCGCGCCACATTTCGGTGGCCTCCTTCGTCTCCCTATCCCAGCCCGGATATTTCGGGAACGCGCCGCGGCCGTCCAGCGTCACGTACATATTGGCGGTGATCTTTCGCATTGTAGGTCTCCAACCTGGGAACAACGCGGACCAGCATATCTACCCGAAGGGGAGTGAAAAGTAACCTAACACGGGTCGCGGGCTCTTGCCGACCCGACTCGATTAGATGGGCCGGACGCAACCGGTCTGAGATCGTCACGTTGAGTGCAACAGGCATTGCACCTTTCAAAAACGACCTCGGCGAGGGATACCAACCCACTAGCCTTGTTCTAGTTCATCGGCCGGTTTCGTAGAATTCGACTTTGCCGCAGGTCGAGCAATGGTAGACTGAAAACGGTTGAAGCTGTTCGGACAACTGATTCCAGTTCCCCAAGAGGAATCCCCCAGCCCCGGTGGCCCCGCCGACCCGAAATTGTAACTCTCCCGCGAGAGCCATCGGTGTCTTGCAGTTCGGACAGGGGTGGATGGGGGCGGCAGCGGCGGCGGGGGCCCCCGGAGACAGCGGCGGATTCCGTTCAATCAGTGAATCACAGTTCGGGCAACGGGGGCCCGGGTTCGGGCCGAGAACAATCCCGCAAATAGGGCAGGTGGACATACAGGGATCGGGATCAGGACCTGAGTCATAGAACCAGCGACCCCCTACCGAAACTCGATACCCCCTCCGGCGAGGAAAAAGAACTTCTCCGGCCCCCGCCTTCGCGCGGCGGACGGGGAATCGGCAGTCAAGCTAGGACACTCCGCAGGCGGGACCCTAAAATCCCGGTCAGAGTCCAACTACCGCACCCCATTCCGGAGACAAGACCATCGAGCAAGGAGGCCACAAGGGCGCCTGCCGCTCGAATCAGCTGCCACGAACGCACTAGCCGATGCCAAAGTGGGTGCTAGTAGCCTTGCACCCACTCCAATCCCGGATTCTGGGGACTCATTGGGGCCACCCTTGGCTTCATCTTCTTCACCGTCGGAATGGCCACGCTCGAAGTGATCAGCGTCTTTGTGCTGGGCCGGCGTTCGCCCCCGGTCCACGACTCGATGACGGGAGCTGGGCCAGTCATACCACCCCCACCGGCGGCCCCCCAGTTCCCTAGCCTGACTCCTCCGTTCGCAGGCCCGCCATCGCAGGTCACGGAGTCTGACCGGGGTAGTAGGCGAACCACATTGAACCCAGACAGCGGATTAGGCGATTCGGCCCCCACGCCGGTCTACAATCCTTAAGCACAATCGGGGTCCTCTTGAATCTCGGTCGGGAGGTTTGCTAGATGAACGAAATGTTCGTCCGCACTAGCCAACAGTTCCCTAGCCCGGCCAGTAAGGTCTGGACGCTCTTGTGCAATTCACGAATGGACGGGACGCCCGTCGTGTGGTTCAGGTTCGGAGTCCCTCAGCCGGTCGAGTGTCGTCTACCTGACGGGCAGGGCGGCGTGGGCAGCGAGCGGGAGTGCATATCTGATCAAGGCGTGGTCCATCAGCGGATAATCGGATGGATTCCAGAGAAGCGCCTCTCCTTCCGGATGGAGAAGACCGACCTACGCTTTCAACGATACGTCCGCGAGATCGTCGATACGTTCGACCTCGTTTCGACAGACGCCGGAGTGTGGGTGACTCGCACGACCGGGGTCTGGACGAAAGGACGTTTCCAGTCCTTGAAGATGATCGCGCTCCACATCAGCCTGAAACAGGTCCACCGTTACGTCTTCAGAAACTGGTTGAGGTTGGCAAAGATTGAGCATTCCTCAACAAGCCTGCTCGAGGCCGGTTCCCCGGCAACTCCGACCCCCTGATCGATCCGCCGGATTCAAACCACATTGCACCCCCGGCAGCGCCGATTCGTCTGTTTCCCTACGCTCGCTCCACCAGTTCGACCGTTGTCCCGTCGGGGTCGTGAACGTAGACGACGCGCGCCCCCGCCCACCAGGCAGGACTGACGATTTGGACGGGTTTGAAAAGGACTCGCACTCCGGCCTTGCGTAAGCGCTCCAAAGCGGCGTCCAAGTCTCCAACCCGAATCCCGATGTGTCCGCTCCCGGGCGAGTAGACGGTCGAGTGAATCGCTCGTCGCTTGGGAGTCAGATACTGCAGAAGCTCGAGGATCTGCCCCCTGCCGAATTGCAGGTCAGCGTACCGGAATCGGCTGCGGATCGGCCCCTTTGGTCCGGGCAGGGCGGGCCCATCGTCCTCGCCGCGTCCGAGCACCCGAATCCCGAGCAGGCCGTGATAGAAGGCGACCGAACGGTCAAGGTCCGCCACCGTGACCGAGACATGGTCCAACCCTCTCGCATTCACGGCCTCTCCTTCGGCAAATCGACCTGCAGCCGAGCGGGCACGACGTCCCGACGGAAGACGTCCTCGATCGTCTCCGCCCTCTTGATCAACTCCGCCTCCGAGCCGTTCACGAGTATCGTGGCCGGTCGTGGCATGGCGTTGAAGTTCGCCGCGGTTGCGTCCTGATAAGCACCTGTGTCCAAGAATGCGATCCGATCCCCCACCGCTACCGGAGGAAGCCGAGCATCGGGCACTATCACGTCGAAGCCGCAGGAGATCCCGACGATGTCGGCGGTCAGGCTCGGGGGCTCGGCGGCCTTCCCCACTACGACCGTCGCCCACCGATTCCGCTCGATAAGCGTGTCGAGAAGGAACATCTCGGTGGTATCCGTCTCGACCCACGTGCGGGGCTCGGGACGTGTCTGCGACTTTATGTTCCGAACAGTGGCCAGCTGCACGCCTACATCGGCATACAAGCTTCGTCCAGGTTCGACTTCCAAGACCTTCCCGTCGGTCTTGATGCCTGCCTGCCTCAGCGTTACCCGCAGTCCGTCGGTCAGGACCTGCGCGTATTCCTCGATCGACGGCGCCGTGGCCCCGTTCGACCTCCGGCTGCCGCGGACCGTTGCCCGAGCGGTCGGGTCCCGCGGTGAGGCGAAACCGCCCCCGAGGTCGATCTCGTGCGGCTCCCAGCCGTTCCAAGCGGCGTGGAGCTCGCCGATCAGTTCCCCGACGCTCCGTACCATCCGACGCCAGACTTCCAGGTCAGCGCTGTGACGGCCGAGGTGGACCATCACTCCAGTCACGTCGAGTTCCGGAGCGGCAATCGCCTCCGGCCCGAGTTTCAGAAGTTCCTCGGTGGGAACACCAGGCTTGTACGCCTGCGCCGCTTCCCGGATGGCGACGTCCCCGTCGTGAAAGTCGGACGGAAGGTCGAGGTCGTGGTAAAGCGGGCGCAGTCGGAACCGGACCTTCGCGCGGACGTGGAGATCTCGCGCGACCTCCCGTACCAGACCGATCTCTCTCGAACTGTCAATGGTGATCCTCGCCCCGGCCTGGAGCGCCTGTTCGATGAGCGACCGGTCCTTGCTCGAACCATTGACCGAGATAAGCCCCGGGGCCACCCGGCTCTGTAGCGCGGCGTACAACTCCGGCTGCCCGAACGTGTCGCATCCCGTCCCCTCCTGTGTGAGGATGCTCCGCAACGCAAGCGAAAAATTCGCCTTGATGGAGGGAAGGACGTGGACCGTTCCCTCGGGCCAGCGCGCTTCGAAGGCGTGGAAGAATCTCCGGACCCGGCGTCTCAATCCGTTTTCGGAGATTACGTAGACCGGGGTACCGAATCGACGCGCCAGGGTCTCCGCGGAAACCTCCTCGATAAACAGGCGCCCCTGACGGACCGAGAGGATGTCGTCAATCATGCGGTCGGGGGGAGGCTCCATGTTTCGCGAAGACTGGACGCTCGCCGAGAGGTAAGCCTACCGCCAGCGTACGCGCGCTTGTCCCCCGGGGGTTCACTTCCCGGCGCCCGCCGTTCTCAAGGGGCCAGGTCGGTTCGGTCCGTCTCGCGACCCGAGAGCCGACCCCGCAGGAGGAATCGTTGGGTCTTCTGATTCGCCGTTTTGGGGATCGCTTCCACGAACTCGATGTATCGCGGGACCATGAACGACGGGAGGCGCGCCGCCGCGAAGGCGAAGAGGTCCTTCGCGGAAACGTGGGCCCCTTCTTTGAGCTGCACTACGGCTTTGACGTCCTCCTCTCCCACGTCGGCCGGGACTCCGACCACCACGCTCTCGAAGACCTCCGGATGCTGATTGAGAACGGCCTCAACGTCAAATGGAGCGATGTTCTCTCCGCGCCGCCGAATGATGTCCTTCTTCCGGTCCAGGAAGTAGTAGTAGCCGTCCGCGTCGACCCGCATGAGATCCCCGGTGTGGAACCAGAGGTTCCGCCACGATTCGACGGTCTTTTCGGGCTTCCCATAGTACTCGAGGAACATCGTGAACGGCTGTCGAGGGCGCACCACGAGCTCGCCGGTCGTCCCGGTGGGCACCGGTCGGTCGAACTCGTCGACCACGACCGCTTCCACGAAGTCGAGCGGCGTCCCGACGGAGCCCTCCCGGGGTGCTGTCGGAGGATTCATGATCGTCGTGCAACCGCATTCGGTCATGCCGTAGCTCTCGATGAGGGTCACGCCGAACCGTTCCTCGAAGGCTTTCCAGATACCGAGGGGTGTCCCCGACGCCGTCGCAAACCGGATTCCGTGGGTTCGGTCCGTGGCTTTCGGGTCCTGCTTGTACAGAATCGAGATCATCGACGTCAGTAGCGCGACGTGCGTTGCACCGAATTGACCGGCGTGCTCCCAAAAGGTGGAAGCATGGAATCGGTCATCAAACGTGGCGGTCAGGTCGTTCAAGAGCGCCACGAGCGCGGTTTTTTCCTGGGCGTTGCAGTGAAACAGTGGAAGCGCCGTGAACAGAACTGAATCCGGGCTAAGGTGCGCCCTGCGTCCCACTTCCCGAGGCGTATTGACGAGCCGCTGGTGGGGAAGCACCACGCCCTTGGGGCGGTCGGTCGTCCCGCTCGTGTAGATGATTTCGGCCGGATCCCACGGTTCTGGGACGTGGCCCGGAGGAGGGTGCCGGCTCTGTAGCAGGTCATGAAACGGCGAGCCCTCGGATTGCGTTTGAGGGGAGGGCTCCCCGACGGTCCATAGAGTGGTCGAAGACAATGACGAGCGCACTCCGAGGAAAGCGTCGAGGCACGCAGCTTCTACGACGGCCCCTTTCGCTCCGGAGTCTGTCAGCTCGTACTGCAGCAGGTCCCCCCGGAGGGCGGTGTTCAGCGGCACGAGGATGGCCCCCAGCTTCGCCAGCGCAAACCATAGGATCGGAAACTCCGCCCGGTTCGAGAGGAGGGAGGCGACACGGTCGCCCGGCCCGAACCCGGCTTCGCTCAGTCCTGCGGCGGCGCGGTCAGAGTGCTCGTCCAGCTCTCGATACGTCAGGGAGGCGTCAGCGAAGCGGAGGGCGATCCGAGGGGAATTCTTCTGAGCCTTGGTCCGGACCAGCGTCACGAGGTCGTGGTACTGTTCGCCGGGCGCGAGCATGGGCGTTCCCGGATGACGGTCCCGAGGACTTGGCCCCTTCGGGAGAACGGGCGGCGAAGGACGGCCGCGTTTAGGATCGCCGACCCTGTGTCGCGAGTCGGAGGCCCACCCTATGTTCATCTACCGGAAGGCCATCGAACACGACGCCGGCGCTGTGCGGGATGCGAAGACCAGGCGGACGGGTAGCCCAAGCTGCTGGACAGGTCGACGAGCGGATGCGGGACTCGGAACCAGCCCGATACGCTCTCGGTCACCTGCGGGACTTCGGTGAACGGCGATGAGACTCTGGGTCTACATCGTTCGAAGGATTCTGCTCCTGCTCCCCGTTCTGCTGGGGGTCATGACGATCACGTTCGTCATGGTGAGCGCGATTCCTGTCGGTCAACGGTTGATCTCCCAGTTCGGGGAATCGAAGTTCGGTTCGGGGCCGAGTGTCCTTTGTTCGCGTTTTGGCCTCACCAATCCCGACGGTTCCCGGTTTTGCCCGAATCCCTGGTACTGGAACGGGATCCGGACCCTCGGTCTCAATCAGCCTATTCCCGTCCAGTGGGCCCATTACATGTACGACACGTTTACCGGACAGTGGGGATACACCTCGGCGCACAGCCTCCTCCCCACGGTCGGCATACCGGGCGGGATTCCCGTCCTGACCATTCTCTCCTGGTACCTTCCGTACACCCTCGAGCTCGCCATGCTCTCCCTCGTGATGATCTGGTTCCTTTCCTTTCCGATCGGGAACCGGGCCGCCGTCCATCGGAACCGTCCTTTCGACCAGGGCGCCCGCCTGCTCTCGTTTTCCGGGTTCGCCCTCCCGACGTTCCTGCTCGCCGGCGGTACTTTGCTCGGCGCCGTGCTCCTGACCGGCGGCTTCACTCACATCTGCGGAGGAACCGCTACGCCATGGGACCTCTGGTACGGGCTGCCACCGGATCCGACGGCGTACGCCTGCTCCCCCTACGGGGGCGTGCAGCCGAGCTGGATCGGGCAATATGGGCAATCCGCTCCGACCCACTTCATCACGATCGACGCGTTGATCCACGGCCAACCGTTGATCGCGCTCGACACGATTCGTCGGCTCCTGCTCCCGGCCTTCACCGTCGCCTTCGGCTCGGTCGCGGGAATCCTGCGCTTCGTCCGTAACAGCATGCTCGAAGTCCTGAGCCTGGACTACATCAAGCACGCCCGAGCGATCGGGGTATCGGAGCGCATGGTGATCACACGGCACGCCGGACGCAACGCCATGAACGTGACCCTCACGGTGCTCGGGCTCACCTTCGCCTTCTTCATCGCGGGGTTTCCCGTTACGGAGCTGATCTTCGGATTGCGAGGGATCGGGCTGCTCTTCACCTACTCGGTGCGGCCCCCCTACGACTTCGGCGTCATCTTCGGAACGACGATCGTCTTCACGATCATCGTCGTGATCGCGAACATCATCGTCGACATTCTCTACGCGGTCCTTGACCCGCGGGTAAGGTTGGGCTGAGACGATGGCGGATCCATCTGATGGCCCGCTGCCGGCGACCCCTTCCGGCACGAAGCCTAGCAAACCGGCGGCGGGGAGCCCGTACAAGGCTCGGGTCGACCAGGCGAAGCGAACCTGGCACCTCCTGAAGCAGAACACACTCGCGATGGTCGGGCTGGGGCTCCTGATCTTCTTTGTCGTCGTCGCGCTCGGATCGTTCTTCTACCCGGGACCCGCGGAGTCGATGACCCTCTACTGTGGCAGCTACCTGTCCACGGCGACGAATTGTGTCCAGGTGTGCACCTACGCCGCCCCCCAGCTCCCGCCGGGCGCCGGATGCTACCTGGTGTCCTCGCTCGAAAAGTCGCTCGTTCCACCGACGGTTTCGTTAAGTCCGCTCGGTCTCGGCCCCTTGCCGCTCGGCTCGCTCGCCCCGATCCCCGCGAACGGGCTCTTCTACAACATCGCGACGGGGCTGATCAAAGGGGCTCCGTGGTCGCTCGGCATTTCGGTCGCCATCGTGGGCAGTGGTGCCTTGATCGGCATGTTGCTCGGAGCGGTGTCGGGATTCTATGGCGGCCTGACGGACGAGGTGATCATGCGGCTCACCGACATCTTCCTCTCGATCCCCGGGCTCCTGCTGGTGCTCGTCCTCCTGGCCGTCCTGTCGACGGTGTTCGGCAACGGCCTCACCTTCCTGGGACGGGTCACGATCCTGGTCGGCGCGTTCGTCATCACGTGGTGGCCCCTCTACACCCGCCTCGTCCGGGGCCAGGCCCTCGTCGTCCGGGAACAGAAGTACGTCGAAGCCGCCCGCGCTGGGGGGGCCGGTCCCGGCCGGATCCTACGGAAGCACATCCTTCCCAACGTGACTTACCCCGTGCTGGTCCAGCTCTCGCTGGACGTGGGGACCGTTCCGCTGCTCCTCGGGGTAATCGTCTACCTCGGGTTCCCGATCTGGCCGTCGATGCCGTTCCCCGAGTGGGGAACGCTCTCCGCCATCTCGGTCGAGAACCTCGAGACGTTCGTCCTCGATTGCGCCACCCCAGGGATCTCCTGCATCTTCCCCTGGTGGCAGATCCTGTTCCCGGGCCTGACCGTCTTCCTGTTCGCGATCAGCGTGAACTTCCTCGCGGACGGGCTCCGGGACGCGCTCGACCCGCGGCTACGGCGATAATGAACGGTGGGAAGAGAGAGTCCGGGGGGTCTGGTCACCGTACCCGGGGGCGCCCTACGTCATCACGCCGGTGCCGTTCACGAGCCACCACCAGAAGAACCCCGCGTAGATCACGTTCGTCGAGATCGAGGACGGGTTGATCCAACCGGCGTAGGGCACGACGAGGTCGTTCTGATACTCGCTGATCATGAGGGCGAGCTGCTGGGCGATGTGTTCGGCCTGGTCGAACTTCAGGACCCGGAGCGAGTTGGCCGGCAACGAACCGGCGTAGGTCAGGAGGCCGATCATCGCGTCATACGCCGCGCCCTGGCAGGACTGGGGCACCGTGGCGTAGCCGGCTGCGGAGATGTTCACGTAGAAGTCGGAGTTCGTCGGGCAGGCCCCGCCCCCGGGCATGGTCGAGTTGAAGGGGTTCGGGGTCGCCGTCACGTAGGAGGAGCCAATGCCCTCGGCGGTAGCCTCCGGCAGGGTGAAGGTTGCGTCGGGATAGTAGAACGGATACACGTAGTCGGTCGGGTCCGGGTAATCCGGGTACCAGACCCCGGTTTCCATGGGGAGGGGATTGGTTCCGGGCCCCGCCTCCCCCTGGGCCGCGAGGGTGGTCGCCGGGATGTCGACGACCGTCATCTGGATGTCCCCCCCGCTGACGCTCGCCACGGACGACGCGAACAACTGGAGGCGTTGGTCCTCGGAGGTGTCGCCCACGGAGTTGTAGACCGGGAACTGGCAGTGGGGGGCCACCTCACAGGCCGCCGCCTCGGGGTCATAGTAGGGTCCCGACGCGTTGGTCACGGCCGCCCACCAGTACGCGGGGCAGCTCGGGTTGCTCGCGCTCGTGCAGGGGTTTCCGCCCGGCCAATTGATGTCGTGGGGGTAGTAGTTCCCCATGAAATTCGGGATCGCGCCGCCGAAATCGAAGCCGTACTGGATGCCGTCGACCGTATTGATTGTGGATTGAACGGATGCGTACGGATAGGCGTCGACCATGAATTGGCGCATTCCGAGATAGCTGAAGAAGTCCGAGGGAATCGTCACGGGGTTCGACGTGTAAGCGTGGTCGTTCGCCACGCTGAAGTTGTACGCCATGAACAGCGTCTCGATGGCCAGCGAAGGGACCACGAGGGCATTGGCCTTCCCGTCCTGGATGAGCTGCAGTAGGAAGCCGGTATCGGTCGTCGGGAAGCTGGCGAAATCGGCGACGCCGGAGGCGAACGCCTGTTCGCCGACGACCGGGTCCGTTTCCCAGACCACGTGCACCACGGGAACATATTGGCCGACCGCCGGTTGGCATCCCGTCCAGGTGCACAACGGGTTCGACGAGTAGGCGGGGTTGGCGGCGAGGTCGTAGCTCAAGCCCAGCGAGAAGCCGGAGAGGTAGTAGGGACCGGTCCCGACCATCCGCCACTGCGTATTCCCCGCGTAGACGCCGGTCACGGCGTTGTAGTAGTTCTCTTCCCAGTTGTCAAACAATGTGGAGTTGGCCGGCGACGAGAGCGCGGCGACTTGCGCCGCCGTGGGGGCCCGGCACGGGTGGGGTCCCTGGTCGGACACGTTCGATTCCGTCCAGCCCGGGATCCCTTGCCCCTGGGCGGGTTCGCTGAACCAACCGCACGGGACAATACTGCTCCCTTGCTGGTCGGAGATGAGCTCGAGGAAGAACGGCCACGAGGTCCCGTACCCGTTGCTGGCGTTCGCGTGGAATGTGATGCATCCGTGCTCCTGGCTCATCGCGATGGCCGGACACTGGGTACCGTTGATCGTCATCGAATCGAACATGTATTCCGGCGTGTTGTTGAAGGTCGCGTGGGTCCCGTTGTCCCAGCTCCCATTGCCGCCCGGGAGCAGAGATTGGGTCAGGATCCATCCGTTCGTGAACAGCGGGTAGGGCAGGAGCGAGAACGCCATCGTCCGCATGGCGGAGAACATCACGTCCGTCGGGTACACGCCCCACGATGGATGAACGCCGTTCACCGAGTCGTAGGGGTCGTAGAACTGGGGCGCGTTGCTGATGACGAAGGTGTAGTTCGTCCCCTGGATGAGGTCGTTGCCTCCGTAGAGATTGGAGCACTCGGTGCTCCCGGGGACACAGGTGGCGATCTCCGGGATGTAATCGCTGGAGGCGGGCCCCGCCGTGCTCCCGTTGTACAGCACGAGCTGCTGATACACGTTGCCGACGACCTCGTAACCTGCGAGGTCGTAATCGATGGCCGGGTCGAACGTGGTCGCGCCGCCGGAATAACTCTCGTAGGCGACGATCTGGCCCGGATGGGGATCCACCGGTACCGGGGTGGAGGCGAATCTATAATTCTCCCCTTCGGGCGCGACCTCCACGGTCCAGGTGTAATTCTGATACACGGTGGGATTGCCCGCGGCGACGCCGGAGCCCACGTAGGCGATCTCGTAGATACCCGGCTTGGCGAAAGAGACGCTGGCCTGCGCCCCCTGCGCCGAGCCGCTGGCGTTACTAATCGTGCCGCCGGGCGCCACGATCGTCGGCGTTCCGAGCGTGTAGAGGGGGTTCGTCGGGGCGAGCGTATACGTGCCTTGCACGGTGACACTTTCTCCGGTGTGGAGGAGGGGGGTCGGGGTCACGCTCGTGGAAGAGTTGGACAGAATGGCGCCCAGTTCCGTTGGAATCGTACCGAGGGAGTCCGAGGCGTAGGAGATCGCAACGGAAACCTCCGCGAGGGCGTGGGCACTGTCGTGAATGACCCCACTCTCATCCGCCGAAACCGAGATGATGTAGAGACCCGGCGCCACGTAGGTATGCGTGGTCGAAGCCGAGGGGGTCGTGTTCGTGGTCCCGTCGCCGAAATTGAACGTGAAGCTCGACGCCCGCTCGGGGGTCGGCAGGAGGGCCGTGATCGGAATCGGCACGCCTTGCTGGGTGGTGCGCAACGGAACGAGCAGGCTGAGGTCGTGCGTGTTACCGATGCAGACGGGATCGGTGACGGGCGCGCAGGTCGTCGTCGCGTTGGAAGGGATGACGACGTAGGTGATGGCCCCTGCGAGGACGACGACCACCGCGAGAACGAGCACCCCCGTCACCTTGGCGAGTGCCCCGGAGGACGACATCGCACGCGACGTGCCGGGAGGCCGATCCAGTCGCCTCGGGAAAACCATCGTTCGGCTCGACCGGGGAGAATCCTTTCTCGATATATACTCGCCGAACTCGCAAAATCGGCGAATTTTCGAGGGACGAACCTCGGAATCGAGCCGGCGCATCGCGAGATCGAGGAAGACCCCTCACCGCCTTCGCCCCTCCGTTTCACGAACCCCCACCTTCCGGCTCATGAGGAGGAAGTGTGTCGGCAGCTCGATGATCGCTCTGGCAGACGTGGCCGTGGTCGTGTCGAATGCGAAAGCCTCTGCCAAATGGTGGGAGAAGAATCTTGGATTCTCCACCTACACCGTCGGAGGCACGGGTCACGCCATGCTCGTAGCCCCGCCCGGGGACCGCTTCATTTTACACCTGTGTGAGGGCTTCGCCCCCCTCGAGCCTGGAGACACCGGGATCGCCTTCCTGACCGATGACATGGCGGCGACGGTCGCCCGCATGTCCAAGGGAGCGGTGAAGTTCCCCGAACCTCCCAAGAAGGCGGCCTGGGGAATGCGGGGGAAGTTTGCCGACCCCGACGGGAATATCTTCTGGCTGATGGAAGCGCCCATCGCTATGGTCCGGGCGACTCTGAAGTCTCGCGCCCCGAGCCGGAATCCGACGCCCAAAAAGCGCCCAACCCGTACTCGAAAACGCTAGAAGGCCACGAAGGGAGGCGCCGGAGAACGTGGATCGGCATAGACCCGAGGGTGGGTTCCACGCTCCTAGCCGACTCGGTGATACTCCTGGAGGAGCGCGGTCAGCGAATCCTTCGGGAGCGCCTCGATCCGGTGACCGTCCACGCCGACCATCGTTTCCGCGGCGACCAGGCAATTGACCACGGCCTCATCCGTGGCCTCGACGACGGCCCGGAAGAACGGGTCTAACCGGGTCTCGGCGAGCGCACTCACGTGACGCACCGCGGGCCCTTCGACGGCACCCTCGTTGGCCGTGGAGAATGCGAGGAACAGGTCCCCCGACCCGTTCCCGGATACGCTCCCGCTCCGCGCGAGACCGAGGGAACAGCGACGGGCCAGGCGGGCCAGTTGGTGCGGGAGCAACGGAGCGTCGGTGGCCACAAATCCCAGGATCGAGCCCGTTTCGGTGCGGCGACGGGCGCCTTCCGTCAGCCGGGAACCCACAGGGACGCCCGCGATGGTCAACTGGTTCCTCAGGCCGTGGTTCGCCTGGACGAGCACGCCGACCGTGAAACGACCTTCGACGTCTACCAGACGGGATGCCGTGCCGATTCCCCCCTTGAAGTCGTAGCAGACCATGCCGGTGCCCCCGCCCACATTTCCTTCGGCCACGGCACCCGATTCCGCCTGGTCCAAAGCCGCGAACGCATGTTCCGTCCGAACGTGCATACCCCGAATGTCGTTGAGGTGCCCATCCCAGGTCTCCCCAACGACCGGCAGCGACCAGCGTTCCAAGGCCAGTCCGTGCTGGCGGGCATACTCGACGACGGCCGATTGCACCACCCCGACGCTGAGAGTGTTCGTGGCGAGAATCGGTCCGTCCAGAATCCCGGCTTCGTCAATCCAATGGGTGCCGGTGAGCTCGCCGTATCCGTTCAAGCTGAACCAGCCCGCAAAAACGGCCTGGGTGTCCGTATTCGGCCGCGGAACGATGGAGGTTACCCCGGTGCGCACGGCATCCGAAAGGTCGGGTTTCCCGTCCCGAATGAGGGTCGTGTGCCCCACCCGTACCCCCGCCACGTCGGTGATGGCGTTGAACCGGCCAGTGGTGCCTTCAAACGGGACCCCGAGGTCGCGAGCCCGTGAACGAGTCGCCATGACGAGCCACTCCGGAGCGCCGGACCCTTGCGGGCCTCATTACTTGTCGGCTCTTGACGTCGGAGGTTCGAACCACGCAGTTGATGTAACTCGGTGCGTCGGCTTTAGGGATGCCCCGTCGAATCCGAAGGGTCAGCTCCCGACGCACGAAGTCCCCGCCGGGCCGTCCGGGCACTCCAGATCACATCCGGAAGAACCTCGCCCTCTGGCAGCGTCAGAGCCACGCGTACGACCGACGCCATCGAAGCGTACTCCGCGGCCGGAGCGCGATGTCGTGGGGTCTCTGGCGCGTACCGGAATCTCGGCTGCACGTGTTAGGCAACCCGAAGGGCCGAGACACCCTCGAAGTGGGTTGCGGCGCCGCCCGGTGGTCGATCGCCTTGGCCCAGAAAGGTGCGCGGGCGGTGGGCCTCGACCTCTCCTCCGCGCAACTCGCGCAGGCCCGGCGGCTTCTTCGTCGATCCGGCCAACGGGTTCGACTCGTTCGGGGCGATGCCGAGCGACTTCCCTTCGCTTCCGCCTCCTTCGATCTTGTGTTTTGCGACTGGGGCGCGATGACGTTCTGTGACCCCCTCCGAACGGTTCCCGAAGCCGCCCGGGTCCTCCGCCCGGGCGGCCGTCTGGTCTTCGCGACGGCCAGCCCGTTCCGGAGCGTCGTCGAAGACCGGCGCGGGTACCGGATGGGACGCCGGCTCCGCTACGACTACTTCGGAATGCATCGGATAGAGTACAAGACGGAGGTCAACTTCCAGCTCCCGTACGGGGAATGGATCCGACTGTTCATCGAGAATGGTTTCACGGTGGAGTCGCTCACGGAACACCAGCCCGGCCCGTCCGAAACGAGCTCCTATCTCAACCAGAACGAGACCACCTGGGCGCGGCATTGGCCGCTCGAATTGATCTGGCAGGTCCGACAGGCACAGTGAACTCAACTTGCGAATTCCCTCGGAACCGAGACCGTGCGTTCGAGGCCCGCGGAACCGTCAGGTAGACCGCTCCTTCCACCCTGGGTGGCGGCGAAGGTAATATCGCGCCGAACCTTCTGCTGATTTCGCACTTCGGAGATTCCCCGATGAGCGCGTGGCCCCCTCGACTCTACGAACTTCGGCAGTCCTTTCGGGCCCCCATGCCCTACGTGTTTCGTTGGCTCACCGACTATTCATCCCGGGATCCGGATCTCGAAAAGGGGAGCTACCAACGGAAGGTTATCGAGAAGAGCCGAACCCGGGCGGTACTCGAAGATCTGACAGAAACGAAGACCGGCTGGGAGTGGTACCGCTCGGTGGTCACGCTCCATCCTCCGGACCGTTGGCATGCGGAGTTGCGGGGCAACGTCCCGGACTGGAGCCTCGATTATCGCTTGACCGCGCCCACACCCGACCGGACGCTCCTCACGATCCGGTGGCGCATGAGACAGAACCGGAAGTTCCCCCACCACGCCATCCCGCCCCGAGCGGCCACGGAGCGGATGATGCGGGGCCTCTGGAAGAATTTCGCGAATTCCCTCGATCGAGAGTATCGGCGTCAGCTTAGGGACCGACCCCGCCGCCGGACTCGTTGAGTCGTCGATCGCCGTCCTGTCGGCGACCGCTCAAGGAGCCGTAGGCTGATCGAGCTGGACCATCGCCTGGTTCGCAAAAAGCGCGTCTCGTCAAGCGGGGTCTTGCCTAGGACTGATCGACGAGGCGGGCTCGATCGACGACCAGGACCCGCCAGCCGGTCTCGACCTGTACATTGGCCACCACAATCCCGAATTCGGCGAGGTCGGCCCGGTAGCGGATCAGGGTCTGCGTGAGCCGGGCCTCATCCTCCCCGAGTCGGGCCGAGAGGTCCTGCGTCAGTACCCATCCAGCCGCCGTTGCGTACCAGGCCCTGCAATATCCGAATGTAATGCGGCAAGGGGAACTCCTTCCGTCCCGACCTCATAAATCCGCCCGAGAACGATATCGCGAGTCCGGGGAGGGTGGCGGGCACCCACGGGTCCCCCGGGAGGGTGGGATCGACCCGGGGAACTTTCTCCGCTTCGGGCGCGGGCGGGGCGGGTGAGTGCGCGGGCTCGATGCGGACCGGCTCGCCGACGCCCGGCGGCGGGGAGGGAACGTCCGCATCGGGGTCGGTGACCCGCGCGTGGATGACTCGCACGAAATCGTCGATGTCCTTGGCGGGGGAGGGGCGAAGTCCGCGGCGCATCCGGAACCGGTCGAGGGCCCCCATCAACTCCGGGCTGGGGCAGTGAAAGCATCGTCGGCCTTCGCCGTCGAGGAACACGACCAACGCCTGGCTCTCGGCGTCGCGGTAGAGCTTCAACCCGGCATGAAGAACGAGTTCGTGGTAGAGCACGTGCGCCGGCGGACCCCCGAGAGCGCTGATCGGGGGAACCCATTCGCCGGTCTGATGCTCGATGAGCTCCCGGATCCGTACCTCGTCTGACTCCATGACCCCTATCCGTGTCTGATTCTGCTGCGAAGTCCGGCTTGTTCCCGGTCCGTTCCTCGCCGTAATCAACCTCGAAGGCCGGCTGTAGAGGCTTAGTTCTTTGCCCCGTCAGGAAACCGGGGGTCAGGCAGAGGCGGTCTAGATATTCACCGCCGGTTGAACTCCTGGCAACCATGAGCGCGTATCTGCTGGCGGATGTGGAGTGGCACAACGAGGAAAAGCACCAGGAGTACGTTGCGAAGTTCGGCGGGACCCTCACGATGTTTGGAGGTCACGTCCTGGCGGGCGACCCGGCTCCCAAGACCCTGGAGGGGCCCTGGAAGACTCACACCCTCGTCATCATCGAATTTCCCGATATGGAAACCCTGGACCGGTGGTATGAATCGCCCGTGTACGCTCCCTTGCTCGCGCTTCGACTGAAAGCTGCCACGACCCGCGTGCTGGCATTGAACGGCGTCTAAGCCCGGTCGATGGGCGCCGGTCCGTGGTAACGCAACCGAGATACCTGCCGGATAAGTCCGCCGGGCCGGTACGAAGATGCCGGACGCCGTGAGCGCGTACGTCGACGTGCTCGAATCGCTGATTGTGGATTTCAGCCAGGGAGCCCGCTCTGTCCTCCGCAAGAATCAACTGACAGCGGTCCAGTTCCTGGTGCTTCAGTGGGCCTCGATGGAAGGTCCGACGAGCATGACGGCCCTCGCGAAGTTTCTGGGCGTTCGACCCCAATCCGTCACCCCCGTGGTCGATTCACTCGTCCGCAGGGGATGGATCCAGCGGGAGCACGGACACGCCGACCGGAGGCAAATGCTGCTCCAGCTGTCTCCCGAGGCCGTCCGCCTCATGGCGGAGTTCCGGGGGGCTCACCTCCGACGGCTCAAAACCGCGCTCCGGAAAATCCCCCCCGTTCAGCTGGCACACGCCACGCGCGTCCTCCGGGTCACGAAACGGACCCTGGCGGCCTCTCTCCAAGATTCCGCCTATGTCCCCTCCGGAAAGGCCGGGTAACCGGGGGCGACCGTGATGGTTCCTCCGTAATCGAAAGTCTAAATATAATCAGGGATAGCTGAATATCTGAAATGCCGACCGGAGCCGAGCGCGACCGATTGCCCCGCGCCCGTCCCCGAGCCTTGGCGTGAGCGCCCCCGCCACCCCGCTCGCCAAGGGTCCCGAGTTGATCGTCACCGACGCCGGCTCTCCCGAGTTTCCGCAACTGGAATTCGAAGTGGCGATCACGACCGGGATTCTCCTCGCCCTACTAATGGGCGCCCTGGACCAATTTGTGGCGCTGACGGCGCTCCCGACGATCCTCACGCAGTTCCACACGCCGACGAGCGGAACCTTCGTGATCAGCGCCTACGTCATCGCGTCCACGACCAGCATCCCGATCTTCGCCAAACTCTCCGACCTGTGGAGCCGGCGCAATGTGTTCTTGGGCGGGCTCGCGGTGTTCATCGTGGGGTCGATCCTATCGGGGTTGAGCCAGAATCTCCCCGAGCTCATCGCCTTCCGCGCCGTCCAGGGATTCGGGAGTGGTGGATTCTTTCCCGTCGGGATCGCGATCGTCGCGGTCGTGTTTCCCCCGCGACCCGGGCCCGGGTCATCGGGGCGCTGTCGGGCGTTTTCGGTATCGCCGTTGTGGCCGGTCCTCTGGTGGGCAGCGCGATCTTGACCTACACCACGTGGCGATGGGTGTTCTACGTGAACATCCCCTTCGGGATCCTGGGGTTCATCCTCATCGCGGCCGCGCTGGGCCCGCTGCGCCCCTCGCTCGTCCGGAAATTCGACGTGGTCGGGGCCGCGCTGTTAGCCGGCTGGGTCGGAGCCGTCATGTTCCCGCTCTACCAGATCGCGGACAACGGCTGGACGTGGACTGACCCGCGGGTACTGGGCTTGCTGGGCCTCGGCGGGGTTCTGATCATCGCCTTCGTCCTCTGGGAGCTCCGGGCGAAGAACCCGTTGGTCCCCCTCCGCCTGCTCGTTCATCGGGTCATGGGGGCGGGCGGAGGGTCGACGTTCTTCATCGGCATGGTGTTCTTCCCCGTCGCGACCTTCCTATCGCTGGTCGTGGGAGTGGCGCTCGTGCCGGCCGGGAGCAGCTCGGCCGACACGGTTCGGGACATTCTCTACTTTCTCGTACTCCCGCTGGTGGTCGGGGCCGCCCTCGGGGGAAATCTCCTGACCCGGCTCTCGTACCGGACCGTGGCCGCGGCGGGCCTGCTCATCGGGATCGTCGGCCTTGCCGGGCTGACCCAGATCTCCGCGAGTACCCCACTCTGGAAATTTGACTTCGGCTTCATACCCGTCGGCGGGATTGTCCTGCCTTTGATCCCGATGGGCTTCGGCATCGGGCTGACTTTTCCCGTGTTCTTGCTCGCGGCGCAGAACCAGGTACGCACGGCGGATGTCGGCGAGGCCGGCGGGCTGATCCAGTTCCTGCAATCGCTCGGGGGGGCGGTCGGCCTCTCGGTCCTTGCGTCGTATCAGCTTACCCAATTCACCGCCCTCGACCCCGCTCCCAGTCCGGCCTGCTCCGCGATCCCTCCCCCGTTCCCGTTGTGCGCAGTGTACCTGGGGAAGTTCAAGACCAGCCTCATTTCATCGTATGACCAGACGTTCACCGTGATGCTGGTTCTCTTGATCGTCGCGTTCGTATTCGTGCTCTTCCTCGTGGGGCGATTGCCCAAGGCGGCCCCCAAGGTCCTTTCCGGCCCGCCGTCGGATGCGCCGCTTTTCCCGCCGGCTTCGCCCTAGCGCACCGGTCACGGGTGCGAGTGGCGTAGAAGCTGAATTCAACGGAATCGTCGCCGAGGATTTCTGCCCGATGAGTCCCCCAGCTATCTGGGGGGTAGTGCTGTCCGGGGAATGATTAAACGCTGGTAGAAACTTGTCTCACTCGGCCCACTGTCGATGAGTTCGACCCCTCTCGTCTGCCCCAAATGCGGCAAGCCGGTGATCGTGTATCAACAGTATTGTTTCAACTGTGGGTCACCGCTGGCCTGGGCCGGCGCAGGCGGTGGCGCGCCTACTTCGTGGGCGGCGGCCCAATCGATCGAC
This sequence comes from uncultured Thermoplasmata archaeon, assembly GCA_963773945.1. GTDB lineage: Archaea > Thermoplasmatota > Thermoplasmata > Lutacidiplasmatales > UBA184 > JAKIWV01. Next base: position 454,334 of record CAVZDD010000005.1, on the reverse strand, counting down.
CTAGCGAGCACGGGCCAACGGGCCCGGGACCGCACCCGGACCGGCCTGTTGCTCATGATCATCGCGTTCGCGATCCTGTGGATCCCCTACGTCGGGGACATCGGGAGTCTGATGGGTCTCATCGGGGTCGTCTTCCGGTTCCTCGGCCGCACCGGCTTCACCGACCTGCATCATCGGCTGGCCACCCTGGGCAGCGCCGCCGTGCTCGTGGCCTTGCTGCTCGGCATCGGGGTCGTGATCTGGTTCGTCGCGGCCGTCGTCAGCGCGGCGACGGCCCCGGGCGAGACCTTGGTGGCGCTTGGCGCAGCGTTTCGGTCGGACCTCGTCACCCTGTTCGTGGTTGTCTTGGTAACATCCGGGATCGGCGGCCTCGGCTACGTCGCGCTCCCGTATGCGCTCGCCGACCGAACCACGCGCATCGTCCTGTGGGTCGCCTTCGGGGCGAGCCTTCTGATCGCGATACTCAACTTCGCGATCCTATGGCCCGAAATATCTAACGCGATCGTCGCGGCGACCAGCGGAGTCTCCCCCACCTCGGCCCCGATCACGGCCCTCGACGGAAAATCGACGCTCCTCGGAACACTCCAGGTCGGTCCGGACCTGATGTTCCTGCTCGCCTACTACCAAACCCGCGCGCAAATCCCGAAGCCGCCGGCTCCGCCGAGCGACGTAGGCGCGGCCGAGGCTCCGATCGGACGGACCGACTAGCGGCGACCTGCCGGAGGAGTCCACTCTCGACCGGTAGGCACTCGCGGTGCGCTACGTTCTTAACCCACAATCGGAGTTCGCCGCCCATGACGGCAACTCCGTTCCCCAGCGCCTCGTCGATGCATACCCGGGACTACGACCTGTTCGGCCGGCTTCGCCGCCGGATCCTGGTGTCGATCGCCGCGACCGTCGGTTGGTTGTCGTTGACGCTGCTCTACGTGGCGTTCTGGGCGCACGACTTCAGTTTGTTCCAGAGCATCGTGGTGATCGTCGTGTCCCTGCTGATTCTCTCGGGCGTCCTGATGGGCGCCTGGATCTCCTTCGGCATGCGCTGGGTGAGTCACTGGTCCGACTGAACCGCCGCGCCCAAGCCTCGGACCAGCCCCGATGATCGATATTCTCCGGGGCCAATCCTTTCCCGGTGGGCGTCGGGCCCTCACCGTTCTAGCGTTCCTCATCATCGGGACCCTGGCGCCCCCGAGCGAATGTCTAGGGCGGTCCGGGAGCCGACAAGCCCCCGAGCAATTCGGGGAGTGTTCTAGGCCCGAAGCTGAGCAACGGTGGCCGACGAGTGGGCTTCCTTCTCCTCGTCGGTGAGTTCCCGCAGGTGGACCGATACGGTGAGCTTCCCTGACATTTGGAGCGCGAGGGGGGTACCGGCCAGACTGACCGTGAGTCCCTTGAGCTGAACGTCGAGCTGGCTCTGCCGGTCCATCAGCGCCTCGATCAAGCCTTCGACCATGCCTTTGCTAATCTCCGTGCCCCCTTCGGTCATGTGTACTCGGGGAGTCCCATGTACGAGGAGGGATTTCAAGTTCGCGCGGGCGGCCGAGGAGGGTCCGGCCCGGCGTCGGTCCCTCCCAGAAGTCGGCAAGAGGAGCGGACTCCGCTCGCTCAGGTTCGCCGCGCCGTCACAGACCACATGAGGGGGAGGAGGCCCTTTTGCTGCATCAAATACCAGTACCCCCGGCGGTCCTCGGCCATGAACGGGTACCGTTGCCAGAAACTGAACGGATATTCCCGGACCGACTCGATGTAGAGTCCGTGACGAAGCAGCGCGGTCAGCGTCTCCGAGACCGTGTGGGCCCACGAATAACTCACGCGATGCTGCATCTTGGTTCGGGTCGCATAGGTGCCGTCAAACTCCTCCCGGAGAGCTCGGGTGTCGAAGTACGGGACCTTGGGCTCCAGGCGGGTGACCTCCTTCCCGTTGGGGAAGACGTCCGCGACCGGGTGGTCCTCGATCAGAAAGAACCGTCCTCCCGGTTTGAGAAAGCGGGCGATGACCTCGCCCCAGCGGTCCAGGTCGGGTAGCCAGCAGGTGGCGCCCTTCCCCGTGTAAACGACATCGAAACGACCGTCCAGCGCCTCGGCGAGGTCGTAAATGTTGGAATGAACGAACCGTGCGTGGATGCCCGCCTGTCGCGCCAAACGTCGCGCCGCCCGGATCGCCGGAAGCGAGAAATCCACCCCGGTCACCTCGGCTCCGCGTCGCGCCCACGAGAGGGTGTCCAGGCCGAAATGGCATTGCAGGTGCAGGAGGGACTTCCCGCGGACCGACCCCACCTGGTCGATCTCCAATCGAGGAAGGGTGGACCGCCCGCGGAGGAACGAGGGGACGTCATACGAAGGCGCCGCGACGTGCAAGGGAACGCTCTCGTCCCACTTGGCGCGATTGACGCTCATCCGCCGTCGGTCGCCTTTCCGCACGCCCGGGAATCGGGCCCGCGCCAGATAACTCAAACGGCGGTCCCTGGGTCCTGCAGGAGGGGGGGGAGACCCTCTACTTCGCGCGACGAGGTTCCCAGATCTCGAACGGGTGGCCCTTGGGGCCACAACAGCCATTTATCTACAGCGTGGGCTTGAGGCCGATAACGCGTATGCCCGATGTCAAAGGCGACGGTAGTGCCCAAACGATGCTGGGGTCGGTCCCCCTCTTTTCGAGCCTGAGCAAGTCCCAACTGCACACGATGGCCGTAACTGCCAAGGAACGGACGTACAAGGACGGCCAGACGATCGTCCAGCAGGGCGAGAAGGGCATCGGATTCTATCTGATCATCGCGGGCCAGGCCCGCATCGAGAAGGGCGGCAAGCCCGTGGCCACGCTTGGCGTTGGCCAGTACTTCGGGGAGATGGCTCTCCTGGACGAGCAGGCCCGGACCGCGGATGTTCGGGCCAGCGGGCTCGTACGCTGCCTGGTGCTCTCTCCCTGGGAATTCTGGTCCGCCGTGGGTAACGAACCTGAGGTGCTTAGGACCCTGCTCAAGGAGACGGTGCGCCGCCTTCGGTCAAGCTCGGCGGCCCTGAGCGAGTGAACTGAGCGGTTTAGCCCGACGGCCGACGGGCTCCGCCCGGGGTCAATAACCTCGGAACATTTCGTAATCGATATCGTCCTCGGGGATCCCGAGGGACCCGCCGAGAAGGGCGACGGTCTCCATCACCATCTCGGGCAGCCCGGCCACGTAGAACTTAGGCCGCCGCAACGGCTTGGATACATCCCGTATCCACTTCTCGTCGATCCGACCGACCCGACCTTCCCACTTCTCCGGGGATTCCGTCGGACGAGTCACAGTGTAGTGGACTTGGAAATCCGACGAGGATCGGGCGAGTTCGTCGAGCTCGGTCCGGAACACGAACTCCTCCGGGGTGCGGGCGGAATACAGAAGCCGGTGCGGTTGGGAGTTTCCGGTATCGGCGGCGTACCGAGACATGCCTCGGAACGGCGTGATCCCGATACCTCCCGCGATGAAGACGCCCGGGTGATCCTCCTCGAAGAGGAAGGCGCCGAGCGGGCCGTAAACCTCGGCCGCGTCGCCCGGTTTCAGTCGAGACAGCGCCTGCTTGAAGGGGGTCTCCGAAATCTTGCAGGTAACGGCGATGTGGCCGGTCTCGGACGGGCTCGACGACAGTGAGAACGACCGCGCCGCGCCCCACGGGTCGTCCACCCCGGGGAGCGCGAGCCGGATGGCCTGGTTCGACCAGGTACTCAAACCCAGATCCCTTGGTCGAAAATCGAAACGTCATGGCGGTTGGCGAATCCCGCCGGCTATCGAGGAGCGGGAGAACGTATCGCTGGGGGCGGGGAAGGTTCGATGCCGGGCCCCCGAGTACGTGCACCATCCCCGTGACGGACAGCGGTCTATAATGACCGAACGGTCGGAAAGCAGGTCACGACGGTGGGGGGGTTCGGGATTCGGCGAGTGGGTTCAGGGTCGTGGTTCCAGTCGGGCGCCACTGAGAGAGGCGGGAAGCCGAGCCTCACGGAGAGTAACCTCCGGCCGTGCGTCAATCCTAAGGATGGTATCTCACTCCGATGACTCGTGCCTCGGGGATCCTGGAGACCCCTGCGAGAAGACCCGGAAGGAGCGGCTGCGCTCCTGACCGGTCCCGAAGCGGAGGCCCGTGCCGCCGGACACGCCGGTGAAGCGGAGGAACTCTCTTCGCTGAGGAAAAAGATCTTTGAACGAAAGGCCGAAGGAGGGGTCCTCCAAGGCGCGAGGGGCCATCTGGAAGGTCTCGCGATTTGGGAGACCGTCGGAACCAAAGGCCGTCGGGTCGGCCCGATTCAGCTCGAGAAGAAGTGTCAGAATCCATCAGATTGGAAACGCTTCCTGACGGCTCTTCTCGACTCGACCGACCCTGCCGGCCCGGTCCTACTCTTCAACTCCTCGCTCCCGGGATTCCCGGAGGCCGACGCGGCGGAGTTTCTGGCCCCTCGCGGATTTCTGCCCTATCACCGCTACGGGCTGGCCTTCCCAGCCCAAGCCCCCCTCCCTCCCGACGCGGTCAAGCCGCTCCAATCCGGCCGGGTGAGGAACGTCAGTCCCGCGGACTTGGAGGGGCTTGCCGAATTGAGCGCGGCTTCGTACGCGAACTCGATCGACCTCTTTCTCTTTGCCCGCGAGGACGACGAGATGCAAGAGGCGCGTCGCCTCCTCCGAACGGTTTTCGAGGGCCAGTACGGCACTTTCCTGACCCATGCTTCGTTCGGGCTTGAGATCGATGGTGTGATTCGCGGCGCGACGCTCGTGACCGACCGGACCCAGTACAAACTGATCGCGGACGTGGAAGTCCATCCACGCTTCCAGGGCCACGGGCACGCGCGTCGACTGATCCGGGCGACCCTCCAGGCCGTCTCCCCCGACGCGACCGCCCCCCTCGTACTGGCGGTCACCCGGGAGAACGTCGCGGCTTACGAGCTCTATCGACACCTCGGGTTCGTGGTGCAGGACGGCCCATTCACGTTCTGGGCCAACCCTGCGGCGCTCGGAATCTCTCCCCCGGCTCCGACGGCCGAAGCGAGGGTAACCGCTTCCCGGTAGCCGTCGTTCCGAGCGAAGTTTGTGGGTGCAATTGAGATTGCACCTCAAGTCGGTGCGCGAACCTCGGTAGAGACACTTCGGCCAGGAGCTGTGTCCTACCACCGTTCAAACACTGAATTTCCGGTGCTCTAGAATGGAGGAGATGTCCGTGTTGTAACCAAGCTCCTAAGTCGATGACCGACATCGCCGACGGACGCTTGCGGACCCGCTGCCGGGCGAAATGGCTTCTTCGGAAAGAGGCGTTTCATCACCTTCCCTCAAGAGTATGACGCCCGGGTGGCTGGGTGGGTTCGGAGACAGTCCCCATGGCACCTAAAGTGAAAGCAAAACCCGACCAGTACCACACGCTGACCGCATCGCTGACGATCAAGGGAGCCGACAAGGCGATCGAGTGGTACACAAAGGTCTTCGATGCCAAGCTTCTCGGTCGAATGGGGACTCCCGATGGGAAGTCCGTCTGGCACGCCGAGCTTCGCATCGGGGACAGCATCCTGATGCTCAACGACGAGGACGAGAGCATGGCGGCCAAGGGCCAGAAGGCCGGGGCTGCGCCGCACTCCTCCATCTGGGTCTACCTCGAGGACGTCGACGGCCGATTCGCGCGCGCGGTCGCCGCGGGAGCGAAGCCCAGCATGCCGCCAATGGACATGTTCTGGGGGGACCGATTCGGCCAGTTCACGGACCCGTTCGGCCATGTCTGGGCCATTGCCACCCACACGGAGGATGTGCCGGACGAGCAGATGGAAGCCCGCGGTCGCGAGTGGGCGGCGAAGATGGCTGCGCAGAAACGCTAGGACCGAACCGCCGGCCCTTGGTCGGTGGGGACCGCCCTCCCGGACCGCGCGAAGGCCGCCTGCCTCTAGCGCCGGGCAATCCTTCATCCCGTGGGAGCCGCTCCGGAACCCGTGGCCCAGGCCAAACCGGACCTGGCCATCCTCCGGGTAAAGATCGAGCTGCGGCGACGGGGCCTGTTGCCCTTCACCGACCCGGAATCTCCGTCCCTCGTGTCGATCGTGGCCGGAGCTCCCGTCTCCGGTTCCTGGTGGGGCCATCCGGCGGGCCATGCCATCTACGGCGTGGGCGAGGCGCTAGAGTCGGGTCCCGATGTCTTGCTCGTGCGGCTCTGGCGAGCGAAACAGACACTGGTCCACCGTCGTCTCTGGCCGGCCCTGGTGGCCGTCGGTAGCTCCCGGGCCAGGTGGCAATTGGACGGGTTGAGCGAGGACGGGCAGTACCTCCTTGCCCAGGTCAATGAGGGCGGGGTCGTCCGGAACGACCTCCCCCGCGGCTACGCGGCCTTTAGACCGGCGCTTCGGGAGCTCGAGAAGCGGCTGCTCGTCCTCACTCGCTCGGTGCACACCCCGACAGGAGCACACGCACTCGAGGCCCGGAGCTGGTCGGATTGGCGGAAGAAAGTGCGTGCGCCGACCTATCGAGGGTCGGTCGCGTCCGCCCAACGGAAGCTCGAGGATGCTGCTCGCCCCCTCACCCCCGGGGTCGACCCCCGGCGCTTGTTCCCCTGGGGCCGGTCCTGAATTCCCCCGTCCCGAGGATCGGAGGACTTGGTCCCCCTTATCCCCTCCGGCGGCTTTTTATAGAAGAGGAGAAAGATGACGCAGCTGACTGAACAAGAAGCCCGGCAAATGATCGCCGTTGTGAACACCCGAAACGTCGACAAGATTTTGGAACAATACGCCGATGACGCGACGTTCCAGGTCCCCTCCCAGGACGCGCCCCTCCACGGAAAGACCGCGATTCGCGGCTTCCTCGCGGGCAGCTTCCAGGCGTTCCCCGATTGGACGCAGGACGTCAAGAACGTCTACATCTCGGGCCACGACGTCGTCGTCCTGAACTCCGTGCACGGCACCCACACGGGTCCGCTCACCGCGCAGGATGGCAAGACCATCGCCCCGACGAACAAGAAGTTCGCTCAGGAGCAGATGGCGCGCGTGGTCTTGAACGAGGCCGGTAAGATCCAGTCGTTCCGTGCGTACGGAATCGCCTCAGACCTCAACCAGCAACTCGGACTCGCCCGGCAGATCGCCCTCGCGCCGTAGACTCACGGGTCTGCGACCGTCGGGTCTTCGGACCCGACCACGAAGTCAACCGTTTCCCCGGCCTTCGGGCCGGGTCCTACCGCTCGTTAACGGAGCGCTTGGCCCCAGCGCCGGCCCGCTTCTAGTGGGCCGGAGCGTGTGCGACGCGCTTTTCCTTGAAGCCCTTGATACCGGCCGTGTCCTCTTGGAAGACGTGTTCGAGGTTCGCCATGACGGCTTTCTCGAGCTGGGCTTCTGGGATCATCTTGGAATGCCAGTCGCCGACCACGACGACCTCGGTCTCGTGGCCCTTCGGGACATAGTAGTTGAAGAACTTCGACCCAGCCATCGGGCCTTCCATCGGTTCGACGAAAAACCCGATCGGAGGATGGAAAGTGAGCCGGTTGGAGAGCTTGACCCAGTTCCCATCCATGTTCTGTTCCCAGCTCAGCATGACGGTGTTTTCGTTGATCGACTTCCGCTCGACATTGCGGCGACCCTTGTGGCTGTCCCCGTGGTCGTCGTCGGACATCACAAACTGCCAGACCACTTCTACCGGCGCGTCGAACTTGCTTCCCCAGTCGGCTACAAACACCATGACTCGTCCAACTGCTGCGGCTACAAAGGGCCTCCGCTGGCCCTTGGAGTCCCACGATAGCCGAACGGGCGACTACGGTCGCGCCCCCGCGGTTGGGCCGCCGCTAGGGCGCGGTGCCGGCCGACCATGGGGGCGGGATCGGCGGCGCTGCCGGGGTTAACTCGGAGACCGGAGCAGCCTCTCCAACTGTATCCAAACGGTCCTCCGTTGGAATCCCAACCGTTGGTTCATCGTCCACATCGGCGCGTTCATGGAGTCATTCTCGGTCTCGATCTGCCGATAGTCGTGGCGGCGCGCGTATTCGATCACGGAGAGCTTGAGCGCGAGCGCAATGCCCCTGCGCCGGTACTCCCGGAGCGTGCACGTGTAGGATTGATGGAGCGTGTCGGGGAACGCCGCCTCCTGTTTTCCCACGCTCATTCCGACATAGCGCCCATGCCCCTTCGCGATGAACCAGGCCTCGGGCAATTGTCGGGGCCCTCCCAGCTCGAGGCGCTCATACTGGTCCAGGGTCCAGGGAGTGTAGGAATCCATCCGGGGAACATCCGGCGCGGTCTCGCGGTCGAGGTCGTACAGCTTCTGGATAACCTCCGGATCGTGGACCCCCTCTTGGGCCAAGGTCGTGATCTCAATTCCCGCCGAACTCAGAGTGCGGCGCAACTCAGGAAGCCGGCGAGTGTCGACAACTCCCAGGTCCAGGATCGATTGCCACGTGCGACGTCGCTCCTCAAACCCGCGGTGCTGAAGGAAGGCTCGTCCGACGGTCTCCGGTTCCGAGGCCATGGCCCGAAGCGCCGTGGCGCGGAGGCCCTCCGCCTCCGCGGCCAGCCGCTCGTGTAACCAGGAACCGATCCCCCGGCCTTGAAAGTCGGGATGGACCAGGATGAACTCCCACAATTTTCCCCGCTCCGCGTTGAACGGACTTTCCCCCACCCGACCCACGGCGATGACCTGACCCGTCGTCCGGAACTCCACGACGTAGCGCCGTCTTTCGAAATCGGAGCCGAGCGACTCCTCTCTATAACGCAGGGTCTCGGCAGAAACAGGATCATCCGGCCGGACGGCTCGTCCGACCGCCACCCACGATTCGTAATCTGAATCGGAGAAGGGACGAGCCGAGAACAACGATTCGTCCATGACGCTGCGGGCTGCGACCTCCGGGACTCACTTTCAACTGGCGGCATCAAGCTTGCACCCTCTTCGCCGTGAGACAGCCACGCCAGCGAACCCTTGATTCCCCCGGTAGTCCGACGCTCCGCCAAATGGGCGCGATTCCCAAAGCTCTTCGGACCTCCGTTCTTCCGGAACCGTATGGGAATCGAGGAAAACAAGGACGTTGTTCGTCGCCAATTCGAATACCTGAACGCCGGGAATGTCGAGGGCGCCGCCGCGCTGTGGTCTCCAGAAGCGTTCAACCATGGACGACGAGTCGATCCCGTCAGCATGTCGAAGGTCTACGAGAGCCTGAAATCACTCCAAGAACGCCACACGCTGCACGAAATCGTAGCCGAAGGGAATTGGGTGACCGTCCGCACCACCTGCTCGGGCATCCACGCCGCGTCCCCAAAGATTCCGGTCAACAGCGGGATCTTCTCGAACGCGGACCCTACTGGACGGCCCTACCAGGTTCAACACATCCACATGTTCAAAGTCATCGACGGCTGGATCGCGGATCACTGGGCAAATCGGGATGACCTGGGCGCCGCGACTCAGGTTGGATTCTCGTTGAAACCGCCCTCGCCCTGAGGGCCCTCAGTATCGAGGCCCGATGCCTACCCTGCGGAGGTCTCAAACTAGAGGCCATGCAGAGAAAAAAGTGCGGCGTGACCCTTAATCGGTTGAGTGGCCGAGAACCGGGGAAGAGACTTCATCCCTTTTTCTCCATTCTGAAAGTAGATAGCCTAGGCCGAAGTTAGTCGCGAGAAGGTTCGCTCCTGGAAGGGGGGGAACGGGGAAAAAATGTCGGTACCACCCGGAACCAGCGTAGTGACGTTCATCCCGATCCGGAACATGAGCCGCGCCGTCAAGTTCTACACCAAGACCGTCGGCGGGAAACTAATCACCCGTGGGACGGGCAAGATGAAGGACTTCTGGGCGTGCGTACGGTTCGGAAAGGATGATGTCTGGCTGATTGCCCCCCAGAAACGGGAGAAACGGACCCTGGCGTACTGCACGTTCGTCGTGCGGAACATCGAACGGTTTGTGAAGGGATTGCAGGAGAAGGGAGTAAAATTCCAGCGGCCCGACCGCATGAGCTGGGAGACGAAGGTCGTCGGACCGATCGCGTATGACCCCAGCGGGGCCGCGGCGTTCTTCAAAGACTCCGAAGGAAACCTGATGATGATCTGGCATAACCACCCCTCGATGTGAACCGAAAGCGACGCGCCCCTGCATCCTCCCCCCGTTGGCGACTGGGACGGTGCGGCGTTTCGAGGGATGGTTCGCCCGACGACTCCGCACCGGCAAACTCGCTGAACCTCCGGGGCCCGTTTCGCAATGGCTGACAGATTTCGGAGGTGCAATCCCAATTGCACCCACCGATGAGCCCGGGTCGCTCAGCTCGGGTGAACTTGGTCGATGCTGAACCCTTGGGCCGGCTTAGGCTTCGCGCGAGGGGTGAGGGAGGCGAGCTCAGCGCGCAAGAACCGATGGGATTCCAACGCCTCGCCGATGTTCTGGGCACGAATCTGCTCCGCCATTCGGTCGATCTCGACGCGGATCGGAGCCGTCCGAGAGGGCGGAGCCTTGGTCTGGCTCAGGACGGACAAGCACCTCGAGATCTCGTGATTCATTCGGGGAACGAGGAGCCCCCAGAGAAAGACATTCGTCTGGGTCAGCCGACTCTCGATCTCCCCGGCCTCCGCGCGGCGGGGGTCTTTCACGGCCTCGGCCACGGGACGCAAGACATTCGGCGCCACCCCGCCCAGTTCTCGGAGCGCCCGCATCATCTGGCTGGCCTCGTCCAATCGGGTCCGAATTCGCCCTAGGCTCGCTTCGAAGGACTCGATGGCGCGTTGCGCTTTCCCTCGTTGCTCTTCGGCAACGGCGAGCTCGCCCTTGCTCAGCGCCCTTCGATAGGCAGCCAGTATCGCGTCCAGCGTCTGAGTTCGCATGACGGACGAGAGAACGTCCCGACGCTCGCACAGCCGACGATACCGGTCCATGAGCCCGTCCAGGACCGACTTTACCAACTCGCGACGAACCCGAGACAGTTGAGTGCGGTTACCTTCCAGGGTGGCACGCTCGAGGGCTCTCTCGAATCCCGAGACATCCATCCCGAGGGAGCTCCCGATGCCGAGGGCCTCGTCTTTCGGCTGTTCCACGTCTTCGGGATCTCGGTCGGGCTCCCGCTGAGGCGTCTCCACGTCTTGGGGCGGCGAACTGTTACCCGCGGCGCCTCCTGTTGTCGTTGTCGAGGGGTCGGTGGGATCGGGCGGTGTCGCTTCGGGCCCGACTCTCTCGGGGCCAGTTGTGGCAGGCCCGACGGCAAGAGCGGAATTCGAGTTCGAAGCTGAGTCGACCTCTGCGTGGAGCGCCTCGAAGTACTTGGTCGGCAGACCGCATACCTCGCACGCGTCTTGGCCCTGCGGGCTCACCGCTCCACAGACTGGACACTCGACCATGTTGCCTCCTCGAGGCGGCCGCACAGACCCGCCGGCCTGGCTTGGGGCCGGGCGAGCATTCATGCAGAGGATACTTCGAGGGACGGACCGAACGCTACAGATATGCGTCGGAAGGCGTAAGAACCCCTCGGTTGCGGACCCGGGGGGGGTCGCACCCCCTCCAAGGCCGGCAAGGAGGAGGTGCAATCCAGATTGCACTCAATGACAGCGCCGGCGTCAACTAGCGACTTCGGACAACATTCTTTTAGTGCTCGTGGGAGAAAAGATACCGACGGGGGTACTCGAACGTTTTCATGAACGCCGCGGTACCGGCCTCTTGCCCCTACTGCGGTGCCGCCAATCCCTCCCGACTTGGCCGCTGTCCCCTATGCTTCCGACAACTTCCGAGAGCCGACGCGCTGGGCGCGGAACCTTCCAATGACCCGCTTTACGCTCGAGGGGGGCTGTGGTCGGGGCCGGTCGGACCCCTCGGGGCGGTCCTGGGGAGGGCCGGTCTTCTGTGGGTATCGCTGGGGATCGCTTCGGCGGTCGTCGGAGTCGTTTTTCTGGTTGCGGGCAGTTTTGTCCGCCTCGTGGGCTCCTCGATAAACCAGGCTTGCGCGGGAAGCGCGGTGTGCCTCCCGTCCCGGGAACTGACCGTCATTTTCTGGGCGGCAGGGGCAGCGGGCATCATCTTAGGAATCGTACTCATCGCGTTGGGAATCCACCGTAGCATGGGTCGGTCATCCTGGCTGACCTTGCCTCCCTGAACCCTGGGGTGGGCGAGGCGAGATGGCACGTCTCGCTAGTTGCCGGCGAGATTGCATGCGCCCAGGAGGTGTCTCTTCCGGGGTCCTCCAAGTACTCTCGACCGTTTCGGGAACTCATCGACTTCCAGCAGGCGTATAATCCCCTCCGATACTCGACCGGCCGGAAGAGGAGGCCACTCGATGGAGGGGGACCCAGTACCATTCCGTATTGCCCTGGCTCAGATGCGCCTCGATCCGGAACCCAAGCGGAACCTCTTGTCGGCGGCGCGTTACGTCGCGCTAGCCGCCCGTCGCCAGGCATCCCTTTGTGTGCTGCCCGAGCTGTTCAGCAACCGGTACTGCGGACAGTTTGAGGATACGGTCGCGTTCCTCGCGACCGTTCCGCCGTCCGCCGAAGTGATCGACCGATTCTCGGGTCTCGCTCGCCGTCATTCCCTTGCCCTGGTCGTTCCCTACCTCGAGCAGGTGGCCCCTGGGGCCTGCTACAATTCCCTCGCAGTGTTCGATGGCCAAGGCACCGTAGTGGGCCGCTATCGAAAGATCCACATCCCGAACGCGGTGGGATATCGGGAGGACCAGTACTTCCGCCGAGGCGACCTCGGATACGTGGTCACTTCGGTGGGGGGCGTACGGTTGGGGCTCGCCATTTGCTGGGACCAATGGTTCCCCGAGGTTTCCCGAATCCTGGCCCTCAAGGGTGCCCAGCTCATTGTCTATCCGAGTGCGATCGGTTCCGAGATCGTTGCGCCGGACTTCGATTCCCACCCCGATTGGGAGTTCGTCATGCGAGCCCAGGCGGTCATGAATCGCGTCTTTGTCGCGGCCGTGAACCGGGTGGGTCAGGAAGAGAAGATCAAATTTTACGGCGGAAGCTTCGTCGCGGACCCGTGGGGGAAGGTCATGACTCGGGGAGGACCGAGCGCGCCGCGCCTGGTCGTCGCGGACCTGGACCTCTCGCAGTCCGAGAAGGCGACGTCATTCTTCGGCTTCCTGGACACGCGCGCCCCCGAAACGTATGGACCGTTGGTGCAGGCTGCCCCGGGATCCCATTCTGGCACGGACGGCGGCAATGGCCCGTAACCCGGGGACCGTCGAGAGCACGCCGCTCGAGGACGGTTTCACCTTTCCGGCCGAGTGGACTCCGCACCGGGCCTGCTACATGGCATGGCCTTCCCGCGCCGATACATGGAAGGGGCGCCTCGACGAGGCCCGGGGGGCGTACGCCCACGTCGCCCATGCGATCCAACGCTTCGAGCCCGTTATCATGCTCGTCCCGCCGGACGCCGTAGCAGGAGCCCGGCGCCAACTCGGGAAGGAGATCGAGATCCAGCCCACGGACCTCGACGATAGCTGGATACGGGACAACGGTCCCATTTTTCTGAAGTCGGGGGACGGCCGCCTGGCGGCATTGAAACTCCAATTCAACGGGTGGGGCGGGCGGTATCCCCCGTACGACAAGGACGCCACCGCGCCGGAGGTAATCGCCCAGCGCCTCTCGTTGCCCCTCTACCGGGCCCCCATAGTCGCCGAGGGGGGAGCCCTGGCCGTGGACGGGGAAGGGACCGTGGTGACTACGGAATCGTGCTTGCTCAACCCCAACCGGAACCCGGGTCGGACCAAAGCCGAAGTGGAATCCGCGCTCAAGTCCTACCTCGGCGTCCGGAAAGTCATCTGGCTGCGCCGGGGGATGCACGCCACTCAGATCGACGGTCACGTGGACGGTGTCGCGGCCTTCGTGCGTCCCGGTGCCATACTGGTAGCATCGGCACCTGACCCTTCCGACCCGAACCACCAGCCCTTCCGAGAGAACCGGGAGCGGCTCCAGTCCGAAACCGACGGTCGCGGCCGTCCGATCGAAGTGATTGACTTCCCATCGCCGGCGCCTCATCGGATCGACGGTCACCTGCTTTCGGCCACGTTCATGAACTTCTACATCGCCAACGGAGGGATCGTGGCACCGACATTCGGGGACCCCGCGGATGCTGAGGCCCTCGACTGTCTTCGGTCGCTGTTCCCGGGGCGCGAGGTGGTGGGAGTACGTTGCGAGGACATCGCTATCGGGGGAGGTGATGTCCACTGCATCACCCAACAACTTCCCATGGGCGAGAGCGCGAGCTCCCGGGATTCTTAGACAAGAGCCGGGGCCCGCCTCGTAGGCCGAAAACGTGACTCGGTGAACTCTTTAGGATAGGGCGTGCTCGGGGTGGTGGCTGGGGCGAAGCCGTGAATCCACGGGGCCTTCGAATCACCGCGATCCTTGTCGCGGTACTTACCGTCGCGGCGTCGGGATCGGCGTACTACACCCTCTCGAAGTCCGCGCAACAGGCGGCGACCTGTGCTCTGGCGAATACGAACCCGCTGGTCGTCGATCAGCCCGAAGTGCCGGATTCCTTGGACCCTGCTCAAGTCTATACCGCGCCCGGGTGGGGGGTGGCCCAGCAGGTCTACCAGACCCTCGTCATGTACAATGGCACGAGCTATGTCAATCACGAACCCCTCCTAGCCAAGAACTGGACCCAGTCGCCGGACGGCTTCCACTGGAATTTCACCCTCTGGCCCGACGAGTATTTCTCCAACGGGGACCCGATCAACGCCTACGTCGTTTGGTACAGTCTCGAGCGCACGCTCGTGATGAACCAGGCCATCGCCATTCTGGCGCAGGAGAATTTCTACGCCCCGAACGTCAGCTACTACTCGCCGCTAGCCGCGATCCAAGCCTCCAACGCCACGCTCGCTCAGATGGTCAGCACGTTCAACACCCTCGCCAACGTCACAAACCCTGCGCCGGAGGTCCTGGCCTACATGGACTCCCAGAACCAATCCTTCCGCGTCATCAATGGCTCCGTGATCCAGGTCAACACCGGATTTGGCTACCTCGGACCGATCCCGTATGCTTTCCTACTCGACCAAATGGCGATGCCGATCTTCGCCGCGGTCGATCCCTTAGTGGTCGCGGCGCACGGGGGCGTGGTACCCGACCAGGAGAACTCCTGGATGTCCAACGACATGGTGGGCAGCGGGCCCTACAACCTGACCTTCTGGTCCCCGGGCACCGGATACAGCCTCGCGCCGAACCGGAACTACTGGGCGACGGCGGAGGCGGCGGCCATGCCGTGGGACAACAACCTGCAGCCCGCGATAACGGGGATTGACGTGGCGTTCCAGGGAAACCCGGCAATCATTACCTCCAACCTCGAAACCGGCTCCGCGGCCACCGCCTCGTTCGCGTTCATCGGGCCGTCCACGATTTCCCAGCTCAGCCACGAGCACTGCCTGACCGTCCAGACGCTTCCCGTGGTCTACGGGTCGACCACCTTCTCGAGCTGGATCTACATGGACCAGCAACCTGCGCTGCCGGGCGAACCGATGAACCCGTTCGCCAACTGGTCCGTACGCGCGGCGGTCTCTCATGCCATCAACTACTCCCAAATCATCCAGGTCGGCTTCGGCGGGAATGCGACCCGCTGGGTGGGACCCGTGCCGCCGGGGTATCCGGATTACAACCCGGTCGGACTCGTCCCGTACACGTATAACCTGACCCTGGCGAAGCAGTTCATCGCGAACTCCCCGTGTGCGACGGGCTGCGGCCCGCTGGGCTTCGATTACATCGATACAGGCGACTGGGGCGTCGTCGCCGCGCTGCTGAAGGCCGACCTCTCCCACATCGGGATCACCCTGGACCTCACCGGCATCACGCCGGACGCCCTCGTCGAGGAGCAGGCCCGCGACCTGTCGACCGGCAATTGCATCTCGGCGGAATCGTACGACGGGGGGCCGTTCTACGCCGGCATCGACTACTACACCGCGGACTACATCGCCCCCGACGATGCCACGCAGGCCAATGCACTCAGCTACGGAGGATTCAACGTCTGCATGAGCGAGTATGCAAACGCCTCCATGGACAACCTCGTCGTCGCCGGTGCGGGGGAGCTGAACACGACGATCGCCAGCCAGGACTACGCCCAGATGACCCAGCTGATGTACGACAACTACACGAACGTCTGGCTCGTCATTCCGACCCAGTTCGAGGTCTACAACGTCCTGCTCCATGGGATCAGCTCGAACCCCGAGGGGGCGGCCAATCCGTTCCAATTCGAGTACAACCAGGACTACGTCGACTGATCGGGGGAGGGGCGTGCTGGAGGTGCAACCCTGAGTGCACCTGCACCGGATCTCTCAGAGGTGGCCCACAGTAGTCCCCCCGGGAGCGGCAAGTCACTGCGGCGGGCCGGCCGAGCCCTGATTCAGAGAAGCGTGCTACATCGCCGACGGCGGGAAACCTCGGCAACAGCGGCGAGTTGGAGCGACTCGCTGACCGAGCCTTTTATAGATTTTTCGGTCGTATAACTACAGGGTCGGCCTCTGGCTGGCCGCCAGAGCCCATGAACCACGAAGGACGCCGAGCGCATCTGCTGCCTGCCCTCTTCGCCTGTACGCTGATGATCCTGGGGGCCGTCGCGATTCTCCCCGAGTTGAATGACGCCCATTCGAAGGCGAGCACGCCCGGACGTCAGTCGGGAGTGGGCCTCTCCCCGTTCGTTACGCCGGCGGGCAGCGTAGCGGTGGCGTGCGACGGCTTGACCACCTGCACGACGGGTGCCATCGCGAACGTGGACGCCGGAGACACACTGGTGGTGGTGGTGACCGAATACACCACGTCGGCCGGAGCGCCTTCTCTGGTGGAAGAAGTGACCTCTGGAGGGGACGTCGACCTCACCCTTGTCGGGTCCACTCCCTGCATCGCCGGAAGTGGTCACGGAGTGACGGCGATCTACGGACTGGCTGACGTCGCCGCCCAGACGTCCGTCACCTTCACGGTCAACTACCCGGCGGCCGAATTCTACACCATCCACGCGCTCGATGTGGAAGGGACCGCCGCCGCTCCCTTCGAGACCGCCGGCGCCGGGGTCTGCTCGGCGGCGGCGGGCGCCACCGCGACCGCCACGGTGACGACCACCGTTGCGAACGACCTCGTGATCCTCGGAGTCGAGGTGCGGGCCTCGACCGCCATTGCGGCGACCGGAGGAGACTCGCGGGTGACCGACGCGGCGACCGTTGGAGCGGAGTTGGATTCCGGAGCCATGTTAGACGAGATCGATGCGACCACGGGAGCGATCTCGCTCTCGGGCACCTTCACGAGCGCGTCCTGGTCGGCGATCGCCGTCGCGTTGATGCCCGCGGCTTCGCCCCTGGTGTCCGGAGTCGTCAGCCCGTCCACCGCGACCATTGACGCGGGCCAGACCATCGGACTTTCGACCACGGCCGCGACAGGCGGGAACCCCCCCATCACGTACCAATGGTACGACGCCGCTTCCACTAGTACATGCAGCTCGGGCACCTTGATTCCCGGTGCGACGGGCCAATCCTACACGACTCCCGTGCTCTCGGCAGGGACCGACTACTACTGCGTATGGGCCACCGACAGCAGTTCGCCGACCCCTCAGGTGGTGTACTCGAATGTGGCCACCATCGCGGTCGACCCGGCGCTGACGGTCACGATCACCCCGAATGCCCCCTCGATCGACAGCGGACAGTCCATTCAGCTGACGGCCAATCCCTCCGGAGGCACCGGAGCGGACACCTATGCCTGGTACGCAGGGGGCACTTGCTCGGGCCCCGTACTGGCCACCACCCAGGCGTACACAACTCCGGCCTTGACGCTCACCGCAACGTATTGTGTGGTGGTGACGGACAGTTCGACTGTTCCCGCGACCGCGATGGCCACCGACACCGTGACGGTGAGCGCCTTCCCGCTCGTGGTCCTCATCACTCCGAATGCCCCCGCGATTGACCGTGGGCAGACGGTGGCACTTACCGCCAGTCCCTCGGGGGGAACCGGGGCCGATACCTTCGCCTGGTTCGCGGGCGGGTGCTCGGGCACTGTACTCGCCACGACCCAAGTTTACACGACTCTCGCGTTAACCGCCGCTTCGGCGTTCTGCGTGGCGGCCACCGACAGCGCTTTCGTTCCTGTCACGGCGACGGCCACCACGACGGTGACGGTGAGCGCCGTTCCGTTGACCGTCACGATCACACCGACCGCCCCATCCCTCCGCAGTGGGCAGACCGTGCAGCTGACGGCCAACCCCACGGGGGGCACGGGAGCGGACACCTACGCTTGGTACGCGGGAAGCACCTGCACGGGCACGGTGCTGGCCACAGCCCAAGTGTACACGACCCCGGTGCTGGACGCCAGTACTCCCTACTGTGTAACCGCGACGGACAGCGCCTTCCTCCCGGTCACCGCGACGGCCCACGCCACCGTGACCGTCACCCCCGTCCCCGGTTCCCAGAACACGCCGCCGTCGTGGGAGTATCCGCTCATCGGAGCCCTGGTCGCTATCCTGCTGGTCGCGCTGCTATTGGCCTTCCTACCCCGACGCCGGAAGAATGTGGCCTTTACTGAAATCGGGCTCCCCGAGAAAACCGAGTGGTCGATCACGGTGGACGGGGTATCGGTCAGCGCCACCAGTCCCCGAATTGAGCTACGGGTGGCCCAGGGGTCGCACGATTACGCGGTGAAGCGGGTGCACGGATATTCGACGTCCCATTCCGCCGGAACGGTGACGGTCGGCAAGGAACCGGTCGAAGTGAAGGTCACCTTCAATGTATGAACTCCGGAACCGGGCCATCATGGAACCCCGCTACCACCGCGGTGCGAGCAACGCGGGGGGGAGCTCCCATCAGGATCCCGCTTCAAATTAATTTTGGCGAGGGGGGACGCGTAGGGAGAGAGGCGAAGAGTTCGGGGAGCTCGCGGCGACCGTCTACGTCACGATCGGGCAATCCACGAACAGCCTCGTCGCTTGGAGGGAGAACTCTCCCCCTCGAACCTCCGCGAGGATCTCTCCGACGGACCTCACGCTGTTCGCGGGGTACGAAGAATTGACCGCGACCGTGATGATACTCCAATCGTCGCTGTAGCCCGGGTTGCCCGGGTAGACGTTGACAATGTTGTGTTGGCCCGCGACCGGGGTTCCGTTGGGGTAGGCAAACGTGTAAATCGGCGCCGTCTGAATCACGGCCCCCCAGCCCGTGGTGTTCGTTCCCGCGTTGAAGTAATAGACCGTTTGACCGCGATACCAGCCCGCCTCCAACGCGGCGGAGGAGTTTTGGACGGTCGCACCTGGATTTTCAACCGGGCAGTTTACGATGAGGTTCGTCGCTTCGATCGGGTATTGAGAGACCACCGCAGCCTCGAAGGAACGGATGGTGTTCGCCACGTAACCGGCGGGAACGAGTACCTTGTACACCAGCCAGAAATCGGAATAGCTCGGCTGTCCCGGCAGGCTATCGATGACGTTCCGTTGCCCGGCCACGGAAGTGTTGGGGGACGCCGCCTCAAAAAAGGCCAGAATGGGCGCCGTAATGTTGGAATTAAGTCCGTAGTTATCGTACACAATGGACTGGTTGCGATACCAGCCAAGCTCGGTTGGGGTAACGGCAGGCCGGTTCAAGCCCGTTACGGTCGAGGGAGTGGCGCTCGGAGCAGGCAGCGACTTGCCCGCTTCATAACCGCCTTCGATTCCGATCAGTAAGATAGCGATGCAGACCATTAGGGTCCACAGCTTCGAGTGGTTCTTGGGGGGTTTGTTCGGCGGCTTCACGCGTTCTCCGCAAGATGCGGTGCGCTATTTCAGTTACAAGGCCCTGAGGCCGAATCCAAGCTGGGAAGCTGGCCCTCACCCCGGCTTCCACCCGGGTGCAATCAAGATTGCACCCCCCGTGGCCCTTTCACTTCTCTTTTCGTCCCCGACGACCCTTTTCCGGCTGAAGAATTTCCTCTAACCCCTTGACATTGGTTCTAAGATATACCAGATCAGAATGGAAGAACACCACTCCCTTCCGCAGTCGAGAAAATTCTCCTGCAAACTTTCTCGAACCTATGACCCGTTCAAGACGCCGAACGTGTTCCAGCAACGGATCAACTCTCAGTTGGGTCCAGTTGGTCGCAGAGTCTCGAATGGAGAACTCCTCTCGCATTTTCTCGAGGGTTCGTCTTATTCGTGGCAGGTCCGCCTTGTACACTCGATCGACCATTTTCTCTCTTTCGGCATCTCTCCAACCTTCTTAATCTTCTAACTCAGGTTCCAGCTTGCACCGGCGTTCCGCGGCCGGTTGCGATTGATCTGCTCCAGGGTTGCGGAACAGGGTACTCCGTGCGGACCCGTGTCCCTGATTAAGACCGAGTGCAATCAAGCCGGGACGAAGTGAGCGCCCGTCCGAATTCGGTTGGTAGAGTTCGCCCCGCTTCTCCGGCCGTCGACCCCGATGGTCGCTCCCGTGACTTCTTGTTGCTCGCCATGACGTTTGCGTCTGGCTCGGTCGACGTGGTGAGTTACCTCGGGCTCGGAAGGATTTTCACGGCCAACATGACCGGTAACATCATTTTCCTCGCGCTCGCAATCGGTCAACGGGATCTGTCCATTGCGCTGAATTCGGTGATTGCACTCGCCGGGTTCTCGGTCGGGGCAATCTTCGCCGGCCGGGTCCTAGGACATGTCAAGCCGGCGACCGGATGGCCCCCTCGAGTCACAGCGCTCTTGTACGGACATTTCGCGTGCATGGCTGCATTCTCCGTCGGTTGGGTGATCCAAAGTGGGTACCCGGCGGGGGCAGGGCTGTACTTGTTGATCGCCCTCAGTTCATATGGAATGGGCCTCCAAAACGCGGTTGCACGACACCTCGCAGTCCCGGGACTGTCCACAACGGTCGTCACCATGGCATTGACGGGATTCATGATGGACCTCCCAGCGCTCGGAATCACGGGTCCCGGTCAGCGTCGCGCGTTGTTCGCCGTGATCTTCCTCTTCTCCGGGGCGGCGGTCGGGGGGACTCTCGTGGTGTTTGCCCGAGTGACCCCTCCAATCCTCACAGCGGCCATCCTGGGTGCGGTGGCCGTCGCTGCGACGGTGCGCTTCGGTGGTCGACCGGCATCCGCACGTTAGATCCAAGGGCAGACAAGGACGAGGTCAACCCCCGCCTGAGGGTGCAAGGAGGATTGCACACCACCGTTTCGCAAGAGCTGAAGGCTGGATCGGATGAGGGCCAACATCCCGACGGACCCCGCTCGGCGGAGGCGACCGCCGGTCGAGGAGGGGCCGGAGTGTTCGCGGCAATCGCGCAAGCATTGACTTTTTGCGGGTAGACCACTTGCCAATTTGCAATGTCGACGTCTGGCTCTCGGACCATCCGGTTGCCCATCTTCATTCACGCGTCACCTAAGAGGGTGTTCAAGGCGATCAGTGAACCGAAAGTTCTTACCCGTTGGTTCATGGACCAGGCTACGCTTTCAGCGCGGAGAGGCGGGAGCTACTCATTTGCTTGGGAAGGCGGCCCAACTCATACAGGGAAGGTTGTGCAGTTCGTTCGTGGAAGACAGCTAGTGTTGACTTGGCAGTGGCCCGGCTTGGAGAAACTGGGCGTTACGAGATTGAAACTGTCCGTCGAACCTCATAGCGGCGGAACTATTCTGCGGTTTACTCACTCCGGATTCCGACGCGGAAGCGCGTGGACCGATCTCTACGAGGGGGCCATCCGGGGTTGGACGTATTTCATGATGAACCTCAAGTCGGTCCTTGAAAACGGGCACGATCTTCGATCCCCCTACGACTGGTAGAGAGGCCTTTCTTCCCATTTCGGGGCGATTGCTAGGGCCCGCACCCCCGAAGGTGCATTGCGGATTGGACGCATTTCGAGCGTTTACACCCCCGAAGCTTGAGGGGCCTGCGGTCGAACCTTCGGTAGTTTGGATAGACTGTCCCCTCCAAGTTCATATTGAGTGCATGAGTTAGGCGCCGGGCATGACGAGCTCACCGGTGTCGCCCGCGACCCAAGCAAAATTTGCGCGGTCCGTTCTGAAAGACCACCTTCACGTGAAATCTGGAGAAAGGGTCATCGTAGAGGCGTGGACCCACACCCTCCCGTGGGCCGTTGCCATCGCGCGCGAAGCCCGACAGATGGGAGCACAAGTTCTAGTCCCGTACGAGGATGAGGAAGCGTACTGGGACTTGGTTCGGGGCGGGCACGAACGAGTCCTGGGAAAGCCAGCCGCCCACGAATGGGCAGCTCTCGCAAACACAAACGTATACATCCACATGTGGGGCCCGGGGGATCGCATGCGGCTCAACGCCCTTCCGGCGGCTCAACTTAACCGGCTGTTTGAGTTCAACAACAAGTGGTACGCCACCGCCCAGAAGCGGGGAGTCCGAGGAGCCCGACTCGAGATCGGTCGGCCTTATCCTGCGCTGACGAAGGCGTACAAAACCGACGAGGGTAAGTGGATTTCCGAGTTGGTGCGGGGAACTATGGTCAGCTCCGACGCGATGGCCCGTGTCGGACGCCCGATCGCGCGAGCGCTCGAGCGAGGGAAGCGCCTGAGAATCCTGGACGGCCAGGGCACTGACCTCACGTTGGGTCTCCTGCACCGACCTGCGCGGGTCGACACTGGACTCCCCACTCCCGCGGAACGGAAGCGTCCCTTCAATCAGCTCGTCACGCTTCCATCGGGAGCGGTGAGCGTCGCTTTGGACGAATCGGTAGCCGACGGAACCATCGTCGCCAATCGGACCAACTACTACGATGACGCGGTCGCCACCGGTGGGAACTTCCAGTTCCGAAACGGGAAGTTGACCCATGCAGAGTTCGTGGAGGGGCTCGATCGGTTCAACCGGGAGTTCAAGAAGGGAGGGAAGGGGCGAGACCAGCCGGGCCAGATGCGAATCGGATTGAATCCGGAATTGCACAACACGCCCCAGCTGGAGGATCGCGAACTCGGTGCCGTCATGGTCTCCCTTGGAAACAACAAGTTCTACGGCGGCAAGAATTCGGCACCGTTCTTCCAATGGGTGATCAACGCCGGGGCTACGGTCGAGGTTGACGGAAAGCCGCTGCAGATGCGCGGGTGAACCCTCCGACGGCCCGGCCGGCCAAAGATTGCTCGCTGGCACGGGTGCATGCGGGTTGCACCCGCGGATTGCTGTTCCCCCCCCCATCTGGAGAACGGGCAGGACTCTCTAATTGACTGGGTGAAATCCGAATCGATTAGACTTATGATTGGATGCGCTTGAAGCACAGTTATGACCAGTGAACACCCGGCAATCCAAGGTGGCACCCCTGCGGTCGCATTTCAGGATCCATCCATCGGACTCTTCACGCGCAACGTGATCCGGCTCGTGAAGTTCTACGAGGGACTTGGTTTCCGCGAGACGTACCGGAACCCTACGACAGGCCCGCCGGAACATGTGGAGCTGAAGCTGGCGGGGTTGACGATTGCAGTCTCCTCGGTGGACGCGGCCATCGCCAGTCACGGATTGAACCCGGACCTGGGGGGACGTCCCGTCTACATCCTACTCTGGACGCGCGACACCGACGCGGCATACACGCGACTGACCGCCGAAGGGGCATCCTCTCTGAGACCGCCGCACGATTTCCTCCCCAATCTCCGCACAGCGTGGGTGGCTGATCCGGACGGGAACCCCATATCTCTGGCACAACGTCGCGATTGAAAGTGTCTTAATCCGAACGCCCAATAGAGATTGCACCCGTGCATCCCGTTAACGGAGCACGACGGACTGCGCCGGTGAGGTATCCGGCTCCACGACGACCGCCGTCCCATAAGCAAGAACCTCGGTCATCGAGCCTACCATCTCGGTAGTATCGAATCCGACCGCGACGACGGCGTTCGCGCCCAGGCTCTTCGCGTGCGCAGCAAGTCGCTCGATGGCCTGGTGGCGTGCCTGCTCGAGTAGCTGGGTGTACAACTTGATCTCTCCGCCCCCCCATGCTCGGAAATACGCGGCGATGTTCTGCCCGAGGCCCCTGGATCGCACTATCAATCCAAACGTCGCACCGATGACGCGCGTCACGCGATGTCCCGAGAGGAACGGGGTCGTGACGATGGTCATGTCGGTCGGGGGTGCGAACGGGTTCGACACGTCCGGGGGCGCTGCTGTCGCCGACATGGGTTAGGAATGGCTACTGAACTCAAGGACTTAGCGCGGCAGGTGCAACGGAGGTTGCACCGCGGAGAACCGTATCTGATTAAGGATACACCACCGCGTCGCCGTACGTGAGTTCGACACGATGGCACTGGGTACAACGCCGGGCCGGAAAGTGTGGAATCGAAGAGAAGATGGTAACCCCGAGCTTTCCGAGGGGTTCCGCAGCCCACCTATCCCCGAACAAGTGGCTCGAGGGGTCGTTGTCTTTCGGCAGCCAACCGATTGTCGCAGGGTCTTTTCCCCCAGTTACCGTCCGGCCGATTACGGAGCCTGCCTCCATGGGTTCCCCGCACGAGGAACATGAGTGGTCGAGAGGGGGGTTGCCTGGCAGCGACATACAATCATCGCCTTACCGACGACGCCCGAGAAAAATGTTCCGGTTCGCGCCTCACAGGTCCA
Organism: uncultured Thermoplasmata archaeon; assembly: GCA_963773945.1. Lineage (GTDB taxonomy): Archaea > Thermoplasmatota > Thermoplasmata > Lutacidiplasmatales > UBA184 > JAKIWV01. Next base: position 429,897 of record CAVZDD010000005.1, on the reverse strand, counting down.
ATGGTTGCAATGGTGATTGCATCCCGCGTTCCGCCGTTTTAGGACGCGGACCAGGAGCTTTTGGTTCTGAACCCCCGACCGCCTCCCTGACTACCGCAGATCATCCGAACCGAACCACGGCGAATCGGAGATACGTTTTAATTCAGGTAGAAGGTTGAGGTCTCATGTCGAAGTCGTCGACGTATTCGGCGAGCCAGTTGGTGAAACGGCTCAAGAAGGTCACAATCCTCGGAGTGCTTTCCCCACGTCAATTATCGACCCTCGCGAAATATGCGAAGGTGGTCGACTTTGCAGCGGGCGAGACCGTTGTCAAACGCGGGGAGTCCGGGAATGGGCTCTTTCTGATCCTCGAAGGATCGACGGAGGTCCGGATCGGGAGTCGTCGCCTCGCGCGATTGGGCACTGGGCAATTCTTCGGCGAAATGTCGCTGTTCGACGATCAACCCCGGTCCGCCGATGTGGTGACGCTCCGTCCGTCGAGGCTCGCCACCCTGTCGAAGTGGGAGTTTTGGGCGTACGCCGCGAGCGAACCAGTGGTGGTGCTCAGTGTTCTCGCGGAGATGAGCCGTCGGCTCCGCGCGGCCAACAACGCGCTAGCTGAGTAGGAGTTCCTCCCCGACCGGCGACGCGTTAGTCATCGATGTCAACGATCGGGACCCAAGAGTGGCCCCGCAGCTTCCAGCTGCCGGCGTGCTGGAGTTTCACCGAGCGATAATCGCCCCTCGGTTTGCCAACGCTTTGAGGCCCAGTGCCTTCGTACCGATCCCCTTGGCCACAAGTCCTTGGAGAGCGGCCATGGCGTGAATCGCTGCCGCGCCCCGAGCCGCTACCCCTGCCCAGAAACGGGTCGCCGCCGCGCCTTGGGCCGCAATCCGATCGTGAGCCGCGTTCGCTCCTCGCATCAGGTCCGCCGCCCCGAGTGCCATCGTACCTCTCAGGGCCTCGGTGCCGCGAGCCAACCGACCGGGAACGGTGCTCGCCCCCCGAATCGCTTCCGATCCATGTAAGGCGAGCGCGCCGGTCAAAGCTTCCGTTCCGCGAGCCATCCGACCGGGAACGGTGCTCGCCCCCCGAATCGCTTCCGACCCATGTAAGGCGAGCGCGCCAGTCAAAGCTTCCGTTCCCCGAGCCATCCGACCGGCAACCAGGCTTGCCCCCCGGATCGCTTCCGACCCATGTAGGGCGAGCGCGCCCCTCAATTCATCAGTTCCGCGCGCGACCCGGCCAGGAACAATGCTTGCCCCCCGAATCGCTTCCGATGCACGAAGCGCGAGCGCTCCACTCAATTCGTCTGCGCCGCGAGCGATCCGACCGGGAACAATGCGTGCCCCCGGGATCGCCTCCGACCCATGTAAGGCGAGCGCGCCCCTCAAGGCTTCCGTTCCCCGAGCCATCCGACCGGCAACCAGGCTCGTCCCCCGAATCGCTTCCGACCCATGTAGGGCGAGCGCGCCGGTCAAAGCCTCCGTTCCCCGAGCCATCCGACCGGGAACCATCCTTGCCCCCCGGATCGCTTCCGACCCATGTAAGGCGAGCGCGCCCCTCAACGCTTCCGTTCCGCGAGCCATCCGACCGGGAACCATCCTTGCCCCCCGGATCGCTTCCGACCCATGTAGGGCGAGCGCGCCCCTCAACGCTTCCGTTCCGCGAGCCATTCGACCGGCAACCAGGCTCGTCCCCCGGATCATTTCCGATCCACGGAGCGCTAACGTCCCTCGGATAGCCTCGGTTCCATGCATCGCTGCCGCGGCAGCTGCTTGGATCGAAGCGGCTCCCTGTGCTGCTGCCATCATGGCCATCCTTCCGGCGAACTCCACTTCCGCTGCGCCTACTAGCAATCTCGGTCCCCCCCGACACTCACCGAAGGGGAAGCCGTCGTCACTAGTTACATCTGCCGCAAGCAGTTGGGCGAGAACCGGTTTGGATGTCGCCGGAATGACCGATTTCTCCCCGAGCGGCGCGGAGATAGGAACTTAACCGGTCTTCCAGGAAGCGCGTTCAATATACGCTGGGGGCGGGAGGTTCCTCTCCCCTCAGCTGTGGACCTTCTAGTTCTGTGGTGATCCGCTTGGCCAATTGCCGGAACCGAGTCCAGGGGCTCGGGCGTCCCGGATACCGTTCCTTGAGATGCGTATCCAACGGCTCGAATGCGTTCCAGTCCGTCACTACAGTGTACCGCATGAAATCCCGGACTAGCAAGTAGTCCAGCGTTCCCGACTTCACCATCTGGCCGATGAGTTCATACTGATAGGCGAAGGACCGGCTTTCAAAATCCTCCAGACTATTGCCGAACTCCCGCCAACCGGCGGCAGCGGCGGCCTCGACCGATTGGTGCATTTTCCATCGGCGCTCCGCAAAGTCCGCTGAGGTAAGTCGTTCCATCATCGAGAAAGCTAGGTTTCGTCGCGCGTCGATCCGGCTTGCCCGCACGTTGTATGCTAAAATCATCACCGATGCCACGAGCGCCAACGACGCCGCGATGCTCACCCACGTCTGCACCTCTGCGAGACTCATGCGGCGGGACCAACGCCTCCCTACGAATCAGTATCGTTTCGGCGAGCTCAACGATTCGAGGGAGATTCACATCGCTGCGCGTGTTGAGGACTTCGTCCCTGCCCCCCTCGATTGTGGCACCCCTACCCGGTTGGTAGCCAGTGGACTTCGCCGCGACCCCGTACCCGTTAAGGGCACGACCGCTCTCGCCGCCTGTGGCCCTTCCCGTCCCGTACTTCAAGCAGACCATGCTCGGGAGCTGCGGACCCGCGTGCGTCCAAATGGTCCGTGGATGGCTCGACGGATCCCCCGTGGTTCCGAAAGGATCGGACATGGTGCCGTGGGTACGCAGCTGGATCGCTCCATTCAGCATGACGGAATCCTTCGGTCTCGCCACCCTTCTCCTCAGCTCCGGCGCGCGAGTGACCGTGGTGAAGGAACGGCCCCGATTCCAGTTCCGCCCGGAATCCGGGTCGAATTTCGACAAGATTGGCAAAGTCTTCGGGTACCTGGCCACCCCGGGGGCCCGATTCCAGGAGTGGCAAGCTCGCCGAGCCGGAGTGCACCTTCAGGTTGAAACGGTCACCGTCGACCGGCTCCGGCAGCCGGACGCGTTGGGTCGCCCGGCGATCGTGATGGTGAATCAGGGATCCTACGCCCCGGACCCCAACTTTCCGGAGGGGGTTCTGCACTGGGTGGTCGTTACCGGTCTGGAGGGCGGCTGGGTCCAGTTCCACGACCCCGACTTGGGAGCCGACCAGCGACTCTCGAGCGCTGATTTCGATCGAGCCATGGACGTCCGTTCCCGAGGTATCGATCGGCAGTTAATCCTGACCGAGCGACGCACGGTCTGACAAACCCCGGGTTCCATCGCGTCATCGGAAGTGGCTGAAGGGTACTATGGGGGTTGCACCCCCATTCCAGGGGACCTGGAGATGGCCGTGGGACGGCGCCGCGTTCTTCTCCTCCGGGGCCCGACTTCGGACTCAGGCTGGAGGCTGATGTGAGGATCGGCTCGCCGACGCGAGCGTCTTTAGTACGCACGAATTCCCGCCGGACAGGAACGCCCATGGATCCGGCGCAGCTTTCTCGGCGAGAACAGGAACGGGCCATGAAGGTCCGAGAACGGCTGAAATTTCGTGTCTTCACCGCCGTCCGGGACGTCATGTTGGGAGCGGATCTATTCCGATCGAATTTCCAGCTCCACGAACCCGAAATCTCTGTCAGTGCCTATGCCGGCTACCTCGACGTGAATGCCTCGCTGAACGAGGCTCAGCTTCGGCTCGTTCCAGTCGATAGCCGATCGAGCGACTTGAACCGGTTCGCGGGGCAACTCCAGCAGGGCTTCGAGAAGCTGGCGGCCAATCTCCACCTAGAATTCACGACAGATCCCGCGCGGTTCGGCGGTTCCTGGCCGGTGATGCTGGCGGACGTGCCCATCGGATATCGTGCAGTCCTGCTTCGCTCGGAGATCGAGTGATATCGGTCGACCCCCCCCGATCCGGCACCGCCGGCACGGTCCTTTGCTAGCTGCCGTTGACGGATTCCTTTCCGGGGGCGTTCCACGGCTCAACGACCGATTGGGGCCCTACGGTCGCGCCTCGAAGACCCGGTTGAACGGCGTTTCGACCGGCTTGCGCACCCGGGTGAACCCTCCGGCCCGGAACACCTCGAAAAGACTCGAGTCGCTGGCCTGGGCTCCCAGGCCCTTCCCCACCTCTTGCGAGAGGGAACACGGAACGCAGATCAGCATCGATGCGCTGTAGAAGACGCGGCCCACGGGGTTGAGATTCTCTTCCAGGTGCTCGTGGGCGAATGGCTCGACCGCCATCAGCGTGCCATCGGGTTTGAGGGACTTCCGCACATGCTCCACCGCCCCTACCGGGTCCCCCATGTCGTGCAGGCAATCGAAGAACGTCACGAGATCGTAGTCCTGGCCCCGGAAACTCTTCGCGGTCGCGAATTCGAAATCGGCGTTTTGAGTCACCCCTTGGGACACGGCGTCGTTCCGGGCCCATTCGATCGACTCGAGATGGTAGTCGAACCCCAGGAACTTCGATTTGGGGAAGGCCTTGGCCATGATGATCGTGGAGGCTCCGAGGCCGCATCCCACGTCGGCCACTTGCGCGCCCGCCTTCAGCTTCGGCACGACGTCTTCTAGAGCGGGTAGCCAGGCACTGACGAGGTTCGCCAGGTAACCGGGCCGGAAGAATTTTCGGGTCCCGACGAACAGGTCGTTGTGGTGCTCGTGCCATCCGAGGCCATTGCCGGCCCGAACCGCGTCCGCAATCTTCCGCTGGTCTTTGTAGAGGGAGGCGGCGCTGTAGAACGCCCCAGGAATGTAGGCCGGACTCTCCTCATCGGTCAACGCGAACTTCTGCTCGGGCGTCATCGAGAATTGGTGGGTGGTCGGGTCGTACTCCACATAGCCCGAAGCGGCCTGGGCGGCCAGCCACTCCCGAAGGTACCGCTCCCCCACCCCCGTGCGCTCCGCGAGCTGGGCCGAGGTGGAGGGTCCCGCGGCCGCGAGGGCTTTGTAGAGCCCGAGCTGCTCCCCGATCAATACAGAAGGCCCGTGAAAATTCGCTCCAAGATCCTGGACGAACTTCCCCATGAACGCATTCAACTTCTCCGGATCAACTGCCATGATCGCACCCAAAGACGGTACCCGTTCCTTTAGATTAAGGGTAGAGATTGTGCCCCTCCGGGCGTTAGACCGGAGGCGGCGGGGGCGGGGGTGGCGGAGGGACGCTCGCACGAGCCTGAAGGATCAATTGGGCCCACTGGGGGGCGTTCATAAGATCGAACTGTAACCGGCCCTGGGTCGTGTCCACCGTGAGCAGAGTCTTAGAATCGATGATCAGGTCCCCCTGGGTGGGCATCGGGTAGGCGTTGAGGAGCTTGTCCAGCCCCAGGTCTACAGAGGGAAGGAGGTACCCGGCCGAATACACCTCGAACGTGAGCCGAACGTTGGTCAAGACCAGGAGACCGGAGGGCCGTCCAAATTGAGAGTACAACGCTGTCGGCTGTTGCGCGAGGATGATCTCGCCGGCTTGGAGCTGCAAGCGGAACCCCGCGTGTTACACCATCCTGACTATCTACCTTCCGCGGGAGCAACGGCCGGCACCCACGACGCGGGAAAGCCAAAGGTGCATTCGTCGTTGCACCCTGCCGTCGCTCACTTGGCGCCCGCGGAGGCGGAGCCTTTCTCGTCCCCGGGAAGGTTGAGATTCCTCAGCAACGACTGAAAGCGAGGATCCCGTCGAATCGGGTCGAACGCGACCTCCCCGGAGTGGAACCAGAGGCCCCCCTTGCCACCCTCCCGCTCGTCGCGTTCCAGCACCGCGAGCGCGGCCTCCTTCTCCCCCATGCTCGAGAGGAGGGCGGCGAGCTGCCAAGGACTGGCATATTGCCCTCGCGCGGGGTCCTGCATCTCCGCAACGATTTTCCGCGCTTCGTCGGGCTTCCCCAGCAGGGCCCAGAGGGCGGCGCGGCGTCTCCGGTCCCCGAGGTCGAGGGGCCCGACCGCGAGTTCCGCCTCCCGCTGGGCCTCGGGTCGCCGACCCGCGCGCAAGTAGATGAAGCCCAGGAGCAAATGCGGGTCGGCGTCACCGGGATCTCGGTCCCGTTGTTCTTCGGCCAGGCTCAACGCCGTCGCGAAATCTCCCGATCGGACGTACGTTTCTCCCAGCGACGACTCCAGAAGTTTCCACAAGGGGTCCAGCTCGGACGCGGTTCGGAGCTCGTCGATCGCCTCGTCATATCTCTGGAGGATCCGGAGGAGCATCGCGTACCAGAAATGGGCCTGCGCGCTGCTCGGGTTCAGCGCGATGGCGCGCTCGAACTCCATCTCGGCGACGGCCCAGTTGAAGTCGTCTTGCATGGCGAGGTTGGCCCGCGCCAAGTGAGCTTCCGAGGAGTTCGGGTCCAGCTCGAGCGCCTTCGCGATAAGCTCCCGGGCGCGGGGAAAAGCCTCGTTCGGGGCGACCGTTTCCCCGGCCAGACTGATGTACTCGTTCGCGAGAACGGCGTGGACCACCCCGAAACTCGGATCCTTTTGTATCGCCTCCTCGAAGAACTTGATGGCCTCGGCATAGAATTCGTAGGACGCCCCATGCCCGGCGTGCAGCCCCTTCAGGTAGAGATTGTACGCAGTGAGGTTGGAGGTGGGCCGCTTGCGGATGGATTCCCGGTCGGGGCCCAGCAGCTCCACCCGAAGAGCCCCGGCGGTCTTCTCGGCAATCTCCCCCTGGATGGCGAATACATTGGCGAGCTCCCGGTCGTAGCTCTCGGCCCACGTGTGCTCCTCGGTGGCCACGTCAATGAGTTGCAGCGTAATGCGTAACTGATTGCCGGCCTTGCGCACACTGCCCTCCAGGACGGAGGCGACCCCGAGTTCGGCCCCGATCTGGGAGACGGACTTTGAACTGCCCTTGTACTGGCTCACCGAGGTTCGGGCGATGACCCGGAGCTCCCGAATCTTGGAGAGCACCGTGATCAGCTCCTCCGTGAGACCATCCGCGAAGTACTCGTCCTTGGGGTCGGGGCTGATGTTGGCCAACGGGAGGACCGCGAGCCGGGCCCGTTGCGAACCCGGCGCCGGGGAGACCGAGACCTCCCAGGGCAGTACGACCCGGTAGAGTTCCACCGGTCCCTCGAGACCCTTGAGCTTCGCAGGCGGCAGCCTTTCCAGTCGGTCGGAAATCTTGTTCCGAACCTGTTCCTGCACTGCGTTGGAAATGCAGATTCCACCGGGCTCGGCCACGGGTTGAATCCGGGACGCAATATTTACGGCGTCTCCGAAAATATCGCTGCCCCGTTGCTCCACGTCGCCCAGATGGATTCCGATGCGCAAACGGAGGGGGGAGGCGTCCTTCTTTGCGTTGCGTTCGTGGATTCGGCGCTGGATCTCAACGGCGCACTGGGTCGCCTTGAGTGCGCTGTCGAACTCCACGAGAAATCCATCGCCGGTCGACTTGACTTCTCGACCTTGTACAACAACAACGCCGGACGAAGAAGCTCCTCTTGTTCCTCCAAGAGGACCAGGGTCCGGGCCTCATCGGCCTGAGTCGCCGCGGTGTACCCCACCATATCCAGGAACATGACCGCGGCGAGGCGACGGTTCGAAGCCACGGTCCGCGAATCCCTCCCGTTAGATTAAGCCCCGCTGGCCCCCATCGGAAGGCGGCGTAGAACCTCACCGGGGCACGGACTTCTCCGTGAGGGTTCAAATACGCCCCCAGGCGATTTCATACCGTGAACCGCTGATGATCGAGCCCCCTCCGCCTCCGACTCCGCGACGAAACGGGATCCTGGCACGGGTCGGACGCTATTTGCGGGCCCATCCGATTCTCTTCCTCGCGCTGCTCACCCCGGGGATTCCGGAGTATCTCTCCGGATCCAGCGCCTTCGCGAACATCCTCCTGAACCCTGGGTGGTTCGTCTTGGGCTTGCTCTTCAATCTGGGGATGTACGTTCCCGGGGTTCTTCTTATCCGGGAAGCCCAGGTTCGATGGAACAAGGGCTGGGCGACCGTGCTCGCGTTGGCGGCGGCCTACGCGATCGTGGAGGAAGGGATCGGTCTCAGCACGATGTTCAGCCCCAAGACCACCCCCTTCGGGGCGGCCGGAAACTACGGTCACTTTCTCGGAGTGAACTGGGTCTGGGTTCCCGAGGTCATGCTAATCCACATGGTCTTCAGTATCGGAATCCCCCTCCTCCTCTTCGCGTACGTTTTCCCGGAGCTCCGGGGGAAGAGCCTGCTTTCGAACCGGGGAACACTGACCGTGGGTGCGATCCCCACCGTCGACATCACGATTCTGGTCATCTTCGTCAGTCGGCTCATCGGCTATTGGATGGGGGACGGGGTGCTGCTGGGCGCCCTCCTTGCCGTGGCGGGAATCTGCCTCCTGGCCTACCTGCTTCCCAAGAATCTGCTCCACCCGCGCCCGGGTCCCCCCACGAGGGGACCGCTTGCCTTTGGAATCGTAGGGAGCCTGTTCTACCTCGGCACCATCCTCATGGTCAACGTTCTAGAGAACACGCACGTGCCGCCCATTCTGGTCGCCCTGTCCATCCCGGCCTACTGCGGAGTCTACCTCTGGTGGGTCCTTCGGAACTCTGGAACTGTCGGGCATGAACGACAATTGATCACCTTTGCGTTTGGGCTCATCCTTCCGCTGATCGTCATCGGAGCCGCGGCTCAGATCTTGGTCCCCTTCGTTCTCGTGGCGGACCTGCTCGCTATCCTCCTCTTCCGCCACCTGTATCGAAAGTTCCCGACGTCCGCGCCGTTGGGGAGAATGTCTCCTCCCCCCGGCGCGGCAGCGACCTACAGCTGATTCGAGCGTCGGCTCGGCTCGACGACCTCAGAACCCGAGGCGTTCGTTCACGAGAACGACCGTGATGCGCCCCGGCTGGAACTCGCGGTTCACGATCAGCATCTTGGATACGAAGCTGCCCGGCACCCCGTAGGCCTTCCGGGCGCGCTCGCTCTCCTTCGGAAGCGTGTACCAGTAGATCCGGTCGAAGGCCTGGTCGAGGTCGGAAACGATCTTCTGCGTCCCCACGACCCAGATGACATGCTCCGCGCCGTGCGCGTAGGGGCCTAGTTGGCTTCCCGAGCCCGAGGCGACTACCACCTGCCCCTTCTCGGTGACCGCGTGGACGCTTCCAACGATGTACTCCGGGGCCGACCCCAATCGACGCTGTTCCGCCTTCTTGCCTTCGGCGCCCAACTGGACGAGCGTGGGGCGGACCGCATGGTAGCGGCCGGAATCCTGAATCAATCGGGCGATTCCGGTCTCCTGCAGGGTGATCGAGGTAGAATCGAAGACCTCGGCTCCTTCCGGAAGGAGTTTCTCCACCGCTGCTCGGGCCTCCTGCCCTGAGGAGACGACGATCGTGTGCATTCCATTGGCCTCGAGATTTCGCGCGGTGGCGTCGATACACGAAGAGTCCGGGAGTAGCTCGTACCTCTCGGAGAGCGACGCTTCCGCGGGTTGGTTAGACGCGGTCGGCAGGCCCGGCGTTGGGAGGGACTCGGATTCGGACATCACCTATACTATATATTCAATAGTATTTATGATTGCATATGTGAAGTGATGTCACGCCCACCGCGCACAAACGGCCGCTTGGTCCATCAGGGCTTTCGAATATTACCTGTGCGAACCTTTATTGCTTTCCATTAGATAGGCATGCGTGACGATGGCAGGATCCAAGGTCGGGGCTCCAAAGTCTGCTCCCACAGCGGCAGGCCCGCGCGACGCGGGGGGGTGTCCGGTGGGATCGCTCTTCGCCATGTTGGGTCAGCCCCACATGCTGCAGGTCCTCCATGCCTTCCTCAACGAATCCGCTCAACCCATCCGGTTCGGCAAGCTCCAGCGCGATCTGGACCTTTCCCCCCGTACCCTCTCGCACCGACTGAAGGCCCTCGTAGAGGCAGGGCTCCTGGTGCGCCATCGGTACTCCGAGATTCCTCCCCGCGTGGAGTACGAGGCGACGCTGAAGGCCCGGGAGCTCGGTCAGCTGTTCCGCGAGATGGATGTGTGGGCGAGCCACAACACGCTCACCGTCGTCTCGTCGGTCTCGATCGTCGGCCGCGCGTAGTGCTTCGGAAGCCCCGGGATGTCTACCCCCGTCGGGTATCGACAATTTTCCCCGCGAGGATCGCCAAGCGCCGGCTGATGGGTTCCCGCTAACGGATCCAGAATTCGCGGCCGGTTTGATTGCCACCACCGTTTCTCGAGCCCGGTGGTGTTCCACCGCCGCCAGAACGTAGCCGCGCTCGGTGAGCCACGTGCGTATCCGATCCTTGTGGAGAAACTCCTCGTAGACGAGGCTTCCGCCGGGCCGAAGCACGCGGCTGACCTCGGACAATGCCCGGGGGACGTTCGTAAAGTCCCGATGCTCCGAACTCGCATGGTGGATCACCACAAACGCCAACACAGCGTCAAACGAAGCCGGCGGGAACGGGAGCTCGAGCATGTTGGCCGTCCGGAGCTCGAGGGTGGGTGGGAGCCCGTTGGCGTAGCGACGGGCGAGGTGTCGACGCGCGGCTTGGATCTGTTGAGGGTCGAGGTCGGTTGCCACATAGCGCGCCGGAGAGAGGCCATCGATAATCCGGGCCGCCAAGTCCCCGTTTCCGCACCCGATCTCCAAACAGCTCGCGTGCGAGGGCAGGCGAAGGTTCGCAGTCAGCCATCGATATCGACGCAGGTTGATGCGCCCCGTGAAGTTGTTCACGAAGAAGCGCGCGACGCGATTCATCTCGGGCATTGATCTCCCCCGTCCGAGGCCTGCTTAGGCGTGTGCTTGGGGCGGTTCGTTTGTGGCCGGCACGACGATCTGGGTCAGACGATACAATTCGCGGAAGCCGAGATGACGGTACAGGGGCTCTCCCATCGTCGTGGCTGTGAGAACACCGGATCGGTACCCCAGAGTTCGCCCGTCCTCGAGCGCGGCCAGGGTCATCGACATTCCGAAACCTCGACGGCGGGCGGCCGGAACGGTGGCGATCCCGTAGATCCCGACCACCCCGCCGCTGAGGAACCGGGCGGAAGTCGCGACGGGCTTGCCATCATGGTAACCCACGAAGCAACGCAGGTGCGGTTCGGCACTCCCCGAGGAGAGAGACGGCCGCAAGACATCGGGTATGGTCTCGGCGACTTCGGGGGCCGCTTGGAAGTCGCCGGCGTTGAGCGTCTCGGCGAACACCCGAACTTGTTCCATGGTCCGCACGGGTTCAATCGAGAGACCCTTCCGCGGCGGAGGGGTCGGAGGGCGGTCGAGCTCTATCGCCATGGCCGGCGCCTCTTCCGCCTCGAACCCCGCGGCCAGCAACCTCTCTCTTAGGTTTCGAGGTCGATCATCCGGGAAAATCCCCCAGTAGAATGGTAGCCCGCGTGCGCGGAAGTGGTGAATCGTGGCGCTGATCTGCTCGTCCGCCTCCGATTCGGAAAAGCGGTTCCGAAGAACCCAGTTGAAGATGGGGAATGGGACACCGGAACAGATTCGGATTCCTTGGGCGCTTTCCTCCAGATTTCCTTTCGGGGCGCCTGCCATACGTGAGAAAAAGGCGATCGCGTTACTTTCCAGGGCTCCGCGTACATCGGAGGGGATAGCAGAAGGGTCGGCCGGCACAGCCGCGGGAACCCGGCGCAAGTTGAATAATCTAGCGTCCTCGGACGGCCCCGCGATACCACTCTTCGGACACTTTCGAGTCCGTGCTCGACCCGCAAACGTTCTTGGTCCCGAATCTTCTCGGGGCACCATCCAGAGCTTGGTGTCATGGAACTAGTGCCGCTTCCAGATAGGTCGTCGGTGAACTTTCCACTTTCGCATCTGGGTGTCCCGGAACCTCTTCTTGCGTAGTCCTCGTTCCCGATTCCGAAAGGCGATCGCTCGCGCCACCTCTCTCCGCACTTCGGTCCACGACCCGAAGTTCGACCCCGCCAGCACCAGCTTCTGCAGATCTCCCGCGTGGCTCTCGACGGGGTTCATCCAACTCGCTTGGGTCGCCGAGGCCACCAACGTCACCCGATTGTCCTTCGCCCACCCCCGCACGTCGGGGGTCCAGTGGGCGCTCAGGTTGTCTTGGATCAAGTAGACCCGTTGGTCCTTGGGGTACTTCTCGACCTCGCGCTGCACGTAATCGAGCCAGGGTTCCCCGCCCTTGTGCCGATAGAGTCGACCGCTGAGCCGCTGATGGTAGACGTTCAGTGTGAGGTAGAGGTACCGAGTGCCCTTGAGCCGCTTGTAGGTCGAGGGGATCCGCTCGGGGTGCCCCGAGCGGAACCATCCTTTCCCTCCATGGGGCTGGAGCGAGATCGGGCCGATCTCGTCCATGCTGAGCACGATCGGCGGGTTGTGCTTCTGGTGGGTCAACCGGTCGATCCGCCGTCGTTTCTCCTCGAATTTCGGGTCCTTTGACGCCTTCCAGGTCTTGATCGACTGATGGCTCATGTCCGCCTCGTCCAGTACGATGCGCAGCCACTCCAACGAGATCGAGTCGACGATCCGCTGGTTCCTCGCCTCGTCCCGCAGTCGGGCGAGGGACCACTGGGAGAACGGGAGGCCGAGGTCCCTTGGTCGACGGGTGGCGAGCGCCACCAGTTGGTCCTTCTGTTCTTGGGTGAACTTCCAGTTCCCTCCGGCCTTCCAGTTCGGCTTGAGCATCTTGAAGCCGTGGAGGTTGAACTCGCGAATGAGGGTCCGAACCCAGTCGGGCGAGTAGCCCACCAATCGAGCGATGTAGGGCGGCGTGAACCCTTGGGCGCTCGAGAGGATCACCATCGCACGATGGAGCTCGATGGCATCGCTCGGATGACGGCACAATCGGGCGAGCTTCTGACCTTCCTCGTTGGAGATCGTTCGAACCCGGCGGACCATGCTCGGGGAGCATGCGCTCCCCGGCACTAGCTTTTTCGGTCGGAAGGTCGAACTACCTGGCTAGAAGCGGCACTAGGAGTTGAAACTGTTGCAAGAGTCGTCGCACCCGGGCAGCCGGCCCCGTACCGGGCCGGCCACGGGAGGGGGAGTCGGACTCAGGGGTGCTTGGACATGGCCATGACTTCGGACTCGCTAACCTTCTTGTTGTGCGAGTGCTCGACGTGCCACTGGGTCATGGCAACCAGTTCTTTCTGGTCCTTCGTCACGATCTCGAATCCGTCCTCGCAGGCGACTTTCATGGCTCCGCAGCTCATTTTCGACGACCTCGCCTTTCGGCAATGGCCCCATCACGACGACCCCGATATAGGTTCGTAGGGCGGCCGGTTTGAACGATCGGGACCCCCGCGCTCTTTCGCGGAGACTCCACTGCTCGCTCGTGCGGGGGACCCTCCGATGACCCGGGCCATCCGGATCGCGTTGGAGACTTTCGTGTTTGGTTTTGTCGTAGAGGGCGGCACGGAGGTGTACCAATTCCTGAGTGGCGGTCACCAGGTGTGGATTGGACTCTACTATTTCGGTCTCATCACCACGGGGGTCGGCTTCTACCTGATGTACCGAGGCCGCCACGAATGGACCGAGTCCCATCGACACAGCATCCGCCGGGGCCACCGGTTGCTGTGGGCAGCGCTCGGGATTTTCATCGGGGCAGCAGCGATCATCGCGGTCCTCGGTTCGTTGGAGGGGGGGCCGGGCCATGGGGGTCCACCGGCCGTGCTCGCGTGGATCGTCGGGGGTCTGGTCGCGCTCGCGTTCGGCAATTTCTTCCTCGGCCTGGTCGTTCTGGTCGAACGCCTCGTCGGCCCGGTGGGACGAGTGATTTCCTGGCTCGCCTTCGCATGGTCCCTCGGGGTCGCGGTTTTGGCCGGCTATATGGTTGGGAGTGAGTTTCAAAAACTGCTGCACCAGTTCTTCACCAATCCATTGGGGCTGATCGTCTCATTCGCGCCACTGGCCTTCGTGATAGCCCCTCTGTTCGTCGCCTACTTCCTGTTCGCGGGGGCCTACACCGATGCGTACCTTCGGCTCCGGGCTCACGGGACGAAACCTCCACCGGGGCACCTTGACCCCGCGCCTACCTAGCTCAAACCCCGAGCCGTCATCCGCTTCGGTTGCAATGCGCGTTGCGCCCGCCTCCCTCCAAACTCTAACAACCCGCGGCGCACTGGACCTCTCCTCGCAAATGTCGAACCCTAGGGCAACCGAGAACGCCAGTGCCGACCCCCAGGACGTTGCTGGCCCACTGACGCGAGCCGCCGTCTTCCTGGTGGTCACGATCAACCGGAGTCCCGAGAACCTCACCACTATCCAAACCGTTTGTGCCGACATGGCCTCGCTTGTCCGCTCGGTAGGCTTCCGGGAATTGCATGAGAGCCTCTCCTGTGTCGTGGGATTTGGATCGCGGGCTTGGGACGACCTGTTCGGAGCGCCGCGGCCGACCGAATTGCACGAGTTTCGCGAGATCCGAGCTGGGGGTCGGGTCGCCGTTTCGACCCCGGGCGATATCCTGTTTCATATCCGGGCGGACCGTGCGGACCTCTGCTTCGAGTTAGAGACCAAGATCTTGACTCGCCTTGGGCCTGCCGTCTCGCCGGTTGACGAGGTGCAAGGGTTCCGATACTTCGACAGCCGCGACCTGATCGGCTTCGTCGATGGCACGGAGAATCCGAAGGGACAAGCTGCCATCGACACCGTGCTCATCGGTACGGAAGACCCGACGTTCGCCTCTGGGAGTTACGTGATCGTTCAAAAATATCTCCACGACCTCGCGGCGTGGAACAAGCTCCCGACAGAGGAACAGGAGCGCATCGTCGGTCGCACGAAGCTAGACGACATCGAGTTGGACGACTCGGTCAAACCCACCAACGCCCACAACTCGCTGACCACCATTGTCGAGCATGGGAAGGAGGTCAAGATCCTACGGGACAACATGCCGTTCGGCCACCCGGCCCAGGGAGAGTTTGGAACCTACTTCATCGGGTACAGCCGCTCGCCACGGACTACCGAGCAGATGCTCCAGAATATGTTCGTGGGCAATCCCCCCGGAAACTACGACCGGCTCCTGGATTTCAGTCGGGCCGTGACTGGGAACCTGTTCTTCGTGCCCTCGGCCACTTTCCTCGACGGGGTGGGGGGCGCCCTGTAGGCACCCCCTCGGCGCGATTTAGTGGTCCTACGTCCAGTTGCGGTACCGGAACCCCAAGGAAGCCCACAGGGCCCCCATCAGGCCCGCCAAGATGACGATCGAGACCAGAATCACGATTAGGCTCTGGAAGAGGGTGAATCCCTTCGCCCAGAATCCCACGTACAGTAGCGTGAAAGAAAGCCAGGCCACCGGCCCGATGATCGAGGCCACGATGCGGGCTCGGAGGGGCAAATCGTTCTCTCGCGCGTGGGAAGAAATCGTCGACTGACTTGTAATGGCGTCCGCCATGTTGGTCACCGGCCCCGAGTGGGCTGGGGGGGGCATATTCCCTACGTCTATCCGGCTCGACTCGAACGGAGTCCCTTAGAACACGGCTCCGTGAGCCCGGTGCTGGTCCGGCCCAGGAGAACTTAACAAGGCCCGGAAAATCCAGAATCATGGACGACGTGATCACGGGTCTGCACGCAGTGACAATCCACATTTCGGATATCCAGAAGGCGCGGAAGTTCTACCGGGAAGTACTCGGTCTCCATGAGCTGAGTTTCAACGAGAGTCGAAACCGGGCCGTCTTCGCCCTACCGGGCACGACGACACTCCTGACGATGCACATCCAGGGAGGGGATGAAGGCGGGCGAGAACCCGGTACGGTAACCGGCTTAATCCTCCGACACCCCGACCCTGCGGCCTCCTGCGCGGAGATCAAGCGACGCGGCGGCGCGGTAACCACTGAACCCCGGGTGATCGAATTCCCCGGGGTAAAGTTCGTTTTGGCGGTGGTCGCCGACCCCGACGGAAATGAATTCGTGATATCGAACCGGACCGATTAGGCCGACCTTTTTCCCCGGGGGGCCCCGTGGGTCGTGCCAGCTACCCCATCCGGGGTGGGGTCAGTAGGTCTCGATGGTCAGGTTAGGAATCCGGCTGAAGTCCTTGTCCCGACTAAGTAGCGGCGCGTGGTGATGCTTCGCCGTTGCGGCAATGAGGAGGTCCAAGGTGCCCACTGGAGATCCACGACGCGCACACTCCGCCCCCAGGCGGGCGGCGTCCACGCAGATCGGCTCTGTGACGTCAAGAACCTCCAGCTCCGAAGCGAGCGCCAGGGCCTGTTTGAGTCGGGTACCGCCTTGGTGGAAGGCCCCCACGAGGAATTCTGTGAGAGCGGGTGCTGGGATCGAAAGACGCTCCCCGGCCTGGGAAAGCTCGTCCGCCTTCGCCCGTGCGGCTTCCAACCCGTTGGCGAGGTCAATGCAAAACGTAGAGTCGAGACACTTCACGTCCTAACTCCACATCTTCCGGATTTTCTCCTCCCGGCGCCGGTCCGCCTCACGCTGGACGGAGTAGACGCGGTCCACCACCTCCCGTTCTTTCGGGGACATGTCGCTCCAGATGCCCGCGAAGGTGGAGAGCGGCCGACGAGGTCGAGCGAGTCGCTTGACAGCGTCGCTAAAACTCTCGTCCGCCTTCTTCTGACGCTTCAGCAGCTCGTAGGCCTCCACATCGAGGGCAACCGTCTTGGAGGCCATGGATATACATTTGTTACATGTATGAGAACTATATCATCTGTTCGAGGGGCGCGTGTGCAATGGCCGTTACACCTACGCGAGGCCCAGTTCGTGTAACAGATGCGGAAACCTAGGGTCCTTTCTCACCGGCTCCAAGGTCGGATCGAGTCTCAGACCTTGGGCCGGAAGGCCTCGGTTCCGCGCGGCTCGCTCCCAACAGCGGAAACAGCCGTCGATGTCCCCGAGTTGCGCATAGTACAGTCCGCAGAGATAGAGCGAGAGTGGGCCCGCAGGGGAAGATTCGACTTTGGCCAGAACCGACCGGGCCCCAGTTTTGTCCCCAATCAAGAAGCAACGCCAGGCGATGGTCAGTTCTTGCCACTCGCCACTGACGTCGTCCGGGTCAGTGCCCTCCGCGAGCTGCAGGTCTACTTCTTCGAGAGCCCGCTTGTGGTCCCCGCGGGCTAGGTGGTAATCCGACAGGAGGTCGTGCGAGCGCCTCGGATCCGCAATCAGCCGGTTACGCCTTTCAATCACCGGGAGCGCCTCGTCGGTTCGACCGAGCCATATCAGCAATGTGGCGTAATGGTCGAGCGTCTCCCCCCCGAGAGGGTCTGCGGCCGCAGCGAGCTGGTGCTCTACGATCGCCTCTTCCGCCCGAGCTAGGTCCTCGAGAACCATAGCATAGACGTAGTGTGCCTCGGCGTTGCTGGGATTGAGTGCTAGAGCCCTCTTCACTTCCCGTTCGGCCGCCCCGTAGTCGAAGTCGTCCCAGTAGATCAGCGATAAAGCCGTGTGGGCCTCGGAAAGGTTCGGCTCCAATTCGAGAGCTCTCGC
Organism: uncultured Thermoplasmata archaeon; assembly: GCA_963773945.1. Classification (GTDB taxonomy): domain Archaea; phylum Thermoplasmatota; class Thermoplasmata; order Lutacidiplasmatales; family UBA184; genus JAKIWV01. The sequence goes on along the minus strand of CAVZDD010000005.1, from coordinate 412,473 downwards.
AGCGGCGTGGCGCCCCTCAGCGTCCCATACCTCGCGAGGACGAGGGTCGAAGAACCAGCCTATCCTTCGAACAACGGTGGCCAGCCCTGCATAGGCCGCCCCATTCTGGGGGTCTAACGAGATCGCGAGTTCGAATTGTTCTTTCGCGGCCAGCTGGCCGTTGCGCGACCCTGGGTACAGTAGTGCGCGGCCCTTCAGATAGGCGAGATAAGACTCGGGCCGTACGCTCCGCCGAGTATCCAATCGTGCCTCTTCCTGCGGCCGCAGCTCAATTCGCAACGCTTCCGCGACCTGCTTGGCAATCTCGGCCTGGACGGCGAACACATCGTTGAGCTCACGCTCGTAGGTGCTGGCCCACAAGTGTTCTTGGGAACTTGCGTCGATCAGCTGGGCGGTGATACGGAGCCGATTCCCGGCCTTTCGTACGCTGCCTTCCAGAATGGAGGAGGCGCCCAGCTCAGCGCCAATCTGGGCCACCGCCTTGGTGGTCGCCCGGTACTGCATGACCGAGGTTCGTGCGATGACCCGGACCCCCGGCAATTGCGAAATGACCGTGATCAGCTCCTCCGTAAGGCCGTCCGAGATGTAATCGTCCTTGGGATCCGGACTGATGTTGGAGAAAGGTAGGACAGCAAGCCGAGGGTGGTCGCCTCCCACCGGGGACGCGCCGCCGGCCAACCATGGGAGGACCACCTGATACACGTCGATGGGGAATCGAACATTCTTCAAAGTCTGGGGCGCTAGCTTCTCGAGACGGTTCGGAATCTTGTTCCGAACTTGGCTATACACCGGCTCCGTGACGCAGATCCCTCCCGGTGTCGCCAGCGGTTCGATGCGGGAGGCGATGTTGACGGAGTCCCCCAGGATGTCGTCGCCGGTGTGCACGACGTCGCCGAGATGAATTCCGATGCGGATCACGATCTTGGCATCGGCCCCCGCGGAGAGATTGTGCTCGTACAGAAGCCGCTGTAGTTCGACCGCGCACGTTGTGGCGTCGAGGGCACTATCGAATTCGACGAGAAATTTGTCTCCCTCTGTTTTGATCTCTCGGCCATGGAACCGTGGAAAGAAGGGTCGGAGGAGCCCATTGTGCCGCTCCAAGAGCTTCAGTGCGGTTGATTCATCGGCCTGCGTCAGGGCCGTGTAACCCACGATGTCGGTGAACATCAGTGCGGCGAGTCGTCGGTTCGGGGCCACGGGCCGAGATGCCGATTCGTTAGATTAAGCCCCGCACCGCCGACGGGCACGGTGCAATGCTGGTTGCAACTAGCTTCGGCGCCGACTCTCCTTCGGCAAGGGCGCCTCCTGCGCGGAAGGTTGAATTATCCCGAAGCCGTCGCGCACCATCCAGCCCGGGAATCTACGGGCAGGAAAAACAGAGAGGAAAATTACGATGCCGCACTACATGTTACAGTTCGCCTACAGCCAGGACTCCTGGGCCGCCCTCGTCAAGAAACCCGAGGACCGGACGGGTGTCGTGGAAACTATCGCCAAGTCTCTCGGCGGGCGACTCGTAGCGCTCTACTATCACTTTGGTGAGTACGACGGGACGGCGATCCTTGAACTGGCTGACGACACCACGGCGAACGCCGCGGTGCTCGCCGTCGTCGCGAGCGGCGCGCTCAAGTCGACGAAGACCACTCGCCTTTACTCCGCCAAAGACGTGGTCGACGCTCTGGGAAAGTCCGGCAAGGCCATGTACCGGCCCCCAGGGAAGTCCTAACGCTGGGCCGTCAGGGTTGAATGCAGATTGCACCCGCACGCGGCGGGGTAGGCGTTCCTTAGAGCCCCACCGCTTATCTACCGCGGAATTTCTCCAACCGGCGTGTCGAAAGTCCAACCCTGGGTCCCGCGGGCCTTGGGGGTCCTGGCCGGGATCACATTGGGGCTGCTCGCCGTCCAGTACCTCCTGGGTCTCTGGGCGAGCGCGTATGCCCCGGCGATATTCACGACCACTCCTAACACAGCCGCGTACGCGGGCCACATCGCACTCGGCTACCTTGTCGGCGTCGTGGCCCTCGTGATGGTCATCGTGGCGGTCCTGTCGAAGAATCCGCGACCCGTGGCCCAGGCCCTGGTCATATTGATTGCCATCGGTCTGGCCGGAATCTTTGGACGGATGTTCGTCACCACCACTCCCAACGATCCGATCTACTCGTTCGGAATGGGCGTGATGTTTCTGGTCGCTTTCGGTGCCTGCATCGGGCTTTTGTGGTCTGCCTGGAAACCTACGCAGGGAACGTCCATTAAACCCCCGTCGGAAATGTCCGCCGGCTCTACCGCCTGATTTCGTTCGCCGCGCTCGGTCGTGCGTCGACCGGGGGGGCCACGGACCGCCGGATTGAGGCGCGCCGTCAAGTATCCGCGGGGGTGGCCTGGCGGGTCACCTTGGGTTCTTTGGGCTTCGGGGCCGGAGGGGCCGCGGGGGTAGAGGTCATCGGCGGGGCGACCGGTAGCGGAATGCTCGGGTCCTGGGCCGGGGTCGAGGCGTTGAGGGGCGACACATAGTCCGGCTCCGTGGATGGGCTGTACGGCTTGTTCGGTCCGTGGGAATTCTTCTCGGACAGGAGGGTTGCGAGGTACGCGGAGAACATGGTGTTCGGTCCCTCGCTGCCTCCGCCGCTCTCTACCAGGGTGTCGGGCGTGATGCGCACCTTTCCTGCTTGGAGCAGATCCACCGTTTTGATCAGCGCGACCTTGTCCGGTCCAATCACGTCCGCCTGGGCGTGGTAGGCATCCCCCTGAGCTTCCCCGACTCGCCGAATCGCGGCGGCTTGGCCGTCTGCCTCGATCCGCGTGGAATCGCGGATACCCTCCGCCCGCTTGACGGCGGCCTTGGCGTTGTTCTCGTTGATGACGATCTGGAGGTCGGCCTGAACGACCTGCGGCTGGAGATTGGCCCGGGCGGTCATGGCCTGGAGCGAGATCCGCCGCTCCTCGGCAATAGCCTGCTCCACGTACTGCGCCTGTTCCTGGACGGCGATCTCCTTCTTCGTCTGCGTCGCCAGCAGGGCTTCGTCGACCTGGATATAGGAGATCAGGAGGTTCTGCGCCTCGACCATGTACTTCCGGAAGACCTGGCGGGCCTTGTCAACGGCCTCTTCCTGAAGCTGGGAGCGGCTCCGAACGAACTCGAGCGCCTGTTTCTGGCCGGCGTTGTTCCGGAACTCCGCGTCGATCAACGGGTGAACGATCTGCTGGATCAGGTTGAAAACCGACCCGAACCGCGCGATCACGAAGGCCGCGTTCTCGGGAAGGATGCGAATGACCATTCGAACGTCGACTTCGAGCTGGAACCCATCCTTGGAGGTGACCTTCAACTGATTGAACTTGAAGAACTCAGCCCCCCCGATGGACTCGTCCGTCAAGTACGGGTAGTCGGAACGGTCCTTTTGCGGAGTGGCGGAGGGCCGGGACATGCTCGGGGCGCTCGGCCGTTCGGAGCTTGCCCAGTCGACCATGATCGCGCTCGTGGGGACGAGATAGGCGGTGAACGCCTTCGTGTTCAGGTTGTAACGACCGGGGGCCAGCGGATTCCGCCAGATCCCCCGCTTGTTCCTGTCGGTAGTGAGCAGGCTCTCGACCTCCGCCGTCAAGCGCTGGTCGAAGTCCGGATCGGTAGCGACGGGGAGGGGTTTCTCCTCCGGCCGCTCGAGCTCTTCACCGATATTCGACCTGAGAACCGCCACGAAACCCGGCGGTACCTCGTAGGTGTCGATCACACCCACTTCGAAGAGGAGCGGATTCACGTAGTAGGTTCCGGGTTGGATGGTATCGGCCTGAGGACCCCGGTATCCTCCGCTGTCGAGAAAGGCCTGGCCGTTCTGGAAGTACGTATGGTCCCGGGCCTTCGGGAATGCGGTAGTTACCTCCCGTTCGGGCTGGGGCGCGACGAGCAGTCTCGAGGGGAGGGGTCGACCGTCCTGGGCGGTCACTAACCCTACCTTTCCGGCGGGGATCCGGATCGCCGGAGTTATGCCGGTCGCGAAGAGCCTCGTGTTGACTCGGTAGCGTCCGGGCCGGAGAAACCCGACCTGTGGCCCCTTAAATCCACCCCCGTCCAGGAACTTCTCGCCGTCCTGGAACTGGTTGGCATCCGCTTCGTCTCCGAGGCGGCGTCCGGGCGGAAGGGGCCGTCCATCGATCGACTCGACCGTGGCGATGTTGTCCGGACCCACTTCGATGATCGGGACCTTGGAGACCGACCATACGATGGGCATCCGAAAGTAGAGTCCCGGGACCATCGTCGCGGCCTGCACGCCGATTTGCCCATGGCGTGCGATGACCTGCCCCGGAGGCATCTTGCGACCGAAAATCGACCGCGTGGCGATGCCGACTTGGTTTTCGTGGATCAGGTACAGCCCGCGTTCTAGGAACGCACCGATGACGAGCGCCGCGAAGAGGGCGATGGCGAAGTACTCCAAGCTCGTTGGGTCCATTCCGCTCTGCTCCGTGGTTCCGGCGTCGCCTTCAGGCGGCCTCCGGGGCTTCCGGAGCGTGAATGCCGAGAGGGTAGTTGAAGCTCGTCGGACCCCAAGCCCGGGGGGAGCGGGGTGCAGGCTTCTTTTACTCCAAGGGCTGGGTGTAAGGACCCCGTAGGGTGCAACATTGGTTGCAGCCGCGCGTCGGCCTTCCGGTCCCGCCCCAGAGATCCGTCCGCCATCGCGTTCCTAAGTTTCAGCTACCTCCATTTCTGGAGCGGCTTCTATGGGCTGTCAAGGAACGCGGTGCCACTGCGACCCCTTTTTAATCGCCCCACCACCGTTTTCCTCGGGGGGAGCAGCCGTCCGGTACTCAACTGGATTACCGACGGGCTGGCCCTCGACGCGTATCCCGGTTTCCTGTGGACCGATGGCCGAATCTCCGGCGAGCTCTTTGACAAGAACGACCTGTTCGCCCGGAACATCAGCCCGCCGGCCAACCGAGGTTCATGTATCCGAGCGAGCTCGCCCGCAGTGCAACGGGGCCTGTCGGCGCGGGCCCACCCTCCGGGGGCGCGGCCGCGAGGGCGCCGGGCTTTCTGATGCTGCCGGCCCGGTCGCAGCAACTTCTCGCTTGTCTTCCCCCGGGCGGCCCACCGATGCCAGCGGTCCTGTCCAATGGGCCGCGTATCCTGGCGCTCTACCCAGCTGCTTTCGTGGGATGGATTCCCCAGGCGATCGTCAAAGCCGGGGCGATATTCCTGATGGGCTTCGTCGACGCGGCGCCGGAACATCGTCGTTCATTCGAGAAGATCCTTCACCCGCAGGGGAACGACCCCGCCGCCTGGGGGCAGGCAACTCTTCGAGTCGAGAAAGGGGTCCCCGGGGGACCGTTCAAGACCGGCACCGAGGTTCGCCTCCGGGATGTTCGGCCCATCGCCGACGTTCTCGGGAAGGCGTTCTAAGCCGCGGGCTGGCTCCGTCCGTGTCCACCAGTCGCGCGTTTAATCTGCTTCCGGGCTAGTCTCGCACCATGGTGACGAACGCCCCCAGTCTGCGGCTAGAGCTCATAGTCCCGGACCTAAGTCCGGAATCGACGTTCGATTTTCTGGTCTCCGAGTTGCTCGGCGCTCTGACGTCCTCCGGCCTCCGACTAGAGCCCGGGCCCGACGGCCGCATGCTCCAATCCGGCGCAGGAGGCGAGGAACGTGAGTTTGCCAAGGTCACGGCCTGGGAGCGTGGCCAACGGATCGCGTTTGCATGGAATCCAGTGGATCGACTGGCTGATTCGCCCCTCGTTTCTGTCCTCTATCGTTTCGAGGGAGTGGAGGGAGGGACCAAGATCTCCATCGAGTACGGAGAGTGGCCCCCCTCCAGTCCACTCCAGGAGGGCCGGGAACGGTTGGGTTGGTTCGCCTCCGGGCTTCTGCCTTCGATTCTCTCCGCTACCGCGCCCCTCGCGTTCGGAGATTGGTGGACCGACCGGGTGGCGCGACGACCGTCCGGACCAAAAGCCCGGGAAACCTATGCCGACCCGATTTACCACCGCCCGAACTTTCTGGCAATCCTCGGACGCCTTCATCTTACACCCGACGACCGCCTGCTCGAGGTCGGTTGTGGCGGGGGGGCCTTTCTGAAAGACGCCCTCGCGAGCGGCTGCACGGCGTGGGCGATCGACCACAGCCCGACGATGGTCCAACTCGCGCGAGAACAGAATCGACAGGCGGTCGACGAGAAGCGCCTGGAGGTCCAGGAGGCCAGTGCCGAGAACTTGCCTTTCCCGGACGCCCTCTGCACCTGCGCGGTGACGACCGGCTCCTTCGGCTTCTGGGACCAGCCGGTCGAAGGTCTCTCGGAGATCCGACGGGTACTCAAGCCCGGCGGTCGGCTCGTGCTGTTCAACGGAACCAAGGAGTTGCGCGGGACGCCGGCGGCGCCGGAACCGGTCGCCAGCCGGGTACACTGGTACGAGGATTACGAGCTGACCGCGCTCGCCCGCGCGGCCGGTCTTGAACAGATCAAGGTCGATCGTCCGGAGATGGGAAGCTTCGCTCGCGCGGCCGGGCTTCCTCCAGAGGTGGTTGCGTTCTTCGAGTCCGGACCTCACGGGGGACAGATTCTCGAAGCGCGTCGCCCCCTCGAGTAAGCGAGCGCAATCTCCTTACGAATCCGCGGCGTCCGGTCCCGGCGCTACACCCGTGCCGCACTTCATCATCCGGGCGAAGATCCATACGGAGGACCCGGCAGCCATCCGGCCGGTCCTGCGGCGGCTGTTTCCGGAGGCTTCCGTAACGCTCACCGGGGACCCCAAAGAGCTCGTGCTGCAGGCAGAGCAGGAGGGGGACAGCGCCCCGGAATTGAACCGGTCCCTGCTGACCGAACTGCGCCGGGTCGAGCGGCGGACCCGGCTACGGGCCGAGTGGACGGCGGAGGGTCGAACGGAGAAATTCTTCGATTACGTACCGAAAGCCGTTCGGGGAGGCCCCGAGGCCGTTCACTGAGTATGCCCTCGACCACCACCTTCATGCGGTCGTGAACGTCGCGGTGTAGACCTGGACATTGGGACATGAGCGGCACGATGAATCTCACGCCTCACCAATCGGATTTTCTTCTGAAGGAAACGGACCCGAGCCTCCGGGTCAGCGTTATGCGGGACCTCCTGGGACGGCCCGCCGACGACCCCGAGGTGGTCAAGGCGCTGCAGGAAATCGGCCATGCCGGCTGGGCCGCCGGGATCCTGGCGGACCAGAATCCCCTCGGGTACTGGGGAATCTTCCGGGACGACGGCGGCGACCTCTACGGTCCCAAGTACTTCGCCACCAACTGGCGACTCCTCGTGCTCTCCGACCTCGGAATGACCGTCCAGGACGCCCGCATCGCCCGCGCCACGGACCTGCTGTTCAAATTTTGGTCGGACGAAAAGGAAGGAGTGTTTGGAGAACCGGGGAGCGAGCTCTGCATCACCGGCAACGTGGTCCGGATGATGCTCCGGTTCGGCCGAGGGGACGACCCTCGGATCCTTCGGTCCATCGATTGGCTGGTCCAGACTCAGAAGCCCGACGGCGGGTGGCACTGCTTTACCTCCGAGAAAGGAACGCTGGACTGTTGGGAGGCTCTCGCCGCCTTCGCCGCCATTCCGGCGGCCGACCGGAGCGAGAAGGTTCGGCGTTCTATCGAACGCGGCGCCGAATTCTACCTCGAACGAGGACTGCTCCGTGAAAGCGATAGGGTCGAGTACGCGCCCTGGCACCGGCTCCACTACCCGTCCCACTATTACTACGACGTGCTCGTGGGACTCGACATGCTCACCGCCCTCGGGTACGGCCATGATCCTCGAATGCGACCCGCCTTGGACGAGCTACGAGCAAAGCAGAATTCCGATGGAACGTGGAACTTGGACGCGGCCCATCCCGACATCCCCCCCGAGGAGGAGTATCATCCCAAGCCCCCCGTGTTCCCGTTCATCCTCGAGTTTCCGGGTTACCCGAGCCGATGGGTCACCTATCTCGCGCTGCGGGTCCTCCAGCGGGCGGGGCCGACCTAACGAGATTTCGGGTCGACCAGCTCGCCTCGAAGCAGGCCGAATCGCCACTCATCCACCCACCGCGGACCGATACGCGAAGCCTGACGACTGCGCCCTTCGGCCCGAAAGCCCGCCTTTTCCAAGATCCGGCGAGACCCGCCGTTACCGACGACCACAATCGCCTCGATCCGGTGCAGGGACATCGCGCGGAACCCGAATCGGCAGGCCATTCGAACGGCTTCTGTGCCAAAGCCACGGCCCCAGTGCTTCCGACGGATCCAGTACCCGATCTCCGCCTCTCCGTTCAGCGGAGACCAGTTGAACAGTCGGAGTTGCCCGATAGCCTCCTTCGAACCGAGGGGAACGATCGCAAACGCGACGCCGGCGCCCCTCCGCTCCTCCCGAAGGACTCGCGTGACGAATTGTCGGCCGGTCTCTCGCCGTACCCGGGGCGGTAGGAAGCGAGTCGCTCGACGGTCTCGCAGAACGAGGTGCAACGCCGGAGCGTCGGCGGGACGCAACGGTCGGAGCTCGACCCCTCGCCCCCGCAGCCTTGGAACCGTCATTCTACGCCACCATCTTGACGGTTCTCATCAGCACTTCCCTTGGAATGACCCTCCCCGGAGGATACCCTTCCGGCGGGAACGGGCCCGTTCAGCAAGCAATTCACCTCTACCGTTGCCGATACGGGACGAGCGCGGCGGACCGCGGTTTCCGAGCATTCCATATCTCGGCCGTGTTCCAAGCTCCGCTGCGTTTTGCCTTCGAAGGGTGCACGGATTACTCGTCCGACGACGTGAAGATAGCTGGCGAGGACAAGATGTTCGGCCTCCAGCGACGTATCATTGAACGGACCTACCGGAACGTCATCTTTGAAAATCTCTACGACCACCGAGCGGAATGGGCTCGGGAGCGCCCCCCCTGACGCTGACGCCACCCGACCCCTGGCACTCGGCCGGGTGGTACTGCAACTGCCGCGAAGCTCTCCTCGAGTACAATCTCACGGAGTTATCCGGAAACCGGACGCGGTGGGAGATGCGATGGAAGGCGAAACCCGCGGGCCTCTCGAAGGGACCGCGCTCGCCGAAGAGGCCGGTCGAAGACTTCGTCCGAGGATTATGGCGAATCCGTCGGAAGGCGCTCGAGCGCGCACATCGACGGAGGATTCACGCGGGACGTCCCCGTCGACTCGCGCGGGATCCCCAACGTCGTTAGCGGGCCGGCCCGGCGACGTTCACCAGCGCGGGTCCCTCGCCCACCATTACGTTCACGACCACCGCTTCCTCTGTAGAACTCGGATTCACGTCCCGGTGGATCGCGCGAAGGGGGATCCGGAAGTACTCGCCCGGATGCACCTCCACGGAATCTTTTCCTCCGAGCCCAAAGTCGAATCGCAACCGACCCGACACCAGGTACCCGAAAACGGTCCGGCCGCCATGATGGTGCCACCCGGACACGACGCCCGCGGCGATTCGCGATTGCGCGACGGTCACGCCTCCCGCGTCGAAGGCCTTCTGGCGGACAATCCCCGCGGTAGGGTCCCCGGGCCGGAGGTCTGCCTCCCGGATTACTTCGATTGCGGGCACCACTGTTGAAGGGTCTACCGACCCATAAGAATCTCCTTCATCGCCGGCCCCCTCGTTCGGTTTCGACGCGCGCTATAAGCCCCGATTTCTACGGCCGCTCATGCCCGCCAAGCGCCCGAGGGCGAAAGGAAAACGCCGCCCGACCCCTTCCCCTCGGCGGCGGCGGCTCCGGCGTCTGACGCCAAGGTTCTACAAGCTGAAACCACGCAAGCCCCCGACCGGGTTGCCGGAGGCACCGCCGCCCTTCGGGATCTCCCGAGAGCTCGCTCCCGGAAACTATCCACTGTCCCAGGTTTTCCCCGGATTTCAGGACGCCGCCCCATTCCGAGAGTATCCGGGACCCCCCCAGAAAACCCGGGCCTTGGCCGAAGGAACCAGCATCCAGATAGTCCGAGATGAGACGTGGATGTACGTTGCGCCGCTCGAGCCCCCTCCCTGGGCGGCAGCGGCCGGGTGGAAGCCGCACACGAGCCGCAGCAACTGCATCGTGGTAGGGCACAAGCACCTGGCGGAGAGCCCCTCGATCACGCTCTACATGGACATCTACCACGAATTTTGCCACATCCTGCAACGGGACGCCGGTCGGGAGCTATGGGACGAAAACCACGGGTACGTGGACAGCCCGACCGAGCTCGAGGCCTACCGTTTTGCGATCGCCGCCGCCCGGCAGGTCGGGGTGCCCGATTCGTTCCTTCGGACCTACCTCGAAGTGGAATGGGTGAGCCCCCAGGACCATCGGCGGCTGCTGGAGAATCTCGGCCTCAGTCCCCCTCCGAGGGCCCGGGGCCATTCTCCGCATCAGTAGTCGACGCCCATCGCCCGGGCGAGGAAGCGATTCAGCGGGTCGAGCGATCGACAGAGCTTCACGAATTCCTCCGGGAATGACGTTCCCGTCACCGTGGAGTCCTTGATGGAGCGCCCGGACGTGAATCCCTTGCGCTTGAGATCCTCGATGAGGGGATGGGCGGGGTCGAAGCCGGGCGGCGGTCGCTTGAGGGATTCGCCCTCGATGGGTGGAACGGCGGCCCGGACCCGCTTCCATTCGGCCGACCGCTCGATCAGCGCCTTCCGGATCTGATGGAGCCGAGCGGGTTCCGGTTGCCACACTCCGGAGTACAACCACGAGTCGCCGGGAGCGAGGCGCAGGAAGAACCCGGGCAGGTGTTCCTCCTCCCCACCCGTCCCCTCGTGCGAGAAATGGATCCCGATCGAAGTGCGGTACGGACTCTTGTCTTTCGAGAATCGGATGTCCCGGTAGATCCGCATGATCGATCCCCCGACGGGTCGGGGATCCGCCACCAAATGGCGGCTCAATTTCGCCAGGGGAGTACCGACGGCGCGGACGAAGGCAAATGACGGGTCCCGGACGGTCTGCTCGTAGCGTGCCTTGTTGGCGGTAAACCATTCCCGGTTGTTGTGCTGCGCAAGTTCCCGGAGGAATCGGAAAGAATCGGGGGTGAACTTCGCGTCGTTCTCCTCGGTCGCGGGCACTTTTCTCCCTGGCGCCCTCCAAAACGGTCGGTCGGATAAGGGTTCATACGCGGGGATGGAGCGGGGCATTTCACCTACGGCCGGCGACTGTCGGCCGGAAGGCGGCGGGGGGTCCTAGAGTCCGGCGGCCATCAACAGGTTCATCGCGAGCTGATGGGTCCGCTCCGGGGTGCCCTTGGCATCGACCCGGACCCACCGAGGCGGTTGAAACATCTGTTCGAACTTTCGCCGGACGCGTTCGATGTACTGGGGCCCCTCGTCCGGGTCCAACTGTCCCGTCGCCTCCACCCGCTTCACGGCAAGGTCGACGGGGGCGTCGAGATAGAGGACGATGTCCGGCTCGAGGGCGAGCGCGAGCTCGATCCGCTCTAGTTCGCGCCAACGGTCGCTGCTCAGGGCGGCGTACTGATAGGCCAGCGTCGAGTAGAACGACCGGTCCTGGACGACCACGTCCCCGTGCTCGAGGGCTCGCTCCACCTGCGGTCGCAGCATCTCCCGATCAACGGTTAGGCAGAGGGCGGCGGCGAACGAATCGCTCTTCTTGAGTCGCTGGAACTCCTCCCGCAGGAATTTGTCAGCGGGCTCGTGGAAGCTGGAAATGGAGTGGCCGCGTCCGAGCAGCGCGGGCACGAGGCGCGAGGCCAGCTCGGTCTTGCCCGTCCCATCAATCCCTTCGATGACGACGTACATTCCGCGGGTGCTCACGTTCGATTCTCCGCCACGATGGGCGGCCGCGCACTCCGAGGTAAGAGCGCGTCGTCCCTGGCTCGGAGGGGCACCGCGACCCGGGACATAAAGCCCGTGAACCGGAACCGGATTACCGGGCCCGCTTGGATGGGAGGCCGAGCGTCAGATTGAAGGGCACCCCCCGATTCAGGCGGAGGCCCCGCCCGAGCGAGGGGGAAGTTCCGGATGCCCGACGACGTGGAAACCCAATCTGTACTCCGCGAGGCGACCGAGCGGAGCCTTCGGTTCCTGCGGGGCCTTCGGGATCGACGGGTCGGTCCGACGGACGCGGAGGTCCGACGTCTCGATCTGCTTGATGGGCCGGTGCCGGACGCGGGCACCGACCCGGGCAAGGTGATCCAGATGCTCGACGAGGTGGGGTCGCCCGCCGCCATCGGGTCGGCCGGAGGGCGGTACTTCGGATTCGTGATCGGCGGCGCACTCCCCGCGGCGCTGGGAGCGAACTGGATGGCCGGCGCGTGGAATCAGAATGCAGCGTTCTTCGCGACGTCTCCCGTCGGGGCCCGTCTGGAGGAGATCTCCCTTCGATGGACGCGCGAGCTCCTCGGCCTTCCGGAGGGAGCCGAAGGCGCGTTCCTGACCGGCGATACGATGGCAAACTTTGTGGCGCTCGCGGCCGCGCGCCACGCCGTGCTGGCCGAGGTCGGTTGGGACGTTGAGGATCAAGGGCTGGCCGGCGCTCCACCCATCACCGTGGTGGTCGGGGAGGAGGTTCACGCCACGGTGTTGAAGGCTGTCTCCATGCTGGGTCTCGGGCGGGAGCGGGTCGTTCGCGTTCCGGTCGACTCGCAGGGTCGGATGCGGGCGGACGCTCTGCCTCGGTTATCGGGGCCTTCCATCGTCTTGGTCCAGGCGGGCAACGTGAACGGCGGCGGGTTCGACCCAATCCGAGAGATCTACCCCCGCGCGAAGGAGAGTGGGGCGTGGGTGCACGTCGACGGGGCCTTTGGCCTCTGGGCGGCCGTCGCCCCCTCGTATCGCCATCTGACGGAAGGGATGGCCCTCGCCGACTCCTGGGCGGCGGACGGTCACAAGTGGCTCAACGTCCCGTACGACAGCGGCATGGTGTTTGTCCGAAAGCCGGAACACCTCCGCGCCGCCATGTCGATCGGGCCGGCTGAGTATCTCGTACAGAGTGGCCAGCGGGAGCCCTCGCACTTTACGCCCGAACTGTCCCGAAGGGCCCGGGGGGTGGAGGCCTGGGCGGCGATTCGCTCCCTTGGGCGGGCCGGCATCGCAGACCTGGTGGAGCGGACCTGCCGCCACGCTTCCCACATCGCTGATGGTCTCCGGGCGGCCGGTTACGACGTGCTGAACGAAGTTGTCCTGAATCAGGTGGTGGTGGCGTTCGGGGATGACGCCACCACCGCGCGAGTCGTCTCGGGGGTGCAATCGGACGGCACCTGCTGGTGTGGCGGCACGCGCTGGCAGGGTCGGACGGCCATGCGGATCAGTGTCAGCTCGTGGGCCACCACGACCGAGGACATGGATCGGTCGCTCGCCGCGATCCTCCGAGTCGCCGCCGACGTTCGACGACGCGATTGAGCTCGAGGCGCCGCCGTGGAGGGCGGTTCAGAGGTCGTGTTGGCTATTGTCCTCGGCGACCGTCGAGTCGCGGAATCCCGCGCGGACTTCGCGGAGAACTTCGGCGTCGGTACCCTCCTGGCTCCCGAGATGGGTCAGGAACAATCGCCGGGCCCCCATCGCGGTCGCCGCTTTCGCGGCTTGGGAGGCAGTGGAGTGTCCGAATTCGTGGGCGAGCTGCACATGCCGGTCCGCGTAGGTTGACTCGTGGATGACGAAGTCCGCGCGGACGCCTTCCGGCACCGATGGCTGACGCGTGTCGCCCGTGTAGAAGAGGGACGCACCGTCCGCGGCGAGGTGGTACCCGAGGTTGTACACGCTGTGGACCAACGGAATACCTTGCACTCGCCACGGACCGATCGTCACATCGGGGCGGAGCGCCTCGAGTAAGTGAAACTCATAGAGATCGGCCGGGTCCTTGACCATCGCTCCGACGTTGATCGCCGCTCGCAGTATGGGCGCCAGCCCCGGGGGAGAGACGATCGTGAGCGGCCGCTTCCGGCCAGAGATCAGGGTGTGCAACAGGAAATCGAAGAGCCCGGCGAAGTGGTCGGAGTGCAGGTGCGAGATCAGAATGCCGTCGACCCGTTCGAGCAACCCGGCATCGTACAGGCGGCCGGTCGTTCCTGCCCCACAGTCGAGAAGGACCCCCTCGAACAGCGCACTGGACATATGCCGGCGGCTACCCTGAAAGTTCCCGGCGCCTGTGCCAAGAAAGGTGAGTTTCATGAAATTCTTCGCTCCTGCGGGCCTTCCGAAGCCAACAGGGCGGGGGTATTTCATCCCGCATGCAAGGGCCGTGGCTTCCCGCAGGCGATAGCGGTTGGCCGTACCGCCGTCTTCGGCTCGGGTTTACCAGCTACGAAGGGCTTGGGCCGCCTGCTTTCTCGCCGCTTTCGTTTGGTGGCCCGGACCGGTCCGGGTGTACACGGTGCAGGCACAGGCCCGACAATGTCCGTCCTCCCCGTGCAATCGGCGCTGATGCAGACAGCCGGGCGTCTCGCAGACCGTGGTCATCTCTTCTCCACCTAGGTCGACCGCTCCCCATATAGAACATGACCGGAGGCTCGTCCAGTCGCACCCGCTCCCGGTCGATCCCCGTTCAGTCCGGTTCGAGCTCGGCCTCTCGGCGCAGCAGGGCCGTGGACTCATCGCGGGTCGCCTCCGCCATGTCGGCTTCGGCGTCCATCATCTTGCGGTCCATCTGCTGGACCAGTCCGTAGAGCCACTCGTACTCGTGCATGATCAGGGGGTCCTTGAGCGCGGTACGAGCCCGGCCGATCACGTCCACGGGATTGCGGAGCGCGTAGTAGTAGCCGTTGATCCAGGTTCCGAACGCTTCCCATACCAAGTAGCGGTCCAGGACCCGGGCATGCGTGAGCGAGCCGATCAGTTCGAAGAATGCCGCGACCTCCAAGTTGGTGATGTCGTCATGGCGCCCGGCGAGCAATCGATCCGCGAGCCCTTTCCGACGCCGACGAAACGCGGGGGAATCGAATCGCTCCCGAAGCGTCAGGACCGCGTTCGCGCTGTTGAGTCGCTGAGAGACCCGGGTTTGCCACCAGAGCAGTACGACGGTCCCCACCGCGAGGCCCCAGGTGGCGGCGGCCGTGATGGTGACCACGGAGATGTCGAGTCCCACGGTGCTCCTCCAGCTGCCGGACTCTCGCTCGGCTATAACACGTCGGAGTCCGGGCCCGGGAAATTCATGCTTATTAGCGGTCGTGGCTCGCGTCGCGCCGAAGTTTCTCCCGGGCCTCATCCCTCTCGTATTCTACACACGCCGACCCACCACGACCCAAGTGATCGTGGGACTGATCGCCACCATCATGCTGGCGACCATGTTGGGTTATGTGTCTCCCGACGGACCTCTGGGCATAGACGGCTCCATCATCGTCGCCCTCGTGGGCGCCGTGGTCATTTACGTGGCGATTTTCGCGTACCTCTACAATCGCTGCTACCCGGCGCACTCGAACGCCCCGATGCCGACTTCGTAAGCCGCCTCTCCCGGAGCCCGCTAGAAACGTCCGTCGCTCCGCCGGGCGTCTCCTTCGGCGGCGCTCGCCCTCCGTGGGCCACGAATCAAGCGGCTCGATAGGCTCGGGCACCGTCGATCAGGAATCGTACATCCGACGCCAGCGAGATGAATCGGAAGCCCAGGTCGACCGCGATTCGCTTTTCTTCAGGGTCGATGACCAACGTCCCGGGAATCTTGCCGTGCCGATCGCACGCCGCTACGACGGAGCGCATGGCCTCCCGCACTCTGGGGTTTTTTCGGTCGTCCAGGAGACCCAGGCTCAGCGTGAGATCCTGGGGCCCGACGAACAGGATGTCCACGCCCGTAACGGCCGCAATCGCTTCGAGGTTGTCCAACGCCTCTTTGGTCTCGATCTGTACCCCGACGAGGGTCTCGGCGTTGGCGCTCCGGAGATAGGACGCGAGTTCCAGGCCGTATCGGGAGGCGGCCGCCGCCGCGGCTCCCCGCACTCCCTCCGGGGGGTACTTGGCATAGGCGACGGCCGCCTTCGCCTGGGCCTCCGTACTCACCAACGGAACGAGTACACCGTGCGCGCCCGAGTCCAGGGCCTGTTTGACCAGGTACTGGTCGATGTTCCCGACCCGTACGAGAGGCGTGGGACCGTGGTCGGTCAATATCGCGACCATCGCGGCCAGGGTCTCGGGGTTCACGGGAGCGTGTTCGGTGTCGATCATGAACCACTCGAACCCCATCCCCTTGAGGGCATCGAGGTTCACCAGCGAGGACGACGAGATCCAGGTGCCGAAGCAGGGTTCCTTGGAAGAGACGAGACGCTTCCTGAGTGAGTTCTTCATGACGGAGACTCCCAGAAATCCCGTCGGCGATAAGTCTTCCAGCGAGGCGAGGGGAGCCCGCGCAGCCAGCCACGCAGCAACCCCCAGCGGGAACATGTTCGTCCACACCCTGTTTCGCCACCCCCACCCGTCCTTCAAGCTCAGGGTTATCGTTCGGCGTCGAGAACGAACGGAGACATGGCGCGTACAGCGGTAGTGACCGGAGCTTCTCGCGGAGGGGGAAAGGCCATCGCTCTCCAGCTGGGCAGCGGCGGTTGGACGGTATTTGTGACGGGGCGCAGCACGCGAGGACGTCCCGACTCCGAAGGACTGGGGGGGACTGTCGAAGAGACCGCCGCGGGAATTGACGCCGCTGGTGGCCATGGAATCCCTGTCGTATGCGACCACACGCAATTGGCGGAAATCTACCGCCTGGTGGCCACCATCACGAAACTCGGCCACCCTCCGGACCTGTTAGTGAACAACGTCTGGGGAGGGTACGAGCGGCACGACCTTGCGACCTTTGGGGACCCTTTCTGGAAGCAGCCGACCCACCACTGGGAAGGGATGTTTACCGCGGGAGTTCGCGCGACTCTTCTCACGTCGGCACGACTCGTTCCACTCATGCTCCCGCGAAAGAAGGGGCTCATCGTGAACACCGTTGCGTGGCTGAGCGGCGGCTATCTGGGGAACTTGTACTACGACGTGGCGAAGAACGCTATGATTCGGATGGCCCGAGGAATGGCGATGGAACTGAAGTCCCATGGAATCCAGGCCGTTGCCTTGGCACCAGGATTCATGCGTACGGAACGGGTGATGGCGGCCCATCGGGCCCACCCCTTCGACCTGGCTCCTACTGAATCGCCCAGTTACCTCGGAAAGGCGGTCGTGGCGCTGGCGGGGGACCCGAACGTCGCAAGACTTTCGGGCCGGATCCTCTACGTTGGGGATCTCGCTCGCCGCTACGGTTTCAAGGATGAAGACGGCCGTCAACCCCGGCGATTCCAAGCCAACGATGAGCCGGATCACCCGGAGACTCGCACCCGGGTCCGCAAGGCCGCCCCGCGATAGTACCCGTGCCGGTCGGGCCCCTGCATGCAGGTTCTGGCGGGGGGGAGGGTGGGAGCACGGGTTCCCACCCCATTTTGTGGGTCCCCAATATCTTACTACCGGCGGTAGAAGGCCGCGGAAAAATCGAATTGAACGGAGTCAGCCCGGTGGGTTCGGGAGTCCCTCATGCGGGGGCGCCCTAGCGCGCGGCCAGGTCTTGTGACCTCTAGAAAGGGGTCCGTTGTCAACGCAGTGGTAAGGTCAGCTAGGTGAACCGAGAATCTCTACGCCAACGAAACTGCTCGGCCCTGACCAGCTTGATCGATCAGTGGCCCTAGCTGCGGATGCTCCGGTCAGAAAACTTTCCACGAGCCTAGACGAGACAGAGGGGCCGTTCCCCCCTCACGACGCCGATTGGTAGGCTCGTAGTGAGTACGAGGCCGTAATGCTACCTCCCCGGTCGCTCTCCGGCCGGGTTACCCCTTCAGGGAACCGAGCTTTCCAATCGACGCCGGCGCTGAGGCTGTCCGATCGGGGCTGAGTCTCTCGCCTCAGTCTGATAGCTGCTCTGCGCGATACCTAGGGGGCCTCCAGGCTCCCGTCAAGACCGTGTTACGTTACGACGTCCCCCTCAAAGATGAAACTAGTCAGCGTGCCTGCGTAGCAATCGGCCGGGGAACCGTGCAAGAAGTAAATTTCGGAGAACGCTAGGGCGAGGAAGATGGGGTAGGGGGGGGTGAAATCGAAGTAGAGGGGGCCAATGTCTCCCCCATCAGAGTTGAAAAATGCGTTGTTACCCTGTTGGAGCGCGTACGTTCCCAAGAGGATGTCAGATTCGGTTCCACCGGCGTTAAACACCCCAATGAAGCCTGACGTCGGACGTGAGCCAGGCTCAAAGGCCGTGACGGAGTGGCCGGAAAATTCCCAGATAAGCAGCCCGCTTCCGGTCTTCGGCTCGGTGACCCCCTGCTGGGGGCTCAACGCCCCAGCGAAGGTGGTCCAAGTCCCCACGATGGAAAGATGAAAATATATTGACCCGTCGGTCGCCTGCCAAAAGGTGTCAGTAAAGTACAACGTGTCAAGAGCCCAATAGCCGAGATTCCCTCCGTCTTCGACGTTTGTGTCTACGAAAGAGACGTGGAGAATGACTTTCGATCCGGCCGGCACCGGGATCCCCTCGACCTGTGCGAGGGTAGGTGAACAGTCCAGCGCTGCATTCTGCTGGGAGATGGGCGCCAGCGATGTGGCTCCGGCCGTCGGTGCGAACGCCAGCGCGATGAACGTGGCAAAGACCATCACCCCTGCGACCAAGAATGACAGAGTCGCTTGCCGGAATCGTCGTGACCCGTGGAATTCTCCGCTTCTGCTTCGCATGATTCTCTCCTGATCCCTGATCGTACCGGCCCAAAGGCTTGGTTGGACCTCCACAGGGTCATCCACTTGCCATTTCGGACATGCGGTGGGCATTCTCCCGTTCGTATTGGCTCCACGCGAAGGAGGTCAGGGTATCGTTGGATCATGTCCTTCTCAAACAGCGCCTTCTCGACGTCCCTACCGAAAAGGACACCAACCCAGGCCACCGGGCTGGACGAACGACGAAAGTCGAGCTCGGGATGGAACATGAGGGCGTTGCCTTGCGTGAGACGTGCCACCCTTCGTTGCAAACCGCGGACCGTCAGCCCCACTTCCTTCGACACCGCGGGCCAATCGGGAAAGGGAAATCGGCGCATAGACCGGATGATCTTCCAGTCCCTCAGCCCGAGCGGTACCGAGGAAGATGGGCATGGGAACGGTAGAGGGGGACAGAGGACATTCACTCCATCAACTTCACGGAGACTGCTCTGGCGGCGGTCGGAGACCTTAGGAGCCTCTACGATGAGGACAGGGGTATAGATGTCCTCGGATTGGAAGAGGAACGCGGGTTCCAGGAGGTCGACCAGTGCGGTCTCAGACCGGCTCCGTGTTCTTCCCCGGTCGAGTGCGATAGACTGCATCTGAAACGAGGTTCCAAGTGCGTCCGGGTTCGGAAACGTGGTGACCCTTTTGCAAAAACCTTCATCTCGCCAACGGGCGAGGCGGCGACGCACGGTGACTCGACTGGCCCCGACCGATCGTGCGAGCTCCTGGATCGACAGTCTAGGGTCGAAACCCCCGATCGACAGGATGTTTCCTACGAACATCGCACGTAAGAGCCGGATGTCCAAGGAATCCATCGGCGACCCTGAGGTTACATGACGCCAAGAACTCTCGGATTCATCAACGGCATCCCCGTCTGGATTTCAAAGGGGCACTTTCCGCGACGGCCCCGTGCCCGACGGGCGTTCGACCGTTTTCTACCATGAGGGTTGTCTAATGGGACCCCACGATCAGCGGGTCGCGGGGTCCGACCAATGCGACCGGATTGTCTGGAGCTGACGCTACGATGCGGGCGTGGGCAATGGGAGCACGGGGATTTGAACCCCGATATGCGGGTCTCTCCGCGCGCTCCAGTCACTCGTCATCGGTACGCCGAAGCGTCCCTCCGCTGACCCAATGCAAAGATCCCCCTCGCGGGAGATCTGACTGGAGCCCGCTGGTCTGCCAGATTAGCCTATGCTCCCTCCCGTCCCCTCGGGGACGCTCCTCGACTTATGCTTTGTGCGGGAACGGTACCCCTCAGCCACTCGTATTTTCGAGGCGGAGGTCCGCCGTGGCGAAACCGTCCCGCTCCCGGACGGATTGCACTCGGACGCGCACCGGGTGCCGCAACACCGGCCCGTCGGTCACGAAGGTGTGGAACTCGCCGTTCTCGCCACACGGATCGACCCCCGGGGGGAGCTCCTCCAGCAACGCTCGGTCAAACGATCGGCCGGCCCATGACGCCGGTAGTCGCCGGGTGTCGACCGATACCAGGCGGGCGCGCTGCCCCGCCCCGAGCATCTCGCGGGCCAACAGATTCGTGTCGGTCCTCCACAGAGGAAACACGCACTCCAGGCCCAGCTCCGACATTTGACGCTCCCGGTAGGCGCGGATCTCCTCGAGGAACAGGTCGCCGAAGATCACGTGGCGTATTCCCATTTCCACGAACGGCTGAAGCGCCATCGTCATCCCGCGTTCGTAGACGACGTTCGAGGGGGATCGAGGGAGCCGAACGCGGGTGAGGGGAATCCCAATGGACTCCACCTGTCGGGCGAGCAACTCCCCTCGGACTCCGTGCGTAGCCACCCGGCCCGACGACGCCACGACTGTGGTGAGCAGCCCGACCACGTCGTAGCTGCGGTCCTGTCGCACCCGGTGGAGGGCAAAGGCGGCGTCCTTTCCGCTGCTCCACGAGAGTATGGCGCGGGGCGCCGCCGTCTTCCGAGGCGGGGAAACGTCGACGGGCACAGCGCCTCAGAGTCGGGCCGGGTACGCCCCGCAAGTGGTGCAGAACGTGGAATCCGGGCGAGGAAGCGGGAATCCGCAGTGGGCGCACGCCTCCGCGCCCCCGGTCCGTTCAGAGAGGGCGCGGGGAAACACCTTCCGAAACGCCTGGTAGTACGCCAGGTGTTCGGCGTCCCGGATCTCAATCCTGTCCTCGCCGGCGATCCGATCCCGCTCGGCGGAAAGAACCGCCGCAGGCATCCGCGCGGCGAACCAGACCGGGAGACGGGTCGCTCCGGAACCCACCTCGATCGCGTCCTTTCGCCTCCAGCGGCTCGGGCACTCGGGAAAGGCCCAGCGGAGGACCCATTTCCCGACGGTCGCTCCGTCGCGTTGCGCCACCTTGAGGGCCTTGGGAAGTCTGGTCGCGAAGCGGATCACCTCGGGGTCTGTGTAGGGGGCCCGTACCTCCACGCCCAGTGCGTGGCCGAGTAGGGTCGAGGAGAACTTCATCGTGGTGGCCATTCGCCGGGAATACTCCTCGAACTCCTCGGGGCTCTTGCCCCACATGAAAGAGTACCCTCCGAACAATTCGTCCGCCGCATCGCCCGTCATTGCCGTGGTGTAGCCCAAACGCGATACTTCCCGGAGGCCGCGAGCGATCACGATGCTGTTCCGGATCTCCATTGGGTCGAATGTTCGGAGCGTCCGAACCACGAAATCGACCTCGATGAGTAGATCCTCGAAAGAGGCTTCGACGACGGAATGCGTCCACCCCTGGTTGACGGCGATGGTCTGTGCGAAGGGGCGATCGGGGGCGTCGGGAGCGGTGAGCACCGTTACGGCCGCCTGCATGCCGCCGGCCGCTGCAAGCGGCGCCAAGACGGCGGTGTCAAGTCCGCCGGAGAGCAGCATGCACTGGGCGGGCCGTCGCGCCGTAGCCTGGATTACCAGCTCCCGGAGCTCCGCCGCCGCTTGACGGAGTTCCGGAGAGGTTTCCGTCGTCGTTTCGGTCGTCGTCGTCATTCGAACCGCCAGCTCGCCTCGAGGCCGCGCGGGCGGGCAAAGAAATGGTGCGGGATGAAACCTGCCGTCGCCGACCCGGAGAAGTCTTCTAGGCGTAGCCCGTCGGGCGGGCACCGTCCCGATGGAGACTCGCCCTCGATGAACATCGTCTCGTTCTTGCCCGCCGCGACCGAGATGGCCTATGCCCTCGGACTTGGCGGCGAACTGCGAGCGGTCTCTCACGAGTGCGATTATCCCGTCGAAGCCCGGTCCAAGCCGGTCGTGGTGCACCTCGCCGTCGACCTGACCGGGCTCTCGGCGAAGGAGATCGACGCCCGGGTAAGCCGCCAGGTGCACGAACAGGGGACGCTCTATCTCGTGGACGAGGAGATCCTTCGGGCCGCCCACCCGGACCTCCTGATGACCCAGAACCTCTGCCAAGTCTGCGCCCCATCGGGTACCGAGGTGACCCGGGCGCTGGCCGGACTGCATCCCCCTCCCAAGGTCCTGTGGATGACGCCGCACTCGCTGGACGGGATCTTCGACAATATCCGCGACCTCGGAAGCCATGCCGGGCGGGAAGCGGAGGCGAATCGCCTCACGGCCTCGATGCAGGACGACCTGGCGGAACTCCGGGCCGAAACGGCTCGGGGACTGTCACGCCCCCGGGTCTTCTGCATGGAGTGGGTAGACCCGGTCTTCTGCGCGGGCCATTGGGTGCCCGAGATGGTCGACGCGGCAGGTGGGGTGGACGGCCTCGCGCACCGGGGCGTGGACTCCACCCGAATCCCGTGGGAAGAGGTGCTCCGGTGGGCCCCGGAAGTGCTGGTCGTAGCACCGTGCGGGTATCACTTACCGCGGGTCCGGGAGGAGGCGGCTCGGTTGAAGGACCTGCCCGGCTGGGAGTCGATCCCCGCCGTTCGGAACGGTCGCGTGTTCGCCGTGGACGCCGATTCATACGTCTCCCGCCCGGGCCCCCGCGTCGCGCAAGGGGCCCGGCTGTTCGCCCACCTCTTCCATCCGGACGAGTTCGGGTGGTCCGGTCCTGGCGACGCGTTCGAACGCGTCGACCCCTAGGGGACGCCCCGAAATCCGACGGCGGCAAGGTTCCTGGGCCAGAAGGATTTATAGTAAACTGTGTTTGCCTGAATTACAATGTCTTTGAATTCGTCTCCGGGCGTCCCGAGCCCGGCGCCTCGACATGCGGTTCCCCTGAGTTTGGTCATCGCCGTGGCGGTCGTCGTCGCCGGCGTCTCGGTGGGAGGAACTGCCGTCTATTTCGAACTCCGCCCCACCTCGACCGCGCACTCCGCCGTGACTGTAACCGACGATCTCGGTCGGTCCGTGACCTTGCCGGCCAATCCCGCCCGGGCCGTGGTACTGGGCCCCAGTGTCATGGATACGATGTACCGCCTCGGGTTGCGCAGTCACGTCGTGGGCATCGACTGCTCGAACGCCTCCCTCGGAGGCCTCGAGGGCGACTACGCCCCGGCCCAAGTCACTCTCTGGGACCTGACGCCTTCCATGTGCATCCTGGCGTATCCCCACGTAAGCTCGGCCGACATGCTCGACTTCAGCCCTCAGGTCGTCCTCGCCGCGACCATCGTCGAAGTGTCCGGACTCGAGGAGTGGTCGTCGACCTACGGGATTCCGGTCGTGTTCTATGGCCCGAGCACCCTCGGCAGCGTCGTGTATGATGTGGAGATGACCGCGACGATCTTCGGGGCCGGAGCCTCCTCGGCGCACCTCGTCACCCAGCTGCAGACGGTCCTGAGCCAGTCCTCGTCCTTCCTGACCAATCTGACGAACAACGGCACCGCCCTGCGATCGGTACTGATGACGTTCTACCCGATCGCCGCCGGTGAACCGGACGCTGGGTACTACACGTTCGGCCCCGGCAGCTTCGGGCAATCCCTCATCGAACTGGCGGGCGGGGTGAACATCGCGGGCAACGCTCCCACCTCGTCGCCGGAACTTTCCGGGAGCCAGGTGCTCTTCGATAATCCGTCGGTGGTCATCTACGGAACCGGTTTCGGCATCAACCTGACCGCGTACCAGGCCGGCCCCGACTGGTCGAGCATCCCCGCGGTGCAGAACGGGAATGTGACCGGCATCGATGTCACCGTGATGACGGAGGTGGGGCCGACCATGGTCCTGTCCGTCCCGATGTTCATCCAGATCCTCTATCCGAACCTGCCGGGCGCGTAAGACCTTGGTCGCGGGGGACGCTTCCCGCCACCTCGGCCTCCGGAGCGAGGCCCGGGAATCCGCTTCCCCTGACGTCGTCCGGCACGCTCCGCGACGAAATCTCCTGGTCCTTTTCGGGGGGCTCGGGGCGCTCATCCTCGGGTCCGTGCTACTGGGCGACGTCCCCATCCCGTACTCCACTACCCTCGGGATTGTGGCGCAACGGCTTCTGGGAGGAGCGCTTCCCGGAGGGGCCTGCGCCGTCCCGTCGCTATCGGCGAGCCGCTGCGCGATCCTGATCCAGATCGTCTGGGAAAACTACGTTCCCCAGGTGCTGCTTGGACTGCTCGTCGGAGCGGCGCTCGGCCTCTCGGGCGCCTCCCTGCAGGGGACGTTCCGTAACCCCCTGGCGGACCCGTATCTTCTCGGACTTTCTTCGGGCGCGGCGGTCGGTGCGGCCCTGCTCTTCGTGCTGCACATCGGGCTCGCCGAGGCCAACCTGACGCTCCCGTTGTTCGCATTCGGAGGAGCGCTCTTTTCCGGCGTGGTCGTCCTGGTGGCGGCCCGGAGCCCGAGGAGCTCGGTGACCACCCTGCTGCTCACGGGCGTTGCTCTCAGCTCGTTTTTTTCCGCGCTCCTGGTGCTCGCGCTGCTCTACAATGTGAACGGTGATCTGCAGGTGAGTTTCTGGCTGCTGGGAGGATTGGACGGGGCGACCTGGACCCAGGTGGGCATCGTCCTGGCCGGGGTCGCGGCGACCGGCGCCCTCCTCGCGGTATACGGGCGGGACCTGAACCTACTGCAGTTGGGTCCCGAGGTGGCACAGAGCCTGGGCGTCAACGCCCGGCAAGTCCGGATCCGGACGATCCTCCTGGCTTCGCTCTGTACCTCCTTCGCGGTCGCGTTCGCCGGCATCATTGGGTTCGTGGGCCTCGTATCGCCGCACGTCGTGCGTCGTCTCATCGGGGTTGATTACCGCCGCGTCATCCCGGCGTCCGCGCTGGTGGGCGCGATCTTCGTGCTCGGCGCCCGCGACCTGGCCCTCGTGGCATTCCCGGGCACCGAGGTCCCCGTGGGGGTCCCGATGGCGTTCACCGGCGCCCTCTTCTTCCTGTATCTTTTGTACCGACGGCCCGCTACGCCCGGGACGCCCTCGACGCCATGACGGAGACGTCGCCCCTCCTCGACATCGTGGGACTGACGGTGCGGTACGGGACCCGGATCGGCATCCAGAGCGTTTCGCTCACCATCCGCCCCGGGGAACTCGTGGCCCTGGTGGGTCCGAATGGGGCCGGGAAGACGACGTTCGTCCGGGCCGTCCTCGGGTTGATCCCGCCGGCCGAGGGACAGATCCACGTCCAAGGAACCTCGGTCAGCGCGCTCTCGTTCCGGGAGCGCGCCCGGCGGATGGCCTGGCTGCCGCAGGAGGAACAGCCCCAGGAGAACGTGGCGATCCTTGATTACGTTCTCTTTGGCCGGTACGCCCACGTTCCCCCGTTCTACTCCGAGAACTCGGACGACTACGCGCGCGCCGAGGAGGCCTTGCGTTCGGTGAATCTTTGGGACCGACGAACGTCGGGAATCTGGGAGATCAGCGGAGGCGAGCGACAACGGGTTCTGCTCGCCCGCGCGCTGACCCAGGATGCCCCGATCCTGCTGCTCGACGAGCCGACCTCCCATCTCGACATCGC
The DNA here is from genome assembly GCA_963773945.1 of uncultured Thermoplasmata archaeon. GTDB lineage: Archaea > Thermoplasmatota > Thermoplasmata > Lutacidiplasmatales > UBA184 > JAKIWV01. The sequence continues at coordinate 387,035 of CAVZDD010000005.1, read as the reverse complement.
GCACCAACTCGAGCTGCTGGACCGCTTGCAGAGGTGGCGCCGGGGGGCCGAGCGGTGTGTGGTCGCGGCGATGCACGACCTCAACCTCGCGACGCGGTACGCGGACCGGGTGGTGGTCTTCTCCCGGGGCCGCGTCGTCGAAGACGGTCGCCCGGAGCAGGTCCTCTCCACGGCCCTCCTCCGGAGCGTGTGGGGGATCGACGCGGAGATCCGACGGGACGCTCGCACGGGACTCCCGTACATTCTCCCGACCCTTCCCTTCCATCTCGAACCGCCCCCGGGCTCACCGGGGCGGTTGCTCGGTCCGGTGCACATCGTGGGCGGCGGCGGGGCCGCCTCGCCCTGCCTGCACACGCTCATCGAAGAAGGGTTCGTGCTCAGCGCCGGCGTGCTGGCCCTCCTTGACACCGACACCGAGACCGCCCAGGAGCTGGGGGTGCCCACGGCGGTGGAGGCCCCGTTTTCCGCCATCGGAGAGGAGGCCCGGCAGCAGAACCGCCGGCTCCTGGGTGCCGCCAGGGCTATCGTGCTGGCCCCGTTCGCGGTCGGGCCGGCCAACGTAGCCAACCTGGAGGATGTACTCCCCTTCGCAGAACACTGCCCGGTCTACTTCCTCGACGGAGGGACCCTCGCGAAACGCGATTTCACGGGCGGAGCAGCCCAGAAGATCCGCGCGCGACTTCTGGCGGCCGGAGCCCGGGACGCCGCGGACATCCCCGAGCTCATCGCGCGACTGCGCGCGGACCTCCGCGTTCCCTTTCCTCCGTCTTCGCCGGACGAGCACGCGGAACCCGCGTTATCCTCGTAATCGACGGACCGTGATCGGCGGCGGCTGGGGCTGGTCGAATCGCGCCAGCAGTCGCGGGAGGTCGCTCTCCAGTACCACGAGGGTGGTCGGTACACCGACCCGGGACGCCTCCAGAGCCGAGGCGGCGACCGCGTAGCGAAGGACCGGCCGAGGGGAGGCTCGCCCGAGCCAATGATAGGCTTCGACGCCGGAGGCGGCCAGTAACCCTTCGGGGGTCTCCTTCACCAACGTTCGGAGCTGGCCCAACACCCGCGGGTCGAGGGCATCCGAGTCGGGAACGGTCACGATCCGGATCTCGGCCGATTCGAGCGGGACAATCCCCTCGAGATCCACCACCTCCACGAGGTCGCCGGTGCGCGCCCGGTGTCTGGCCCTTCCGCGGGAAGAGCCCTGGGTCCCCGCCCGGGCCTCAAGGACCCCGCGCCGGACCTCGAGAACGACCCGGCCGTTCGCCACGATGGGGCCACGGGCTACCGCCCGCGTGGATCGGATGACGTGCAATCGGGCCAACCGCTCGTCCAGGTCTTCCCGGACGGACCCGAAGGCCGCATGCAACCAGGCGATGCCGGCCACGGTGGGACGATAGAGGTCGTTCCGCACCTCGGCGAGCCCGCGTCGTCGTAGCTGTCGGAAAATGTGCGAGGCGGCCTGCACCGTGAGGCCCAACCGCTGCGCCACGGGGCGCAGCTGGGCGACTTCGCGCGTCGCGCACTCGTGCAGGAAGAGCAGCTCGGTCACCGCGCCGCTGCGTCGGAGCAGCCCGAGTCCGGTCGAGCGGTCCGGGGCCGGCGCGGGGGATGCCACGTCGGCCGGACCGCCCCCGGCTCAAAAGAGGCTCGCCGAAGCGTCCGGGCCGGCGCGCGGCCTAAATATGGGTCGCGGTCCGAGGGATTGTGGTCGACCGGACCCTGGTGGGCCTCTCCCTCTATTCCCTGCTGTCGAGCAACCGGTCCGGGGTCTTCCTCGTCTTTTTCCCGGTCTTCATGGTCGAGGTCGACCATGCGCCGATCCCGCTCACGCTGGCCTTCACCTCCGTGGCGTACGTCGCGGGCAGCCTCGTCCAACCGCTGGCCGGCCGCTGGTCGGACCGCGTCGGCCGCCGGCGACCGTTTCTGATTGGGGCCGAACTGGGCGCCCTCCCTCTCTATCTTTCGATCCCGTTCCAGCCCGGCTACCTCGCCGCCGGGTTCGCCTTCATTGCCGGAACCACGATCCTATCGATGGGCGGCCCCGCGCTGAACGCCTATGTCGCCGATGTCACGAGGGACAAGCAGCGAGGCGGCGCCTACGGCCTCCTGAATGCAGCGAGTTCCGGAGGAGGCATCGCGGGGTTCCTGATCGTCGGCGTGCTCGTCCTCGACCTGGGCTTCCACTTCCTGTTCTACTTCGTGGCCCTGGTACAGGTCGGAACGCTGGCGATCCTCCTGATTCGAGTTCCCGACGACCGGAAGGTCGGCACGCCGACCCGGCGCCCGTTGGGGGAAATGAAGGAGGTGGCCTACTTTTCGACGACCGTCTCGGTCCGCTCGCTCGGCGCCGGGGCCGTCGGCGCGTTCTACGGGATCTACGCCGGTGTCCTCGGCGCGAATCTCTTCGAGGTATCCCTCGTGGCGATCGCGGGCCTCGCCACGATGGCGCTCACGGCCCTCCCGATCGGCCGGCTCGTCGACGATATCGGCGAGATTAAGGGCTTGCTATGGGGCACCGGTCTTTCGATCGTCGGTATCGTGGCGTTCCTCGTGGCGACCAACTGGGTCCAGCTGCTGCCGGCCCAGGGCTTCCGAAACCTCGGTTTCGCGTTCCTGAGCCCCGCGATGCTGTCGTGGGTGGCCCGCCTGGCGCCGGCGGGTCGACGGGCGGAGTACCTCGGTCTCTTCTCGCTCATCAACTCCACGCTGTGGAGCCTCGGCCCGCTCGCGGGAAGCGCCGCGTTCTTCCTCGCGGGGCCGGTCGGCCTGTTCGTCTTCTCCATCGGTGCCACGGCGGTCTCGTTGATCGCGATCGAGGGATTCTACGTTCGGGGACGTCGGGGCCGCAAGGCCCCTCCGTCCGTACCGACGGGCGGCGAGAGGTCGGTGGCACCAGGCGCCAGGTCCGGCTAGGCGGACGCGCGGGCCGATGACCGCATGCCCCGGGTAAGGCCCGCCTTCCGTTCGATATCGCGGATCCGGTCCCGGATCCGCGCCGCCTCTTCGAAGTCGAGGCGCTCCGCCGCGAGGCGCATTTCCTCCTCGAGGTTCGCCATAAGCATCGGTAGCCGCTCCTTCCACTTCTTGCCGAGACCCGAGGTCGAAAGTTCGCCGGACTCCGCTTCGTCCGACGTGGCGAGCAGCGAGCGGACCTCCTTGACAATCGACTCGGGCACGATGCCGTGCTCCCGGTTGTAGGCCAGCTGGATCTCCCGACGGCGCGTCGTCTCGGCGATGGCCCGGGCCATCGAACCGGTCACTCGGTCGGCGTAGAGGACCACGCGGCCGGCCACGTTGCGGCTCGCTCGCCCGGCCGTCTGGATCAACGAGGTGTCGCTCCGGAAGTACCCCTCCTTGTCGGCGTCGAGGATCGCGACCAGGCTCACCTCGGGAAGGTCGAGCCCCTCCCGAAGGAGGTTGATGCCCACGAGAATGTCGAACCGGCCGACTCGAAGGTCGCGCAGGATCTCGATCCGCTTCAGCGTCTCGACATCGGAGTGGAGGTATCGGACCTTGAAGTTCAGGTTCGCCAGGTAGGCCGAGAGTTCCTCGGACGTCGCCTTGGTGAGCGTGGTGACGAGCGACCGCTCGTTGTGTTCCACCTGGCGTCGAAGTTCCTCGATCAGGTCGGCGATGTGGCCCTTCAGCGGCCGGACGTCGATGATCGGGTCGACGAGGCCCGTCGGTCGGATGATCTGCTCGACGATCCCCGCGGAATGCTTGAGCTCGAAGGGACCGGGCGTGGCCGACACGAAGACGGTCTGGCCGACGTGGCCCAGGAACTCCGGGAACTTGAGGGGGCGATTGTCCCGGCAGGAGGGGAGCCGCCAGCCAAACTCCACGAGGTTGTCCTTTCGGCTCCGGTCCCCCTTGTACATGCCTTGCAGCTGGGGGAGGGTCACATGCGACTCGTCGATGAACGTTAGAAAATCGGGGGGAAAGAAGTCGAGCAGGGTGTAGGGGGGGTCCCCGGGTTGACGGCCCGAAAAGTACCGCGAGTAGTTCTCGATCCCATTGCAATAGCCGGTCTCCCGGATCATCTCGAGGTCGTACTCGGTCCGGCTCTTCAGCCGCTGGGCCTCGACGAGGTGCCCCCCGGCGTTGAGCTCCTTGACGCGGGTCACCTTGTCCGCATCGATCTGGCCCAGGACCTCCTCCAGCCGGGTATCGATGGTCAGGAAGTGGGTCGCCGGGAACACCGTGAAAGCGGAGACCTCGCGGACCTCCTCCTGAGTCAGGTGGTCGAGTTCGTAGAGTCCGACGATGATATCGCCCTCGAGCAGGACCCTGTGGAGCGACTCGCCGGCGCCCTGAACATCGATCGTGCCGCCGCGGACCCGGAAGCGGCCACGCTGAAACTCGGTGTCATTGCGGGAATACTTGAGGCGGACCAGATGGTCCAAGAGGGCCTGTCGGCCGATCGATTCTCCCTTTCGCAGGATGAGGGTGTTCTCGCGGTACTCCTCCGGCGAGCCGAGACCATAGATGCAGCTCACCGACGAAACGATCAACACGTCCCGTCGCGTCAGGAGCGCCTGGGTCGCCCGGTGGCGGAGCTTGTCGATCTCCTCGTTGATCGAGGCGTCCTTCTCGATGTAGAGGTCGATCTGGGGGACGTAGGCTTCCGGTTGGTAATAGTCGTAATAGCTGACGAAATATTCGACGGCGTTCCGCGGGAAGAGCGCCCGGAACTCGCTCACGAGCTGCGCGGCGAGTGTCTTATTGTGGGAGACGACCAACGTAGGCCGCTGAAGCTCCTGGACTACGTGGGCCATCGTGAACGTTTTGCCGGAGCCGGTCACACCGAGCAACGTTTCGTTGCGCTCCCCGGCCCGGAGCCGACGGATCAGCTCGGCGATCGCCTTCGGCTGGTCCCCCTGCGGCGTCAGCTCCGTGTCGAGCTCGAACTGCTGGGTAGGGTCCATCCGGGCCGGCGCTCGGCCCCGGAGCTGGGAAGCGCGTCGAGCCGGCGTCATGCATTCAACCGGGGCCGGTAACCGGCGGGATCAATCTCCACGGACGCGAACCCGAAACCCAGTAGCGCTTCCCGGAGCGGCTCGGCGTTGGTCGCTTCGAGCAGCCGTGGAACCTCGTCGGAACCCACCTCGACCCGAGCGTGGTCTCCTACGACTCGGACGCGGACCCGGCGGAATCCGCGGGCCGCGAGCCACTCTTCGGCCCGTCCCACGCGTTCGAGGAGCGGGACCGTGATCAGTTGTCCGTGGGTGATGCGCGACGCCAGACACGCGTTGGACGGTCGCTCCCAATTCGGAAGCCCTTCGGAACGCGCGAAGGCTCGGACCTCCATCTTCGACCATCCGGCTTCGGCCAGGGGATGGCGGAACCCGTGCTCGTTCATCGCTTGCAGCCCCGGGCGGTCATCGCCCAGGTCGTCCACATGAATCCCGTCCAGGTAGACCTCAACGGAGTTTTCGGTTCCCCATTTTCGTAGAAGGTCCCCCTCGTGATTCCGGCAGAAGTAGCATCGGTTCGTTGGGTTCTCGGCGTATCGATCGTCTGAGAGCGGGTCCGATGTGAGCACCACGTGCCGGATCCCGATCCGCCGGGCCACGGCCCTGGCGCTTCCGAGCTCCTCGGAGGACACCGCCGGGCCGGTCAGCGTGACGGCCACCGACTTCGCGCCCAGCGCCCGATGCGCCAACATCGCCACGACCGACGAGTCCACGCCGCCCGAGAGGGCGACGAGGGTCGGGCCCCCGGCGGAGAGACGGGCCTCGATTACGGAGGGGGCTGCCGCCGGGTGGATGGGGGCCGGAGAGGAGGTCAGAACCATGTACCCCATCGAATCCGTGGAACGACCATTAGACTTTGCCCGGGGGTTGCCGAAACACCCTTAAGAGAAGCCCCCGATGCGGCCGGCGATGCAAGCGGTCTCCGAGGGAAACCGATGGATGCTCCGGCTGGAACAGGGTCAGGACCTCTTCGCCACCTTGAGCGATATTGCGCGTGAGCACAACATTCGGGCGGCGGCGGTCGTCTCCGGAATCGGGATGCTCAAGGACGTTGGGATCGGGTACTGGAACGGTTCGGAGTACGTCCGGAAGGACCTCGCGGAGCCGCACGAGCTCGTCGGCCTCCACGGTTCGATCGCGGAGGCGGATGGGCCGTCGATTCACCTTCATGCGGCACTCGCGGCACCCGGCCACGAGCTGGTCGGTGGCCACCTCATGCGGGGCACGGTATGGGTATTGAACGAGATCCTCCTCGAGACGTTCCCGGGACGCGTCTTCGGCCGGCCCATCGACGAGACCCTCGGCCTCCGAAAGCTCGACCTGGAGCCGACGCGTCTCGCCCCCCCGTAGAGACGGCTCTCGGACTACGGAGTCGTTTTCCTGAGTCACTGCTGCTGGCCATACCCCGATGCCCGACTCCGTCGACGCTCCGTTCACTGCGCTCGAGCCCCGCCTCCAGACTTGGCTTGAAAGGCGAGAAATCCGCACCCCGACGGAGATCCAGCGACTTTCGCTCGACCTGCTCCTCGAGACCGACCACGACGCGCTGCTGGTCGCTCCGACCGGCACCGGGAAAACCGAAGCGGCACTTCTCCCGCTGCTCTCGCGTCGGCTTCGTAAACTCTCGCCGCCCACCGCCCTGCTCTACATCACCCCCCTGCGGGCATTGAACCGGGACCTCGAACAGCGACTGATCTCCCTGGTCGAAGCGGCGGGACTCACGGCCGGAGTCCGCCACGGGGACACGCCCGCGAACGAGCGGCTCCGTCAATCCGGGCACCCGCGGGACCTCCTGATCACCACGCCCGAGACGTTGCAGTTACTGCTCGTCGGCAAGCGCCTCCGGGAGGGCCTCCGGGGCCTCACCGCCGTAATCGTCGATGAAGTCCACGAACTGTTCCCCTCAGACCGGGGCGCGCAGCTCGCCGTCACCCTTGAGCGGCTCGACTCATTCGTCGGCCGACCCGTGCGCCGGATTGGACTTTCCGCGACCGTCGGCAACCCGGAGGAGGTCGCCCGATTCCTGTCCCCGAAGCCCCGTCGGGTCGAGACCCGGATCGCGAAGGAGCCCCGGGACCTCCAGATCGAGGTCCGATGGCCGGTGGCGCCGCCCGAACGAGGAGACGCCAAGCTCGAAGCCGAGATGCGCGTGGATTCGCACTACCTGGCGGCGCTGCGCGAGGTCGAGCGGGCCGTCCGCGCCCATCACACCACGCTTGTCTTCGTCAACACCCGGCCCACCGCCGAGGGCCTCGCGGCCCGACTGCATCGACTCGCGCCCGACCTTCCGCTCGCGGTCCATCACGGTTCCCTCTCGCGCGAAGTCCGAGAAGAAGCCGAGCGCGATTTCCGGGCCGGCAAGCTGCGGGCGCTGATTGCGACCTCCTCGCTCGAGCTCGGTATCGACGTGGGGGCGGTGGACCTCGTCCTGCAGTTTGGCTCACCGCGCCAAGCGACCCGCCTCCTGCAACGGGTGGGACGGGCCGGTCACCGGCTCGACCGCACGTCGAAGGGGATTGTCGTCGCCCGGGACGACGAGGACCTCGAAGAGGCCGCGGTCCTCGCTCGTCGGGCGCTTTCGGGGGAGGTCGAACCGACGACCTGGCGGACTCGGAACCGCCTCGCCGCTTCGCAGCAGATCCTCGGCTCGCTGCGGGCGGAGGGAACGGTCGACCCGAAGGAGATCGCGCACCGGCTGCGTCACGCCGCCGCGCTTCACGACCTCTCGGACGGGGATTGGCGGGACCTCGCGAACTACCTCGAGAGTCTGGGACTCGTACGACTCGCCGAGGGCCGGCTCCGGTCGGGGCGAGGAACGCTCGACCGGTTCTACTCCACCCTCTCGCTGATCCCCGAAGAGCGGACGTACCGGCTTCGGGACATCGGCACCCGCCGCATCATCGGCACCCTCGATGAACGCTTTGTGATGACCCAGGTCATCGGGCAACCCGATCTCGTGTTCCTCCTGCACGGCACCCCCTGGCGGGTCGTTGAGTTCCGGGATGGGGAGATCCTCGTCGAAGCGGCGGCGGAGTTCGGCCAGGAGCCCCGATGGGTGGGGGAGGAGCTTCCGGTCCCCTTCGAGGCGGCCCAGGAGGTGGGCCGACTCCGCCGGGAGGGAAGTTACGTCGGCTACCCCCTCTCGCTGGAAGCCCGGACCCGGCTGGAAGAGCGGCTGCACGCCGGTGCGACGGCGGCCCACATCGCGACGGACCGCAAGGTCGTGCTGCAGACCCATGGACGCCTCGTCACCGTCAGCGCCTGCTTCGGCAGCCGAACGAACACGACGCTGAGTCTGGTGATGTCCGGGTTGCTCGCCGCGCGGCTGGGCGCCCGCGTGGAGGTGCTGGATGTCGAACCCACCTGGTTCGTGCTGGGACTCCCGATGGCCCTGGACGCGGACGCGCTTCGTCAGGGACTGTCGATCCCGCCGGACCACCTCGAAACGCTGCTCGACCGCCTCGTTCCGTCGAGCCTGGAGTACCGTTGGGTCTTCATCACCGTGGCGCGAAAGCTCGGAGTGTTGCCGGCGTCGGCCGATGCACGGGACCTCCGGATTGTCGACTCTCTAATGGAACAGTCCCGTACAAGTCCGCTGGGCGATGAGGCGCTCGAGAAGACCCTCCACGACCGCCACGACCTCGTCCACGCGCGAGAGGTCCTGAGCCGCATCCGGGACCAAAGTCTCGAGGTCGTTACCGCGCCCGCGGACCGGTGGAGCGACCGGATTCTCGAGACCCTCAAATGGCAGTTCCTGCCCGATATTCCCCCTCCCACCCTCCTCAAGGCGATCCGCGACCGACTCCAGGGCGAAGAGTTGACCCTCGTGTGTCTGCGGTGCGGATTCACTCGGACGACGACGCCGGCTCGGTCGGCCACCGATGGCTCGCGGAGCTGCCGGCTCTGCCACGGCACCCTCTCCGCCGTGCTGTCGCCGCGCCGGACCGAGGAGATCGCCGCGATCTCGAAGTATGCCCGGGAGAAGCGAAAGGGCACCTCCAAGAAGAAGGGGCCGTCGGCGGGTCTCACGGCTCGCCTGCGCGCGGCCTACACGTCCGCGGAGCTCCTCGCCACCTACGGCGAACGGGCACTCCTCGCGCTGGCGGCACGGGGGATCGGGCCCGATACCGCCCGCCGACTGCTGGCTCGCCACTATCGGGACGAAGACGCTCTCCTCGCCGAGATCCTTCGAGCAGAACGAAGCTACGCTCGCACGCGAGCGTTCTGGGATTAGGGGACCGGCCGGGCCTCGCGTGCCACTTGCTCGACGATAGACCGGGGCGCCGTGGTGCGGAACGCACTCGCGCGTACGTGGCTTCGGGCGGCGGCAAATCCTCGGGCGCGAAGGGCCGCGAGCAGGGCGGCCAACGGCGGGGGTTCTCTCAGATGCAGTTCCGCGGCAAGCGCGTTCGGTTCGTAGTAGAACGGCTGGTCGGCCGTCGACTCTTCCTTAAGTCGGTCGAGGAATTTACGGAGCTCTTCCGGACGCTGCGCCGTGGGGGGAACCTGCAAGCGGACCACCAAGGCGGGATCGAATAGTGGTCCGAGCCACATCGGCCCGAAGGGCCCCGTACCGGCGATCGGGGGGCCCGCGTCGCCCATCTGACCCGGATCTCCCAATCGGAGATTCCCGACCGACTGGGACGTGAGTGCGTGGGAGGCGAGGAAGACACGGACGTAATGGTCGTGAACGTAGCTCAGGACCGGCCGGAGGTCGTGGGATCGCCGCGACGCCTCCCGAATCATATAGGCGATCAAGATCCGGAGCCCACCCTCCGGTCCCTGGGACCCGCGGACCGGCCGCGCGCCGTACCGTCGCTCGCACACTCCCCGGGCGACGCCCGTCAGTACGGGCAGGTCCGTGGCCGTGACGGCAATCACTCCGGAGGGGGCGAGGGCGCGTAACGCCGAATCGGCGAACGGCGCGGGGGTGCCGAATGGGTCGAGGTCGACGTAGTCGAAGGTCCCCTGCTCGATGGGCCGGGTGGCATCGGCGAGGTGCGTCTGAAGTCCCGCGTGACCGGACTCGTGGACGTTTCGTTCCAGCACCTCGAACGCAGCGGGATTCGCCTCGGTGAAGTCGTACCCCCCGAAGGCATCGGTCTCTTCCACCAGCCGCAGGCCCCGGACGCCGGTGGCGGCGAGCATCTCCCAGCCGCGGCGCGTCGCCGGACCGGGGGGAAACAGGGCGCGCAGGACCGCCACGTTCAGGTCCCGGTCCAGTTGCATCGCCGCGTTGTAGAACACCGGCCGGCGGCGAGCGGGTCCGCGGGCGGTGGGCGAGGGGGGCAACCAGAGCCGCGTGCCGCCCTCTCGGCTGAGGGCGAGCGGCTCGGTCAGTGCGTGCGCTCCGTCAGGAGCTTCACGATCTTGAACGCCAGGAGGTTCTTGTTGACCGGCGTGACCTCGAGGAGCCGTAGCTCGTCCCTCCGGCGGATGTCCTGCAGGAGCGGGTTCCGCGACTTCTTGTGGAGCGTCATGATGATCGATTTGTCCTGGTCGAGCGTATCGACTACGGCCTTAGTGAACGCCTCGCTCTCGACCTCCATCTTGCCCACTTCGTCGATCACGACGACATCGGCACTCGCCCGGGCTTCGACCAGCGCGCGGATCCCGAGGTCCTCGAGCGCGGCGAGATTCACCCCGTACTTCCCCGAGCGGACCCGGGACTTCATGCCCTCATGGGCGAAGACCATGCTCTCCTTCGTGGCCCAGTCGACGATCTGGAAACCGCTGCGGCGCTGCTTCTCCACGATCGGTTCGGTGATCATCCCACCGACCTTGATCCCCTCGTCTTCGAGGAGGTCGATGATCCGTAGGAGCGTCTCGGTCTTCCCGGAACCGGGGAGTCCCGTAATTCCGATCTTTACCGAAGCGAGATGCGATGGCACAATCCGTACACTCCTACTTTCACGTCCACGACAGGCCAGCCAACGCTATAGGCGCTTCGGGGCGCGACGGTGACCGGAGCGACACTCGTGCCGCGAAGCCGTGAGAATGCCGTCGCCATAGTCTACCCTGTCCGGGAGGATTCCCGGCTCCTGGCTCGCTTCGCCCGGCCGCATCCCGGCGACCTCGTTCTCGAGGTGGGTTGTGGCCGGGGTCTCGCGGCCCTCGTCGCGGCACGCCACGGGGCTGGGCGCGTCCTCGCGACCGACCTAAACCCCCACGCGCTCCGAACAGTGTACGAACGGGCCCGAAACGAGAACCTCCCGGTGGAGCCCGTCCGCACCGACCTCGCGACCGGGTTGCGACGGTTCGACCTGATCCTGTCGAATCCCCCCTACCTTCCGACCAGTCCCCCGGACCGGGATCGGGACCCGTGGGAGAATCTCGCCCTCGACGGTGGTCCGGACGGATGTCGGGTGACCGGACGGCTTCTCGCCACTCTTCCGGACCACCTATCTTCGGGAGGTCGAGCGTACGTGCTGGTTTCGTCTCTTCAATCGCCCCCGCGCTTGCGGGCCCTCCTGCGAGCGTGGCGCCGCGGGGGCGGGACGTGTCGCACCGTGGCGACGGAACGGTGGGGGGACGAGACGCTGGGAATCTGGCGGCTCAGTCGTGCGTCTCGGCGTAGCGGACGATTGATTCGAGGAACAGATGGCCGTCGCCGGGACCCTCCGCGCGTCCGCTCCGGGTCCAGTCGGGGTGCTGGATCTGGTAGAACGACCGTTCGGGGTGCGGCATGATGCCAAAGACGTTGCCCATCGGGTTCGTCACCGCGGCGATGTCCCCGACGGAGCCGTTGGGATTCCAGGGATACTCGGCCGCTCCGCCGTCGGGGCGTACGTAACGGAACAGGATCTGGCCGTTTCGCTGGAGGTCCTCCAGTCGGGCTCCGGGCTCGCCCGACAACACGAACTTCCCTTCCCCGTGCGAGGAGGGAATCAGATACCGCTCCCCGGGGGGGAGCGATTGCAAGGGGGCGAAGCGTCCCCCTTCCCACCGCAGGAACGTCGGTCGGCACTCGTGATGCCCCGAATCGTTGGCCATCAACGCGGCCTGCGGCTTTCCCAAACTGCCGTCGGGCCGACCGGGGAGCAGCCCGAGCTCTGTCAGGACCTGGAAACCGTTGCAAATCCCCCCGACCATATGACCGGCGCGTACGAACTCCTCGAGGGACGGCCCGACCGCCGCCCGGACCCGTGCGGCAAAGATCGCGCCGGCCCGAACGTAGTCTCCGGCGGAGAAACCGCCCGGGAAGAAAAGCGCCCGAAAGTCGAAGAGGTCGCGCCGCTGCGAACGCTCGACGTCCCGCCCTTCCAATTGCTTGAGCTGGACGACCTCCGCGGGTACCCCGAGAGCGCGGAGAGCCGCCAACAGCTCTTCGTCGTTGTTCGTCCCCTCGATCGACAGGAGAGCGATCCGAAGCTGGTCTCGGCGCACGGTTCCGGTTATCGAACGAAGCGTAAAGCGTTGAGCCGACTCAGTCGGGCTCGACTGGCGTTGCCGGTGCGGCGATGGGTTCGGGGAGCAGGTGCACCGCCAGACGCTGCCCTCGTCGCAGCCGACGCGAACCCGGTGGGAGCACGGCGAAGGCGTTCACGCGCCGGAGGCCGGTCACGGCGTGCGAACCGTGGTAGGTCGGGTATCCCCAGCCGTCGACCACCCGAAGCGGGAGCACCGAGGCGAGGTCCGGGGACGGATGGTCGCCCGCGCGCGCGAGACGGCAGGTGCCCTCGGCCCACCCGGGGCCGGGAAGATGTCCGAGGCGACGCAGGAGCGGGGAGAGGAGCCAGAAGCTGTTGGATAGCGACGACGTCGGGTGACCGGGCATCCCGATCACGAGCCGACCCTGACTAACCGCCACAATCGTGGGCTTGCCCGGCCGTACAGCGATCCCGTGGAAGAGCACCCGGCCGACCCGCGGGAGGACTTCGGGGGCGTAGTCGTGTTCCCCCACCGAACTACCGCCGGTCAGGAGGACGAGATCGCTCCGCGCCAGGGCCTTCCGAACGGCGGCCTCGATTTGCCTCGGTTTGTCGTGCAACGGGACATGGGGAATCGAGATTCCCCCGTTCGCGCGGATGATCGCACCGAGCGTGAGATTGTTCGTCTCATAGATTTGGTCGCCGCGGATCGGGTGCCCGGGGACGACCAGCTCGTTGCCGTTCGGGAGGATCGAAACCCGCGGCCGGGCGAACACCCTGACGCTCGTTCGGCCAGCGGCCCCGAGTGAGCCCACCGTCGCGGGATCGAGGATGTCCCCGCGCTGCACGAGGACCTGCCCGCGATGGAAATCGGCCCCCCGGGCGGCGATCCGTTCGCCCACCCGAACGAAGCGGGGTACCGAAACCTCCGTTCCGGCACGCCCCAACTCCTCGAAAATCGCCATCGTGTCCGCGCCCGGGGGTAACCGGCCCCCCGCGGCGATGGCCACGGATTCTCCAACGCGGAGCTTTTGGGCGTACCCGCGATCGGCAAACACCTCGCCGACGATGCGAAACCGTACCGGATGTCGCGCCGTGGCACCTCGACTCGATTCCGACCGGAAGGCGTACCCATCCCAAGTCGCCCGGGCGAATCTCGGAACCGGGAACGGCGCTCGATAGGCTTCCGCGCTCACCCGGCCGAGAGATTCCTCGAGGGGGACCGACTCGTGTCGCGGGATCGGCCGGGCCGCGGCGAGTACGCGACGCACGGCGACCTCAAGGGGGATCAGTTTACCGAACGGTCGCATCTCCATACTTTGGTCGTCTCCCGACGTTACGCGTGCGATAGATTAGGAGCCGGAGGAGCCCGGGGACCTCGTCGACGGAGCGCGGAGGGGTCGCCGGTCTCGAGCCAGCGGGCCGCGGCCCATGTGCCGTATCGAAGACACTCCCGCAGAGGGTCGCCTCGGAACCACCCGGCATAGAAGCCTCCCCGGAATCCGTCGCCGGCGCCGGTCACTTGCCGGATTTTCTTTGGTCGCAGGGCGGGAACCCGAACGGGGCCGGTCCGGGTCCACGCCACCGCACCCTTCGCGCCTTGAGTCTCGACCACTATGGGGACGATCTCCAACAACCGGTTCACGCGCTTGAGGCGCAGCAGCTCGAGGGCCCGCGCAAGCTCGTGTCGGTTCGCGAAGAAGATCTCCGACCCGGCGAGGAGACGGCGGAGCGCCACCGGTTCCCATCGGTAGTAGATCTCTTGGGCCGGGTCGGCGACCACTCGTAACCCCAGTCGACGGGCCTCGTCGAGCACGCGGAGCTGGTAGTGGGGGTTCCCCGTGGCGAGATGCACCCAGCCCGCGCGGGAGAGCAGTTGCTTCGGGACCGGCGCCCCGCGGTCGGCCTCCATAGGGCCCTGGTCGATCAAAGTGACCTGTTCGCCTTCTGCGGACTCCACGATGAAGCAGGCGGGCGACCGGGCGCCTTCCACCGTCTCGAACCCCGTGAGGTCGACGCCATCGTTCACCAGGAGATGGTGGAACCGACTCGGAAAATCGGGCCCCACCTGGGATACGAGCGAGGTTCGGACGCCGAGCTTCGCCGCCACCCGAGCGATGTTGGCGGCGGTGCCACCCAACCGGACTTCGCGATCCCTCAAGGGGACCGTTCGGTCGGCGGCGGGTAGGCGGTCGACATGAAAGAAATGGTCGAGGTTGGTGTGCCCCACGACGACCAGGTCGAGGTCGGGAGTCGCGGGACGGGACACGGCCGATACGCTCCTCCGACGACGACGGCCTGCCATGGGTCTCTGACTCGACCACCCGCGGGGACTTTTAGGTACTGTGGGTGGTAGGGGCGGAAGGGAATCGCCGGTGATCGTCGAGGGAGCCATCGTGGACGTCGACGGCGCCCGACCGGCCTACGTCCGGTTCCGGAAGGGCCGCGTCGTCGAGATCGGAACCCCCGGTTCCGATTCGCGCCGAGGAAAGGAGCGAAAGATTCGGGGCATCGTAACGCCCCGACCCGTCAATTCCCATACACACTTGGGCGACGCCGGTGCCGCCCGGGAACCCCCCCTCGCACCCGTCGGGGAGATCGTCGGACCGCGCGGGCTCAAGTTCCGGCTCCTCGCCTCGCTCTCGCCCGAGGACAAGGAACGGGCGATGCGCACCGCCCTCGAGCAAATGGTCCGCGAAGGCATCGCCGCCGTCGTGGACTTCCGGGAGGAAGGGGTGCCGGGCGTCGAACAACTCCGGCGCGCGGCCAAGGACCTCCCGATCGAGGTTCGGATCATGGGGCGACCAGTCCGTCGCCCGGTCGAGACCGGCGAACTGTCCCGCCTGCTCCGCATCGCGGACGGGATCGGGGTGAGCTCGGCGAGAGAGGAGAACTCGCTGACGCGCACGATCATGGCGAACCGGGCCCACCGCGCCGGCAAGTGGTTCGCCCTCCACGCGAGCGAAGAGATGCGGGAAAAGCCCGATGCTTATCTCCTGCCCCGGCCCGACCTTCTCGTGCATTTGACCAAGGCCACGCCGGACGACCTCGAGGCCGTCGCCAAGGCCCGGATTCCGGTGGCGGTGAACCTGCGCTCGAACGCGCTCTTCGGCCGGGGACCGGACCTCTCCGCGTTCGCGCGGGCGGGGATCCGCCTCCTGATCGGTTCCGATAATGCGATGCTCAATGCTCCGTCGATCTTCCGAGAGACTGAGTTCGCGTATCTGTCGGGACGGTTGCTGGGTCATCCGGTCGACTCGCAGTATCTCGCCCGGGCGGCCTACGTGGAGCCCTGGCTCTGGCTCGAGGAGCCGGGACGGGCCCGCGTGGCGCCCGGCATGACCGGAACCCCGCTCGTCCTCCGATTGCCGGCGGAAGACCCCGCCTATCAACTGGTCACGCGAGCCACCGAACAGCTTATTGTTCCGACCGAGGCCGACTGAGGGCAGCGTATCCCGATGAAGTATGACGAGCTCTTCGCCCTCCTCCGACGACGGGGCGTGCTCTGGCCCACCGCCGAGATCTACGGCGGCGCGCAGGGACTCTACGATTACGGTCCGGCCGGCGCCCAGGTGAAGCGCCAGGTGGAGGAGGCCTGGGCGGCCTGGTTCGTGGGACTCTCCGACGACTTCTACCGGATCGATGCGGGCGAGATCCTTCCGGAAGCGGTGGTCCGAGCCTCGGGGCACCTCGAGAACTTCACCGACCCCGAGGTCACTTGCGCGAAGTGCAAGAACCACTTTAGGGCGGAGACGATCCTCGAGAAGTGGCGCCCGGAAGGCGTCGACGGACTCTCCCCGGCGCAGATCGGCGAGCTGCTCAAACAGCACCCCGTCCGATGCCCGCAGTGCGGGTCGACGGAACTCTCGGTACCGCGGCCGTTCAACCTGATGTTCGGGTTCGACTTCGGGGCCGCCGGCGGGGAGCGAGCCTACCTGCGCCCCGAGACCGCCCAGAGCAGCTACCTCGCCTTCTCTCGTATGTGGGACGTCGGCCGGCACGCCCTCCCCCTGGGCATTGGAGTCGTCGGAAAAGCCTACCGGAACGAGATCGCACCCCGACAGGTGCTGTTCCGGATGCGCAGCTTCACGCAAGCGGAGCTTCAGGTCTTCTTCAACCCCGCGTCGTTCCCGCTCCCGTTCGCGTCTGTCACGGACGAAATGCTGCCCGTCTTGCGCGTGGCGCGCCGCACCGCCGGGCAGGAGACTCCCGAGTGGCAGAGCGCACGGTCCCTGGTCGAAGGGGGCCTTCCGGAATTTTATCTGTTCTTCGCGGCTCACCTCTATCGGTTCTTCCGCGACGTCCTGCGGTACCCAACCGACGCGATCCGATTGTTAGAGAAGTCCGACACCGAGCGAGCGTTCTACAATCGGATCCAGTTCGACTTTGAGGTCAAGCTCGAAAGCCTGGGGGGCTACAAGGAGCTCGGCGCGGTCCACTACCGGGGCGACTACGACCTCGGCCGTCACTCCACGGGGTCCGGCAAGGACCTGTCCGTCGTGCTCGAGGGCGGCGAACGTCTCCTCCCCCACGTCCTTGAGGTCACGTTCGGCGTGGACCGGAATGTCTGGGCGCTGGCGGACCTCGGCCTGGTCACGGAGGGAGACCGAACGGTCTGGCGACTTCCCCCGTACCTTGCACCGTCCACCGTCGGCGTCTTCCCGCTCATGAAGAAGGCACATACCTCGGAGGCGCGTCGGTGGGTCCAGGCCCTTCGCAAGGCCGGTATCCAGGCCGAGTTCGACGCCGGGGGCTCGATCGGGCGTCGCTATGCCCGGATGGACGAGCTCGGCGTTCCCTACTGCGTCACGCTCGACCGGGAGAGCCTCGAAGCCCCGTCGGTGGGGGTCCGCACGGCCACGCTGCGGGACCGAGACTCCAAGGGACAGGAACGGGTTACGCTCGACGTCTTGGTCGCTCTGCTTCAGGCGAGCCGGGTCGCCCCCCGACCCGCCCCGCTAGAAGCCGTCGAGTGAACGACCCGACTGCGGGGCGTTCCTTCTAACGAGGGAATCCATATATGCGCCGTCTGACGTTACAACCCCCGAGAGCATGCGAGGAGATCAAGCGCCTCCTCCGCCGCCCTCGAGCACGCCTTCCGCCCACCTGAGCGGCACCTCCCACTGGCTGGGCAGCGAGGGCTACGCCGACATCACGAAGCTCCGCGAGCTCGCGGCCAAGAACGAGCGGCTCGCGGCGAAGATCCAGGCGCGCATGGCCCGCCTGCACACGAAGATCGAGAAACTCCGTCACTACGCCACGCTCTTGCGCGAAAAAGCCGAGAAAGTGCTCGAACGAATCCCCGAGTATCAGCAGGAGATGGCCCAGCACGAGCGGACGATCCAGACCACCACGTCGCAACAGACCGCCCACACCGTCGGGTCGGACATCACCGGGCTCCACTACCGGATCCGACAGCTGCAGCAGAAGGTCGTCGACGTCCAGCACAAGGCCCGACGCATCGAGCACCGGGCGGCCATCAAGACGCAGCAAAGCGCCGTCCTCAAGGTCAAGGCCGACCGCCTCAGCGACCAGATCCGGGCCGCGCAGAACGAAGCGGCGAACTATCAGAAGCGCGCCGACCGACTCCAGATGGCCACGGAATCGGATGCCGCCCAGTACGTGGCGGCCAGCCGCTCGCCCCCGGCGGGCGGCCCACCGCCGCCTCCTCCCGACACCGGTGAGACTCCCGGGGAACACGACCAACTATGAAGCTCATCGTCACCGTCGGGATGCCGGGCTCGGGCAAGGACGAACTCATTGCCGTTGCGCAGTCGATCGGCCTCGCCACCCTGAAGATGGGCGACCTGGTCCGGGACGAGACCCGTCGGCGGGGGCTGGCCCTCACGAACGCCAATCTCGGCCGCGTCGCCAACGAGGAACGGGAGAAGCACGGCCCGGGCGTCTGGGCCCAGCGCGCCGTTCCGAAATTGATCGAGACCAAGATGCTCGTCGACGGGTGCCGGTCGGACCATGAGGTGACGGTCTTCCGCCACAACTTCGGGGACCTGTTCGTCCTGGGCATCTTCGCCTCACCGGAGACCCGCTACGACCGGATGATCAAGCGCAGCCGGGGCGACGACGGGATGTCGCTCCAGGAATTCTACGACCGGGACCGCCGCGAGCTCAAATGGGGCATCGGGAACGCCTTCAGCCTCGCCGACGGGATGCTGATCAACGAGGGGGCCCTTGAGGAGTTCCGGCGCGCGGCCCGCGACCGGATCGAAGCGATCCTGGAATCCGACGTCTGACCCGCCCGAGGGTCATCGCGACCCGGGGGCGTTGCCGAGAACCTTCCGGAACGAATCGAACCGTTCACGGTCCACGACCAGGGCGACCTTGGGGTACTCCTGGCCCAGCTCGCGAACCCGTCCAACCGCGAACTCGTCCCGGGCCCGCGCGAGACGTTCCGAGCCGGCGCCGGGCTGCATCGTGCGGTCCCAGGCGAGGGCATATTCGTCCGCCGTCTCCACGTCCGGCGGCCGCTTGACGAGTTGGCGTTCCCGGAGCGTTCGGCGCACGAGCTCGAAGTATCCGATATGGGCGGCAAACATCTCGGCGTAGGAATCTTCCGGAGGGTCCACCCCGAACACCGGGCGTCCCCCGCGGGTCGCCCAATCGACGGCGCCTAAGAGCGCGGGTGCCGGGACCTGCACCTCCGAGATCCGGGCCAGTCCCACCGCGTGCGACGACTCCGAGGCGCTGAGCGGGACGACGGGTTCCGTGGGCGTCCCGACGAAGTACTGGGTCAGGGCTTCCGTTTCCTCGGGGGAGAGGCTCACGGCGACAGCCCCGGGGTCGAACGTCGCCAACTGCTCTTGAACCGGTCCGACCTCGTCGGACAGTCCCCGCACGCTGCCCACGAGTAAGACCGTCGGGCGACCGGGCAGTCGCTCGGCGATCACCAGGATTCGCGCTCCTCGATCAACTCGAAGAAATCGTCGCGGGCCCGGGTGCGCCGGAGTTCCTGCGTCGTCACCACCGGGACGCCCTCGATCGTGGTGTGCTTTCCGGCCTCGCCGACGACAAAGACTGCGTGGCCCTCCGCCACCCGCGCGAGTCCGACCATGACCTCGGCCCGGTGTTGGGCGCTGCGCAGCGTCCCGACGCCGGTGAGCAAGAATTCCTTCTCGCCGCCAGGAGTTCCCCGGGTGAAGGCATCGAAGGGGCAGCGGATCGTGACGTGGACCTCCCAGCCCATTCCATCGAGTTGCCGGAAGACTCCGTCCCGTAGCGGGTCGCCTGTACGCGCGAGGTGGCGCGCGGGTTTGGAGCCGTGCGGGTTCTCTCCCCGGGAGTCCGCCTCAGTCGGTGAGGAACCCTGGGCGGATTCGGAAGCGAGTTTCCGGGGGGCGGTGCCTTCAAGGGCCGATAAGAGGTCAATGGCCTCCGCAATGGGTTCCTTCAGGAATCGCTCGAGTCGCTCGATCACATCGACCTCGGCGCCGGCCCCTCCCTCGTAGAGTTGGATCGTCCGGCGGGACACGCCGGCCACCGAGGCGAGGGCCCCCAGGGAGAGGTTGTGCGCTTCCCGCAGCTCTCGGAGCCGACCGCCGTCGACGCGCACGAAGATCCCTCCGGGGCTGGAGAACAGGAACGGCGGAACGCCTTCGAGGAGGTACTCCTCGAGGCTCGCCTCCGTGATGATCGGGACGGCGTAGCGATAGTAGACCACCCCCGACTCGAGGTCGGTGGCTCCGGAGGATTGGCCGATGACCAGGACCTCGGCACCGAACAGCGTCGAGAGCTCGCGAAGGCGGTCGGCTTCCGGGGCGTCGAGCGCATCGATGTTCTTGAGAATCTTCAGGATGACGAGCGTCGAATCACGACGTGCCATGAGGTCGAAGCTCGTCGGCCGTACGCTGTGGGTGTCGGTGACGAAGAAGCCCGCCTTCTCGAGCACGGCCTGGATCGAAGAGACCGACCGGTCGCGCGCTCCTTCCTGCATCATCTTCAGACGGAATCAGCGAAGGGTTGTATATAAATGACAACTATCGGCCCCGCCGAGGGCGGTCGGGCCGGATCGATGGCCGGGGTGCGGGAACGCTCATGGAGCCCGCGCGAGTCGCACGACCCGTGGAACCCGAAATCGTCCGGCCCGTGCCTGGTCATCCGGTCCTCCAAGTGCTGCCAGCGGGGGGTTCCCGCGGCGGAGGACCGATCGCAGCGGACGCCCATCTGGGATTAGGGAGTTTCCGCCCCGGCCAGCCGAGCCCCCCGGGAGCCCGGGCGGACGAAATGGCCGAGGAACTCCTGACGGCGGCGAAGGCCACACGCGCCGACACCCTGGTCTTTGCCGGGGACCTCAAGCAACCGATCGTGGGCATGTCGCCGCCGCTGAAGCGCGAGCTTTTCGACTTCTTTTCCACGCTGTTGGGAGCGGGGCTCGCCGTCGGCGTGGTGCCGGGCAATCACGACGTGGGGTTGGCCCGCGCGCTTCCCCGGGAGGTCCACCTCCATGCGGTGGGTGGGGTCCGTCTCGGTACCGTCGGCGTCTTCCACGGACATGCGTGGCCCTCGAACGCGGTCTTGCGAGCGCCGACGCTCGTCGCCGGCCACTTGCATCCCGGATTCCGGCTAGCGCCTTCGGTCGAGGGGACCGGCGGAAAATCGCGCTGCTGGCTCCGGGTTCAGCTTCCCCCGCCGGTCCGGGATCGCCGCCGCCGGAAGCACGGGCCGATCCTCGCCCGAGAGCTCATCGTGCTGCCGGCCCTGAATCCGCTCACGGGGACGGAGTCCCTCAATCGGACCGCACCGGCGCGCTACCGGACCTTCCTCTGGAAGCGGTTCGTCCTGCGCGGCTCGGCCCGGGCGTACTTACTCGACGGGACGGATCTCGGTCTGCTCAGGCCGGCGGTGCCGCTGCCGAGCGGCTCGCGACGAGGGTCCGCAGGCGTTCCGGGTCCGTGACCGGGGGAGCGCATCGCATTCCCCAACAGACTAGGGCGCGAGCCGCCGTTGGCCGGGTCGCCGCGGTGGCGAGTTCCTCGGGGAGCGAGAAGGGCGGCGGAGGGGTTCCGCGGAAGACCCAGACGTTGGGATGCCAGGCGTTTCGGGCCGCGTCCCATAAAGCGTCGGCTTCAGGGCCTGTCCCCTGAATCACCACGCGGACCGGTTCGGTCTCCGCGATGCCGGCCGCCAGGGCCATGCCGGCACCAAAGAGTCCGGCGCGTTCCAGCCGCGAGAGAGCGGCCGCAATGATCTGGCGGGCCTCCCCCCGCCACCGCTCGTCGCCGGTGAGGGAGGCGAGCCGGAGCAGCCCGAGGGCGACGGCGGCGTTCGGCGACATGTGCGGCATGTCTTCGATCGGGAAGGCGGGCTCGCCCACTGCCCCGATCGAGGGCCCGTCGTAGAGGTCGGGGGCGATATCACGCAGCGGCATTCCCTCGACCCGGAACTTCGAAAGGAGGAGTTCGTAGAGTTCGATGGCGTGACGCAGATAGGTGGGCTCCACCGTCTGGCCGGCGAGTTCCGTTAGGGCCCACGCGAACTCGGCCTGGTCCTCGAGATGGCCGAACCCTTGGGCCGTCGGATGTCCTAATTGGTGCGCGATGCCCCGCGACGGATCGAACCCCTCCGCCAGGAAACGGTCGGCGGCCGCACGGGCGGTGGCGAGCAACGTCGGATCGTTCAAGGCCACCGACGCGGCGGTCAGCGCGCGGATGAATCCCCCGTTCAGGCTCGCGTAAAGCGCCGGGTCCACGACCGGACGCGGCCGGCGGAGCCGCGCCACGGCAAGTTTACAGATGGCCCCGTCCAGGACTTTCCGGGCTTGAGGCGCATCCAAGTCGGAGCCTTCCGCCGCTTCTGGTAGCGACATCAACCGGAAGAGGACGTTCCGTTCGGGATCGTGCGGCATGCGTCCCTCGCTTCCCACGCCGAAGTAGCGCGAGATGAGTCGAAGTTCCGGCGCGTCCAGGATGGCCTTGAGTTCGGGGCGACTCCAGGTAAAGTACCCGCCGTCGTCGCCGGGCGCGTTATCGGCGTCCTGGCTCGCACCGAAACCCCCGCGGGGATCCGCCAGCGTGGATTGGATCCACCCGACGGTCCCGCGCATGACGTCCCGGAACCCGTCGTCGCCGAAGCGGCGGTATCCCTCGGCATAAGAGGAAAGGAGCGCCGCGTTGTCGATGCTCATCTTTTCGAAGTGCGGGATGTGCCACCCCTCATCGACGGAGTACCGGTGGAACCCCCCACCAACGTGGTCGTACACGCCGCCGTCGGCCATTCGCGAGAGGGTGAGGCGGGCTCGCTCGGCGGAACCCTCCTCGCCGGAAGCGAATGCGTCCCACAAGAGGAAGGAGACGGCCGTCGGGTGCGGGAACTTGGGCGACACCCCGAACCCTCCGTGGATGGGGTCGAAGGAGGAAAGGATCGAGGTCCTCACCGAGTCGACTAACGCGGAGCTGGAGAGCGCCGTTGCGCGTCCCGTTCCATGGTGCTCGTGGGTCATCGCCGTGGCGAGCGCCTCCGTGTTCTCCCGGACCTTGTCGGGCTCCTCCCGCCAGAGCCGCGAGATCTCGAGCAACACGCGGCGGAATCCCGGGCGTCCGAAACCCTCCTGGGGCGGAAAATACGTGCCGCCGAAGAACGTCTCGCCCTTCGGCGTCAAGAACGCCGTCAACGGCCACCCGCCCTCACCGGTCAACGCATTGACCTGGCGCTGATACCGACGGTCCACTTCGGGATGCGCGTCGCGGTCGACCTTCACCGCCACGAAGTGTTGCCCGATGAGCCGCGCCACCGTGTCGTCGGAGTACGTGCCTTCGTCCATGACGTGGCACCAGTGGCACCAGACGGCCCCGATATCGAGCAGCACCGGACGGTTGAGCCGCTTGGCCGCTTCGAAGGCCTCCTCGCCCCACGGATACCAGTCGATCGCCTGCTCACGCGCCCCCCTCAGATACGCGGAACTAGAATCCGCCAGCCGCCACGCGCCGGAGCGGTCGGAGCTCTCCTTGGATTTGGCCGCCACGCGCCGTCGAGACCCCGGAACGCATTAGACGCTGCCGTCTTTGCTCGCCGGCGTCTCTCGATAACGTCCGCACCCGGTATCACTTATAAACCCCCCATTGGTGGGCCGCAACCGAGGCACCAATTCATGGAGATGCAGCCGGGCCAGATGGCCTACGACCGCGCCATTACGGTCTTCTCTCCCGATGGCCGGCTCTTCCAGGTCGAGTACGCGCGCGAGGCGGTCCGACGCGGCGCGACCACGGCCGGTGTGATTTTCAAGAACGGTCTGGTCCTTGTAGCCGACCGCCGCATCCCGAACCCCAAGCTCGCCGAGCCCAGCAGTCTCGAGAAGGTTCACCAGATCGATGAGCACGTGGCCTGCGCCACGGCGGGCCTCGTGGCCGATGCGCGGGTCCTGGTCGATTACGCCCGTCTCGCGGCTCAGATCAACAAGGTCACCTATGCCGAGCCGATGCCGCTCGAGCTGCTCGTTCGCCGCATCTGCGATTACAAGCAACAGTACACCCAGTTCGGCGGTGTCCGCCCGTTCGGAACCGCGTTGCTGGTCGGCGGGTACGACGACGTCGGCTTCCACCTCTTCGAAACCGAGCCGTCCGGCTCGCTGACCAGCTTTTCGGCCACCGCAACCGGCGGGAACAAGGGTCCCGCGATGGAGCTGTTCGAGCACAAGTACCGGGACGGAATGGACGTCGATGAGGCGATCCTACTGGCCCTCGAGGGCCTCCGGGCGTCGTTGGATGAGGGGGCCAGCCTGACCCAGGTCGAGGTCTGCACCCTCGTGGAAGGCAAGGGATTCACGCGGCTGCTACCCGAGGAAATCCAAAAGTACGCTGCGCGTCTTCCACCTCCGTCGGGCGCGGCCAAGTCGAGCCGTTCCTAGGCCGACCCGGCACCCGGCAACGAAGGGCCGGAGAGAAACGCATGTTCCAACCGGAGCGACACCGATCGACGCGACGCGAGCCTGACGATGCCGTGGTGGCCCGCTGGGAACACGAAGGGTCTCGGTTCGAAGTCCTCGTCGACCCGGTCGCGGTCCAAGAGATCCGGGACGGAAAGACCGTCAACCTTCGGGACCGACTGTCCAGTGAGCACATCTACAAGGACGCACGCAAGGGCGACAAGATCTCCGAGGAGTACCTCCAGCAGATCTTCCATACCTCCGATTACCTCGAGATCGCCCGGCAGATCATTCAGAAGGGCGAAGTCCAGGTTACCACCGAGCAGCGCCACCAGCTGGCGGCCGTCAAGCACCGGCAGATCGTCGCGGCGATCGCGCGCAACGCGATGAACCCCCAGACAGGGGCCCCGCACCCGGCGGCCCGGATCGAGGCGGCCATGGAAGAGGCCAAGGTCCACGTCGACCCGTTCCGGCCCGCGGACGCCCAGATCCAGGAGATTCTGGCGAAGCTCCGTCCTCTGCTCCCGATCCGCTTCGATACGGTCCGAATGAAGCTCCACGTACCCGGCCAGCACTATCCCCGCGTCATCGGCGATCTCAAAGGGATGGGCAAGCTCTCCGAGGAGGCCTGGGGCAGCGACGGAAGCTGGAGTGCGATTCTCGAAATCCCTGCCGGCGTCCAGACCGAGTTGCTCGAGAAGCTCAACGCGCGGACGAAAGGCGCCGCCGAAGCCGCTCGCGTTAAATAGCGACCTTCGGTCGGACGCCTCGGTGACAGGAACGCAATGGGCAACGGTCAGGGGCCGCGCCATCGTGGGCGCGACCGCGGAGGTAAACCTCCGCACAGCGAACCTAAGGTTCTAGTTCTTCCGGGCGACGAGATCCCCGATCGGGGTCTCCAACCGGGGTTCGGGACATATCGCGTCGGCAAGCGCGTCTTTGCCAGCGTGATGGGTTACGCCACGTGGCGAGAGCCGTTCATCCGGGTCGTTCCCTTCGCGGGCCGCTACGTCCCCAAGCCGCACGACGTGATCGTCGGCGTGGTCCAGGACGTTCAGAAGACCTTCTACCTCCTCGACATCGATGCCTCGCGATGGGCCCCCCTCCACACGAGCGGAACCCCGTGGGAACCCGGACCCGGCGAGCTCGACCAGTACCTGCGCATCGGGGACGCCGTCCTCGTGGCGGTCGAGAACCTCGACGCGACCGGGAAGATCGGCGTGACGATGAAGGGCGACGACCTGGGCAAACTGAGCGGCGGCACGCTCGTGACCATCTCGCCGGCCAAGATCCCCCGCGTGATCGGCAAGGGCGGTTCCATGATCCACACCATCACCCAGTTGACCGGCACCCGGGTGGCGGTCGGCCAGAACGGCCGGATCTGGGTCGAGGGAAGTTCCGAAGGGATCCAACGGGTCCGGGAGTGCCTCCGGATCATCGAGGAGGAAGGGCAACGCCCCGGCCTGACCGAGCGTATCGAGGGATTCCTCCAAATGACGGGACCGACGGACGATACCGGTCCCCGGGCCCCCGGCCCGGAGGGGGTCGACCGAACGCGGCCGGACCGGTTCGACGAGGGTTCCTCGCCGTCCGACGACGATGCGGGAGACGCCCCGCCGAGACCTGACGTTCCACACACTACTACAAACGAAGGAGAAGGACCATGGGAAGCGTAGGAGCCAAAGAAGTCCCTGAGCTGCTCAACGCCGAGGGCCGTCGGATCGACGGTCGCCGGCTCGACGAGCTACGATCGATCTCGATGAAGGTCGGACCACTCACGCGCGCCGACGGGTCGGCGTTCGTGGAATGGGGAGAGAACAAGGTCATGGCGGCGGTGTACGGCCCGCGCGAGGTGCACCCCCGCCACCTGATGCAGACCTCGAAGGCGATCATCCAGTGCCGCTACAACATGGCGGCCTTCTCGGTCGACGAGCGGAAGCGACCGGGCCAGGACCGCCGGTCGCAAGAGATCTCCAAGGTCATCACCGAGGCGTTCGAATCGGTCGTCTTCACGGAGGAATTCCCGAAGACGAGCATCGACATCTACATCGAGGTCCTGCAGGCGAACGCAGGCACCCGATGTGCCGGGCTCGTAGCCGCCTCCCTCGCCCTCGCCGACGCCGGCATTCCCATGGCGGACCTCGTGGCCTCGGTCGCGGTGGGTAAAGTCGCGGGACGCATCGCGCTCGACCTCAAGAAAGAGGAAGACAACTTCGGCGAGGCCGACATGCCACTGGCGCTCGTGCCGCAGTCCGGTCGCCTCGTGCTCATCCAGATGGAGGGGCACCTGAACCGGGACGAGCTCCGTCAAGCGCTCGACCTCGGCACGAAAGGGTGCCGCGACATCTACGAACGAATGCGCCAAGCGCTCCGGACCCGGTACGACGTCCCGGCGGGCGCCCCCGCGGAGGGGGTACCGGCATGAGCGAGGTCGTGGCCGCCGAGATCCAGACCACGCACATCATCGACCTGGCCCGCAGCGGGCACCGGTTGGACGGCCGGGGCGTCGACGAATGGCGGCCGGTGAAGGTCGAGCCGGGCTATGTCAAGAGCGCCGACGGGTCGGCGCTGGTCCACATCGGAGCGACCACCGTGCTCTGCGGCGTCAAGCTGGAGATCGGGAAACCGTTCCCGGATACCCCGAACGCCGGCGTGCTGACCACGAACGCCGAGCTCATCGCGCTCTCCTCCCCGACCTTCGAGCCGGGCCCGCCGCAACCGGAGGCCATCGAGCTCTCCCGGGTCGTCGACCGGTCCATCCGGGCCGCCGAAACCATTGACCTGGCCAAGCTCTGCGTCACGCCGGCCGAGAAGTGCTGGACCTGCTTCGTCGATATCCACTGTCTCGACCACGCCGGCAATCTGATCGATGCGGCGCAGCTGGCCGCGCTGGGCGCGCTCACGCACGCCACGATGCCGGCCAAGAAGTTCGGCCTCGGCGAGCATGATTACCCGCTCGAGGTGAGCCATTTCCCCGTCGAATGCACCTTCGTGCGCCTGGGCGACAAGATCGTCGCCGACCCGACGTTCGAGGAAGAGACCGCCGGCCAGGGCCGTCTCACGGTGGCCACGGACGAATTGGGGAACGTTGTGGCCATGCAAAAGGGTAAAATCGGGGCGTTCTCCCCCGACGAGGTCGTAGAGACCGTCGAACGGGCGTTCCGGCATGGCGACCGGCTCCGGACCCTCGTGCGCGGAACGTAGGAACGATGCGGCGAACCAAGAAGGTCGGCTCGACGGGCTGGATGGGTCCCCGGTACGGGATCAAGATCCGCCGCCGGATCCTCGAGATCGACCGCGCCCAGCACAAGGCCAACACCTGCCCCCAGTGCTCGACCGTCACCCTCTGGCGCGTAGCCTCGGGGATCTACGAATGCCAGCGCTGCGGCGTGCGCGTCTCCGGACCGGCCTACGTTTACGTCGCGCCCCCTCCGATCACCCGCCAGGAGAAGGCCACCGCCGAACCGGGGGCCCCGAAACCCGCCGGTAAGCGTTAGCTGAAGTATCCCCGGGAGTAAACCGTTCCATGTTCCGATGCATTCGTTGCGGGGAAGCGTTGCCCAGCGACGCGAACCTCTTCGGCGTCCGCTGCGATAACTGCGGCGGGAAGATCTTCACTAAGGAACATCCCAACGTGAAGAAGGTCCTGAAAGCCCGTTGATCCCGGGCCCCGGCAGGGCTAAGCCGGGGGCCGGCATCCCCGGGCGTGGACTCAAACGTGAGTCGCAGAGACAACGGCAGGCCGCCGGACCTTCCGGCCCTCCGAGTGCTGGGTCCCTCCGGTGCCCGGGCGAGGGATTTTGCCCGGGGGGCCCTCGGGATTGCCCTTTGGGGCGCGCCGATCGGGGTATTGGTTGCCGCGTCGGCGATCGGCTCGCTCGGATTAGCGACGCCCGAAGTGGTCGGGGCCCTGTGGGTAGGTGGGAGTGCATGGCTGGGCGGGACCTGTCTGGTCAACGCGATTCGGTGTGGACGTACCCATTGCTGGATCATGGGGGTGCTCCTACCGGCGCTGGGGGTGGTAGGGCTGACCACCCTGGCCGGATGGACCGACGTGCCGTGGAGTTGGTATGCGACGTCCCTGTGGGTGATCATCATCGGCGCATTCGTCTGCGAGTCGGTCTTGGGACCCTACCTGAGTTCCGGAAGAGCGTAGTCCCCCGATCGGTGATTTCACGTCGTGGCGAGGAATCGCGCCTTCGCCGTGGTCAATGCCCTCGAATTCGGCACGACCAGGCCAGGGACCCTTCGGGGACCCTCCATCATTCTCCGACGGATCGGCGAAACGCTAATCCTTCCGGACTGGGCTCTGAATCTCGATCCAGATCCCATCGGGGTCTCGGACGAATCCGATCCAGTACTTTTCCTGCTCGAGCCAAGGGTCGATCGCGGGCGTCGCCCCGAGGAGCAGGAGACGCTTGTAGAGCGCCGGGGCGTCCTCTACCTCGAACCCCAGGTGGTCGAGTCCCTCCCCGACCGTGTAGGGCGTGTGGTACGGGGAGTCGGCGGGATACCAGTTCAACTCCAGCTGCTGCATCGTGTTGGGGTCCTGAAGTCCGATGAAAAGCCCCCCGTGGCTCATGTGGCCTCGACCCGTCTCCTTGAGACCTAACCCCTGCGTGTAGAATTGCACTGACCGGTCGGGGTCGGACACCCGGATCCCGGAATAGACGAGCGCCATGATCCCCCCTACGAGGCCGCCGCGGGGGCGACGGTCTCGGTGTGCGGCAGCGGAAGTGCCTTCGGGGAGTGCGTGGCGGTCGAGTAGAGCTCGAGATACGGCACCAGGGCGGTCAGGATCCGGTTCTCCGCCTTGCGGAGGTGCTCTTCGTACGTCGACCGGCTCAGGCCCAATCCCTTGGCGATATTTTCCGTCTTGATCTGTCGCGGGGAAGAGTAGTATCCGTATCGGTGGGCCTGGAGCATCGCGTCCCGCTGCTTCGGCGTGAGCTCACTGAACAATCCGTGGACCCAGATGTTGGTGGGGAGGGAACTCAAGGGAAGCTCCCGCTTCCGGATGAGCTCTGTCGGGCCGTTCCGGTTCATCTCCTGGAAGAGTGCCCGGGTGCGGCCGTCGTTGAGGCTGAGCATCCGGAAGTACCCCCAGCCGTCCCGATAGACCGCCGGCGGGGTGTCCATACACTCGTGCTCCTCTTCGATCGTCCAGACGCTGCGGTACTTCTCGCAGGTGCAGTTCAGGAGAAAGATTCGGCCCTGCCCCGCGTCGACCCACTCCTCGACCACGTGACCGGCCTTTCGGATCCCCTTCTCGATGCCGGCGAGGGTGGCCGCGTCGCGGGTGGGCACCTGGAGCAGTTCCTTGTCCCACAGGCACCACATCGAGATCGGCGTGTCCGGGAATTGCCGGGACAGGTCGATGAACGGATAGTCGAACCGGCTTCGGAACGAGATCTCCCACAGCGTCATCGGCTCTCGAAGGCCCGGGGGGTAGATACGTGTTGAGCCGTCGGTACGACGGCCGCCCTACGCGGGTCCACGGCCTTCGTTCCGCGTGTCTTAGGGGAGGTGAGGAACCCATGTTTGGAATCCCCAGCGCCCGAATCGCCGAGATGAGCCGACCCGATTACGCCCGCGAGGTGGCCGACTACACGCGCCTCGAGTACCCCCAGGAGGACTCCCGGACGGTGATCCTCCAGGCCTTGGCCGCCATCAAGGAGCACCCGACGCCGCCGCGCCGGCACTTCTGGTCCTTCCGGTCCGGCTCGACCGCGACGGAGGTGGTTTCCAACAAAGCCTAAACCCGACCGCCGGGTCGGGCCGAGGATGGTCGAGCCGTCGATCACTTTCCTCGGCGGGGTCCGGGAGATCGGCGGCAACAAGATCCTCGTCGAGGACGGGCCGGAACGAATATTGTTCGACTTCGGCCCGTCGTTCTCTCCGCGATACGACGAGTTCTACCTCAACTTTCTGCAGCCCCGTTCCACGAGCCCGGTCAAGGACCTGCTGGAGTTCGACCTCATTCCTCGAGTTCCGGGACTCTACTCACGGGAGGCCCTCCACGGCGCCGACCTGCCGTATGAGGCGCCCCGGATCGACGCCGTCTTCATCACGCACGCCCACTTCGACCACGCCGGCTACCTCAAGCACATCGACCCGGATATCCCGGTGTACCTCGGCGAGGACACGAAAGTCCTCCTCGATGCCATCCAAACCTCGGGTCGTGGAGGGTATGGCACCCACCCGTGGAAGATCCTCACGCCGCGCACACCGGTCCGGCTCGGCAACCTCGAGGTCGTGCCGCACCCGGTCGACCATTCCATCCCGGGCGCCTACGGATACCTGGTACGGACCTCCGCGGGCACGGTCGCGTACACCGGAGATTTCCGCCAGCACGGCCCCCGCGCCGCGTTGACCGAAGCGTTTCTCGAGGCCGCGGCGCACGAGGAGCCGTCAGCGTTCATCACCGAGGGCACCCGCGTCGGTCCCGACCCCCGGAAGAATTTCACTGAGAAATCGGTGCGGGACGAAGTCGACCGCGTCCTGGAGGCGACCTCGGACCTGGTCCTGGGCACGTGCTATCCCCGTGACATCGACCGCATCGGCACCCTCTACCAGGCGGCCCAAACCGCCGGACGTTCGTTCGTCGTTTCGCTCAAGACGGCGTTTCTGCTGTCCGCGGTGGCGGGGAAGCCGGGATTCCCCAAGGTCCCAATCCCGGGCCAGACCTCCGACCTGCTCGTCTATGAGCGGCCAAAAAAGACCTACTTCAAGTGGGAAGAGCCGTTCCTGACGGGCGCCGTCGACGCGGAGTACGTTCGCTCGAACGGCAAGAGACTCTTCCTGATGCTGGAGATGATGCACTTCCCCGAGCTGATCGACCTGCGCCCTCCTAGGGGGAGCCCGTTCGTTTACTCGATGAGCGAGCCGTTCTCGGAGGAGGACCTCGAAGCCGAGGTCCTGAAGAACTGGCTCCAGCACTTCGACCTGCGGAAGCATTCGCTCCACGCGTCGGGGCATTGTTCGGGTGCGGAACTCCTCGCCATCGCCGGGCGCCTCAAGTCCACGACCACGTTCCCGATCCACACCGAACACCCCGACGAGTTTCACCCGAAGGGGACAACGGTCATCTCCCCGGAGAAGGGGGTCGCGTACCCGGTCCCGGCGCGTTAGCCCGCCGGCTTAAGCGGCCGTCGGCCTGTCCGACCGCCCCATGCCATCCGATCGCCTCCCGACGGGCCTTCCGTCTCTCGACGACTTGCTGGGGGGAGGTCTCGACGCCGACTCGGTCACCGAGGTCTACGGCGAGGGAGGGACCGGTAAGACCATCCTCTGCCTCCAGGTGGCGGCACGCGTCGCCCTCGACGCGCGCTGGGTGGTCTACATCGACACGGAGGGACTCTCCGTCGACAAACTGGAGGCGATGGCGAGCGGGAAACTCCCCCAGCTGCTCGAGCACCTACTCATCTCTTCGCCGGCCAACCTGCCGGAACAGAGCCGGGCGGTGGATACCGCTACGCGAATGGCGCGCGATGCCACTCGTCCCGTCGGCCTCATCGTCGTCGATTCGATGACCATGCACTACCGCCTTGAGCTCGGCGGGAAGGAGGAGGAGACGGCTCGAAGGGAGCTTGGGCTCGAACTGGCCCAGCTCGTCTCCGCGGCGCTCCAGGTCCCGGTCCCCGTCCTCGTCACGAACCAGGTCTGGCGGAAGGTCGGCGAAGGCACGCTCGAGCCCGTCGGCGGCGCCTTCCTGAATCACGCCGCGAAAACGATTCTTCGCTTCGACCGACTGGAAGGTGATCGGCGCCGGGCCGTCCTGATGAAACATCGGTCCCGGCCCGAAGGGTCGATCGATTTCCGGATCTCGGAGCGTGGGTTGGTCTAAGCCCGGGGATCGTGTCCGGCCATCGGAGACTTTCCCTCAGGAGCGAATCCGGTGCGGGGTGGCAGCCCGTCCAGCGCCTGTCCGATCGACCGACCGGTCTTGACGAACTCTCGGTACCCGGCCGCCCCAATCCCCAACGCGAGAGCGGCGACAATCGCCGGGAACCAGAGGGAGTCGAAGTAGGAAGGGGCCAGAATCGTGGAGGCCAGCACGCCCATCGCTCCGACCAAACCGAACGGCCAATATGGTGGGACCCAGAGGGGCACGAGGGCCATTTCGACCGACAGACCGATGGCGAGCACGGCCAACTGGATCGCCGGCCCGCAGTACGCAAGGGCAGCGAGGCACCCCGTTGCACCCCCAAAAGGGCCGGGGGTGTAGTACATCGGAAGGAGAATTGGATTCGAAAACAGGTAGGCCATCCAGAATGCCACCATCCCGGCCCAACTGGCGCCAAAGAGCAGGGTCGTGACGGGCGGCCCCGGCCTTCCGCGCCGGTAGAGGATCCCGGAGCCGACGAGCCCAATCATTCCTCCGATCGCGGAGAACCCCAGCCCGAAAAAGCCCCAGTTGACGACCGCCCATACCGAGAGAAACGTGAGAATGCCCTGGCTCACGACCGCCGCGGGGGCCACTCGGGCGTACGCGAGTCCCACCAGTGGGAGCACCCCGCATATCGTGACCGCACTCGCGAAGCCCAAGTACGCGCTTGCGGGCGCGCCGCAGTAGCCAAGAAATGAGATTCGGCCGTTGCAACGACCTGCCAAGGTGTAAAGCGTGAGAGCCAGGGAACCGGCCCCGAGTAGGTTCAGTCCTACCCCGGTGAGCAGCAGCGTTCGGACTCCGCGTCTCTGCAGGGTTGTCGGGTCCACGCTGACCGGATGGGGTTTTCTTCCGTTAATGGGTTGCTTGGACCGTGCAACCCTCGACGTTTCCGGCCCTAGGCCGTGAAGCTCGGTCGGCCCCTCAGGAACCGCGAATCTCCCGGAGGCGTCGTACCATCTTCACGACGGAACGTACCGCCGCCGCAGCGTTCTCGATTCGGTCCTGCGCCTGGAGCCGGGTCTCGCCCGGCCCCGAGATCCCCAGCCCGAGCGGCTTCCCGTACTGGACCGTGAGGTCCGTGAGCTTCCGCGCGGCCTGGTTCATGATGACCTCGTCGTGGTTCGTCTCGCCCTCGATGACGGCGCCCAGCGTGACGACGGCGTCGACGTCCTTGCGTTCCATCAGGGCCTGGACGGCGATCGGCATGTCGTAGACGCCCGGCGTCTTCACGACCGGACCGACCACGGCGCCCAGGAACTCGATCTCTTCCCGGGCCCGCTCCATCATCATCATCGTGATGTCGTAGTTGAACTCGCTGCCCACGATGGCGATCCGGATCCCGTTCCCTTCGCGTTCCTTCTTCGGCATGTTCTTTGTTCCTTCCTTAAGCGGATCGATGCGGTCCTGTCCCTACCGTCGCGGGCGCACCGGCCCCGCGTCGGCGAATCCCTGCCGCAGGCCCTGTCCCGCGTGGCGGGCCAGCTCGTGCGGCCGGAACAGGAGTTGGTAGGCGTTGAGGGCGTGTTCCTCGGCCCGGCGGCGGGCGAGCCGGTCGAGCTCCTTCGCGTCGCGGGCCTCGCCTTCGTGGACGAAACACTCGACGATCGGCTTGCTTTCGAGCACTTCCGCGAATTGAAGCCCGAGGGACGCGACGAAGGCCGAGTTCTGGTCGAGCGCGGCGGGGCCCGGCATGCCGAGAGCGAGGCAGAGGTCCACCTGGTCCTCCTGGAAGAGCTGCCGGCAGGCGACGGCGAGGTCCTTGATACCGGGGACCGTCCGACGATACACCCGGAAGCCCGTGCCCGCCCCCCGCAGCGCGGTGAGCGCGGCGGAAGCCATGTCCACCCGGGCGAACGTCGTGTCGGCGACGCCGATGCGCTTCACCGCCCGACCTCCTCGCCAGAGCGGGCGCGTTCGACGATCTTTTCGACAAGACGTTTCGTCGCGAGATGGTCGTGCGGAACCTCCGGCAGTCGGACGACTTTGACCTTCACGCCCCGGCGGGCCGCTTCCGCCTCGACCTCGTGCTCGTCCCAGATCTGGTCGTAGCCGAGCGCGATGATGTCGGGCCGGACGTCGACGACCGTCTGGTAGATGTCCGTGGGGGAACCGAGGAGCGCCCGGTCCACCGGCTTGAGCGCCGAGACCACCAGGAGCCGGAGGTGCTCCGGAACGATCGGCTCGTGCTTGAGGCGCTTCGCCGTGGCGTCGCGGGCGACGACCACGACGAGTTCGTCCCCGAGCTTCTTCGCCTCTTCCAGGAAGTACACGTGTCCCGGATGGAGGAGGTCGAAGACCCCGGTGGCCATTACTCGGACCATGCGGGCCACGCCTGATGGATCGCGCGGCCCTCGAGGAAGACCCATCCGTGGGCCTCCGCGTACCGTCGCGCGGCTTCCGAGGACCTCGGACCTCCCGAGTCCCCGAGCATCTCGCAGACGACCGCCGCCTCCGAGAGCCCTGCCATCCGGGCCAGCGAGATGGCGAGTTCCGTATGGCCCTTTCGTTCGCGCACGAGGGCCGGCGCCGCGTAGAGCACCGGTACATGGCCGGGCGAGGTGAATTCGGAGGTGAACCGACGCGTGAGCTCGACGTCGCTCAGCGCCGGGGCGTCGCGAGCGAGTTCGCCCAGCGCCCGGATCGTCGTGGCCCGGTCCATGTCGGGCACGCCCGTGAAGTTGGTGCGGTGATTGACGGTGACCCCGAAGGCGCTCCGGGCATCGTACTTGAGATCCTGGCGCCGGAGTTCCGCAAGCGCGGGGAACTTGTGCTCGGACAACTCCAGCATCTCGGACTGGAACGGCAGGCCGATCCGCTGCCGCAGCTCGTCGGAAATGGCGACACACAGAAGGCCGCCCGCGTCCTTCCGGAGGAGGCGAACGAGCTCGGGCGTCGCGTGCTCGGCGAGAACGACCATGTCCGTCTCGCCTTCCCGGTCCGGCGCATCGAAGATCATCACCGGTTCGCCGTGGGCCAGGCAGTCGCCGGCGAGGGCCAATTTCGAGGGAAGCGCCACCGGGGGATGGGTCGCCGCGATCACGTTCGCCACGAGCCGAGGCCGGGTTATAAGAAAGTGGTAACTACTCAAGAATGGGTTGATAGCCCAAAGGGAGGGACGGTAGGGTTCGCCAGTCCGAGCAGTTCGGCGGTTTTGCACGTCTCCGAACGGGTCTCTTCTGAGACCGGCGTTCTAGGAGGTGATCCATCTGCAGGTTCCCCTACAGATACCTTGTTACGACTTAGTCCCCCTTGCTGAACCGAAGTTCGAGCGACCCAATAAGAGTCACCCTCACTCCGACCCAACTCGGATGACTTGACGGGCGGTGTGTGCAAAGAGCAGGGGCACATTCACCGCGGGATGTTGACCCGCGATTACTACGGAATCCATCTTCATGGGGGTGAGTTACAACCCCCAATCCGAACTACGATTGGGTTTCAGGATTGCCTTCCTCTCTCGAGGTCGGATCCCATTGTCCCAACCTTTGTAGCGCGCGTGTTGCCCAGGAGATTCGGGGCATACGGACCTACCGTAGACCTCTCCTTCCTCTGCTTTAGCAGCAGCGATCCCCCCAGTGTGCTCTCGGGGTCCCCCCCGAAGTCGCGACTGAGGGCGA
This sequence comes from uncultured Thermoplasmata archaeon, assembly GCA_963773945.1. Taxonomy (GTDB): domain Archaea; phylum Thermoplasmatota; class Thermoplasmata; order Lutacidiplasmatales; family UBA184; genus JAKIWV01. The sequence continues at coordinate 351,315 of CAVZDD010000005.1, read as the reverse complement.
GGGTCTCGTTCGTTATCTGACTTAACAGAACGCCTTACGGTACGAACTGACGACGGCCATGCACCACCTCTCGGAGAATCGGGCAAGGTCTTCAGCCTGGCTTTCATCCCTCCGTCGCCCCTGGTGAGTTTTCCGGCGTTGAATCCAATTGAACCGCACGCTCCTCCCGTTGCGGTGCTCTCCCGCCAATTCCTTTAAGTTTCAGTCTTGCGACCGTACTCCCCAAGTGGCCGACTTAACATCTTCACTCCGGCACTGGGAGCCCACGCAGGACCCCCAACACCAAGTCGGCAGCGTTTACACCCTAGACTACCGGGGTATCTAATCCCGTTTGCGCCCTAGGGCTTCGTCCCTCACTGTCGGACTCGTTCTAGGAGGACGCCTTCGCCACTGGTGGTCCCCCCCGGATTACAGGATTTTACCCCTACCCAGGGAGTACCTCCTCCCTCTCCCGATCCCAAGCCGGGCAGTGTCTCTGGAATTCGGACCGTTGAGCGGCCCGATTTACCCGGAGATTTGCCCGGCCAGCTACGAACGCTTTAGACTCAATAATAATGAGCACCACTCGGGCCGCGGGTATTACCGCGGCGGCTGGCACCCGTCTTACCCGGCCCTTACTTCTCGAGCTTTTTAGGCTCGAGAACAGCCTACACACAGTGTAGGCACTCGGAGTTCCCCCATCGTGGTTTCCCACATTGTGGAGGTTTCGCGCCTGCTGCGTCCCGTAGGACCTGGATTCGTGTCTCAGAATCCATCTCCGGGCGACTTCTCCCAAAGCCCGTACCCGTCTACGGCTAGGGGGTCTGTGAAACCCCCTACTACCTGATAGGCCGCAGACCCATCCTCGAGCCCCGCAGGGTTTGAACCTGAGAGCCTTCCATCATCTCAGGCCTATCGGGTATTATTCCCAGTTTCCCGGGGTTATCCCCGTCTCGAGGGCAGATTGTCCGCGTGTTACTGAGCAGTGCGCCGAGGGCTTACCCCTCTCGACTCGCATGGCTTAAGCGAACTCCAATAGCGGTGCCCGCCGGCAGGATCAACCGGATTTCATTCTTTATGGGTTATTGTGACGGTCAAAGAAACCGAATCTATTCTGACTGGCGGAATTTGCTCTTTGCGAACTCGACGACATGTCGAGCTCGTGTGTTCTAAGCGAACTCTTCTCTACCTTCCTTGTCGGTCCCGAGAGGTCACTCCCCGTTTCCAGGGAGGGGTTCTCGGGGCTCCACGCCCCTTCGGGCCATCTGTGACGTTCCCTGGAGCGCATGGATCATCGGGTCCCCCGCGCGCCGTGGGAGCGTCGCCTCGTCGGTCTCCGGACGGAGACCCACGGGGTAGCGTTGCCAGTCGAGGGGATTATTTAACCCATCCTACGCCGCGGCCGTTGAGGCGCGCCGCCCAGGTCGCCGTCGAGGTTGGGCGGCGCCTGGGTGAAGCCGCGGCCCGAGACTTCGAACTGGGTGATCCAGATCGGTACCTCGGTGAGCGATGTGATCTCGGGAGGGTCTTCTCCGTAGCCGGTCCCGTCGCGGTGGAGCCAGAGTCCGTGGAGTCCCGCGCGCTCCGCGGCCCGGACGTCGGTGTTCGGCTTGTCGCCAACATAGAGCGTCTCGCCGGCGATCACCTTGAGCCGGTCCAACCCCCGCTGAAAGAATCGCGGGTCGGGTTTGGCGACCCGCTCCGTCCCGGAGGCGACGACAACTTCGAAAAACCCGAGCACGCCCTCTTTCGCGAGAATTTGGCGGGCCGACTGCTCCGAGATGTGGTTCGTGAGGACGCCCAACCGCAGGTGGTTGTCCTTGAGCTCATCCAGACACATACGAACATCCGAGTATAGGTGGGCGGGCGGTTCATGGGCCTCCGCGGCGCGGTAGAACTGCTTCCAGTGGGCCTCGGGCACCGGGGCACCGGCCGCGCCCTCGATGACTTTGCGCCAAAACTCCTCCAACGTCCAGGTCTCTCCCTGTCGGTCGTTCTCGTCGCGCATGGCCGACGTCCAGTGAGCGATCGTGTCGGCGTCGACCGAGATGCCGGCGCGGTTGGCCATGTCCTCAAACGCCGGATAGTCCCGGTTGTCGACGAGGGTGCCGCCGAGGTCGAACAGCACCGCCTGGATCCGGTTCGTCGCGGGGGTCAACATGTCGCCGTCGGGAACGGGGGGGGCTCTTCAACCTTCGCGGTCGCCGCGGCCGGACGGCGGGGGCTACGCGACGTTCACCGACACGATGTCGGAGTGGCGCATCAGGACCGCGCGGGCGATCTTGAGGTTCTTCCCCGCCTTGCCGATGGCCCGCGCCTTCCAGGCCGGGTCGACGGTGACGGTCACATGGCGGCCCTTCCCCTTGGGCTGGAACTCGACCTTCCGGGGGCCGAACGGAAAGAAGACGTTCCGCGCCAGCACCTCGGCGTCGTCGGAGGTACTCGACCACCTGGATCTCTCGGTGCGTCTGGTCCTTGAGCCGGTCGACGACCGCCCCGCCGGGGCCTACGGCTTTCGGGATCTCGCCCGGGTAGACCAGGAACACGATCTTGTCCTCCGCGTGGAGGCAGTCCTTGACGCGCGCGCCGGTCCGCTCCTCGAACAGCCGGATGAGCCCGAGCGTCTCGGTGTCGAAGGAGATCTCGGTCATCGAAAGGGTTCCCGGCCCGGCTCCGTCGTTTACGACGTCTCGAGCGAGAGGATCGCGGACGAGCCGGGGTCGAGGATGGCGAGGGCGCTGATCGGGAATGGCTTTCCGCAAGCGGCCCCGAGCTCGACGCTCGTGCCGGGGTAATGGTAGACCGGGACCTTCTCGAACCGGCTCTCGTGCAGGAACGGCTCGTACGGACAGCTCGTGGACGCGATCACGAGGCGGGCGTGCTTGGCCTTCGCCGCGTCGATCGTCTCGTTGACGCCGATCCGCACCTTCCCCGTTTGCAGCGCCACCTTGAGTGCGTGTCCGAGATCCATGGGTCCTCCCTAGGCCCCCTGGGGCACGAGCGGCTCGTCGTCGTCGGCGGCCTCGACCGGCGGCGCCGGCTCGACGGCCTGCGGCGGCGTCTTCGGCGCCACCGTCGGTCGGTAGATCAGGTTCACCGCGCCCGTGCCGAGCGTGATCGGCTGACCCACGATGATGTTCTCCGCGACGCCCTTGAGCTCGTCGGCTTCGCCCGTGATCGCCGCGCGCAACAGGTGCGCGGCGGTGATCTCGAAGGCGGCCCGCGCGAGCACGCTGGTCTTCTTCCCGGAGATCCCGTGGCGGCCGATGGCCCGGATGTCCCCTTCGTTCGTCATCACGTCCGAGACGAGCATCAGGTGCCGGATATCGACGGTCAAACCCTGCTCGCCGAGCGTCCGCGACGTCTCTTGGATGAGCGCGGCCCGGGCCGCTTCGATGCCGAAGACCTTGTAGATCTCGAAGATCGAGTTCGTGGTGGTCCGGTCGCCGTCGACGCCCTCGATCTCGAGGACGTCTTCGAGGTTCGACCCCTCGGTATAGATCACGTACTCGTCCTTCTCCTTCTTGATGAGGGCCCGCTTGATCCCGGTGACGCCCTTGATCCGGATGCTCTTCACTTCCTCGCTGGCGGCCAGGAGCTTCTTGAATGGCATGTCCTCGTCGGGGTCCTCCTTCTTCGCCTTGCCGGGCGCGGGGACAGGCGGCTCGGCCAGGAAGATCTCGAAGGAGCGGCCCTCGCCGGAGCCGGACCCGTTGCCGACCCGAAACTTCCGGGTGTCGACGTTCTCCGTGAGCGAGCGCTCGATGTCGGCGCGCTTCACGCCCCGGCCCTGCATCAGGCCGAGCTGCGGCGAGACGACGACCTTCAGTTCCTCGACGACGGTGCCGATGGCCGCGACGTCGGGGATCGTGGAGACCTCGATCTGGAGCGCGATCTTCTGGACCCCGTCGCGGTCGCCGCGGTGCTTCTTCTCGACGTAGACGGTCATCATCGGGGTCGATGGGACGCGCCGCGCGTCGACGAGCTCGATGAGCCGCGGCAGGCCGAGCGTCACGTTCATCTCGGCGACGCCGGCATAGTGGAACGTTCGGAGCGTCATCTGCGTGCCCGGCTCGCCGATCGACTGCGCCGCGATGATCCCCACCGATTCGTGGGGGTCGACGCGGGCCTTGCCGAACCGCGAGGCGACCTCGTGAACGACCTTCTTGAGCTCCGACGGCTCGAGCCGAAGATTCTGCACCCGGTCGTGGAACTCCTGGAGGATCAGCGGCGGGAAAACAACCCCCTCGGCGGCGCCGAAGTCGGCGATCTGGCTCGAGAGCTTGGACACGGGCTTCCTTTCCTCCTTCGCCATCGTTACTCCCCCTCGAACCCGGGGCCTTCTTCGGGAGACGGCACGTCCTCGGCCTCCTCCTCTTCGCCTTCCTCTTCCAGCTGCGCTTCGGCGAGCAGGTCCATCTCCTCCTCCGTGACCGGCGGCGTGCCGCCCGTCCGCCGGCTTCTCGTCGAGGGTGGGCTTGACGCGTCGGCCCAGCGCCATCGTGACGATCTCGTCCAGCGCGATGGCCAGACCGCCGTACGAGCGCGTCGGGTCGATGCCGTCCTCGCCGTACTTGTACTCGATGATCGTGCCGGCGGTGTTGCGTACCGTCCGGTCCTCGTCGACGTGGAGGTCCTCGAGGGCGTTGATCAGCCGGCGTTGCATGTAGCCGGACCGGCTCGTCCGCACGGCCGTGTCGACCAGACCCTCCCGCCCTCCCATGGAGTGGAAGAAGTATTCCGTCGGCGCCAGGCCGCGCTTGTAGTTCGAGGAGACGAATCCGCGGGCGTCGGCGCCCAGGTCGCCGCGGCCATAGTGCGGCAACGTCCGGTTGAAGAATCCCCGCATGAGGCGCTCGCCCCGGACGGATTGCTGCCCGACGGCGCCGGCCATCTGCGTCAGGTTGAGCATCGACCCGCGCGCGCCGGACCGGGCGAGAATGACAGCCGGGTTCTCGAGACCGAGTTGACGGCCGGCGATCTCCCCCGCGTCGTCGCGGGCGCGGCCCAGCTCGCGCCGGACCAACACTTCGAGGGTTTCCTCGAGGGACCGGCCGGGTTGCTGGTCGAGCTCGCCCTTGCGGTACTGCTCAACGAGCTCGTTGACCTTGGAGCGCGCGGCCGCCAGCACGTCGTCGATCTCCTTGCGGGCGTTCTTGGGCACATCCTCGTCGTCGATGCCGGTGGAGAGGCCCCGGAGGTCGATCGTGGCGATCGCGAGGCGGCTCGCCTCATCGAGGAACTGCCGCGCCCGGCCCACGCCGTAGTTGCGGGCGATGGCGTCCAGCAGGGCGCCCTTCTCGAACGCGACGGACTTCTTGTCGATCGCGCCGGCCTTGAGCTCGCCGCGGTCGATAACGACCCAGGCGTCGTGCGGGCAGTGCAGGGGCGCATCCGTGCACTTGTTCCAGATGTTGGCCCGGTACTCCATCGTGAGGTCCTTGGGGATCAGCGTCGAGAACAGCTGCTTCCCCGTCCAGAACTCTCGGCCGTCCTTGTCGGTCCCGGCCGGCGGCGGGGTCGGCATCTGGATCCGGGAGAGCATGTACGTCACCTCGTGGCGGTTGAAGTGGGGGTTCTGGTAGGTCAGGAGGAACATCCCGGTGATGTGGTCGTGGAGCATCCCGATGATCGGTCCGCCGTAGCGCGGCGAGAGGATGTGTTCCTCGACCTTCATCAGGACCTTCGCCTCGGCGCGGGCCTCCTGGCTCTGGAGCACGTGGAGGTTCATCTCGTCGCCATCGAAATCCGCGTTGTAGGGCGGGCAGTCGCAGAGATTGAACCGGAACGTCTTGTGCGGAAGGATCCGGACGAAGTGGGCCATCATGCTCATCCGGTGGAGGGAGGGCTGCCGGTTGAACAGCACGATGTCGCCGTTGATCAGCTGCCGTTCCACGACGCAGCCCGGCGTGACGAGCTCGGCGCAGGCCTCGGCGTTCTTGTCCATGACCTTGATCCGCTGGCCGTCCTCGCGGATCAGGTAGTTCACGCCGCACTGGTAGACCCCGTCCTTATCGGCCGGCGTCGGACCCCGCTTGACGAGCTCTTTCGCGAGGTCGGCGTTGTAGGGCGTGACCTCGAGCGGGACCGTCAGCGCGCGACCGATCTCGGTCGGGATGCCGACCTCGTTGATCGACAGCATCGGGTCGGGCGAGATGACCGTCCGCGCGGAGAAATTGACCCGCTTACCGGAGAGGTTCGACCGGAACCGGCCGTCCTTTCCCTTGAGCCGCTGGGCGAGCGTCTTGAGCGGGCGGCCGGACCGGTGCCGGGCCGGCGGGATGCCGCTGGTCTGGTTATCGAAGTAGGTCGTAACGTGATACTGGAGCAGTTCCCACAGGTCCTCGACGACGAGCTGGGGCGCGCCCATGTCGCGGTTCTCGCGGAGTCGCTGGTTGATCCGGAGGACGTCGACCAGCTTGTGGGTGAGGTCGTCTTCACTGCGTTCCCCGCTCTCGAGCGTGATGGACGGGCGGACCTGGACCGGCGGGACCGGCAGCACGGTCAGGACCATCCACTCGGGCCGGCCGGCCTTCGGATTGAGCCCAAGGGCGCGGACATCGTCGTCCGGGATCCGCTCCAGGCGAGCGCGGACCTCTTTGGGGGTGATCTTGTGGCCGTTCTCCCGGAAGGTGGTGGGCTTGTCGAGGATGATCCGTTGCTGGACCTCGTGGCAGTGGGGGCAGCTGCGTTCCTCCTTCCCCTCGCGCGCGACCGGCGCGGAGACGGGCCCGTCGTCGCCCTCGATGGCGACCTCGGCGCGGCCCGCGCCCGGGCCTTCGGGCAGCATGCGCCCGCAGGCGCGGCAGGTCAACTGGAGGAGCCGCTTGATCTCCTTCGCGTAGCCGACGTGGATGACCGGCATGGCGAGCTCGATGATGCCGAAGTGGCCCGGGCACTCATTGACACGGCCGCCGCAGGTCCGGCATCGCAAGTTGGGCTCGATCACGCCGAGGTGGAGGTCCATGAGCCCCATCTCGATTGGGTAGCCGTCGTCGTCGTACGTGTCGGCCGTGATCACCTTCACAGCGTTCATGCGACGGATCTCGTCCGGCGAGAGGAAGGCGAACTGGAGGCTCTTGATCCGCTTCGAAAGTCCTTGTGCCATGGTGGAACCCCCTACCGCATGTCCTCCAACTGGAGTCGCATGATCACGCCCAGGCTGATCAGCTCCTCCAGGAGCAGCTTGAACGAGTAGCTCATCTCGACCGGATAGATCGACGACGTGTTGCCGCAGCTCGGGCAGCGGAGCGAGCCGGTCCGGGCATCCGGAATGGCGATGTGGCCGCACTCCGTGTTGCCGCAGACGTACTGGATCGTGCCGTCGGACTCGTCGAGCAGCCGGTCCTTGATCACCATCGCCACGCCGTGGCCGATGAGACAGTCGCGTTCCATCTCCCCGAACCGAAGGCCGCCCTGCCGGGACCGCCCTTCGGTGGGCTGCCGCGTCAGGATCTGGACCGGGCCCCGGGACCGCATGTGCATCTTCCCGGCGACCATGTGGTGGAGCTTCTGGTAGTAGATCACGCCGACGAACACTTCGCCATCGAGGCGGCGGCCGGTGACCCCGTCGTAGAACGTCTCGCGGCCGGAGGGGTGGAATCCCATCGCCTTGAGGGACTCGCGGAGCGCTTCCTCACGCTCGCCGGAGAACGGCGTGCCGTCGATGACGCGGCCCTCGAGCGACCCGACCTTGCCCCCGAGCATCTCGAGCACGTGGGCGACGGTCATGCGCGACGGAATCGCGTGCGGGTTGACGATCAGGTCCGGAGTGACGCCGTCCCGCGTGTACGGCATGTCTTGCTGGGGAACGATGAGTCCGACGACGCCTTTCTGGCCGTGTCGGGAAGCGAACTTGTCGCCCAGTTCAGGCACCCGCTGGTTGCGGACCTTGACCTTGACGAGCTTCGAGATATTCTCACCCTCGGTCAGGATGACGCTGTCGACCCAGCCGGATTCGCCGGCGCGGACCGTGACGGAGGTCTCCCGGCGCTTCTGGGGGGTGAGCAGGTCCGTTTTCTCTTCGAGGAATCGCGGCGGAGAGGTCTTGCCGACCAGGACGTCGCTCTCGGTGACCTCGAGCTCGGGGAAGATCAGGCCGTCCTCGCCCAGGTTCCGGTACGCGGTGTCGACGCGGGCGCCGGCGACGTCCGGCCGCGGGATCTCGAAGCGGTCTTCCTGGCCGCCCGGATACTTGCGCTCCTCGCCTCGGTAGGTTCGGAAGAAGGACGAGCGTCCGAGGCCCCGGTCGATGGCGGCCTGCGAGAAGACGAGCGCATCCTGCATGTTGTACCCCTCGTGGGTGAGTACCGCGACGACGAAGTTCTGGCCGGCGGGGCGCTCCGTGAACTGGACGTACTTCATCGTCTGCGTGCGCAGGAGCGGGGCTTCGGGGTAGTGCAGGAGGTGGCCCCGGGTGTCGGGGCGGCGGCGGTAGTTGACCGATTCAACCCCGAGCGCCTGCTTGGCCATTCCGGAGCCCATCGTGTTCCGCGGGGTGGAGTTGTGCTCCGCGTAGGGGATGAGTCCCGTGCAGACGCCGAGGATCAGGTTGGGGTCGATCTCGAGGTGGGTGTGGTCCTTCCGCAGGAGCGAGGGGGTCGGGAAGACATGGTGGCAGCGGCCGCATTCGACATCGGCGGCCTCCTTCTTCTCCCCGGCGGAGACCCACCGGATATCGCTGCGGGATAGGGCGCGCTGGCAGTTCGGGCAGCGCTCGGGCGGCTGGTAGCCGTCCACGCCGATCAGGGTGTCCTCTTCCTCCTCGGCATCCATCCACTCTACCTTTCCTTGCCGGATCAGATCGGTGTAGGAGAGGGTACCCGGGCCAGTTCGTCGAGGTCGGAGCGGGTGACGCGCGGGGTGGCGTCCTTGACGCTGATAAGGGGCCGGCGCAGGCGGCCCGAGTCGCAGTGCACGATGACCTCGTTCATGCGGGAGTCGCTGCGCACGTTGATCTCGTAGATCCGGTCGCCGAGCGTCGGCGAGAGGGTGCCGGAGCGCCGGCGTTCCCGGATCTCCTGGACGAGCTCGGTCGGGTTCGAGTGGAGGCCGATGAGGTTCCCGTTGACGTAGACCCGCGCGGCGCGCTTCCCCTTCGGCGACGAGGCCTCCTGGAAGACCTCGGGGCCGATCTCGCGGGTGTTGAGGTCGCGGAGGATGAGCGCGACCTCCTCCTCGTCGGCGCCTTCCGAGACATCGACGCACAGGGCGTAATTCTTGACGAGACCGCAGTTCTGCCCTTCGGGCGTCTCGTTGGGGCAGAGCCGGCCCCACTGGGTCGGGTGCAGATCGCGGGCCTCGAAATGCGGCTGGCTGCGGGTGAGCGGGCTTGTGACCCGCCGGAGATGGGAGATCGTGGACATATGGCTCGTCCGGTCGAGCAGTTGACTCACGCCGGCCCGGCCGCCCACCCAGTTGCCCGTCGCGAGGGCGTGGACGAGGCGCTGGGTGAGAAGGTCCGGCCGGATCGCCGAGGCGATCCGGAGGTCCTTCTTGCGGGCGAAGGAGCGCTCGAGTTGGTACTTGAGGTCCTTCAGCAGCATCGTGAACGCGACCCGGAACAGGTCCTCCATGAGGTCGCCGGCGAGCTTGAGCCGCTTGTTCGCGTAGTGGTCCTTGTCGTCCTCGCCTCGCTGGCCGAGGTTGAGCTCGAGGACCGTTCGGGCCATTCGGCCGAGGTAGAGGGCCTTCTTGAGACGGTCCGCCTTCGCATCGCCCAAGTGAGGCAGGAGCGAGCGGTCGAGAATGCCGTCGACCTTCCGCTGACGGTACTCCTTGGCCTGGCCCGTGGCGAATTTCTTCTCGAGGTAGAGGAGCGCGTCCTCGGTGGTGAGGATGCCCTCGGGCGGGTAGAGTTTCTTGGAGATGCACTCCTCGAGGTTGACGTTGAGGAGGTGCTTCATCGTCTGGACGAACGGTTCGTCCAGCGGGAGGAGCTCGCCCAGGACGGCCTGGTAGATCTCCTCGTCGTTCTTCATCCCGAGGGCTTTCATCAGGATGGCGAGCGGGATCTGCCCGGAGGCGCTGGGGACGGAGACGTGAAGCACGCCGTCCTTCTTCTTCTCGACGACGGTGAGCGACCGGTACCCGCCGCGCTGGCTGAACACCTTGGCGCTCTCGATGGGCGTGCCGTAGCGCTCGTTGAACTCGGCGAAGATCCGGTTCGGCGCCAGATCCTCGAGGCTCATGATCACGCGTTCCGTCCCGCCGATGATGAAGTATCCACCGGGGTCGGCGGGGTCCTCGCCGTACTCGACCAGCTTGGCCCGGTATTCGTCGGCGGAGAGCGGGAAGCCGGAGTCGCGCTCGATGTTCCCTTGGTGGAGGTTGCAGGGCCGGCTCTTGACCATGATTGGCAGGTCGCCGATGTGGACGTCCTCGGGGGCGCGCTCGACGCCGTTCTCGACGACGGTGACCCGAAGGTAGATCGGGGCCTGGTAAGTGAGGTTCCGGAGGCGGGCCTCCATCGGGGTCAGGGTGGGCTTGGAGCCGACCGGTTCCTTGACGAACGGCTGGCCCACAAAGACGGTTGGCTCCGAGGTGGCGTCGAGCTGGGACCGGGCGTCGCGCCGGCGGCCGACGCGGACGTAGATGGAGCTCTTCGTCTTCTGGACGTCCAGACGGATGACGCCGCGGTCGGTAGAGTCCTCGCTAACGCGGGCCTCGTCGACGATCCGTTGCATCCGGGAATTGGGATTATCCGGGGTCGGCAGGAAGTCGTTGAAGCTCGCGAGGTGGTGGTTGACGGTTGACCGCTCGCGGAAGAATGCATCTACGATTTCTCGCATGACAGTAAACTCCTAGTCCCCCAGATTGGCGATGACGACCCGGTAGGTGATCGCTTCACCGGCCGTGACGGAAGGACGACGGATGCGGATCATGCGACCGGCGAGCGGTTCGGCCGCTTCGCGGGCCGCGCGGACCTCGGCGTTGGTGAGGAGGCCCGGGTCGGTGGCCAGGATCTTGGGGAGCCGTTCGACCGGCGTGGCGAGCTCACGAAGGACCTTCCGGGCCTCGTCCTCGCTGAGCAGCTCGTGGTCCGGGATGAGATGGTGGGTCTGGAACTCGCGGCGCGACGGAGCCTTCACGCTCTTGGCAGATTTCCGGGGGCGGGCTCGGGTGGGACTCATGCGATCTCCAGCGGAGCGGAACGGGCCCGGGGGGATTTCCGGAGCACGCGCCCAGACGGAGCGGCGCTGCTCGTTCGAACCCCCGACCGCCTGGTTAAAAGCCAGATGCTCTGTGTCGGGTCGGCGAGCGTACCCGCCGACCTACCGAACTGAGCTACGGGCCCGCGATCGCTCCGAAGGGTCACGACCCGGGGCTCGTATTTCAGGTTTCGCCGCCGGTAAATCACTGGAGGCTCTCCAGGTTCGAGATGATCGACCAGATCGCGGTGCGGCCGTGGGTGGGAAGATTCGAGTCGTTCGCGAGGTCGTCGAGCACGTACACGGCGCTCGCGACGCGGACGTCGAGGGCGGTGGCGGCCTTCAGGAGTGCGTCCCGCGCCGACTGGGCGCCGCGACGGATGTTGCGCGGAACCGAGCCATCCTCGCTCAGGGCGGAGAGCGACTGGGCGATCCGTTCGAGCTCGAGGATCTTGCTCGAGGTGGGGGCGGGCGCGCCCTCGGTCGGCGGAACGGCGCGGCTATCTGTAGCGGTCACGAATGGCGTCAAGACTCGTGGCGCTCACGCGCGACGAGCCTCGCCTCCCTCTTTGTAAGCGGTGACAACGAGCAGGGTCTTCGTCTCGCGAATCCCCTTCACGGCCGGCAACCGGTGGAGCACGAATTCCTTGAGCTCCTCGTAGTGCGGGAAGGTGACCTTGACCATGATGTCGGTGTCGCCGGTGACCAGGAAGACGTCCTCGGCCTCGATGAACCGCGCGACCTCGGCGGCGACGCTGTCGGCCTCGGCCGTCTCGACCTTGAGCGCGACGAGCGCGGTGACGTGTTCGTCCCCCCAGACCTTCGTGAAGGCGCTCTCGACGGCTCCGCTGACCGGTCCCTTACTCTTCGTTCCTGGTTTCTCCATCGATACCTTCGCCTCCTGTTCCGTCTTTCAATTGGCTAGTGCGTGTCCGGCGCTGGCGGTGGCGGGTGGCCACGTTTCCGGCAAGACCCTCGTTAGGTCACCGGAGCCGATTCGAACTCCTCTTGGAGATCGTCGACCACCTGTTCGATCACTTGGCCGGCGGCGGGCGCACGATACTCGCGCACTCCCCCCGCTTCACTCGAAACGCGCGCGACGAGCTCCCTCCGACTCCGAAGAAACTCGACACTGCAAATGAGCTCCTCCACCCCTTACCCCCAGACCCGGCGGTCCGAAAAACGACCCCTATATAGGTTTTTGGGCGACAAAATTCCTCTCGGTTCCGGCGGAGTCTCCGAAGGCGTCCGGGGGACGCTCGGGCCGTCGGAACTAATATGCGTGAACCGGCTCGAAGCGACCGAGCGATTCTGATGGGCAGCGGCGACCGGGCGCTCCGGGTCGAGATACGCGTTGAACTCAAGCCCGGGGTCATGGACCCGGAGGCCAAGACGGTCGAGAAATCGCTCGTCCTCCTCGGTATCACTCCCGTCGCGCGAGTGACCACCGCCCGGGTCTACGTGCTGGAGTTCGCGAACGTGGAACGCGCCCGGGCCGAGGCCCTCGCTCGCGAAGCCGTCGATCGACTTCTTGCTAATCCTGTGATCCATCGGGTAACCGTGACGCCCCTTCTGGACTGAGGGACCGGATGCCGCGCCCCGTCGCTCTTCCGGACGCGGAATGGGCGACCGGCGTCACCACCATTCCGGTCCGGAAGCAGAGCCGGGCGGCCCTGGTGCGAATGTCCGCCCGCCTCAATCTGGGCTTCGATGACATCGAACTGACCCGCATTCAGCAGTACCTACCGGCGCATCGGTCGCGAGCCGACCGACCTCGAACTCGCCGGGGTCGCGCAGAGCTGGAGCGAGCACTGCAGCTACAAGAGTTCCCGAATTTTTCTGCGCGCCGCCTTTGGGAAGCTCCATCCGGCCCGTCGGGTGCTCGGCACCGGCAGCGCCGGGGTGATGGCGTTCGAAAACGGCTTCGCGTACGCACTGCGGATCGAATCGCACAATCACCCGTCGGCGGTGGAACCGTATGGAGGCGCGGCCACCGGCATCGGTGGCATCCTGCGAGATGTACTGGCGGTCGGGGCGAAACCCATCGCACTCGCCGACCCGCTCTTCTTCGGTCCGTTGGACCTGCCCCGAGTGGAACTGCCGCCGGGCGTGAAAAGCCCCCGATATCTCTTCAACGGGGTCGTCGCCGGGATTCGGGATTACGGTAATCGGGTCGGCGTGCCTACCGTGACCGGCGGGATCTACTTCGACCCCGATTACGTGGTCAATCCCCTCGTCAACGTGGCCTGCGTGGGATTTCTGCCCAAGGCGCGGCTGTTGCCGAATCGGGCCCGCGCCGTCGGCGACCGCCTCGTTTTGGTGGGGGGGCTCACCGGCCGGGACGGCATTGGAGGCGTATCATTTGCATCCCGTGAGCTTACGGAGCGGAGCGAGACTGAATCCCGGGGGGCCGTTCAGCTCGGAAACCCGATCATGAAGGAGCCGCTCATCCACGCCTGCATCGAAGCGTTCGACCGGAAGCTCGTGCGCGGGCTCAAAGACCTGGGCGGCGGCGGCCTGGCTAGTGCGTCGGGGGAGCTCGTCCACGCCGGGGGATTTGGGTCGGAGATCGACCTCGAACACGTGCCCCTCCGGGAGACCGGCCTTCTTCCATGGGAAATCTGGGTCTCCGAATCCCAGGAACGCATGCTGTTGGACGTCCGACCGAACGACCTACCGGCCCTCTTGGCGATCTTCCGCCGATGGGACGTTCCAGCCTCGGATGTGGGCCGAGTGACGAACGGTCCGAACGAGGAAATCCGATTCGGGGGCGCGCCGGCCGGCGAACTCAACGTCGGCTTCCGAGTGGCGCCAGCCCCCCGGCACCGGCCTACTCGCGCACCCCGGGCGGGGAACCGGAAGCCGACCGCCCACGTACCCGATGACCACTTGGCGGAGCTGATCCGCGACCTGACGCTGGCGCCGGACTCGGTCTCTCGCGAACCGGTGATCCGGATGTACGACCACGAGGTGTTCGGCCACACGATCCTCAAACCGCTGCAGGGACAGGTGACCTCCCCCTCGCACGGGGATGCGGCCGTGCTTCGGCCGCGCACCGAGAGTTGGCGGGGCCTCGCGCTCACGGTGGCGGCGCAACCGTGGGCCTGCCTCGAAGACCCGCGGGGAGGAGCTCGTTGGGTTGTCGAAGAGGCGGCGCGCAACCTGTACGCTGTGGGGGCGCGGCCGGACGCGTTCACCAATTGTCTCAACTTCGGCAATCCCGAGGACCCCCGCGTCCTCGGTCTGTTCGCGGCCGTCGTGCGGGGCTTGGCCGAAGGAGCCCGGGGGCTCGACCTGGCGGTGCCGTCAGGCAATGTGAGTTTCTACAACGAAGGGCTTGGCGCAGCGATCCCACCGACGCCCGTGCTGCTCGCGACGGGGATCGTGCCCGACGTCCGCCGCTGCACCACGGTGGACCTGAAGGAGGTGGGAAATCCGCTCTATCTCGTGGGTGCCAGCCGCCCGGCACTTGGAGGGTCGCTCTGGGCACGACGTCACAGAGTTCGCGGCGAACCGATCCCCCCCACGCAACCCGCCCGGCTCCGGCGGACCGGGGAGGCCCTGCTCGCTGCCGGACGCTCGGGGGCGCTGCGTGCAGTGCATGACGTGTCGGATGGGGGGCTGGCCCTGACCCTCATCGAAATGGCGTTCGGCGGAGGACTCGGGTTCTCGGTCGACTTGGCGGCGACGGAACTCCCCGGACCCGGACTCGCGGCGGTCGCGGAAGGCGCTTCTCGATGGGTCGTCGAGGTCGACCGGACGAAGGTCGGAGCGTTCGAGCGTTGCCTGCACGCCGACCCGGTCGCGCGGCTCGGCAGCGTCACCGCGATGGGCGGAGTCTTCCGTTGGGGCGAACGGGTGGAGGCGACCGTCGACCTGACCGAGCTCTATTCGCACTGGCGCGCCGGGCTCCTCCCGGGGTGACCCGGGGAACGCCATGACCGTCACGGCGCTGGTCTCGGGTGGGAAGGACTCGATCTACTCGGCCTATCTCGCGGACACTCAGGGGATGCACGTCGACGAACTCGTTGTGCTCCAGCCGGCGGATCCCGAATCCATGATGTTCCATACCCCGAACCTCTCGATGGTGGCCCTGCAGGCGAAGGCCTGGGGCAAGGCGACCCGGACGGTCGTCGTGCGGGGACCGTCGGAAGCCGACGAGGCTGATGCGGTGCGGGAGGCACTCTCCGGAGCCAATGGCCCCGTCGTATCGGGCGCGATCGCCTCGGCGTACCAATGGAGCCGGCTCCAAGCCGTGACCTATGTTCTGGGACGCCCTCTCTACTCCCCGCTGTGGGGCAAGGACCCCGGTCGGGTCGTCCGGGAGGAGATCGACGCCGGTCTGGACATCCGACTCGTCCACCTGGCGGCAGAACCGCTGACCGCGGAGTTGCTCGGACGTCGGCTGGACCTCGAGCTCGTTCGCGAGGTCGAACGACGGGGTCGGGAAGTACGTGCGGTTCACGTGGCGGGGGAAGGAGGCGAGGACGAAACCCTCGTCACCGACGTGCCGGATTGGAGCCACCGAATGATTCTCGACCGGGTGGAGGCGGAGTACCGTGGGAGCACCTCCCGCCTGGTCGTCCGGGAAGCCCACCTCGAATCGAAGTCCGGCGGACGCGGGCCCCCTCAATCCTAATGGCCTACCCGCTGTGCCCCGGACCGTGACGACGCGATCCGACCTCGACGAAGCGATCCGTGCGACGTCCCGGGAGCTCGGCGACCGGCGGGCCCGTCCCAATCGAACGTGGCTCGCGGGCCTCCTCGGGGTTTCCTCGGAAGAGCTGGACCGCTGGCTCGTGGAAATTCCCCGGCTCGTCCCCCTCGAAAGAGCCCTCCGCCGCGCCCACACGGAAGGCGGTCGCCAGTTCTATGCGCAGTTCCGAGCGCCCTTCGAATTGTACGTGATGACCCGGGCCCGTCGCCCAGACCATGTGGTCGAGACCGGCGTCTCTTCGGGGGTTTCCTCCGTTCACTTCCTGGCCGGCCTTCGTCGGAACCGGCGGGGGACGCTCCACTCGGTCGACCGACCCCAGGTACAAGCCGCCCCAAGGCTCGCCCAAGGCGAGTCCTCCGTCAGCGTACCGCCCGGCCGTTCGAGCGGCTGGGCGATGCCGGCCGCCTACCGGGCGGGTTGGGACCTTCGGCTCGGTCTGAGCCAAGAACAGCTGCCACCGCTCGTGCGCGGTCTGTCCTCGATTGACCTCTTCCTCCACGATAGCCATCACACGCCGGCCCACCTTACGTTCGAGCTCGAGACGATCCGGCCCAAGCTCCATCCGGGCTCGATCGTGCTGGCGGACAACACGCAGTGGACCGGGGCAGCGTTCCCGCGCTTCGCGCGTTCGTTGCGGGCGAAGGTGTGGCGTCGGGGCGGCTCCGACCTGGTCGGCCTCCGGGTCCCCGAACCCCTTTAACGCGGGAACAGCGTTGGAGAGCTGATGGCCGCCACCCAATCGCCCGACCGGCGGGCCGGCGCAACGGCTCCCGGGAATGGCAAACCGCGAGGGGCCCTCGCCGAAGCGGAGTCTCGGTGGACCGAGGAAACCCTTCGACCGTTCCTCACCAAGAATCCGGAACGACACGAGAAGTTCGAAACCCTGAGCGGTATTCCCGTCGAGCGGCTGTATCTGCCCACCGAGCGATCGCCGGATCCCGAGCGCATCGGCTATCCCGGCGCCTACCCGTACACGCGCGGCGTCCACCCGACCATGTATCGCGGCCGGGTCTGGTCGATGCGGATGTTCTCGGGCTTCGGCACCCCCGAGGCGACCAATCGCCGCTTCCACTACCTCTTGGCGCACGGAGAATCGGGGCTCTCCATCGCCTTCGACGATCCCACGCTCTACGGCATCGATGCGGACGACCGCGAGTCGCTCGGCGAGGTGGGCAAGTGTGGCGTGAACGTCTCGTCGCTCGACGACATGCAGCGCCTGCTCCGAGGCATTCCGCTCGACAAAGTCACGACCTCGATGACGATCAACGGCCCGGCGAACGTCGTCTGGGGAATGTACCTGCTCGCCGCGGAGGCGACGGGAGTGGGCCCCGCGTCGTTGGGCGGGACGACCCAGAACGACATTCTCAAGGAGTACATCGCCCAGAAGGAGTTCCTCTATCCGCCGCACCCCGCTGTGCGGCTCGTGACGGACACGATCGAGTACGCGACCGAACATCTTCCGAAGTGGAACCCCGTCTCGATCTCTGGCTACCACATTCGCGAAGCGGGCTCGACAGCGGTCCAGGAACTCGCCTTCACCCTGGCCGACGGGATGTGTTACGTCGAGGCCGCCCAACGGCGCGGGATTCCCGTCGATGAGTTCGCGCCGCGACTCTCCTTCTTTTTCAACTCCCACAACGATTTCTTTGAGGAGATCGCGAAGTTCCGCGCCGCGCGTCGGATCTGGGCTGACGTGATGAAGAACCGGTTTGGGGCGAAGAGGGAGCGGTCACTCTGGCTCCGGTTCCACACCCAGACCGCGGGATGCTCCTGCACGGCGCAACAGCCGGAGCTGAACGTGGTCCGTACCGCGGTACAGGCGCTCGCCGGGGTGATGGGCGGCACCCAGTCTCTCCACACCAACTCCTACGACGAAGCCCTCCAGCTCCCGACCGAGGACGCCGCTCGGATCGCCTTGCGCACGCAGCAGATCCTCGCGGAGGAAAGCGGGGTGGCCGACGCCGTCGACCCGTTCGGGGGGAGCTATTTCGTCGAGTGGCTCACGGACGCTATCGAGGAGGAGGCGCGCCGCTACTTCGACCGGATCGATGAGATCGGTGGAGTCGTCCCGGCCATCGAACAGGGATTCTTCCAACGGGAGATCGCCGAAGCGTCCTTCCGCTATCAACGCCGCGTCGATTCGGGCGACCTTCGCATCGTGGGGGTCAATGCGTACACCGTCGACGAACCGGTCGAAGTTCCCCGACTCCGGATCTCCGAGCAGGCCCGGGCCGCCCAGTCGAAACGGCTGCGCCAACTCCGCGCGCATCGCAACGCCAGCAAGCACGCGGCGGCCCTCGACGCGCTCCGTCGAGTGGCCGAAAAAGCGGACGCGAACACGATGCCCGCCGTGCTCGACGCGCTCCGGGCCCGGGCGACCCTCGGAGAGATCGTCCATGCCTTCCAGGACGTATTCGGGCCCTACCGCGAGCGTTCGATGTTCTGAGGGCCTCCCGGGGGTTGCGGCGCCTCCGGGCAGCATTATAGGCTGTCCTTCCTGACGGGGAACCGGCCACCCGTGTCGGACGACGCTTATCGGGAGTCACTCGCCCACCTCTACCAGCTCCGTCGGTTCGGCGCGCAGCCGGGCCTCGAGGTGATGCAGGGGCTTCTAGAGGCGCTCGACCATCCCGAACGGCGGTTTCCCGCCATCCATGTCGCGGGAAGCAAGGGCAAGGGATCGGTCTCGGCGCTCACCGCCGGGATCCTGACGGCTTCCGGACTCCGCACCGGCCTGTTCACTTCGCCCCATCTCCAGAGCTATCGGGAACGCATTCAGATTGACCGTACGCCGATGGACCCGGGAGCCGTCGTCCATGGGATCGAACGGATTCGCAGCCTCGCCGTATCCCTGGCCGGCTCCGGCCGCATTCCCCGACCGCCGACGTTCTTCGAAGTCACGACGGCGCTCGCCTTCGAATGGTTCGCACGCGAGCACGTCGACGCCGCGGTGATCGAGGTCGGCCTAGGGGGCCGATTGGACGCGACCAACGTGCTCGGGGCCAAGGTCGGCGTCATCACGACGATCGAGCTCGAGCACACGGAGGTTCTGGGCCCGACGCTCACTCACGTGGCCCGCGAGAAGTCCGGCATCATGCATCCGGGGATGCGCCTCCTCGTCGGCGAAACGAAGGAGGAACCGCTCCGAGAGATCGCCCGGATCGCGAGTTCTCTCGGCGTTCCGGTCTGGCGACTCGACAAGGAGCTCCGGCTGGGCAATCGTGTGTTGTCGGCCCATGGCCAGAAGATGGACCTTGTGACGCCGCATCGCGAACTCCTCGCGGTCGAGATTCCCCTCCTGGGAAACTTCCAGGCGCGCAACGTCACCCTTGCGGTGGCGGCGTCGGACCTGTTCGCCCAGACCATCGACCGGTCGATCTCGGAGGAGGAAATCCGAAAGGGCCTCCGCTCGATCGAGTGGCGGGGGCGCCTCGAACTCGCGGCCGCGCGGCCCCCCCTCTTCCTCGATGTCGCCCACACGCCCGAAAGCGCCCGGGCCGTCGCCCAAAGTCTCGTCGAGCTGTTCCCCTTCTCCGAGGCCGACGCGAACGGGATCTTGTTTGGCTGCCTTCAAGGGAAGCGCTTCGACGAGATGTTCGAGACGCTGTCGCTCCTCGCCAAGACAATCGTCCTCACCCCGATCCGCTCGGACCGGTCGGCCGGCATCGAGGAGCTGCGTCGGGCCGCCCGGCCCCTCTTCCCGCGCGTCGTGATCGCCCGTTCGGCCGCGGAGGGCCTCCAGCTGGCCCGGGTGGCTACGCGGGCCGATGGGTACACCGTGGCGCTGGGGAGCGACTACCTGGTCGGGGAGCTGCTGAACGCGCTCGAGGGAACCCCGGTGGACGAACCGGATCTCTCCGATCCGGCGATGCGCGGACCCGGCCAGGAAGTCCCGCTCGCCACTGCCCGCGGACGCCGGACGCGATGACGGGCCCCCGACCGCTCGCCTGGGATGTCATACTCGACCGGCTCAGCGCTTTCTACCATCGGGGAGACTGGCGGGTCCCCTACCTGCGCGACCACGCCGAGAATCCCTTCCAGGTCCTAGTGGGGACGATCCTATCCCAACGGACCCGAGACGAGAACACCGATCGAGCCAGCGCCCTCCTGTTCGCGAAGTACCCTGGCCCGAGAGAGATCGCGGGGGCCTCCAGCGCAAGCCTGGAGAAACTGATTCACTCGACCGGTTACTACCACACCAAGGCCCGGCACATCCGTGCCACGTCCCAGGCGATTCTGGATCGGTTCGACGGAAAGGTGCCCGCGGACCGGGAGCTCCTGCTGACGCTCCCCGGCGTCGGGCCGAAGACGGCCAACTGTGTGCTGGTCTTCGGCTACGGGCTCCCGGCGGTGCCGGTGGATACCCATGTCCATCGGATCGCGAACCGTCTCGGCCTGGTGCGTACCCGGACACCGGAGAAGACCGAGTTCGAGATCGTCCGGAAAGTGCCACCGCAATACTGGATCCCGCTCAACCCACTGTTGGTTCAGCACGGTCAGAACATCTGCCGGCCGAATCGGCCGCTCTGCGATCAGTGCCCGATACTCGAGTACTGCGCTACCGGGGTGGCCCTCCGGGACGGGCGAGCGCCGCCCCGAAAAGAGGACCGGCCCCGCTCCCGTCGCCCGAAGCGGGAACGAACCCGGGCGGCCGGGTCCCGGCGCCTCCCCCGTCGCTGAGCGACCGAATGGTTATTGTCCGACCCGGACTCGGCGACACACTGATGGACGCGAGCGAGTACGACCTCAAGTTCTTCCACCAGGAAGGATTCCATCGGCGGACCTGCACGTCCTGCGGCGCCGCCTTCTGGGCGCTTGGCGACATGGACCGGTGTCAAGAGGAGCCGTGCACCCCGTACTCCTTCGTCGGGGCGTCCGGCTTTAATCGGGCGCTCTCGCCCTCCGAAATGCGCGAGACCTTCCTCTCGTACTTCGAGAAGAACGGGCACACACGCATCCGACGCTACCCGATCGTCGCGCGCTGGCGCGACGACGTGTTCTTCACGCAGGCGAGCATCTACGATTTCCAGCCGTGGGTCACCTCGGGCCAGATCCCGCCGCCCGCCAACCCGCTAACCCTCAGCCAACCCTGTCTTCGGTTGAACGACCTGAAAGAGGCCGGGTACACCGGCCGCCACTTCTCGCTGTTCGAGATGATGGCGCATCACGCATTCAATCGGGCCGGCCACGAGGTCTACTTCAAGGACCGGACCACGGAACTCTGCCACGGACTCCTCACCCGGGAACTCGGGGTCGACCCGCGGAAGATCACCTACAAGGAGGAGGAGTGGGAAGGCGGCGGGAACCTCGGCCCCTCGCTCAGCGTCGGCCTCTTGGGCCTCGAACTCGCCACGCTCGTCTTCATGGAGTACACTCGCGACGGCGACCAGGTCAAGCCGATGCCGCTAACCGTCGTCGACACCGGCTACGGGCTCGAACGGTTCACCTGGATGTCCCAAGGAACTGCGACCGCCTACGAGGCGGTGCTCGGGGAGCTCTACGCGGACCTCCGGGCCGTCCTCCTGCCGCATGAGGCAGCGATCCTGGCGGACCATGCTCGTGCGGTGAACTTCCTGATCACCGACGGCGTGGTCCCCTCGAATGGCAAAGAAGGGTACTATGCCCGGCTGCTGATCCGACGAATGCTGAGAATCCTCGCCCGGGCCCAAGGCTCTCCGGACTTTCTGCAGATTATCGACCGAAGTGGCCGGGAGATCGCCCGGGACTACCCCGAAGTCGGGGCGAACCGCGACGACCTCCACCGGGTCCTCCAGGCCGAGGTTGAACGATACGAGGAGTCGATCAAGCGCGGCCGCGTGCAGGTACGCCGGATGGAGGAGCGGCTCGAAAAGGAGGGCCGGACGGTCAGCGTCGACGACCTGGTCGAGTGGTACGACTCGCTCGGACTCCCGCCGGACGTCGCGACCGAAGAGCTGCGGGCACCGCCCGCCATTCCGGACAACTTCTACGCGCTCGTGGCCGATCGCCACGCGGCGGACAAGCCCGAGAAGGAGTACTCGGAGTCCGGCACCGGTCTCCCCGAACCCCCCCACACCACCCCGGCCACCGACGTCCTCTATTATCTAGACCCGTACACACTGTCGTTTCGGGGCCACGTCCTCTGGAGCCATGGGTCGTGGGTGGTCCTCGACCGGACCTACTTCTACCCGACGGGGGGCGGTCAGATCACGGACACCGGCCGGCTCAATGACATTCCCGTCACCGAGGTGGCCCGCCGCGGACCCTGGGTCTTGCACCATCTCGAAAGAGCGCACGAGTTCCGCCCCGACGAGGAAGTTCACGGAACGATTGACGCGGGCCGTCGCCGACAGCTGATGGCGCACCATACGGCGACGCACATCCTCAACGGCGCCCTCCGCAACGTGCTCGGACCTCACGTCTGGCAAGCTGGAGCGTACAAGGGGACCGATGTCGCTCGCATCGACATCACTCACTATCGACCGCTCTCCGTCACGGAACTCCACGAGGTCGAGCGGTTGGCGAATCGGGTCGTCGCGGAGAACCGACCGGTCAAGAGCTACTTCGAAGTGCGCACGGAAGCGGAGCGGCGGTTCGGGTTCACGCTGTACCAGGGCGGAGCGGTGCCGGGGAAGGACCTTCGGATCGTGGAGGTCGAAGGGTTCGACGTCGAGGCGTGTGGCGGCACCCATTGCACCCACACGAGCGAGGTCGGAGCCATCCAGGTGCTCGACACCGACCGCATCCAGGATGGCATCGTTCGACTCACCTATGTCGCGGGAGACCGGGCCGTCATCGTCCGAGAGGAACGGGACGCGGCACTGCACGAAGCGGCCCGTCAGTTGGGCGTGTCCCCAGAGAAGGTTCCCGCCGCCGTCGCGCGTCTGCTCGCGGAAATGGAAGAGGTCCGACGCCTCGGCCGTCAAGAGGAGAAACGAGACTTGGGCAAGCTGGCCGAGGAACTCGAAGAGGACCCGGCGGCCACGGCCGACGTCGGTCGCGTGACACTGACCATCGGGCGCACGCTCCCTCTCAATCGCGGACAACTCCAGGAACTCTCCCGCCGGCTGACGCGGTCCCTGGATCGAGTGGCTATCCTTCCGGCGGAATCCGAGGGCCGCGGATTTCTGTTCGTGGGGTCTTCCAGCGCCCAAGTGCCCGCTGACCTCGTGCTCGAAGCCATGCGACCGATCTTTGGCGGAAAAGGGGGCGGAAATCCGTCCGCCGCTACGGCTCAGGGAGAGCCCGGTGAACCCTTGGCGAAAGCGGTGGCCGCCGGCCGGGAAACGGTCCGACGCCTGGCCCAAGCGACGGCGAGTGAAGCGTAGGCAACTACCACCGCGGCCCCGAAAGGTTTACCTTCTAATCGGCTCCATTATTCGGATACCCGGGGGGCCTTTCGGTCGACCGGTAGTCACAGGTCGGTTCCACGGATGCAGGGAAACAGCGGGTCGGCCAGCGGGGCAATCCCCCTGGAAGTGTCGATGTTCCTCTCGGGAAAGGGCGGTCGGTCCCTCATCGTGAAGGGCGGCGCCGGTACCGGGAAGACCACGTTCGGGCTCGAACTGCTCGAACGAATGGGCAAGCCCAATCAATCGTTCTATCTCTCGACTCGGGTCAGCGACGAAGCCCTCTACCGACAGTTCCCGTGGCTCCGCGCCAGCGAACTCCGGACCCGAATTTTGGACGCCGGGAAACTCTTCCTCGATACCCTCCACGCCCGTGACAAGGCCGTCGTGCAGGAACTGCCCGAAGACCAGCGCGCCAAGATCACGGCGGCCAAGCACGTGATGTCAGCCATCTCGGATGAGCGCGGTCCGCCCACCCGCGTCGACCGGGCCCAGCTGAACGCGCTCCTGCGGCGCA
Source organism: uncultured Thermoplasmata archaeon (assembly GCA_963773945.1). Taxonomy (GTDB): domain Archaea; phylum Thermoplasmatota; class Thermoplasmata; order Lutacidiplasmatales; family UBA184; genus JAKIWV01. The sequence goes on along the minus strand of CAVZDD010000005.1, from coordinate 327,624 downwards.
ACCCGATGCCGGAGGTTGAGAACTGCTACAACCGGATCGAGACGGTCCTCCCAGACAAGGCGCTGCTCGTCATCGATTCCCTCGAGGGTGTGACCCACAAGTACGGCCTCGAGATGGAAGAGTTCGTCATGGCCCTCCAGAAGGACCTGGTCGAGAACTCGAACACCAACGTCGTGATGATCCTCGAAAAACCCGAAGCGGGCGGCATCGAGTATCTGGTGGACGGCCTCGTCTCCGTGGTCCGCGAGGAACTCGACGAACGTCGCGTCCGCCACATGCGGCTCGAGAAGCTGCGGGCGACCGCCATCGGACAGCCCCGGTACGCCGTCACGCTCGCGGGCGGTCGGTTCACTGCCCTCGGTCCCGGTTCTCCCCTGACGCACTCGACGACCCCGCCTCCGCAGTGGGCTCCCGAAGCCGATCCGGAGCGGTTCTACTCGACCGGCATCAGCGACTTCGACGCCCTCCTGGGCGGCGGATTCCGGCGGGGCAGCTACAACGCGTTCGAGGTCGACGTCAACGTCGGCATCGACGACTACTACCTCGTGCTGGTGCCCACGTTCCTGAACTTCCTCACCCAGAGCCGGGGCATCACCGCGGTGCTCGCCGCCGGCGAGTCACCCGAGAAACTGCGCGACACGATCACGCGGTTCTGCCCGCCCCACATCTTCGACAGCCGGGTGCGGATCGCGGACTACACCGCGTCAGAGAGCGAAGAAGCCTACATCGTGCCGATGGCCCGGTACGGCCGGGACGAAGCGACCCGCGCGATGACGAGCGCGGAAAAGGCCGTCCGGGGACCCGAGGGCAAGCCGTTCATCGAGTACACCGCGTTCGACACGATGGAGAGCCTCATGGGCGACCAGGTCGCCATCCGGCTCTACTTCCAGGGCGTCCAGCGAACCAAGCTCCTCGGGAATCTGGGCATTGGTCTCCTCAAGCCGGGTCTCCTGGTGTCGAGCGAGATCCTGAACATGATGGACTCGTACTTCCGGATCATCAACATCGACAACGCGCCGTGCATCTATGGTATCCGGCCCCGGACGACGATCTACTCGATCTCGTACGACCCCACGAAGGGGCCCCCGCACGCGAAGCTGACCCCGATCCTCTGAGCCCGGCTCGCCCCTAGGGGAAGACGCTCGGCACGAAGTGCAACAACGCGAAGAGCACGACTGCCGGGACGAGCGTCATCGCGAGGTCGTCGTCGAGTTCCCGGAGCCGCGGCCGCTCGACGGCGATCCCGATCACCGCTGAGATCCCCGCAAAGGTCACGGCGGCGAAGGCGGGCCAGCGGCTCACCAGAATGAGCGCACTGGCGCCGAGCAAGACGTAGACGACCCCCGGAAGCCAGGGATACGTGGTGCGCCAACGGGGCGATAACCGGAGCTCCCCGATTAACGGGTCGACGAAGGCCGTTCCCAGGACTACGACCCACGCGACGGGAGCCGGGAACAGGAGGACCGCGGCTACGAGCGCCACGGCATAGAACGTGTAGCTCGCGATCCTTTTCCGCTCGTACGGACGGATCGTCGGAAGCTCGACTCCGACGGTCCATCGCAAGACCTCGAGCACCAGGACGAGTCCCAGCCCGATGAGCACGAGATCCTCGGACGTGAACCAGGCGACGAGATGCCGGGGAACCGCGTAGTAGAGGAGGATCGCGGCGCCCAGGCCGTGCAGAATGCGACGATAAATCCGGTCGCCGAGCTCGAGGTCGCCCCCGAATCGGGCCCCGAGCCAACGACGCAGCCCGCCGCCGGTGTGGAACTTGAGGGCCACACGGTGCGCGGGGCCTCTCGACCTATGGAGGTTTCGGCCGGGCACCGCTCGAACTTTTATGTGACGGGGCAACTCCGTGGCCCCCATGAAGGTCGCGATCCTGATCGGCAGCAAGTCCGACATGCCGACGGCCGAGGCCGCCCGGCAGCGACTGGCGGAGTTCCACGTTCCGGCAGAGATCCACGTCGCCTCGGCCCACCGGACGCCCGAGAAGGTCGACCGATTGGCTCGCGACCCCGAGACGGACGTTTTCATCGCCATGGCCGGACTCTCCGCCGCGCTGCCAGGAGCGGTGGCCGCCCGGACCCTGCGCCCGGTGATCGGCGTGCCCATTCACAAGGGCCTCGGGCTGGACAGCCTCCTCTCGGTCGTTCAGATGCCCCCGGGCGTTCCCGTGGCGGCAGTGGGACTTGACGCGGCGGACAACGCCGCCCTCCTCGCGGTGGAAATCCTGGCGCTCAAGTACCCGGAGCTTACCGCGGGCCTCCAGGCCTATCGCGCGAAATGGACGGAGGATACTCCTCCGGTCACCCCTCCGGAGAAGGTGTGAGGGATCCCGCAGCGTTCCACCAAGAAGCGATCACCCAGCTGCAGACCCAGGTACCGGGCCGCGCCATCGTGGCCGCGAGCGGCGGTATCGATAGCACGGCCGCCGCCCTCCTGGCCCAGGAGGCCCTCGGCAATCGCTCGCGCGCTTTGTTCGTCGACAACGGTCTGCTGCGGCTCCACGAGATCGAGAAGGTCCAGGGGCTCTTCCACGCCAGCCACCTGTCCGTCGAGGTCCTCCCGGCCGCCGACCGATTCCTGAAGGCTCTCGCCGGGGTGAGCGACCCCGAGGAGAAACGCCGGCGGATCGGCGAGGCGTTCATCCGAGTGTTCGAAACGGAGGCCGAGCGCTTCGGCGCGGACACCCTGATCCAGGGCACGATCGCGCCCGATTGGATCGAAAGCGGGGGGGCCCTCCGCGATACGATCAAGACCCACCACAACGTCGGGGGCCTGCCAAGAGATCTCAAACTGAAGATCGTAGAGCCGCTGCGCGACCTCTACAAGGACGAGGTGCGGGCCCTTTCGGCGTATCTCAGGATTCCCAATCCCGAACGGCAGCCGTTCCCTGGCCCGGGTCTCGCCGTCCGGGTCGCCGGACCGATCACCGCCGAGCGCGTCGAGATCGTGCGCCGGGCCAACGCGGTCGTCGAGGAGGAGGTCGAGCGACGCATCGCCGACGGCTCGATCGCCCGTCCGTGGCAGTACTTCGCCGTGCTCCTGCCCGTCCGGACCGTCGGCGTCCAGGGGGACAACCGCGTCCACGGCGAAGCCGTATCGGTGCGGATCGTCGAATCCTCCGACGCGATGACGGCCACGGCGATGGGGGTACCGATGACCCTCCTGCGCACGATCGCGGAACGAATCACCCGGGAACTTTCCGGCCAGGTGACCCGCGTGCTCTACGACGTGACGGACAAACCGCCCGCCACGATCGAGTGGGAATAGGGAGCGGGGCCGGCCCCCTGCGAAGGAAAGGACATATGGCGGGCCGTAGCTCCAGACCTACGGAAATGACCACGACGCATGGGTCCCCGGACGGCTCCCGGACCGTCAAGATTCCCGAAGAGGTGGCTCGCCAGCTCGACAAGAAGCTCGCCCAGACCTCGTTCGCCTCCCTCGACGATTTCGTTTCCTTCATCCTCGCCCGACTGGCGGAGTCGACCTCGGAGACGCCTTTCTCCGAAGACGAGGAACGGCAACTCCGCGAACGGCTTCGCTCGCTCGGATACATCGACTAACACCCGGCAGGCAAGCGGCCGGGTTCAGCCGGGGATCGGACCGATGCGACGCGTGTCGACCCCCGAATCCGCCCCCCGACGACGGGAGCATCCGTGGGAGCAAGCGCGCCGGTCGGCCTTCGCTCGGTGGGAGGCCGAACTCCGTCGGGTCCCCTACGGTCGCCCGCTGCCGGACGTGGTCGGCTTTGCGTCCTCGATCGAGCCACCGGCCGATTGGGGAGAGGCGGGGAGCGACCGCACGCTCTTCGCACTCTCCGCGCTGCCGACGGGATCCGGGTCCACGTTTCTGAGTGCGCTGCCGGCTCGCACGCGTCGCCCCGCCGAAGGAAGCCTCGTGCGGATCGCCCGCCCCCTGAAACGGGTCCTGACCATCCCGGAGAGTTCTGCCGGTGAAGTACTGCTGGACGCTCGCGCCGGAGTCCTCCCCGCCACCTGGGAGGAGACCTTCCCGGGCGTCTCCGCGCCTTCGGCGTCCGCCGTAGTTCCTACGCTGGCGGGACTTTGGCGTCTCCCCCCGTCGGTGGTCGAGACCCTCTTGCTACCCATCGTGGGTTCTACTCCGTGGCATGGCCGACCGGCCGGAGTCGGCCTACATATGGAGGTGGAGAGCTGGTCCCTCACCCGGCTACGGATGTTCCTCGCGGACGTCGTCAGCCTGGCGCCCGAGTGGGTCAGTAATGTCCGGGGCACGTCCTCGAAGACCATCGAACTCGTCTCGGGGGCTCGCATTCGACGGGGCCTTGCGGGGACCGCGCGTCCATTCTCCATTCAACTGCGCCCCGCCTCGGGGCCCCCGGCGGAGGCTCCTTCCAAAGGATCTCCCCCTCGCTCCACGATCACCTACGGCAGCGCCTTGACCTCCGAGTTCGTCTCCGCCCTCTCGGCGGGTCATCTCATTCTCCTCCTCTCGTCGGAAGAAGCGAGGCGGGTGCCACGGGTCCGGGTCGAGATCCCCGACGATATCCGGGCCACGGTTTGGGGTCTCCACTGGTGGGCGCCGGAGCCGCCAGAAAATCCTGAGTGGCACCGCTGGCTCGAGGACGAAACGCCCCGGCTACGGGAGGCGCTGGACACGATGCCCAGCGGATTATCGGAAGGTCTCGGGGGGACCTGGGCCGGCCTCGTGGATCGACGAGAATTTCGGGAGCGGCTCGCGCAGACCACTATCGCAAGGGCGCGGCTTCGCGGTGCCACAGAAGTTGAGCCCGTCGACCTGCACGGGGCGGTTCACTCGCTTATTGGTGCCATCCAACGAGTCCGGGCCTGGGCCCACGAAGGGCGCGGGCCCCTGACTCGACTGGTCGACCGAACGGAGGGCGGGCGGACCACCCGGCTCCGGCGGGCGCTCGAAGCGTTGGCGGAAACCCGTCCCGATGGGATCTCCCTGGAGGAGGCGGTCACGGCGGTCGGCCAGGGGGCGACGACCTCGAGCGTCGAGAACCAGCTGGAACGGCTCCGGATCCGGGGCGTCCTCTTCCAAGATCGATTCGGACGGTACCACATCGCGTGATTCCCAACGTTCCGGCCGATTCCGTTAGACTCATACCGTGTCTCCGAATCGATAGGGCGTGCTGAACTGCCCGTTCTGTAACGCAGCCGAGACGGAGCGCCTCGACGTCGAGGGACAACGGTTCCTCATTTTTGGATGCATGTTCACGCCCCGCGTGGAGGCCGGCCTCTCCGACGAGGAGATCGCCGACCGACTCCGGGCCGCCGTGGGCACGGATGCGACCCGCTACTTCCGCGGCACGTGCGATGCACTCCACATGTACGTGAGCAAGGGCGAGGGCGCTCGGTTCCTTACAGCAACGTCTGCGCCGGGTGGCGCTGCCGTTCCCGATTATCCATAGCCCGGCGACCGAGCGCCTGCGCCACGAACACGCCGACCCAGATGTATTGCGCCGCACTGATCGACACGAACGCCACCGGGATCGAGATCGCGAAGACGATGGGGGTGAACAGCCCCCGGAGGCGGATCGCGCGGATGGCGGTATCCGAGAGATGCTCGGTGACGAGCCGGTGGTTCGCGCTCGCATACCTCCAGAGGAGGTTCAGGGTAAGTCCCGTGGCCATTTCGACCACCGCGAACAACACCACGGCGACCTCCGTGTTCGAGTAGAGGGTGTAGATCCGGAGGGCGAACGGCATCACCGCTATCTCGAGGAGCATCGCGAGATTCAGGTTCACGAGCACGTCGTCGTACCGCACGATATACTGGAAGAGTCGGTGATGGGCGGTCCACCAGACTGCGATCATCACGAACGCGAATACGTAACCGATGAAGCCCTGCCAATCGTGCCAGAGCGACGCGCCGAGCATGCCATTCAGTTGCCCGGCCGTCAGGCCGCCGGCGATGGCCGGTACCGTGAGCGACAGTACGAGCAGGGTCATCGCGAACGCGAAGACGCCGTCGCTGAGGGACACGATCCGGCTCATGTCGCCCCCGGGGCCCTCCTGGCCTTCCCGAAGCCGACGGGGCGAGTGCCCGCCGGTATCAGAGATTTCGACCTCCGGCACGACGGCCGGGACGAGCGATTGGTACTTCTATCGTTCGATGGGGGGAGGTTAGGCGACGGCCTTCGACCCGATCTTGGCCAGAGCGCTGTCCGTCGGGACCAGGTGTCGCGGGAGTCCGAGCTCTTCGGGCGACGCGCCGAGGGCCAGTCCCACGACTTGGGGCAGGTGGAAGACTGGCATGTCCAGCCGATGTCCGACCGCCTTCTCCGCTTGATTCTGGTACGCGTCGAGCGAGATGTGGCAGAGGGGGCACGGGGTCGCCATCGCATCCGCGCCGTGGGCCCTCGCATCATCGATCTGCCGACCGGCGATCCGGCTCGCGGTCCCCGGCTTGACGAACTGGATCGGAAAGCCGCAACACATCACGCGTCCCCGATAGTAGACCGGGTCGGCGCCGACGGCGGTCAGCAGGTCCTCGAACGCATGGGGTTCCTCTCCGCTCTCCCAGTTCATCTCGTCATGGGGACGGAGCAGGTGGCAACCGTAGAACGCCCCTACTTTGAGGCCGGCGAGGGGACGGACGACCTTCGCCTTGATGGCGTCGACTCCGATGTCCTCCGTCAGCACCCTCAGGAGATGCTTCACCTTGGTCGTGCCTCGGTACTCGATGCCGATCGGCTTCAGTGCGGCGTCGACTCGGCTCTTAACCGCGGGGTCCGCGAGGCGTAGGTTCGCGAGGGACAGCATACCCTGGCACGTGGAGCAGATTGTGAGGAGGTCTAGGCCGGCCTTCTCGGCGATCGCGAGGTTCCGCGCGTTGAGCGCGACATTGAGCACCTCGTTCGCCTCGTCGACGAATCCGGAGCCGCAGCAGGAGAAACTCGGGAAGGCCACCAGCTCGATGCCGAGCGCTCGACAGACCCAGCGGGTCGCCATATCGAGCTCCTTGCCCGATGACTGGGCGACGCAGCCGGGATAGTACGCGAGCTTCATTCCCCTTCCTTCTTCTTCTTGACGTCCAGGGCCCGGTAGATCTGCTGCACTTCCTCGATGCCCTCGATCGGGTGCGGTGTCGCCAGGATTTCGGGCTTCTTGCGCCAGATCCGAACGCCTTGCGGGATGTCGGAGATCATTCCCGCGACCCCTGATGTCTGGCGGACGAGTTTCATCTCGTTGAGCGTTCCCCCCGACTCGATGTTGTTCTTGAACCCAATCGCATGGCGGGAACCGAGCTCGGTCCCGCCCTGGGCCTCGATAGCCAGCTGCTTCAGGTCCCGGATACGTTCCGACGGGCGGACGTCCTTGGGACAGGCCTCGGTACAGAGGTGACAGCGGAGGCAGAGCCATAACCCCTCGGTTTGGATCTTCACGAGGCGGGCCGTTTGGGCGGTGTCGCGCGGGTCGACGACGAAGCGGTAGAGCTTCGCGAGCGCCATGGGACCCGGGAACTCCGGATCCGCCTCGACCGCGGGGCAGGCCGAGTAACAGGCCCCGCAGGAGATGCAGCGGGGCGTCTCCTTGAAACGCTCGACCTGCGCCGGGGACATCTGCGTCGTGGCCCCCTCGGGCATCGGGTGTCGGGGGTCAAGGATCAGGTGGGGCTCCATCTTCTCGTAGCGGTTCCAGAACGGTTGCTGGTCGACCACGAGGTCCCGGAGAACCGGTTGGTTCCGCATCGGGTCGATCACGATCCGACCATGCTCCTTGACCTCGGGGCCGACCGGCGTGCGGCATGCGAGCCGGCTTTTCGAGTTCACCAGCATGGCGCATGACCCACAAATCGCGCTGCGGCAGGAGTAGCGGAGGGTGAGCGTGGGGTCGATTTCGTCCCGGATCTTGAGGAGGCCGGTCAGAATAGGGGTGTGCGGGGCGAGGCGCAGCTCATAGTGTTGGTACCGGGGCGGGCCACCCACGGCCGGATCGAACCGGTAGACGTCGAACGGGACCGTGATCAGCTTCTCGGCCTCGAACATCAGTACACGCGTTCCTTGGGCTCCCAGTGGGTGTACGCGACCGGAGCATAGGAGAGCTCGGGGCCCCCGGGGGTCCGATGGGCGATGGTGTGCCTCATCCAGTTCAAGTCGTCCCGCTTCGGGAAGTCGACTCGCGTGTGCGCTCCCCGACTCTCCGTACGAGGGATCGCTCCCGCGATGATGACCTCGGACAGGTCGAGCAGGTGACCGACCTCGAGGGCATCGGTGAGGTCGATGTTGTAGGTCGTCGCCTGGTCGATGACGTGGACATTCCGATACCGTTCTTGCAGCGCTCGGACCTGGCGCAGGGCCTCGTAGAGTTCTTCGGGCGTTCGGTAGATTCCGACGAGCTTGTCCATCGTCTGTTGAAGCTCGTTCCGAATCTCCCGGGGAGACTCCCCCTCCTTCCGGTCCCACAATGCGCGGAACCGAGCTGTCTCCTTGTCGACATCGGCCGGGAGGACCGAGGTCTCGCGGGCGGTGGAGACGTAGGCGGCCGCGGCGATGCCGGCCTGCTTTCCGAACACGAGCGTTTCGAGCAGGGAGTTCCCCCCGAGACGGTTCGCCCCATGGATGGAGACGCACGCGGCCTCGCCGGCGGCGTAGAGCCCCGGAATGTTCGTCTCGCCCTTCATGTTCGTCCCGATCCCGCCCATCATGTAGTGCTGGGCCGGGTAGACGGGGATCGGATCCGTCACCGGATCCACGCCCGCGTAGCTCCGTGAGAAGTCGCAGATCTCCTGAAGCCGGCTCTCGATCTTTTCCTTTCCGAGGTGCATCAATTCGAGATGGACGAAACCGCCCGGAAAACCGCGACCCTCCTTGACCTCGGTCACGATCGCCCGCGAGACGACGTCCCGCGAGGCTAAGTCGAGGACATGTGGCGCATAGCGGGACATGAAACGCTCTCCGAGGGCATTTTTCAGGATCCCCCCTTCCCCGCGGGCGCCTTCCGTGATCAAGATGCTCGACTCGAGGAGCGCGGTCGGATGGAATTGGACGAACTCCATATCCTTGAGATTCGCACCGGCTCGGTACGCGATGGCGACACCGTCCCCCGTGCAGCTATGCGCGTTTGTCGTCCGGCCGTACATCCGCCCGAATGGGCCGGTCGCGACGATCACGGCCTTCGCGGCGATCCCCTCGATTTTCGTGGTTTTTCGGTCGAACGCGGTGATGCCCTGCACCTGTCCATCCCGGATGATGATCGAGAGAAGGTACCACTCGTCGTAGACCCGGATCCTCTCGGTTCCCAGATGTTCGTAGATTCCCTGGAGCAGTGCCAGACCGGTGCGGTCCGCCGCGTAGATCGTTCGGGGGAAACCTGCACCTCCGAACGCCCGCCGTGCCAGTGAACCGTCATCGCTCCGGCTGAAGATGGTGCCGAAGTGCTCCATCTCGATGACCGTGGGGCCGGCCTGCTGACAGAAGAATTCAATCGCATCCTGGTCGCCGAGGTAGTCTGACCCCTTGACCGTGTCGTAGATGTGCGTCTCGACGGAATCCTCCTTGCCGACTGCCGCGTTGATCCCGCCCTGCGCAGCGCCGGAGTGGGACCTGAGCGGATGCAGCTTCGAAACGAGGGCCACATCGTGTCCGGCCTTGGCCGCGGCTAGCGCCGCACGCTGACCAGCGAGTCCGGCACCGACCACTACGATGTCGTGCTGCAACATTTACGGCTGGTGCGACTGGCCGTGAGCTTATCACGACTGCGTCAAGTTTCGATGAGAAAGTCCTTTTACGGCGGGCGATGGACTTCTCGCCCGCGAGCGCTTATATACCGACCTTCGGTCCCCTCGACCAGTTTTCCCACACTCCTGGAAGGCTCCATGCAACACACTGAAATCGCCGATACAGAGAACCTCCTCAAGGGCACCACGACGATCGCCATGGTCTGCAAGGACGGCGTCGTCCTCGGGACCGAACGCCGGGCCACTGCCGGCACGATGATCGCCGCCAAGCAGACCCAGAAAGTGTTCAAGATCGATGACAATCTCGGACTCACCATTGCGGGTCTCGTGGGCGATGCCCAGACCCTCGTCCGGTACCTCCGAGCCGAAGTTTCGCTTTACCGGCTCCGGCGCAGCGCGCCCCTCAGCGTCGAGGGAGCCGCCACCCTGCTCTCCAACATTTTGAGCGGGAACCGGATGTTCCCGTACTACGCCTGGCTCCTGATGGGCGGCGTTGATGCGAAGGGCGGCCACGTCTTTTCCGTCGACCCCGCAGGGGGCTCGATCGAGGACCGGTTCGTCTCCGTCGGCAGCGGTTCTACGTTCGTCTACGGCGTGCTCGAGGAGGGATATTCCCACGATATGAGCGTCTCGGACGGCGTCGATCTCGCCCTGCGCGGGCTCACGGTGGCGATGAAGCGGGATTCCGCGTCCGGCGATGGATACCTCATCCACACGATCAATTCCAAGGAGTACCGCGAGTTCTCCGAGGACGAAATCAATAAACGCCTGAAGGCGCTCAAGATTCCACTGCCACCGGTCCTGCCCTAGCGACGAACGGGATCCTCCGGGGACCCCGGGGGCCGGCGAACCCCTTTCGACCAACCATTTCCGTCATCGTATGAGTATCGATAGTCTACTACAGCAAACGAAAGAAGTGCTACACGAAGTGCTCCCCGAGAATATCGAGGTCACCGACATCGAGCTCGAGGGACCGCACATCGTGCTGTACACGAAGCAACTCGACGCGTTCCTTTCCGGCGGCGAATTGCTCCGCCAGGTGGCGCAACGGCTGCGCCGTCGGGTGCTGGTCCGTTCCGACCCGGCCTCCCTCGTCGACCCGAAAGAGGCCGAAGCGGCGATACGCGAACTGATCCCGCCCGAAGCCGAGATCACGGCGCTCTTTTTCGAGCCTGAAACCGGCGAAGTCACGGTCGAGGCGGCTAACCCGGGCGCCGCGATCGGACGCCAAGGGTCGGTCCTCACCGAGCTCAAGCGGAAGATCGGCTGGGTGCCGACCGTCGTCCGGACGCCTCCCATTCCTTCGAAGACCGTCGAGGAGGTCCGCGTCCACTTGCGGAACCACTTCGACCAGCGTCGCACGTTCCTCAAGAAGGTCGGGACCCGCATCGCGCGGGACCGACTCGATGAGAAGATCTGGGCCCGGAGCAGTTCGCTCGGAGGCTACCGAGAGGTGGGCCGCAGCGCCTCGCTGCTGTCGACCCAGAACTCGAAGGTGCTCATCGACTGCGGCATCGACCCCGGCTCGGACCGGGCACCGTTCCTCAGCGCGCCGGAACTCCTGCCCCTCGACTCGCTCGACGCCGTGGTCATCACCCATTCTCACCTCGACCACTGTGGGCTCGTCCCGGTCCTTCTCAAGTACGGGTACCAGGGCCCGATCTACACGACGGCCCCATCGCGGGACATGATGACCCTGATGCTCCTCGACGCGATCAAGGTCACGAGCCAGGAAGCCCGCCAGAAGATCTACGATTCCTCCCACGTCCGCGACATGGTCTGGCGCACGATCCCGCTGCGTTGGGGGGAGACGACCGACATCACGCCGGACCTCCGGCTCACCCTCCACAACGCGGGGCACATCCTCGGCTCTTCGATCTGCCACTTCCACATCGGCGACGGGGACCACAATCTCGCGTACTCGGGCGACATCAAGTTCGAGCGAAGTTGGCTGTTCAATCCCGCCGTCAACCGGTTCCCCGGCTCGAAACGCTCGTGCTCGAGTCGACGTACGGTGGCTATCGCGACATTCAACCCAGTCGGCAGCAGGCCTCCGACGAGTTTGCCGGGTTCGTGAGCAAGGTCCTGGACCGGCGCGGGAAACTAATCGTTCCGGTCTTCGCCGTGGGCCGTTCCCAGGAGGTCATGCTCGTCCTCGAGGAACGGATGCGCGAGGGAAAGATCCCCCGCGTGCCGGTCTACCTCGATGGAATGATCTTCGAGGCGACGGCGATTCACACCGCCTATCCCGAGTTCCTGAACAGCCAGCTGCGGACCCAGATCTTCCAACAGGGAGACAATCCGTTCCTTTCGGACATTTTCCACCGGGTCGACTCCTCCCAGATGCGGATGGGGATTCTCGACGAGAAGGACTCGTGCATCGTCCTCGCCACCTCGGGCATGATGAGCGGCGGGCCCGTCATGGAGTACTTCCGGGCCTGGGCGGCCGACGAGAAACACGGCATCGTCTTCGTGGGGTACCAAGCGGACGGAACCTTTGGCCGTCGGCTGCAACGCGGGATGAACGAGGCCCAGCTCTTCGACAACGGGCGTCAGTACAACACGCCGGTGCGACTGGAGGTCGCCACGATCGAGGGTTTCTCGGGCCACTCGGACCGCGTCCAGCTCATGAACTACGTCGCCAGCCTCGACCCCCGGCCGCAAAGGATCATCCTGAACCACGGGGAAGAGTCGAAGACCCTCGACCTCGCGTCGAGCCTTCACAAACGGTTCAATCTGGAGAGCCGAGTGCCGTTCAACCTCGACGCCATTCGGCTCGTCTAGGCGCTACCCCCTCTGTCCCAATCTTGCGGGGCCGGCGTGTACACGGCTTTAAGAAGGGGTCCCAACTCTCTTTCTCCATCAACCGTTCACCTGCGTTGAAGAGGGGAGAGAGAACGGCCGCAAGTCATCGATTCTTGGTGCTGGGGCTCGACGGGGGCACCTTCCAGCTCCTGAACCCGCTCATGGAGGCGGGCGAGCTGCCGTTCTTGCGCTCCCTGACGGAACGCGGGGTCTCCGCCCCGCTGATATCCGTCTATCCTTCCAAGACGATCCCGGCCTGGTACAGCTTCGCCACCGGGCTCGACCCGGGCACGCTGGGGATCTTCGGCTTTACCGAACCGAACGGCGGCCCGGGGAAGAGCCGACTCGTCCAGGGGTACCGCCCCGCCGAGGCGCTCTGGGACAAGCTCTCGCGACAGGGCCATCGGGTGGGCGTCCTTAATTTCCCCGTGCGAGCGGGGTACCCGATCAACGGTTACCTGATTCCCGGCATGTTCGGGGAGAATCCTTCGACGTATCCCGCCGACGTGCGGACCCGGCTCGAGCAAGGACTCGGCGAACCGCTCGTCGCGGAACTTCCACCCTATCACGAAACGGAGCGGCACGAGTGGCTGGCGCTCGCGACGGCAGGGGTCCTCCAACGCGCGGCGGCGGCGGAGTTCCTCCAGGATGCTTTCCGCCCGGACTTCCTGTTCGTGCTGCTCCGCGAGACCGACCGCGTGGAGCATCAACACTGGGTCGAATGCGCCGGCGGACCGGCGCATATGCCCCCCGATCTGCGGACGTTCTGGCGTGCTGTGGACACGGCATGCGCCCGGATCGACAAGGCGTTCCGCGCCCAAGGCGAACCGGCCGTCACCCTCGTCATCTCCGACCACGGGCATGGCCCGGCGGGCGCGGAGTTCTTCACGAATCGCTGGCTGCTCGAGGAGGGATTCCTCCGGCTCCAGCCGGGCGCCGAGCCGGTACGCCGGAAGCTCCTCTCGCGTGCGCTCCTGGCCTCCGAACATTTCGGGCTGGCCCGTCGCTTCGTCGGGGCGGTCGCCGACCGACTCCGCAATGGGGAGGGGGACCGGCACGTCGACCGATGGATCGGAGGCGATGCGACGTTCGAGGCCATGGCCCCCAAGATCGACTGGGAGCATACCGAGGCGTTCTCCTTCCCGGTACCGGAGGGCATCTATCTCAACCCCTACCGAAAAGACCGCAGCCCGGAACAACGCCAGGAGGTCCTGACAGAGATCCGTCGTCGGCTCGAGGCCTACAAGGCGGCCCGGATCGAGGTCCTGGAACCGCGCGAGATCTATCGGGAAGTCCACGCCGGCTCCGCACCCGGCCTGCTTCTCCGGGTGAACGGGATGGAAACGGACCTGCGCATGGACTTCAGCTACCCCGACCCGCTCCTCGCCCATCGACCGGGCTTTTTCTATGGCTCCGGGGTCCATCGGATGGACGGAATCCTCATCGCCGCCGGGAATGGTTCGGCCCACGGAGCCAAGGTCGGCCCCTTCTCCCTCCTGGACGTGGCCCCCACCGTGCTCGAGGGGATGGGCCTCCCGCTCTCGCCGGCGATGGCCGGCCGCTCGTTCGGTTCCTGGCTCGGAACGTCGACGGCGTAGGGGGCACGTCGGGTGGCCCCCTGGAAGATCGACGTCCTCGGGAACCCTCCTCCGGACCCGACCGCCACCGGCCTCGACCGTTCACTCTGGGAGCTCGGGGCGGGACTCGTCGCGCGCGGGCATCGGGTCCGAATCCTCTTCGCCACCCCCACACCCACCGTCCCCCCCCCGTATCGGGGCGTGGAAGGAGTCCCGATTCCGGTCGTTACCTCGAAGCGCCGCCCGGTGCCGCAAGCGGTCGAGGTCGGTCGAGCCGCCACGGACTGTGTCTCCGAGGACGCGCAGATCCTGGTTGGGACCGACGAACGCGTCGGCGCGATTCGGCCGCCGGCCCGGGGGAAGGGACCGGCCCTGGCCCTCTACCTGAATTCGGTGCCGTCGGACCGCGTAACGACACCGGGACCGACCGGCGCCGGCCGGAGTCTCGTCGACCGCCTCGGCGGATGGATCGACCAGCGCACGCTGCGCCGACTGGAGACCGAGTCCCTCGGCCGCGCCGCAGCGGTGATGGCGGGGTCGGTGTCCACTCGCGACCGGCTGATGCAGATTCACAAACTCCCCTCGGGCCGCGTGAGCGTGCTCCCGCCCACGATCCGCGACCCCGACACCTCTGAACCGCGGGAGAAGGCCCGGCTTGCGCTCCGTATTCCCCAGGATGTTCCGGTCGCCGCCTTTGCCGGCCATCGACCCGACGCTCAAGGGTTGACGATCGCCCTCGAGGCGTTCCGACGATCCCGGGTGTTCTTCCCCGGGGCCCGCTTCCTGGTCGTCGGCAGCTCTCCTAAGCAGGACCCCGGCGTGCTGCCGCTGGGGGTCTGCGATGACGACACCAAGGCGAGGGCCCTTCGAGCGGCGGACCTGTTCCTGTTCCCGGCCCTCGAGGCGGGGCCGGCGTACGCCGTCACCGAGGCGATGCGGTACGGGCTGCCCGCGATCGTCTCGCAGCGCGTCGTGCTCGACGGCGCGGACCCGAAGCATCAGTTCCGACCCGTCGCCTCGGACGACCCTGGCGACTACGCAGCCGAGTTTGCCGAGCTGTTTGCCGACCCGGTGTTGCGCCGACGGATCGGCGAGGCCGGTCGGCTGTACGCCGATCAATTCACCGGAGCCCGGAACGCCGCGACGTTCGAGCGGGCACTGACTAGCCGGGTACCTGGTTAGGGGGCCCGGCGCAGGAACCAGCCATCGAGTCGGCTGCGCGAGAGCCGGACCAGCACCGGTCGTCCGTGCGGACAGGCGTAGGCCGGCGTGTCGGTCCGGTACAACGCTTCGAGAATCCGACCGATCTCTTCGGCGCTGACCTCGTCCCCGGCGCGGACCGCGGCGTGGCAAGCGACGGACGCGGCGACGCGTTCCGCGAGACCCTCGGGTACGGTCGGGCGACCCCCGTCGGCGAGCTCGTCGAGGAGCGAAGGGAGCGATGCCGCTTCGGCGCGACGACCGCGGTACGAGGGAACGCTCCGAATTCGGAACTGGTCCCCCCCGAAGGCCTCCACCGTGAATCCGGACGCCCGGAGGGTTTCCTCGTTTCCGGCCAGCGCCGACCGCTGGCGGGGGGTGAGGGTCACCCGCACCGGTTCCATGAGCTCCTGTCGGCCGAGGCGGCCGGCGGCACGAAGCTCGTCATAGAGTATCCGTTCGCTCGCCGCGTGTTGGTCGATCAGCACGAGGTCCCCATCCGACTCCGCGACCCAATAGAGCCGGAAAATGGACCCCAGTAGGGCGAGGGCGGGGTGGCGGGGGGTTCCCGATACCCGATGGGCAGCCCCCGGCACGTCCAAACGGGTCTGTTTCGAGAGGGGGCTTTCGGAGGCCACCGCGACGGACGCCGGCTTCGATACGCCACCCGCTTTCGCCGGGTTGGCTCCGCTGCGCGGCCCAGAGTTCGAACTCGCCAGGTCGGCCACCTGAGGACCGCCCACCAGGGCGGTCCGGATGGCCCGGCGGATCGCGTCGGCCACGTCGCGTTCTCCCTGGATGCGAATCTCCCGTTTCGTGGGGTGCACGTTCACGTCGATTCGTGCGGGGTCGAGCAGAAGCTGGATCGCGCCGACCGGGAACCGAGTGCGGGGCAGGTAGTCCTGGTACGCCGCCCGGATGGCCTGGCTTAGCGGACGGGAGATGATCGCCCGTCCATTCACCGATACCTGAACGGCCACGGAGGTCCCTCTCGAAACGGTGGGTCGGGCGAACGTGCCGGAGAATTGTACCGAACCGTCCCGGGCGGAACGGATCGTGAAATGGGACGAGACGAACTCCGAACCGAACACCCAGCTGGCCGCCTCTTCGAGGTTGGAGGCGCGAGGGTACTGGGCGACCTCCTGCTCCCCCGCGGACACAGTGACGGCAACGGTCGGGTGGGCGAGATAGAGGCGTTCGATCGTGGCCAGGGCGTCCACCTGCTCGGACGCCGGGGCGTGCAGAAACTTCCGCCGCGCCGGCGTATTGAAGAAAAGGTCCCGAACGTCAACGGTGGTACCCACCGACCGGGCGACCTCGAACACCGGACCCGGTTTGCCCCCTTCGACTGTGATGCCGTGCGCGCTGGCCGCGCCCGGCGTCCGAGAGACGATCCGCAGACGGGACACCTGGGCGACCGCCGCCAGAGCCTCGCCCCGGAAACCGAGGCTCGTGACCCGGGCCAGGTCCGGACTTCCGGTCAGCTTGCTCGTGGCATGACGTTCGACGGCCAACGCGAGCTCCTCGGAAAGGATCCCGGCACCGTCATCCGACACGACGATGCGTTCCAGTCCGCCGCCTTCGAGCCGAATGTCTACCTCGGTCGCGCCGGCATCGATCGCGTTCTCGACGAGCTCCTTCACAACGGAGGCCGGTCCTTCGACCACCTCACCGGCGGCGATCTTCTCGATCGCCTCGGGCGGAAGGAGGCGGATGGGAGACCGCTGCGGGGCGGGCGACTTCACAGCGGGGCCTCACGCCCCGACCGCGTCTCGAGGCGACGTCGCCACTCCACGAGCCAGCGATGGGCCTCGAGCGGGCTCATCGAGTTGAGGTCCAACGCACTCAGCGCTCGCTCGAACTCCGAATCGGGGGCCGTCGGCGCCGGTAGAAGAATCGCTTGGGTGTAGCGAGAGGGTCGCGCCTTCGTCGAGCTGCGGGGACCGGGGAGCGCAAGCCCCTCCGATTCGAGATGCTTCAGGAGACGTTCCGACTCCGCCAGTACTTCCGGTGGAACCCCCGCCACTCGAGCCACGTGGAGGCCGAGGCTCCGGTCCGTACTTCCGGGCACGAGGGTCCGCAAAAAGACGATCTCATGCTCGTGCTCGGTGACGGCCAGGTGGGCGTTCCGGGCCGCCGAGAGTCCGTCGACGAGTCCGGTCAGCTGATGGAAGTGCGTCGCCACGATGGTGCGGCAGCGGATCCGGTCATGCAGGTACTGAAGGGTGGCCCACGCGAGGGCCAACCCATCAAAGGTGCTGGTCCCGCGCCCGACCTCATCGAGCAAGACCAAACTCCGGTCGTCGGCCTCCCGGAGAATCTCGGCGACTTCACTCATCTCGACGAGGAAGCTCGACTTGCCCCGGCCGATAGAGTCCGTGAAGCCCATCCGGGTGAAGAGCGCCGTCACCCGGCCGATCCGGGCGAATCGTGCCGGGACGAAGGCTCCGACCTGGGCCATTACGACCAGGAGCCCCACCTGCCGCATGTACGTCGATTTACCGGACATGTTGGGCCCGGTCAACAGGAGGAGGCGAGCGGTCTCGGCGTCCAGCTCGGTATCGTTCGGCACGAATTCCTTTCGGAGCTGCCGGTCGAGAATCGGGTGGCGACCCTCTCGGATCTGGAGGGCCCGGCTCTCGTCGACCACGGGCCGGACGTAGCCCCGCTCCTGGGCCTCGGCGGCGAAGGTCGTCAGGACATCCATCTCGCCAAGCCGCCGACCGAGTCGGTACAGGTGGGGAACGACCGACTCGAGGTCCTTGAGCAGCTGCTCCCAGACGTCGAGCTCGCGGATTCGGAGCGCGTCCCGCGCGGTGAGGATTCGTTCTTCCGTTGCTCGGAGGTCTGGAGAGGTGTAGCGCTCGGAGGAGGCCAACGTTTGGCGTCGCTCGAAGTGAGGCGGAACGAGGGCACTCTGGTGGCGGGGCACCTCGAAATAGTATCCGAAGACCTGGTTGTAGCCGACCTTGACCGAGCGGAGGCCGGACGACTCCCGTTCCCGCCGTTCGAGGGATTCCAGTTCGCTGAGGCCGCTGGACTCCGCCTCAGACAGGCGGTCCACCTCGGCGTCGGCGCCGGGCCGGAAGAGTCCCCCGACGTCGACGCTGACCGGCGGCGGGTCGCGGATAGCGCGTTCCAGCCGGTCCGCAATCGGTTCGAGAACGCGCAACTCTTCGGTGCCGGCGTCTAGTCCGGAGGGTAGGCTCCCCTGCTGGAGCCCGTCCTGGACCCGGGCCGCGGCACGAAGTCCCTGGGAGAGTCCGAGGAGGTCGGAGGGACGGACTCGTCGCCCGGCGATCCGCGCTCCGATGCGCGCCAGGTCCGGTACTCGGCGCAACTCCTCGCGCAGGACCGTGAGCCATGCACCGCGCGCCCGGAGCGCCTCCACGACGTCCTGACGACGGCGGATTGCCTCGACGTCGGCCAACGGGTTGCGAAGCCAGAACGCGAGCGTTCGTCGGCCCGACGAGGTGACGGTCTCATCGAGGACGTCGAGGAGGGTCGGAGTGCCGGGCGAATCCGGGTCCATTGGCTGGGAGATCTCGAGGTGCCGGAGGCTCTTCGAATCGAGACGCAGCCTCGCCGCCGGTCCCCCAAAACTCACGCGCTCGACGAAGCGGAGGACTTTCGGCTGGGTTGACTGGAGATACGTCGCGAGGGCCAGCCGGGCGGAGGCCTCAGCGGTCGAGCCGCCTTCTCCCTGAAACGCCTCCGGTAGATCGTCGGGGGGTGGCGTCGGACGGGGCGACTCGATCCGGGCGCGAGGGTATTCCCGACGCAGCCACTTCTCGAGCTCCTCCGCTCCTTCCTCTGCTCCCACGAGAATCTCGCGAGGGTCGAACGCCGTGAGGGCCTCTCCAAAACCTTCGAGACCCGCGACGGGGGTGGGTCCGCTGAACAGCTCGCCCGTCGTGATATCGACGGCCGCAAACCCTCCCGGCCCATGCCGGGGCCGGTGAACGGCCGCCAGGAAATTGTGGTCCGGCCCGGGGAGGATTCGTTCATCGAGGACCGTGCCTGGGGTGACGACTCTCGTCACATCCCGACGCACGAGCCCCTTGGCCAGACGGGCGTCCTCGATCTGGTCGCACAGGGCAACCTTGTACCCCCGACGGACGAGCCGGCCCAGGTACGTCTCAATCGCGTGCTGCGGCACTCCCGCCATGGGGACCCGATCGCCCTTGCTGTCCGGCCCCGGGCCGTCAGGACGAGCTCGAGCTCACGGGACAGGAGCTTGGCGTCCTCCCCATACGTTTCAAAGAAATCTCCGACTCGAAAGAGGACGAGATGGCCCGGGTAGCGGGCCCGGACCGCCTCGTACTGCTCCATCATCGGGGTGAGCGGGGCGGTCTCGACCATGAGGGAACGGCCGAGCGGATTGCAGGCACTTAGCGATTTGGCCGGATCGATCCGGCCCGACGCCGCCCGGGGAAGGGGAAGCGCTGAGGGGGAGATTTGAACTCCCGAGGCGGAAACGCCACCAGTTTTCAAGACTGGCGCCTTACCGAGCTAGGCTACCTCAGCTTCGACCGCTGACGGTCGGTAGCCGGGTCTATTGGGATAATGATGACTTTGGGGACGAAGCCCGACGAGGTCCGGCGGGGAGGCCCCCGTGGGCATGCAGGTGCCGGGAGTCTCGCGACGGGCCGGATGCCCGGTCGAATCGAACCCGGGTCTTCAGCTTGGAAGGCTGAAATCCTACCATTAGATTACACCTGCACGCGGGCCGCCGGACCGGCGCGAGCGAGTGGGTCCCCCACCTAAGGTTTTGCGGTCGGTTCCGCGCTGGCATGAGCCGACGACAATTCGAGCAGCGCGACGCGCTCGAGCACCAATCCCTCCCAGGCGGAGGCCGGTACCGCGTTCCGCTCGTTTTCGGACACGCCAAGACGCTCGAGGGTTTGCTCCGAAGGAGGTCGAGGGTAGATCGCGTCGTCCCGAGTGAGGCCGAAAGATTTCAACACGGTCTCCGATTCCCGAGGTCTTTCGACGAGGAGCACAAACTCCTCGGAATCCTCCGCGACGCCCACCTTGGCGAGGGCCCGGGGCAGCTGGTCGTCCCCGGCGACATACAACGCGAGCTCGGCCCCGCGGTCGCGTAGCCGAGACTCCCCTCGGGACCGGGTCCGCCCCATATGGGCCCACGCCGAGAGCAAGTGACGTTCGCCGCCGATGGCCCGGGCATCGAACAACGCGACAATCCCACCGCCTTCTGCGGCGAAACGTCGGAGGGCTTGTACCAGTTCCGAGCGGGTGGGGGACTTTCCGACGGGTCGACGGGCACCGACCGCCTGCAACGTCCGCGTTTCGGACTTCGGGATGGGCGTCAATTGGGACCTGACCCTCTACTCCGCGAGGAAGCGGATGAACTCCGCCTTTGTCCGCGGTTTCAGAATGTAGCTCTCCGCCTTTTCTCGCCCGATCGTTGAAGTGGGGGTCACCCCATAGTCGTGCCCCGGGAGAATCACCGTGGCGTCGTCGAGCCGAATGACCTTCGAAAAAAGGCTATCGTACAACGCGCCAGGGTCGCCGCCGGGGAGATCCGTCCGGCCGCACTCCCCCACAAACAGCGTGTCCCCTGTCGCGGCGTGACCCTCGAAGATGTAGAGCACGCTATCCGGCGTGTGTCCGGGAGTGTAAAGCACCTGGAACCGGATCCGACCCGAGAGGAACGTGTCTCCGTCGTCGACGGAGATCTCCTGACCGAGGGGAGCCAACCGGTGCGCCACGACCTTGGCGCCTGTGCGTTCCCGCACGTCCACGTTCCCGGCCCAGTGGTCCTTGTGGCTGTGAGTGTTGAGGATGTACTCCACCTTGAGGTTTCGTTCATCGATCGCCTCTAGGACGGGCTCCACGCCGAAGGAGGGGTCCACGACCGCGGCCGGGCCGCCTTCCCCGTCGTCGACGAGATAAGTGAAGTTCTGGTACGGGCCGATCTGGAATTGCTGGAGATGCACGACGTTCCAAGACGGTTGGATTATTTGACGATGGGCGGTCAGAACCCCCTAAGCGGTGGGGTCGCTCTCGCTGTCGGCAGATTTGGTGCCCGTCACCGCGTCGAGAACTACCCGGCCATCGGCGCTCTCCACGTACCAGTACGGACAATGAATCAGAACTGGCGGACTGAAGTGGAGGTCCTCGGGCCCGGGCGGAACCCGGCGGCGCTCGATGATGAGCGCCCCGCCGTGCTGCTCGCTGTGGTCCACGCTGACCGTGTGGCGGCGACGCGTCGCTTCCTCCGCCGTCCGCTGGGCAGCCTCCTCGGGAACCGACGGTTCGAGGCGTTGGTGGGGCTCCTCGATGTCGGCGACGAACTCGGGTTCGCGGTTTTCCCAGGTACTCGACCTTCCCGGAGATAGCACTTACAGCGGCGAGGTGATCGGTTACCGGCCCGGCACCCCCATGGGGGGCGGCGGTCCGGACCCGATAGGAAAACACGTAGTAAGGAACCAAGCGAAGGGTATACCGGAAACCGTCGACCCCGGCGATCCGCTCGGCGTCTTCCCTCGTCAGTCGGGGACGGATCGTCCGTTCCTGATTGGGGAATGCGAGAGGGGGCGTAGTCACGGGCCCCGGCGGGGCTACTTCGGCGGTTTCCACCGGCGGACCTAACAGCAGCATCTCGCCCAGGGCGGACCCAAGCGTTTCGGGAACCAGCACTTCCAACCCGTGCTCGGCCGCGAACGCGCGGGCCGGCTCGCCGGGTTCCTCGGCGCAGACAATCGTGCGACGGACACATTCGTCGGGAAATTCGGTAGCGATCTCTTCGATGGAACTGGCCGAGGCGACCACGAAGACCGCTCTGCGGTCAGCGCGCCGGATAGCCCGGAGTCCAAGGGGCCGGTCTTCCAAGTGATAACCCGCCGCCATAAGCACCCGGCGCAGCAACGGGCTCGCTCGGTCTGCGGCGGCCATACGTCCGAATTACGTGAGGGAGGGTAAATGAACGTATACGCCCACTTGCACCCGGTTTACCGCTCGGAGCGCTCCCAACCCCTGGCCACCCTCCGGTCTCATGAAAAAGTGTAAGCGCGATAGCCCCTTCGGCGCCCCATGGCGCACAGCCCGATCCGGCCACTCATTCGCTTCCGCGCCGTCTCGTCGATGGATCTTCTCCCCGACGCGGCTGAGGTACGCGTGTGGAATCAGAAACGGTCTTCGTCAGCCGGGGCGACGGGTCTGGTCGGCAAGCCGCTGATCCGCCGGCTCGTCGACCGTGGCCACCACGTCCGGGCGCTTGTCCGCAACGACCCTAGCGCGACCGCGGTCCTCGGGATGGGCGCCGAGCCCGTCTTGGGTGACCTCGGCACGCCCGGTCCATGGCAGGATCATTTGGGCGACTGTACGAGTGTGGTCGACGCTTCGCAGTCGCGACCTCGGGGACGCCTCACGGTTCGGCGCGTCGTGGCCGCCGGACGCGACCGGGTGCGGTTCACTCAGAATCTGCTCATCGCCATCCGAAACGGTCATTCCCCACTGGGGTCCTATGTGTGGCTCACCGGCCTCGACGAACTCGTTCCCTCCGCCGACCGGTTCGTCGACGAGACGAGCGCCATCACGATTCGGCCACGTGGATTCGGCCGGATTGGGTCACAAATTCGGCCGGTCGTAGAGGCGGCACACCACAGCTGGGGGCTCCCGCTCGTCAGTCTTCACATCGGACTCATCTACGGGAGCGAGGGGTGGTTTCCCGAGTACGTTCGGCGCATCCAACGGAAGCGATTCGCATTGGTCGGAGATGGCCAAAATTTCACTTCGCTCGTGTGCGTGCACGACGTCGCGCGGGCGATCGTAGCGGCCATCGAACGACGGCCCGTCGGACACAGGTTTGTTGTCGTCGACGATGAACCGGTTCGGCAGGCCGACTTCGTGAGTTTCGTCGCGGAGAAACTGGGGGCCCCGGTGCCTCGTCGAAAGGTCCCCCTCTGGCTCGCCGGGCTAGTCGTCGGGCGCGCCGCAGCCGAAACGGCCGCAGCGGACGTGCGGGGCCGTAACGCACGGATGAAGATCGACCTCGGGGTCGAGCTCGAGTTCCCCAACTATCGGGAAGGGGTTCCTCCACTCATCACGGAGTACCTGGCCACCGGCCGCTCGCCGTCTTCACCGGAGCCGAAGCGTCCTTGAGGCTGTCGGCGACAAGCGAACCCTTTTAACCGAAGGTCCCCTGAAATCGTTCCCGAGTCAGTGGAGAATCGATGGCCGAAGCGATCACCCTACGCGTCGCGGAGGCCTTCCAGCAAGACATCGGTCTCGGCACGGCGCGACTGGACGTCAGCACCCGACAACGCCTCAAGGTGGGCGTCGGCGACGTCATCGAGATCCGGGGTCGGAAGGTCACCGCCGCCGTCGTTAACCGCGCCCAGCAGGACGACGAGGGCAAGGGGATTGTCCGCATTGAGGCGGTCGTCCGCCGGAATGCCGGCGTGAGCATCGGCGACCGCGTCATGGTTCAACGAGTCGACTGCCCGGTGGCGGAGGCGATCACCATCGCTCCGATTTACTCGGGTGCTGCCAAGATGGAACTCGGTCCGGGGCTGGAAGCGTTCGTATCCAAGGCCCTGGCTCACCGACCGTTCGTACGCGGTGATGTGTTCGTGATTCCCGGCGTGTTCCTGATGGGCGGCTCGCTGCCCTTCATGGTCGTCTCAACACAACCGAAGGGAATCGTTCAGGTCGGCTCCCAGAGCCTGATCACGATCAAGAGCGAGAGCGTCACCGAGACCGAGGTCGCGGCGCCCCGCGTGGCGTACGAGGACATCGGTGGACTCAAGGAGAAGCTCGGCCGCGTCCGCGAGATGATCGAGCTGCCTCTCAAGCACCCGGAGCTGTTCGACCGTCTCGCCATCTCGCCTCCGAAGGGAGTACCGTTGTACGGACCACCGGGAACGGGGAAGACGCTCATCGCCAAGGCCGTCGCCAACGAGGCCGGCGCCCACTTCATCGGTATTCAAGGACCCGAGATCATCTCGAAGTACTACGGAGAGAGCGAGAAGGAGCTCCGGGAGAAATTCGAGGAAGCCGAGAAGAATGCGCCTTCGGTGATCTTCATCGACGAGCTCGACTCCATCGCTCCGCGACGGGATGAGGTCGTCGGCGAGGTGGAGCGCCGCGTCGTGGCGCAACTCCTCACCCTGATGGATGGACTTTCGGGTCGCGGGAACGTCATCGTTATTGCGGCGACCAACCGGGAAGAAGCGATCGATCCCGCCCTCCGCCGGCCCGGTCGGTTCGACCGGGAGATCGAGATCGGCGTCCCGACGCAAGCCGGACGTCTCGAGATCCTTCAGATTCATACCCGGGGCATGCCCATGGAAGGTTCGGAGAAGGACCGCGAGCGGATCCTCAACGAGCTCGCCATGCTGACGCATGGATTCGTCGGCGCAGACCTGGCCGCTCTGGGCCGCGAAGCGGCGATGCGGGCACTGCGTCGGTATCTTCCCGAGATCGACTTCGACAAGCCGATCCCGCTCCCGCTCCTCGAGCGGATGAAGGTCAGTGAGAAAGACTTCAAGGAGGCGCTCAAGCAGATCGAGCCATCGAGCCTTCGGGACGTCACCGTCGAGATCCCGAGCATTCACTGGGACGAGATTGGTGGTTTGGACAAGGTCAAACAGGAACTCCGGGAGTCGGTGGAACTGCCGTTCCGGAACCCCCAGGTCTACACGCACATGGGCATCGAGCCCGTGCGCGGAATCCTCCTCTACGGCCCGCCCGGCGTGGGCAAAACGCTGCTCGCGAAGGCCGCGGCCACCGAGAGCCAGGCGAATTTCATTTCCGTCAAGGGCCCCGAGATCATGTCCAAATGGGTGGGGGAGAGCGAGAAAGCGATTCGAGTCATCTTCAAGAAGGCCCGACAGGCCTCCCCGTCCATCGTCTTCATCGACGAGATCGACGCGATCGCGCCTCGGCGAGGACTCCAGACCTCCAGCGGCGTGACGGAGCGAATCGTCAACCAGCTTCTCACGTCAATCGACGGTCTCGAATCCCTGGAGCGGGTGCTGGTGCTCGCCGCCACGAACCGGCCCGACATCATCGACGAGGCATTGCTCCGGACCGGACGGTTCGACCGGCTCCTCTATGTGGAGCCGCCCAATGTCACCGGTCGACTCGAGATCCTCAAGGTCCACAGTCACAAGATGCCGCTCCAGGACGTCGACCTGGCCGAGATCGCCCAACGGACCGACGGCTACGTGGGAAGCGACATCGCCGCGCTGTGCCGAGAAGCCGGCCTCGTCGCGATCCGCGAGAACATTGCGGCCCGGAAAGTGACCATCCACCATTTCGACGAGGCGATCAAGCTGGTTCGGCCCTCCGTCGATGCCGAGGCGCTGAAGTTCTACGAGACGTTCTCGAAACAGCTCCTCCGCGAACGCGTCGCGAAGAAGAGCGAAGAAGCCGTCCAGGCCATCTACCGCTAAACCGGAGCGCTCCGGACGCCTCCGGAATCTGCGAGCACGTCGCACGCCGGAAATCGCGCTTCCACGGCGAGCAAGCTATAAGTAGAGGGGCTGGGTTCGCGCGCGAGTCTCGGCGGAAAACCGTCGGACCGGTAGAGTGAAGAACGGTATGGCTGGCAGGCTATCGCCAGGTCTGCGACACGCCCTGCTGGCCCTCGTCGTTGCGTTGGTGGCGCTGAGCGCGTTCGCCTCGCTTCCGGGGGCTGCGGGCGCGCCGCCGAACTATGTGATCTCGGGAGTGGTGTTGCAACCGAACGGCTTTGGCGTCCCCAGCGGCGTCACCGTTCAGCTCACCTCGTCCGCGACGCATGCGGTGTACACCACCACGACCGGAACGGCCGGCCAGTTCCAGTTCAGCTCCTCGAACACGAACGGGACCCTCGCCATCGGTTGGTGGGGCCTCGGTGTCCTTCCGCAGGGCGGTGTCCAATCTCCGGGCTGCTCGGTCGGAGCGAAGGTGTGCGCCGCACTTCCCGCCAGTTCCGCGCCGCAGTACTACTGGGAGAACGCCGTGAACCTGACGAGCTCGGTCACCCGGACCATCTCGGGCGTCACTATCGTCGGGTACAACGCGACCGTCAACGCCACCGTGTCGGTCGGTGCGAGCCCCCTTTCCGGCGCAACGGTCGAGCTCATTTCGTCGGACTATCCCGGAGTGGCCCTCGCTCAGAACACGACCAACGCCACGGGTGTGACCACTTTCGCGTCCCCCTCCGGCAGCTGGCTGCTCTACGCAGAGGCCCCCGGCAGCCCGAGCAAGTTCTGGTACACCCCCGAGACCTTGACCGCCGGGGTCAACCATCTCGCCCTCCAGGTGAACAACTACCTAGCCTACGGCTCGATCTCGAGCTCCGCCGGGGGACGAGAGGCTAACGGTTTCAACCAGACGCTGGTCGACACAACTTCGGGCGCCTACCAATACAGTGCGTACTCGCAGTACAGCCCGGTCGGCTACTCCTACGCGGTGGGCACCTATCCCGCCGGGTTCACTGGTCCAGGCGCCGAGACGTTCGACCTCGTCCTCTCTCCGATCGGCTACGCGCCGGCCTTCGTCCCGCTGTCGGTCACCACGGCGAACCCGTCCGGCACCACCGGCAACCCCCACAATGTCGTCGTGAACCCCATCGCACCGCCCGCGGTGTACAACACGACACTCAACTATACCTCGGGACCCACCGGGAGCAGTTTCTTCCTGCTCAACGTCAACACCGTGGCCTCGCTCACGAACTACTCGGTGTTCCCGGACCTGCCCAATGCCAGCATCGGGCAACTCTGGGGACAGCTGGCCTTGGACTTCGCCCACTCGCTGACCCTGACCAACGCGTCCTTCGCGTCCGACGTGCTTCCGTGGGTCGCGGCGCAGGGACCGTTCTTCCCCGCCGGAGAGGATCAAGCGCTGATCAACGGCACCGGCTTCGGCCAGCCCACGAACTACACCTCCCAGAGCCCGAACCCGGGCGTCACCGGCGGTTACGCGGCCAGCTACTCGCTCACGAGCGCCCAAGGGCTCTCGATGAGCTGGCACCAGGTCTACAACGTAACCAAGGGTCTGCCGAAGGCCGGTAACGGTAGCGCCTACAGCATCGCGTTCAACTACCGGCACCCGACCAACGGGCAATCGATCAATTACACGATCATCCTGCCCAAGGGATACGTTCTGAAGGCCGGGACCGCGGCGCCTCCGAACTCCAAACTCGTCCCTGGCGGTGCGAACGGCACCTGGACCAAGTTCTACCTCGACTCGAAGCCGTCGGTGGATGCGTACAACAACGCGAACTTCACGGTGGTCAAGTACGGCAACATCTCGGCGCGGGTCAACGTCTCAGTGCCGACCTTTACCTTCTCCACCAAGAACGTGCTGAGTGACTCTCGAACCAACTACACGGCCGTCGTGGGGCTGGGCGAGAACGTCACCTTCTCGGCCGTCAACTCGACCTACCCGGCGGGAACCAACGGCTCGGCGTTCGCGTGGCACTTCGGAGACGGGGCGACCAACTTCACCTCCCAACCGACGACCTACCACATCTACACGGCGACCGGAGCGTACTCCGGTACCCTGAAGGTCACCGCGTCCGGGGGCCTGTCGAATCAGATCGGCTTCACCATCTATGTCGGGGACCAATCACCGACCGCCCAGATCCAGGGGAATTGGACCGCCACGCAAAACCAAACGATCAACAGCGCGGCGTACATCATCGTGAACTGGTCGACCAGTCTCCAGTTCAACCTCACGGGTAGTGGGTCGACGTTGTACTCTGGCGCGCCGGTCAACGGGGTCATTTCCGACGCGGTGTGGAATCTGACCAGCCACAATTTCAGCGCGATCCTGGCGAACTACTCGGCCGCGGCCGGGGCGAACACGAGCACACCGGTTAGCTACAGCTTCCAGGGAGCGGGCTTCTACCTGCACGCGGGCATGGTCGACGGCAACTCCGTCACGCCGTTTCTGGGTTGGCAGTACAATCTCACGCTCACGGTCTGGGATGGTCAAGGGCATTCGACCAAGACCACGCTCGTGATCCTGGTCCGTGACACGGAGAAACCGATTGCGGTCATTTTGGCCTACAATGCCGCTGGCACGCTCCTCTCCTCTTCCGGCACCGTCGAGGGACCGAGCGGGACGGCCTACGTCCGGCTCACGGCGAAGAACTCCACCGACCCCCACAACGGGTCGATCAATTCCTACGCGTGGACGCTCAACAACACGGGGAACAGCTCGGTGCACGCCACCAGCTCCAACGTGTCCTGGATCCAGAACCTCGCCCCGCAGACGAAGCCCTACACGGTCGTGCTCAACGTGTCGGACCTGGCCGGGAACACGGACAACGTGACCTACACGCTCACGGTGGCCTACAACACCACGACGCGGCCGATCCTCACCGTCTCGAATTTGACGGTGGGAGCGGGCCTCACCAGCATCTCGGCGGGAACGAGTTACTCCGTCTGGGTGAACATCACGAACATCGGTGGCAAACTTTCGACAGCGCTGAACGTTCAACTGGCCCTCTCGCTCACGAGCCAGACCGCCACGGGCCCCGGTGGCAACACCGCGGGAACCCCGGGCTCGGTCAAGTTCTACAACGTGTCGGGGAAGGGCGTGGTCGGGACCACGGTGCTGACCGCGCCGATCAAGCTCGTCTGGAACCAGACGGTCCGTGCGGTCGTCTCCTGGACGCCGTCCGCGACGGGCTCCAAGTTCCTCTGGGCGAACGCGACCTGCAGTAACGGATACGTCAACGGAGTGAACGTCAACCACGTCCCGCTGACGGTCAACCAGAACCAGACGCAGCTCTACCTCGAGTACGCCGCCATCGGCGGGGGCGCGATCGCGGTGATCGTGGCCCTCATCCTCCTCTTCCGCTACCGAAAGAAGGCCGCGACCGCCCCCGCGAGGGGTAGCGGCCGGCTCGAGCGCGGCAGCACTTCGTCCAAGAGCGACAAGGACGAAGACGAGGACGACGAGACCTGAAGGGCCTTCGGTGACTCGCGGTCCGCGTTCGTTAGGCTGAAACGAGTCGGCACGACGGCCGGTCGGAGCCTCTCCAGTGCCGCCCGACCGGGACCCGCCGAGCGTGCCGCCGGCACCCTCGAGTTCGCGTGGTGGGACCCGTGACCTCGTCCTCGCCGCCGTCTTCGTCGCGCTGGTAGTCCTCTTGGCTCCGGTAGCATTTCCCGAGCTCGGGTACGGAGTCGGGTTCCATACTGAATGTCGAGCCGGGGCGCTTCTTGCGACGGAATCCCTCTGGACCCCGCGCTTGTGGCTCAACGCGCCTGATCCGGGAATGGCCTGGGCCAACGCGAGCTCCGGAGTGGGGACCGGCGCATCGAACGGGTCGTCTTCCGGGCTGTTCGCGCTGGACCAGTGGAATCTCACGGCCCGAGTGAATTCGTCGGTCCCGGGTCCGGGGCTTTCGACTCCGTGCCGTTACGGAATGACGATCACCCATTCGTCCGGGAATATTCTAGATAACGTGGCCCTGACCCATCCCTCCAACGAGTCGGACGCGGAGGAGGTCGACAACTTCCGCGCGGTCGTACTCGATATGATGTCTCCCCAGTACGGGATGCGGGTGTCCTCCGTGACCTTCGAGAACGGCCTCGTGGGCGGGGGGACTCGCAGGTGGAGTCTTGTTTCTCCGAGACCCCCGAGTTCTACCACACGCAGTCGAGCTTCTACACTGTGACCGTCACTTTCTTCTTCGATGGCCGGAACGTTCCGCTGGCCACTTCGGTCACCGGGCCCGTCGCGCACTCCTACGAGCTCGGCCCCGGCCACGTCTGGGCCGTCTACGACCCCGAGAGCGCGCGCCCGCCGTCCGGGGGCGGCATGGCCTTCGGCCCGAACGCGGATTGCACGGCCTGAGCGGTCGGCCGGTGGGGCTATCCGTACGGTCCGACGTCGTCGAGCAGGTCGACGTGCGTCAGTATCATCCGACGGCAGCAGTACCGACGGAGGCCCAACGCGTCGAGTACGGCACCGGGCGCTTCGCCGCGGGCCGTCCGCTCCTGGAACTGGTCCCAGTTGTGACCGATCACGTTGCCGCAGGTGAAGCAGCGGACCGGAACCATCAGCGTCATCGCGTGCTCCTCCGCTCGCTCATCGGTACGACTTCTGCCGGCGCGCCCGAGCGCCGCGACCGCCGGGCCGCTTGGGCAACTTTCGCCGGGGGTCGTTGACGACCAGACTCCGGTCGTAGTGCTTGAACGTCTCGCGGAGTTGCTCGTCCTTGAGCCAGCTGATGAGTCCCCGGGCGATCGCCGTACGCGCCGCGGCCGCCTGTCCGGCAATGCCTCCGCCCGAGAGCGTCACGTCGATGTCGACGCCCTTCCATCGGTCGCCAATCATCAAGAGAGGCTCGGCGATCTTTTCGCGAGCGAAGACGGGTTCGTAGATCTCGAGGGGGAGCCGGTTGACGTGGACCCGGCCTATGCCCTTCGTGAAGCTCGCACGGGCCATCGCCGCCTTGCGCTTGCCCGTGGTGATGAGTGCCTGTGGGGTCTTCAAACTCGAGCCCCCAGCAGCCGCGATACTTCTTCAAGGGTCAGGGGAGTCCGGAGGGTGGGCCGGGCCTGGGCATCCGGGAGGCTGCTGGCCGCGACCTTGGCGTAGACCTCGGGGCAGCCGATGTAGACGGTGAGACGGTCGAATGCCTCCTTGCCGCGGGTCTTGAGGTGAGGGACCATACCGCGGACGGCGCGACGGAAAATCCGGTCCGGGTTCCTGGGGAAGTGTGGCCCGCTCCGAACCGACCCCCGGGCCCGGTTCGCGCGGTACGTCTCGATCACCGAAGCACGGGAGCCCGTGATCACTGCCTTCTCAGCCCGGACGACCACGATGTGCTCTCCGGCCAGCAGGCGCTGGGCGATCAGGCTTGCGGCGCGGCCGACGACCAGACCGGATACATCGATGACCGTCGGGGAAGTCGCAGTGGAGGGCATAGCGGATTCAGGCAAGGAGGCGGACCCCCTTCCCGTCCGGGTGGCTCGTTAGTACTTCCGAAATGGTCAGGGCGGTGCCTCCAGCGGCGTGCACCTTCGCCCGAGCCTCCGCTGAGTACGAGATCGCCCCGATGGTGAGCGGCTTGGTCAGGTTGCCTTCCGCGAGAAGTTTGCCAGGGACCACGATCGTTTCCTTCGCCTCGGCGAGCCGCTCCAGGTGGCCCACGTTGAGGGGAAATGTTTGGTGCCGCGGGCGGGAAAGCCGGTCCGCCGCGGCGCGCCAGACAGGGGCTTTGTGAGCCTTCGCCGCCTTGTTGAGCGCGATAATTACCCGGGCGAGTTCCGGGTTTTCCTTGCGAATTGTGACGGGCATACGGGGAGGCCGCTCGACCCGAGTCTCCGATATAAGGCTTGCGAAATGAAATATGCCATCGGGGCCGGTTTTCGACGATTTCTGCGCGTCAAGTTCTAGGGTCGACGCTCCCAGCGTCCGGCGTGACTTTACGCTGCGTGTGCCGAATAACGGTTAAATAGCGACCCCCGCCATCTCGCCGCAGAGGGCCCCTTCATGAGGAAGTTCCTTACCGAGCTCCGTGGCAAGACCGTAATGACGAACGACGGACAAATTCTGGGTGCGATCGAGAACTTCGTCATCGACACGCAGACCGGTGGGATC
The DNA here is from genome assembly GCA_963773945.1 of uncultured Thermoplasmata archaeon. Taxonomy (GTDB): domain Archaea; phylum Thermoplasmatota; class Thermoplasmata; order Lutacidiplasmatales; family UBA184; genus JAKIWV01. The sequence continues at coordinate 295,777 of CAVZDD010000005.1, read as the reverse complement.
GCCCACGTCCTGGTCACCGCAAGCGAAGATGTCGAGTCTCGCCTCTTCCAAACCGACGCGTCGGGTCGGCTCGTGCTCCCCTTCAAGAGCATGCGCGCGGTCAAGGACGTTGTCGTGATGGACCTTGGGAAGTAGCGCCCCCAACTCGCCCCCCTTCGTCTCGATCGTCATCACCGTCCGGAACGAGGCGCCGCACCTCCCGGAACTTTTCGACAGCTTGCTCCGGCAGCAACTTCCCTTCGAGATCGTCCTCGTCGACGCAGAATCCCGGGATGGGACCCAAGCCGTCGCCGGGCGGTACGCTCACGCCCACCCTGGCATCATTCGCGTCTTCGAACACTCGGGCTCCCGCGGAATTGGACGCAACGAGGGGGCCCGTCAGGCCCGGGCGGCCCACCTGGTCTTCATCGACGGCGACTGCATCGCGGACTCCGATTGGCTGGCGCAGCTCCGGCGGGGGCTGGCCGAATCGAAGGTTGCCGCCGGGCGAACGATTGCGGTGGGACGCCCGGCCTGGGCCAACCTTGAACGGGTGGAACTCTACCAGGGGGGCAGCGACGTCACCTTCCCCTCCTGCAATCTCGCGTACGAACGGGCACTGTTCCTCCAGCTCGGTGGGTTCGACCCCCGGTTCATCACCGCCGAGGACATCGACCTCAACCTCCGCGCCGTGCAATCGGGGGCCCGGATCCGCTACGTTCCCGAGGCGATGGTCTACCACCGGATGCGTCCCACGATGCTCCGGTTCCTCTACCAGGCGTTCTGGAATGGCTACGGGCGCAAGCAACTCACCGAGAAGCACGGGACGCTGTGGGGCAAGTATCGGTACCGGAGACTGCTGACGGGACAACGGAGCATTCTCTCCTGGGCCCGGCTGACAGCGGCCTTCACCGGTTACTTCACCCGGGTCCTGACCGGGGGGGCCGACGGTTGAGCGGACCGGCCCCCCCGATGGGGAGCTCCGCGGGCACCTCGAGCTCGGCCGGAGACAGTGCGTCCCGCGAAACGTCCTAACGTTCCGGCTTCCAGGCCCCGCGAACGTCCTGGTCGATCTCGTCCCGGAGCGTCGAGAGCTGCTCCCAACGGTCGAGCGTTTCGAGGGACTCCTTGAGCGCCCGGAGGCAATCGATGCAGACCCAGCGGGCACCCACGCGCTTCACCGGCTTCCGCCGATAGTAGATCTTGTCGCAGAGGAAGCAGACCCGCATCTCCTGGGTCTGTTGCTCGACGTAGGTCTCGAACCGCTTTCCTTCGGCGAGGTTCCGAAGCAGCCGCTTGCCCGAAGGACCCCGCTCTGGCGCCGGGGCGGTGGAGTCGCCCACGGAACCCCCGATACCTACCGGTCGGGGACGCTAGCCCGTCTTGACGAGCTCGGCGACCTTCGTGACCTCGGCGAGCACCTTCGTGGTGTCCACGCTCTGGTCGACGACGGCCACGAGGAGGGCTTTCTTGCCGCTCCCGACGATGATCGTCTTCGAGTCGTTCCCCTCGATCACGATCTTCTCGGGCGGGGAACGGTTGAGCTCCGTGTTGGCGGTGGCTGCCGCGCCGAGGATCGTGGCGCACATGATCGCGAACGTCTCGGTATAGACGCCCGCGGGGACGTCGGCGTAGAGCACCAGCCCGTCCCGGGAGACGAGCGCGGTTGCCAGGGCGCCGATTCGTGTTTTCAGGTCTCGGATGACTGCGCCTACGTTACCAGTTGCCATCATGCTCCCCGGATTCCCCTACATCTCCTCGATACGAAAACGGCACTCGGGTTGATTCTGACTCGCGCAGACCTCTTCGGTACACTTAACGCGGGTGCCCTTAAAACGTTCGTACAACTCGCGAAGGATTCCCCGTAGGCGGTGGCAGGTCGGAATATCGCTTCCAGGGACTGCCTCGATGGACCCCTTGACCGCGACTTCCTGGTCGCGGAAGGTAATACCCTCAATCCACCCCCGCTCCTTCAATATTTCGGCCGCTCGGTCGTGGAAATGGGCCCGGTCCTTGAGGGCCTCTTCGGCCATGTCGGAGCCGACGACCGACCCTTCCTTGAAGAACAGGCCGTGGCAGGCGTGGGACATGACCCCCTCGTAGAGGTCATTGACCTTGTGCAACTCGACCTGGTTGAGTTTCACGAACCGCATGGCGACGGCGCCGCACCCCTTCGGAGGCTATTAAACCCTTATCCCGCCGACGACCTGGTCGTCCTCCCTAGGCGGCATCGGCGGCCGGCGAACCGGAAGGGGGGGGCCGCATCTCACTGGCGGGAGGCTCTGGCGGAGCGGCCAGTTTCTCAGGAAGCTCTGTGAGGGACCGTATCCGAGTCGACTCGACTCGAGACCACCAGTCATTCCGGTCCAGAAGGATCCCCCGCAGTCCCGCGCGCCCCCCGGCTCGGACATCGCTCCAAAAAAGGTCGCCAACGAAGGCCGTTTCCGCCGGTGCCACCTCGAGCTTGGCGCAGGCCCCCTCGAACGCAGCGGCCAACGGGGCCCGGGAATCCTGGGCCCCCTCCCCGAAGATCTGGGGCAGAAGGTCGGTCAGTCGCAACGGCCCAAACAACTCGCGGGCCCGGAGTCCTGAAGGGCCGACCAGGACCCCCATGCGAAGGCCACGGGATTTGAGCGCCTCCAGGCAAGGCCGGACGTCGGGGTAAGGCTCGATCGGACCGGGGTATCGCGGAAACCGGGCCAGAACGGCTTCGGTCTCGACCTCGGGCAGCTGCCGACCGGCGATGGCCCAGAGCATGTCCCTCAGCGCGTCGTGGTAGGCTGATGCATCCGCCGGTGGCGCGTCTTCCATCAGGCCCTCCCAACGTCGGCGGTCCCAATGGCGTAACCCCTCTCGAATCGACGCCCGAACGTGCCGCTCGTTGAGCCGGGGTCCCTGAGGCTTCCACGCCCACTGCCATCGCTCCAGCGTATGCACGGGGAGCAACGTGTCGTCGAAGTCCCAGAGAACGGCGCGGAGGGGCATGCCTCCGGATACGGCGCCCCGGGTCTTAGCGGTGACCGGACTTCTGGAGATGGAGCAGGTCCTCGGTCGAGACCTTCTCCCCCTTCTTGAGACGGGCCAGGAAGTCCTCTTCCTTGGCCGGCTCCTGGGGCTCCGTGGGCGCCCCGCCCGGACCCCGTCCGCCGCGCGCGGCGTGGAGCATCTTTTCGATGTCGCGGACTTCCTCGATGGCGGCGATGTGGGCCCGATGCTCCTCGTCGGCCTTGGCCTTCACTTCGAGCAGCTTCGCTTGGACCTCGTCCGCCTGTCGCCGAAGGTCGTCCACCTGTTCGTAGAGCGTGACCATCGCCTCGTGCTCCTTTTGGGCGGATTCGGCGAGCTGGCCCACCAGCGCGTGGTTCTCCTCGGCGAGTTTCTTCGCTTCCGTGACTTCGGTGAGGACTAAGTTGATCTCGGGGTCGGCGCGGAACGAATCGTCCTGGTCCCGGATCTGCTGCTCGAGACGTTTCATCTCGGCGATGAGCGCCTTCTCCTTCTCGTCCGACAAGGCACTGGTCATGTGGCGGAACTCGAGTTCCTTGAGGTCCTTCCGGAGCTTCCAGGTCGGCACAGCGCCGGGTCGCGGAGCCCGCGACCGCTTGAGCTCCATGGCGCGGTCGGAGAGTTCCTGGAGCTTCCGGTTGTATTCGTCCCGGAGGCGCTTGGCCTCCTTGACCTGTTCGTTGAATTCGTCCCGCTGGCGTCGATGGGCCTGGGCGTCGCTACTCTTCCCCCTCAGTTCGTCGATGACCTGGGCCCGTTTCTCGGCCCATTCCCGGGCTTGGGCGTTGAAATTGTCCCGCGTCGCGCGGTGCTCATCCGCTCGCGCGTTCGACTCTGCGCGTTTTCGTTCCAGTTCTTCGATGACGTCGGCCAAAGGTCACCGCCCGGGATCGAGAAGTACCGCCGGGACGACATTCGACAGAGGGGGGCGATTTAAGCTTAATCCCCTCGAGGGCCGGTGAACAGCGGACCGGCGGTGGGGAGGCGCTTCCTGTCCCGCGGCAAGCATATGAGCCGTCCCTTCGCTCAAACGGTCCGTGGACGAGGTAGGACGCATCTACGGCGATGTCGGACTGGGCCGGTTCGACCTCAGCCTCAACCACCCCATCGAACGGGGGGATTACCTCGCCGTCGAGGACGAGCTGCACGGGGTCGTCCTGTGCCAACTCGATAACCTGCGGCGGAAGAGCGACCTCGACATGGACCGGGCCGACGCGCTGGGCCACGGCGCCGATACCCCGATTCACGAGAATCTGATCGGCACTGTTCAAGTCATCGGCTATCGGGAGGACGGGGGCCCCGTCAAGGTTCCCACGATCCCCTTCCGGTCCGGCGCGAAAGTCTACCGGGCCGAGGAGAGCCTCATCGCGGAGGTCCTCGGCCTCAAGAAGCACTCCAACTCCGGCGCGTACGTCGGCCTCCTCCGCGGGCACTCGCTCCGGGTGGAGCTGGACATCAACGCGCTGTTCCAGCGTCACATGTCGGTCCTGGCGAAGACCGGCGGCGGGAAGAGCTACTTGCTCGGGGTCATCGTGGAGGAACTGCTCCGGCACAAAGTCACCTGCGTGATCATCGACCCTCACGGAGAGTACGGCTCCCTCCGCTTCGCGAACGACAAGAACGGCCATAGCGAACGGTTCCATGTCGACGCGCAGGGTTTCGCGAGCCGGATCCTGGAGTTCTCGCCCGACGTCTCGCTCAACACAAGCGCGAAACCGCTGACGTTCTCCCTCCGACACCTCGACCCGCGCGACCTGCTCGTGTTCATGGGGCTTACGAACGTCAAGAACTTCCTCGGACCCCTCCGCAAACTGCTCGAGGAGGTTCAGGTCGGGAATCCCGATTACACCGTGAAGGACCTCATCCGGGCCGCCGAGCGCGGGGAGGGTTCGGTGCTGGAAACCCTCCACGAACGGCTCGAGTACGTGGATCAGACCAAGCTCCTCGCTCCTCAGGGCACCAGCCTCCAGGAACTCGTCGTGGAGGGCAAGGCCAGTCTCGTGAACCTCCGGGGGGTCGCCCCCGATGTTCAGGAGTTGGTCGTGGGACGCATCGCCACCACCCTGTTCGAAAGCCGAAAGAAAGGAAAGGTCCCGCCGCTCTTCCTCGTCATCGAGGAGGCGCACAATTTCGCTCCCCAGCAGGGGACCGCGAGTTGCTCCCGGGTCCTCAAGAACATCGCTAGCGAGGGACGGAAGTTCGGCCTCGGGCTCTGCGTGGTCACGCAACGTGCGGCGCGGATCGACAAGAGCGTCCTTTCCCAATGTAACACGCAGCTGATCCTGCAGGTCACGAATCCGCTCGACCTCAAGGCCATCGCCCAATCGATCGAGGGGCTCACGCCGGGCATGACCGAGATGATCCAGGGACTTCCCGTGGGCACCGCGCTCGTGACGGGGGGCGGCTACCACACCCCGCTCTTCTGCGAGGTCCGGCCCCGGTCCACCCGACACGGCGGCGAGAGTGTCCGGGTCGTTCCGAACTAGGACGACCCGAACGCGAACCTACCGCGGCGTCGTCATCAGGTAGCGGGTCACGAGCCGCACCCCGAACGCCGTCGCGCCTCGGTTGAAGTACGACGGGACGAACCGGGACGACGGGCCCTCATTGTAACTGGGCCCCGCAATGTCCAGGTGCGCCCAGGCCGTGCCGCCGACGAAGTTCTCGAGGAACGCGGCCGCCGTGAGCGCGCCGGCCTCGCGCGACTCGATGGAGTTCTTGACGTCCCCGATCTCGCTCTTGATCATCTCGCGGTGCGTGTCGGTGACCGGCAGCCGCCAGATCGACTCCCCCGTCTGGTGGGAGGCGTCGACGAGCGACTGCGCGAGCGCGTCATCGTTGGACATCAGGCCCGCGATATCGGGGCCCAGTGCCACGACGCAGGCTCCCGTGAGGGTGGCCATGTCGACCACCTGGTCGGGGTGGTACTTCTCGACAACGTACCCGAGCGCGTCCGAGAGGACCACGCGTCCCTCCGCGTCGGTGTTGAGGACTTCGATCGTCTTCCCGTTGTGCGTGCGGAGCACGTCCCCGGGCCGGTACGCGGTCGGCCCCGGAAGGTTCTCGGCACAGGCCATGACGCCGATGACGCGGGGGGGCACCTTGAGGGCCGCGGCGGCCCGGACGACCCCGAGCACCGCGCAGGCGCCGGATTTGTCGTACTTCATCGCCGACATGCCGGCGGCCGGTTTGATGGAGATCCCGCCGGAATCGAACGTGATGCCCTTGCCGACGACGGCCACGGTCTTCCCGCTGCGCGCTCCGCCGCCGTACTCGAGGACGATCATCCGGGGCGGGTGGGAGCTTCCGCTCCCGACGCCCAGGATCCCGCCGCAGTTCATCTCGGCGAGTTTCTTCTCGTCGAAGACGGTGACCTTGACGTTGTACTCCTTCGCGAGTCCGCGGGCCTGTTCGGCCAGCCACTCGGGGGTCGCGGTGTCGGCCGGCACGTTGGCAATGTCGCGGGTCCAGAGCACGGTCTCGACGAGGGTCTCCTCCTGCTCCATGGCCTTCCGGAGCGGAGTTTCCTCGCGGGCCGCTTCTTCCCCCAGGTAGATGGTCGCTTCCTCGATCTTCCCCTCGTGGGAGGTCTTGTACCGCAGGAACTCGTAGCCGCCGAGGCCGGCGCCGTCGACGAGGGAGCGCACGGCCGTTTCGGCCGGGATCCTTTCGTTGGAGAACGAGGCGAGCTTGAAGCCGAGCGTTCGGGCGCCCTTGCCCTTCAGGGCGCGGACGACCTCCGCGGCGGCGTTGCGGATCGTCTCCGCGTCGACCAGCGTGCGAGCGCCGAGGCCCACGACAAGCAGGCGACCTTTCCCGTCCGGGCGATGAAAGACCGTGACCTCCTTGCGCTTGCCGCGGATCTCGCGTCGGTCCCAGGCGGCGGTGAGGAGCTTTCCAAAGGCCGCATCCTCCCGGGCCAGGGCGCGAGGGAACGCATCCTCTTTCTCGGCGCGTTCCGGCAGCCCTACGGCAATCGCATCGACAGTTCCCTGAGTAGCCTCTCGGCGGTCCAGCGCGAATCGCATCCTTATCCCCGTTCCGGGGATTCAGGGGCCGGATTAGAACCCGGCCCGGACCTTTTGACGGTCGATCCGAATCCCCGCGGGTGTGAGACAGATGAGGTTCTTAGCGATACCGGCCACGTCGCCGCCGATGTCCTTGGCGACATTCTTGAGGTCCGCACTCATGCGCTTGAGGGTCATCTGGTCGTTCGAGACTGACGTATAATCAATCAGGACCACGTCGCCCTGGTAGGCGAGCTTGGTCGCGTTGTGCAGGTCGTCAAAACGGAGGATCTCCGCCATGCGGACCGTTCCGCGCGCCCCGGCGAGGCCCTCGGCCTCGTCCTCGAACTCCATCGAGCCCAAGTCCAGGAAGCTTCCCTCTTCTAGCGTTTCGTCCCCGTGATGCCGTCGCAGTATTCCACTTCGCTTCATCATGACCGGATTCCACCCGTGTCGACAGGCCGCGAAAGGCGGGGAACCGTTCTTAAGGATGCCGTTCGAGAGGACGCCGGCGAACGCGTGGCGCGACGTACCAGAGGTGTTCGCCGTCCACGACCAGGTCCGCGGACCCTTCGAGCACGGCGGTGGGTTCCCCGCGCACGATGACCCATTCCGCCGAAACCGGGTGCTGGCCCTCGAGCACTCCGTCGGGAGCACGTCGGAGCGGAAGGGGTTGTTTTTTCTCGGGTCCGCCGACCCATCGGGCCTTCTCGATCATCGCGGCCGGCCAGTGCTCGACCTGGCCTGAGGCAGCGGAGCTCATCTCGAACCCACCCCGTGCCGACGGCCGATCGAGCCGAAACAGGCGTCCCCGATCGACGTAGTAATCGCCATGGAGATGCACCGGCAACCGCACCGCGAAGGTCACGCGGTAGAGATCCTGGCCGTCCTTCCGACCGTAGAGGGTCGCCGATTCCTTGATCTCGGCGCCGAACCGGTCCTTGAACAGCTTGGCCATGTTGCGGGCCGCCATCGTTTCCGTGAAGTAATGGTCCCAGCCCTCGGGCCGTTTCTCGGTCCAGGAATGGTGCCCCTTCCAGTCCGCCCGGGCCGAAGGCATGGTCGCATCCCAGATCTCCGCGAGGCGGTCCCGGAGTTCGGGCGCCTTCCGCTTGGAACCCTCTTCGGGCCCCCGGAGCTGGAGAAGGGCCGTGTAGTAGTGTCCGGATCGGCGGCTACAGTCGGGACAGGTGCGATGGACGATATGGCCCTGGAACTCGACCGGAACGACCCGCTCAAGGCCGCGGAACCGGACGTGCACATCGCCGTGGATGTTCTTGAGCATCGGATTGGTACCGGTCTCCTGCCATTCGATCCGGCGAATGGCCACCTCTGCATCCGGAAGGAGGAAGGGGGTCAGGTCTTCCGCGCCGAGGAGGGCCGAGGTCCCCGACCGCTCCCAGTGCTTCTTGACCTCCCGGGCACCGCAGGTCGGGCAGAGGACAACGGTGGCATGCGGTTGGACCGATACGAGCGTGCGACGCTTGGCCTCACAGTCGGCGCAGACCCCGTCGGTTAACGGGAGCCCGGTCCGTCCACAGACGACGCAGAACTCGCCGTCGGCCGGCGGGCCGTCGGTCGGGGTTTCAGGGATTGAAATTGACGATCTCGGCATGGGGAACCCCCCCCAGCGTGCCCGTATGGTCGGCGGCGAGAAACCCCTCTTCCTGGGCGATCTTGCACACTCGGGGGCCCAGCAGGTTTACGATGGTCCCGTGTTGGATCGCCCAGACCAGTTCCTCTCGAAGCACTTTCCGCTCGCCGTAGAAGTGGGGGGAGACCTTCACCTTCCCCGTGGCTCCGAGGGGCAGTTCGCGCCCGAGCAATTCGGCGTCACAGGCCGCGACGACGACCTCCCGGCGGACCCGGTGGACCCGCATGACCACCTCAGAGTTTCCATCGTCCACGGTCGAAACCTCTCAGGAACCGGCGGCCGAGCTTATACCGACTGCGTGGCGCACGAGGGGGCTCAGAACCGGATGAGCTGCCATTGGTTGGGCCGGCGCTCGGCCACTTCGCCCTGGTTCCGTAGCGAGTAGAAGAGGGCGTCCGTCCGGCTCGGCGGCACGCCCGCATGCTCGGCCTCCGTGCGCAGCTCCTCCAGCGAGAAGTACCCCTTCTCCGCCTGGAGTTTCCGCATGAGCTCGTAGAGCATGTCCATGCGCTCGCGCTGACTGTGGCTCACGCCCGTCGTCACCGTGTCTATGTCAATCTGCCCCTCGGAGGTCGCGACCCGCGCCAGGAAGCTCGTAACGATCTTGATCGCACGGTTCGCATCATCGATCGTCACCACGTTCGAGAGTCGCGCCTTCGCCGATGCTTCACTCAGCCGGACAAGGGCCTCCAACTGCCGGGCGGTGATCGGGACCGGCGCGTTGGGATCCTCCCCCTGCTTGCGGACCTGGACGTAGTAGTCCTCGATCGCGGAGAGGGCCTCGGGGGAGAGCACAGGGCGAAATGTCCGTCGGGCGTGTACGAGATGTACTTTCGGAGAAAGTCCGGCGGAAACGGAGCACCGCCGGAAGGGGACTCGGACAGTTCCGCACCGAGCTCACGGGCCTCACCCGCCCGGTGGGACTCGAGAATGCGGTTTGCCAGCAACCGATCCCGCTGGCGATCCGGCTTGTCAAAAATCGAGTAGATGACGTCGAAGCGCGAAAGCAGGGTAGGGGGGAGGTTCACCTGTTCCGCAAAGCTCCGGTCGGGGGTGAAACGGCCGAACCGCGGATTTGCCGCGGCGAGAATGGTGCAACGTGCGTTCAACGTCGCCGTGATACCGGCCTTCGAAATTGAACATTGTTGCTGCTCCATGACTTCGTGCATCGCCGACGAGTCTTCCGGGGTCATCTTGTCGAGCTCGTCGATGACTGCCACGCCGCCATCGGCGAGTACGAGCATCCCCGCCTCGAGCACCCAGCGGCCTCCGGCGAAGTCGTCCTTCACGGCGGCGGCGGTAAGACCGGCCGCCGTGGCCCCCTTGCCGCTCGTGTAGATTCCGCGCGGAGCCACGTCGGCAATGTAGCGCAGAAGTTGTGACTTCGCAGTTCCAGGATCCCCGACCAATAAAATGTGGACGTCGCCGCGGATCCTGATTCCGTCGGGCTGTCGCTTCTCCACCCCACCGAACAATTGGAGCGCGATGGCCTCCTTCTCTTCCTCCATGCCCTTGATGGTCGGCGCGAGGGACGCCACGATCCGGTCGACGACGGTCGGGTCGCCTTGCCAGCGCAGAATCTCCTGAAGCTCCTCCTCGGAGACCTCAATCTCGGCGTACTCTCGCTGGTGGGACTCGAGCGAATTTCCGAGCAGGATCAAGTCGAAGGTAGTGGACCGGATTACCCCTGTCCGGGACGCGGTGGCCCTTTGGAGCGACTTGAGGGTCCCGACGGCGATCACGCGATTGCCCGGGATGACCCGACCGGTGAGATCCTCGGTCAGCAAGACCGAGAGACCCTGAGGATGGGCACCTCCCTTGAGGCTCTCCGGATTCTCCTGGATTTCGATTCGCTGCGAGTCAAGGTAGAGGGATTTTTCCGGTAAGAGCCTGAACCGAGTGCGGCTTGCGGGCTTGCCGCAACCCCCCTGCGCGGTGTAGCACTCGATCGGTTCGCGGAAAATGGGGCTCGTCTCGTCCTGAAGCTCATGAACCTCCGCCCGGCACGCGGCGCAGGAGAAGACGGCGTCCTTGATCTGCGGGCGGACCTCGGTGGCCTTTCGGACTATCCCGTCGATGGCGATAAACCGATTCAGGTCGGTCTCTCGGATTTCTCGAATGACTCGGTGGGCGGTGGGGGGGAGACCGGTCACCCGAAGGCGGAGTCCCTGGGCCTCCGGCCCCATCACCGGAAGGAGTTCCCGCATGGCCCGTGCACCGGAGTCGAGCACCTCTTCGGGGCGGACCAGGATCTCGTCGGCGAGCGCGGTGTCGGCGGTTTCGATGGCGGAGAAAGGGATCTCAAGGGAGCGGTCCTCCGGGAACCGACTCGCCAGTTCCATCACCCGGGGCCGCACTCCGGCCTCTTCGAAGACGGCGGCCCAACGGCCGGTGAGCTCTCCCGTGGAGGTGAGCACCCGAGGTGACGTAACCATCGTTAATCAACTCCTGCGGTTCAGGGGGTCAGGCGATAACGGTCTCTAGGAAATAGCCGTGACTCCCGGATATTGGGGAGCTCGGCGAGCACCTGAATGAAGCGGTCGAGGCCGAATCCCCACCCCCCGTGGGGCGGCATCCCGAATCGGAACGCCTCGAGGTAACTCTCCAGGGTAACCGGGTCCACGCCGGCGGCTCGAACGTTGTTCATGAGATGGTCGAGCCGGTGCTCCCGTCGACCGCCGCTGGCGAGCTCCAGTCCCCGGTAGTCGAGGTCGAAGTAGTCGACGAACTGAGGGCGCTCGTCAAATCGGTGAGCGTAGAACGTCTGGATCTTGGTGGAGGTCGGAAAATCCGTCAGGAAGTAGAACGGATTCCCATGCCGCTCGACAATGATCTCCCCTAGCCGCTTCTCGTCCTCGGACCCGAATTCCTTCTCGGCGCCGGGGCGTCCGAGGAGCTCTTCGCATTCGGTGAATGGGATGCGGGGAAAGGGCGGGTTGGCCACGGGCAGTTTCTCGGCGAACGGGTTGCCCGCCGATTCAAGCCGTGTCCGGGCCGTCGCAAGTGTGTCGGCGACCACGGCCTCCAGCAATTGTCGAACGTCGTCGGCGTCGTGGATGTACGCCACCTCCCCATCGACACTGGTGAATTCCGTCAAATGTCGGTACGTATCCGACGGCTCGGCCCGGAACGCCGGAGCGATCTCAAAGACCCGCTCGAAGCCGGCGCTCATGAGCATCTGCTTGTACAGCTGCGGGCTCTGGGCGAGGTAGGCCGGGGTGTCGAAGTAGTCGACCGAGAACATCGTGGCGCCGCCCTCGGCGCCCTGCCGGAGGAGTTTGGGGGTCTCGACCTCGAGGAACCCTCGGGAGAGGAACGACTGTCTCAATCCCTCGAGGATCGCGGTTCTCAATTCGAAGATCGCCCGGATGGCCGGCTTCCGCAGGTCGATGACCCGGTGGTTGAGCCGCGTGTCGAGCTCGGCTCCCACCTTGTCGGCAACCCCCAGGGGGAGTGGAACTTCGGACTGGGACAGGACCTCGACGCGGGAGGGAATCACTTCCACACCACGCTGGGCCTTGGGAGAGGTCTGAACCGTGCCGTCGACTTGGATCACGGATTCCCGGGGCGTCGAGGCGAAGAGGGTGAACAGCGCGGGGTCAGTAGCCTCCTTCTTGAGCGTGACCTGGGCGATGCCCGATCCATCGCGGACGAGGGCGAAGGCCACGCCCCCGAGTGCGCGATAGTCCTGCAGATGCCCGGCGATCCGGACAGGAGATCCGGCGAGGGCCGGGAGTTCACGCGCGAGCCGCCGCGGGGGCGACAGAAGCGGCCACCTCCTTGCGCGCGAGCGCCGCCCGCACGAGGGCCATGTAGAGCGGGTGGGGCGTCTCGGGCCGGGAGAGGAGCTCGGGGTGGTACTGGACGCCGAGGAAGAACGGATGCGCCGGAACCTCGAGGGACTCGACTCGACCGTCCACGGAGCGCCCGGTCACGACCAGGCCTTGCTGGGCCATCCGGTCCAGGTAGACGGGATTGATCTCGTACCGATGCCGGTGCCGCTCCCAGATCTCGGTCCGGCCGTAGATCTCGGCGATCTTGCTCCCGGTCACGAGCTCGACACGCTGGGCGCCCAATCGCATGGTTCCGCCCAGGTCGGCGACCCCCTTCTGCTCCTCAAGGAGGCAGACGAGGGGGTCGGGAGTATGGGGGTCTACTTCGGTCGTATTGGCATGGGGAAGGCCCAGAACGTTACGGGCGAACTCGACGACCGCGAGTTGGAATCCAAAGCACACGCCGAGGAACGGGATCCCGAGCGTCCGAGCGGTCTCGACGGCTCGGATCTTGCCGTCGACGCCCCGGGAACCGAACCCGGGTGCCACGAGAATCGCGTCCGCCCGGCGCAAACGTGCGAGCGCCGCGGAGTCGCGCGGCAAGTCCTCGGAATCGTACCAGTTGAGCTGGATCGAGTGCCCGAGGTTCCCCTGGACGTGATGGAAAGCTTCGATGTGGGAGAGGTACGCGTCCTTGAGCTCCGTGTACTTGCCGACGAAGGCGATGTCGAGGCTCCCTTTGTTAGCGCGGTAGGTCGAGAGGAATTCTTTCCATCGGCCGTAGTCCGGGGGCCGGTCCGGCAACTTGAGCTGCTTCGAAAGGAGCTGGCCAACTCCCTGGGCCTCGAGGACCAGCGGGACTTCGTAGATGACCTGCTGGTCCGGAACGGAGATGACGGCCTCCGGGGGCACGTCGCAGAAGAGGGAGATCTTCGCCTTGATCTCGGGAGTAAGCGGCACAGAGGCGCGCGCGACGATGATCGAGGGCCGGATCCCGATGGCCCGGAGTTCCCGGACGGAGTGCTGGGTTGGTTTGGTCTTCGGCTCGCCGACGGGTCCGGCGACCGGCACCAGCGTGGTGTGCACGAAGGCCATGTGACCCTCCCCGAGCTCGTAGGAAAGCTCCCGGAGCGCCTCGAGGAACGGCATCGATTCGATGTCCCCGACCGTTCCGCCCACCTCGACCAGCACGACGTCGGCGCCGGTGGTCTGGGCAACCTCTCGGATCTGGCGTTTGATCTCGCCGGTGATGTGAGGGATGATCTGCACCGTCGTTCCAAGGTAGTCGCCGCGGCGCTCCTTGTCGATAACGGCGCGGTAGACCTTGCCGGTCGTGATGTTATGGCTCCCGGTCAGGCTCTGCCCGAGAAACCGTTCGTAGTTGCCGAGGTCCAGGTCGACTTCGGTGCCGTCGTCGAGTACGAAGACCTCGCCGTGCTGGTAGGGGTTCATCGTTCCCGCGTCCACGTTGAGGTACGGGTCGATCTTGAGGACCGTAACCGAGATGCCTCGGGCCTTGAGCAGACGGGCGAGCGAGGCGGTAGTGATCCCCTTCCCGAGGCCGGAAATCACTCCGCCGCTTACAACGAGAACTTTCACGGGCGGTTCCCGCGCGGGTAACTGAATTCCAAGTTAAAGTCTACGACCGGGAGATGCTGAAACACAGCCCCGTGGAAGCTGACGAGGCGCTGAAGAGCACTACTCGGCCCAATCATAGGGGTACCCTTCGGCCCGAGCTGTCGCGTTTGGTACGTCCGAATTCGCGGAGCACGGTCAGTCGGTCGGCGGCGAAGACCGGCCCGTCCGTGCAGACGTGGTACGGACCGAGGGCGCAGGCGTCGCACATCCCCATCGCGCACTTCATCTGTCGTTCCATCGAACAGAACACGGGGACCCGGTGGTCCTCAGCGGCCGCAATCACTTTCCGCATCATCACTTCCGGCCCGCAGGTCCACACGGCGTCGAACGGCCGTGTAGCCAACAGCCGTCGACTTAGGTCTGTCACGTAGCCGTGGTGACCCACGGATCCATCATCGGTGGCGACCTCGACGGATTCCGCGAACGTCTTCAGCCGGTCCACGAACAGAAGCTCGGGTCCGGTCGTGGCGCCGAGGGCGGCCACGATCCGACTCCCTTCTTGGGCGGCCATCTCCGCCGCCGGGGCGAGCACCGCGGTGCCGGACCCCCCGCCCACAAGAAGAATCCGGTGGGGACTCAGGTTGAACCGGTTGCCGTACGGCCCCCGGATCCCCACGAGGGTTCCCTTGGGAATCGAAAGTGCCGCTCGAGACGTCCTCCCCATCGCCTTGATGGTCACGCCTTTCGGATCGCCCGTGTACGAAAGCGACATCGGGAGTTCGTCATCGCCCGGCAGCCAGATCATCACGAACTGACCGGGGGCGGCCGACGGGGTGTAACGGAAGCGCAGAGTAACCGTGCTCGGGGTCTCGACAATACGCTCGGAGACCTCGGTGATTGTGCGCACGAGATTCACACCGTCCCCGGGTTAAAACCTCTCGGGGTCCCCCCGGCGTTTTCAGAGCGCAGCGTGCTTGGTGTGGGCGGCGCCAACGAGGTCCTCCAAGCGGGCCACCTGGAGCACGTCGAGCCGTTCCGAGAGTTCCTTCACGATTCGCGTGAAAACACCGATTCCCTCGAAGGCCACGGCGGTGCCCAACTCCACGGCCCGAGCACCGGCCAGGACGTACTCCAGCACGTCGTCGGCACGCTCGATCCCTCCCACACCCACGATCGGGATCTTCACTCGTTCGTAGATCTGCCAGACGCAAGCGAGTCCCACCGGCCTGATGGCGGGGCCGCTCAAGCCTCCAATACCGTGGGCCAGCACCGGCCGCCGGAGTTGGACATCGATCGCGAGAGCCCGGAGGGTGTTGATGGCACTCACCGCGTCCGCGCCAGCGGACTCCGCCGCCTCGGCGAGGGAGGCCACATCGTAGTGGTTCGGCGTGATCTTGGCGATCACCGGGATCTTGACCGCCCGTTTGACCGCGGCGACCACTTCCCGGACCTGGTCAGGATCCTGCCCAATCTCCGAGCCGAGCCCTTTCGCATGTGGGCAGCTCAGATTGAGTTCGAGCGCGATCACGCCGGTGGATTCCATCCGCCCGGCCAAGGTGGCAAACTCGTCCGCGTCGGCGCCGAACACCGAGCCGATGACGGCGGCGCCGGCCCTTCGCGCGATGTCGATTTCCTGAGGATACTCTTCGATTCCCGGATTCGGAAGCCCCATTGCGTTCAGCATCCCCCACTTTTCGTAGGTCTCGATCGTGGGGTTGGGGTAGCCGAGGCGGGGCTCGCTACCGATGGACTTGGTGACCACGCCGCCGGCGCCGGCCTCCCAGGCGCCTTTGAGCGAATTTCCGCTCTCTCCCCAGATCCCGGATGCCAACCATAGCGGGTTTCGAAATGTGAGTCCCGCTATCGTCGTGCGGAGATCGGCCACTAGGGTGAAGGAGCCGCGGTCGACTTATATCGATTCTGCGTCAGAACTTTCCGATGAAGCTTGAACGGCTCACGGACGCGGCTCGGTCCGCTCTCGAACGCGCTTTTTCCCGGGCGTCCGAGCTGCGACACCCCGCCGTCGAGCCCGAGCACCTCCTGCTTGCCTTGACCGCCGAAGAGGGGGGCACCGCCCGGGAGCTGCTGATTCAGCTCGGCGTCAAACCGGAGGAGTTGGCCCAGGAGCTCGAGCAGCGACTGTCGAAGATGCCGACCGCCGACCGGATCGCTCCCGCCGACCAGTACATTTCGCGTCCGCTCTCCGCGGCTCTCGATAAGGCGGAGAAGGAAGCAGAGGCCCGCCACGACCGGTACGTCAGCGTCGAGAATCTTCTCCTCGGGTTGGCGGAAGCCCCCTCGCCGGCCCGGGAACTGTTGGAGCAGAACGGGGTCCGACCGGCCGCCCTGAAGGCGGCGATCGAGACTCTTCGAGGAGCCGGTCGATCGGTCAACGACCGGCAGGAAGAGGCGAAGTACCAGGCCCTCGAAAAGTACGGCCGCGACCTGACTCAGCTGGCGCGTCAGCACAAGCTCGACCCGGTCATCGGCCGCGACGAAGAGATCCGTCGCGTCATCCAGATCCTCTCGCGACGCACCAAGAACAACCCGGTGCTCATCGGCGACCCTGGCGTCGGAAAGACAGCGATCGTGGAGGGCCTGGCGCTGCGGGTCGCCTCGGGGGACGTCCCGGAGTCGCTCAAAGACAAACGCGTCATCTCCTTGGACTTGGGCTCGCTCCTCGCCGGCGCCAAGTTCCGGGGAGAGTTCGAGGAACGCCTGAAGGCGGTGCTGGCAGAGATCGAACGTTCCGAGGGGAAGGTCATCCTGTTCATCGACGAGCTCCACACCCTGGTCCACGCGGGTGCCACGGAGGGCGGCGCGATGGACGCTTCCAATCTGCTCAAACCGGCCCTCGCCCGCGGCGTGCTCCACGCCATCGGGGCGACAACGACCCAGGAGTACCGCAAGTACATTGAGAAGGACGCTGCGCTGGAGCGCCGGTTTCAGCCTGTCCTCGTGCAGGAGCCAAACGTGGAGGATACGATCTCCATCCTCCGCGGACTCAAGGAGCGGTACGAGCTTCACCACGGGGTCAGAATCCACGATGCGGCGCTCGTCGCGGCGGCTACGCTGACCGCGCGGTATCTCCCCGACCGACGGCTCCCGGACAAGGCGATCGACGCCATCGACGAAGCGGCCTCCGGCGTTCGTCTCGGACTCGACTCTCGGCCCCCAGAGCTCGATCAGCTGACCCGGCGGATCCGACAGCTCGAGATCGAACGAGCGGCGTTGAAGCGCGAGACCGATTCGGCCTCGAAAGAGCGGTTGAAGGCACTCGAGAAGGAACTCGCCGATCTCAAGGAGCGCGAGTCCTCGCTCACCGCGCGCTGGAGCAGGGAACGGGGGCAGGTTCAGGAACTCCGTGCCCTCCGGGAGAAGCTCGATAAACTCCGGGTGGAAGCCGAAGAGGCCGAGCGGGCCGGGGACCTCGAAAGAGCGGCTCGACTCCGATACGGGGAGATCCCCGAGCTTCAACGGAAGCTGGAAGCCAAGAATCAGGCTCTGAAGCCGTCCCAAGGCGAAACCCTGCTTCGGGAAGAGGTGGACGAGGAGGATGTGGCCCGGGTCGTCGCCAAGTGGAGCGGCGTTCCGGTCTCGCGCATGCTCGAAGGGGAGACCCAGCGGTTGTTGCACCTCGAAGAGGAGCTCAAGAAGCGCGTGATCGGGCAGGACGAAGCGGTCGATTTGGTCGCCCGCGCCGTCCGTCGGTCCCGGTCCGGGCTCGCCGACCCGAACCGACCGATGGGCTCGTTCCTATTCATCGGACCCACAGGCGTCGGCAAGACCGAGCTGGCGAAGGCGCTCGCCGAGTTCCTGTTCCACTCGGACAAGGCGCTCGTCCGGATCGACATGAGCGAATACATGGAGAAGCACACCGTGGCGCGCCTCATCGGGGCCCCTCCGGGGTACGTCGGGTACGAGGAGGGGGGCCAGCTGACGGAGGCGGTCCGGACCCGCCCCTACACGGTGATCCTCTTCGATGAGATCGAGAAGGCCCACTCCGACGTCGTCAACGTGCTTCTCCAGCTGCTCGACGATGGGCGACTCACGGACGGCCAGGGACGCACCGTCGATTTCCGGAACGCCCTCGTGATCATGACCAGCAACCTCGGCACGGACCTCCTCGCGGAGGCGAAGACCGACGAGGATCGCCGGCGAGTCGTGGAGACGTCGCTCCGGGCCCACTTCCGCCCGGAGTTCCTAAACCGACTGGACGACGTCGTGATCTTCCATAACCTCACCGAAGCCGACATCTTGCGGATCGTCGACCTGCAGCTCGACCTGGTCGGCGAGCGGCTCCGGGCCCGGCGGATCCAGCTCAAGGCGACGGATGAGGCCCGGAAGCTGCTCGCCCAAACGGGATACGACCCGCAATTTGGTGCCCGCCCCTTGCGGCGCACGGTCCAGCGCCTGGTCGTAGACCCTCTCACGACCCGGCTCCTCGGGGGGGAGATCCGCGACGGCTCGACGATCTCAGTCGGAGTCAAGAGTGGAGAAATCCAACTGACGGCTTCGGCGGCCAAGGGCTCCACCAAGGGCGGGTAGCAGGGGCTGCGTTGACCGCCGTCGTTGCAGTGCTGGGCGCCCCCGACCTGGGTAAGGAACTGGGACGCAAAGGCACCTCGAGCGATGTCTCGCTCTACAACCTCGTCCGCGACGGGCAGGTGCTGACCACCGTCGAGCCGTCGCAGTTTCCCGAAAAGTTTCCCTCCCTGCTCTACTCGATCGCACTCGCCGACCGGGTGGTCCTGGTCGTGGCCGGTCTCGACCGAGCGTTCGCCGAGAGTATCGCGACCCTCGATCTCTTCGACACGCCGGTCGGGATCTACCTGAGCCCAGGGGTCGGCGACGCCGAAGTTCGCCGCGTCCTCAAGGGGAGCCGTTTCGATACCGCGCCGCTCGAAGCCCTGGACGTGCCTCACCTCCGGGAGGAACTGCTCGTGTGGAACCCTCCCCCGGTTCCCGACGGCCCGGTCTCAGTCCGTCTGGACCACGCCTTCCCCGTCAAGGGGGTCGGCACGGTGGGATTGGGATTTGTCCAGCGGGGGACGCTCCATGCCCACGACCGATTGCGCCTCTGGCCGACGGAGAAGGAGGTGGAGGTCCGGTCGATCCAGTCCCAGGACGTGGACGTGCGGGAGGCGGTTCGCGGCACCCGGGTGGGAGTGGCGCTCAAGGGCGTCGACGCCGACGAGGTCTCCCGGGGCCAGATACTGGCCCCGGCGGGAGGCCGCACCATCGGCGACCGGTTCCGGCTGGAGAACCGCCAGGATTCGCGATACTATCGGGGCCGGGTCGATCCCGGCGCGCAATTGCAGTTCCTCGTCGGGTTGCAGCTGGTCCCGGGCCGGATCCTGTCAGCCACGCCGGAACGAATCGAGCTGGCGAGCGACCGCCCCGTGGTCGCCGACCCGGGCGACCCGGTCTGGCTCGCCGACCTGTCCGCCGCTCCCGGCCCTCGGATGGTCGCCCGAGCGATTCTCAAGGAAGTGAAACTTGATACGCCCTCGACCGCCTCTTCTTCGCCGTGACACTTCCCCCCGCGCCCCGCCTGATGGAGGAGGCGGTCAAGCCCGCCTCGAGTGAACGGAACTGTTCGAGCTGCCGAAGCCCGCTCGTCTTTCAGGGCCGCCACCCATTCCGCACCGGGGGGCTGCCGGGACAGAGCGAGAACGTGATCCTGCTCGAGATGCAGTGGTGCCCCCATTGCGGACGCGTCGAATTCTTCAGCGGAACCTGACGGCCCCGCTCCGGGCGCTCGCCCTTAGGCGAACATCGTGACAGACTCCTTGCGGAGCTCTTCCTCGCCCACGACCTTTTCGACGGCGCGTTCGAAGTCGGCGGCGGTCACGTACTCGCGTTCCTCGCGGATCGCGAACATTCCGGCTTCGGTGCAGATCGACTTGATGTCGGCGCCGGTGGCGCCGTCGGTGCGAGTCGCCAAGGCGTCGAAGTCCACCGTGTCCTTGATGGCCATCCCCGCGGAGTGGATCCGGAAGATCTCGGCCCGGCCTTGATAGGAGGGCACGGGGATCTCGATGATCCGGTCGAACCGGCCGGGCCGCAGGAGCGCCTCATCCAGGATATCGGGGCGGTTGGTCGCCGCGATGATCTTGGTGTTCGCGAGCGGTTCGAAGCCGTCCATCTCGGCGAGCAACTGCATCAGCGTCCGCTGGACCTCCCGGTCGCCGCTGGTGGCGACTTCTAGTCGCTTCGCACCGATCGAGTCAATCTCGTCGATGAAGATCACGGTGGGGGATTTCTCCCGGGCCAACTGGAACAACTCCCGCACGAGCCGGGCGCCTTCGCCGATGTACTTCTGGACGAGCTCGCTGCCCACGAGGCGGATGAACGTCGCATGGGTGTGGTGCGCGACGGCCTTGGCGATCATCGTCTTGCCGGTCCCGGGGGGTCCGATGAGCAGCACGCCCTTCGGCGGCTCGACGCCGACTTTCTTGTACAGCTCGGTCCGGAGGAGCGGGTACTCCACGGCCTCCCGGACATCGCGAATCTGGTCGTTGAGCCCGCCGATATCGGTGTAGGTGACGGTGGGCTTCTCGACGATCTCACTGGCCGTGACAAGCGGATCCACGGACGCGGGCAGCACCCCCATGACGGCCAGGGTCTGTTTGTTGAGCGCCACGCGACAGCCGACGGAGAGCTTGTCGTGTTCCACGTTCTCCGCGGAGTTGACCACGAAGTCGGGTCCCGTCGACGACTTGACCACGACGCGACCATCGGTCAGGATGTCTCGGACGCTCCCGACGATGAGCGGGGGGTAGCGCAGCCGGTCGAGTTCGGTCTTGAGCCGCTTGACCTCACGCTGCAGCCGGAGGATCTCGGCTTCCATGTAGTGGCGTTCGCTCTCGACGCGCTTGATCGCCTCGGCCAATTGGCTGTTCCGAAGTTCGAGGAAGTTCACGCGGTCGAAGTCAGCGTTCTGCGGCGCAGGTTCGGTATCCGCCATCCGGTTACACGTCTCCGAGAAGAGACCAGTGTCTTCTAGCCCCTCGAGGATTATACCTCTTTGCGTTCCGTTGCACTACTCACTGCCCTCGTCAAGTCCTCGCGGATTCGGCGGAGGTGATGGGCGCGGGTACGCCTGTCACGGGCTTTAAGGCCCAGTCTGGAGGTCTGTCGGAAGTGGCCGCCCCGCGTTCCAGCCGAACCATGTGGGCCTTCGCTCCTGCGCACCTGACGGGTATTTTTTCTCCCGCGCTCGGCGCGCGCGATCCCCGAGCTCGAGGCTCGGTCGGTGCCGGTCTCGTCTTGGAGGCCGGGGTGCTCGCCGGCGCGACGTGGCGACCCTCGGACCGTTCGGCCCTCACGCTCCGGTCTGACATCACGGGACCGCTGCCAATCTCCGAGGAGGTCGCCCGTCGACTCTTGGCGCGCCGCCCCGGCCGTTTGAGCGTCCGGCTCCGCCATGAGTTACCGATCGGACAAGGATTCGGCATGAGCGCCGCGGGCGCGCTGGCCACCGGTCTCGCGGTTGCGACGGCGATGGGCGTTTCGCGGCAGGTGGCCGTAGAGACCGCGCACCTCGCCGACCTGTACGGCGGGGGAGGGCTCGGCGGTGTTTCCGCCATTCTCGGCGGCGGAATGGAGCTCCGTCAGCGTCCCGGCATCCCGCCTCGCGGCCGCGTGACGCATTACCCCACCGCGGCGACGGTTTTCGTCATCGTGGCCGGGTCGGCAATTCCGAGCCCGATGCTCCTGGGTAATCCACGATTCCTCGCCCGCGTCGAGCGCGCGGCGGGGTCGGGACTCGCCCGTCTGCGGTGCCGCCCAACCCTGTCGATATTTCTTGAGGAGTCAGAACGGTTCACCGACTCGCTTCGGCTTGGACCGCCGTCCTTGCTTCGCCGTGTCCGTGCGCTACGTACCGGCGACACCCGAGTCGCTCAGGCGATGTTCGGCCGCAGCCTGTTCGCCGTGCCGCGAACGGCCCGAGGTCGCGCCCGCCTGGTGGCGCAGTTGACCCGTCTTGGACTTCGGACGGGAGAGGTCCCGTTAGCCACTCAGGGTGCCCGAGTGTTGCGCGGCCCCCCGGCCAGCTCGTGAGTCGCCTCGCGCGACCGGGATGTCGAGGACCCCGCACCGAGACGGTCGGGCCCCAGGCCAAAGGCTTTAGAACCCTCCCGACTCGCAGCGACTCCCATGACGCGTAAGCCGGCCCGGATGTACCGGAAGATCGAGGGCCAGGTGTACACCCGGCAGGAGTACATGGGCGGCATTCCCAATTGCCGCGTCACGCAATTCGACACCGGCAACCTGCGTCAGGAATTCAACGTCCACGTCACCCTGGCCATCGACGAGGCCGCCCAGGTCCGGGATATCGCGCTCGAAGCGGCCCGGATCAGCGCGGTACGGGTCATGGAGAAGCAAGCCCCGAACGGGTACCACCTCAAGGTGCGACGGTTCCCCCATCAGATTTTGCGCGAGCACAAGATGGCGACCGGCGCGGGAGCCGATCGTATCTCGGACGGGATGCGGCGGGCCTTCGGAAAGCCGGTGGGTCACGCCGTTCGGGCCCAGATCGGTGCCGAACTGATGACGGTGTACACCTCGGAGGAACACATCGAGGACGCCAAGGAAGCGCTCCGGAAAGCCTCCCACAAGCTCCCGTCGCCGTCGCGAGTGTCGATCACACGGATGGCGGCTGCATAGCCCCCGGCGGTGGAACCCCGGGCGGGAGCCCCCGGACGATAAGCACCGGGCATCCCACGTGGTGCGACACCGCGTCCGAAATGCTGCCCAGTAAAAGCCGCTTCGCCGCCGAGAGGCCCCGGGAGCCCAGGACCAACAGGTCGGCCGGGTGTGATTCCAAGTGCGCGACGATCTCGTCGACCACGTGGCCCTCGAGGCAGACACCGGTGACGCCCGCGAGGCCCTCGGCCTGGGCTCGGGCGACTCCGGAATCGACGAGTCCCCGGTAGAACTTGACCTCCCCTTCGGGCATCTCGGTCGGAGCCCAGGGCTCGGTGGACGAGAGGTACAACGGCACCATGGGCGCCACGGCGATGATCGTGAGCGCGGCCGCGTACCGCTTGGCCAGATCGATCGCGAAGTTCAACGCATGGTCGGCGTACGGCGAGCCGTCGAGCGCGACCGTGATGCGGGCGATGACAAGGGGAGCCACGGCGCCGCGAGAAGCGGCTTCGAGTAGAAGGCGATTGTGCCGGGACTGGCGGCAAATACTTAATCCCCCAGCGGACCCTATCATCGGATACCGGGAAGTTGAGAACGTGGCTCCGAAATGCACAAACTGTGGTTCATCCGACCTAGTCTGGGCCCCTGAGGTAAAATCCGGTACGATCGGGTCGGGCAGCATTTCGCTTCGCGGCCGCGGTGAGCTGCCGTTAGGGGCTCGAATTTGCCGGCAATGCGGCCACGCCGAACTCTTCCTGCATGACCTGTCGGTGGTCCGAAATCCCTCGGCCTGGCGCCCCGGCGAGTTCACGATCATTCAGGCCACCGGTCATCACCACCACGGTCAGGGGCCTGCCGAAGGGTCCGCTCCCGCCCCCACCCCGACCCCGACCAACCCGGCGCCGGCGCCCGCGGTGACACCTACTCCGTCGCCTCCGACCCCGCCGGCCGCTCCACCGAGGGCCGCCCCCCCGCCGATGGCGGCCCCTTCGCCTCCTCCGCCGCCACCGATGTCACCCGCCGCCCCTCCAACTCCTCCCCCGCCGCCGGAACCGATGGCCACTCCCTCTGACTCAACGGACGCGTCCGCCGATTCGGGCAAACCGACGGGGACGCGGAGGAAGGGCCGGAAGAAGGGTTCTGACTCGTAGGGCTGCGGCGCTCGCCCGGCGAGCTCACACGGACGAGACAGTCCGCGCCGGCGCGTAAGTTCCCTTCTTCGCCGCGACCCCTCGAAGCTCCCGATGGTCTCCGCCTGTCGCCCCGGGTTGCCCACGTGCCTTTTCAACCCCGGCCGTAGCACTGGGCCGAACCTATGGCGATCGGCCCGTCCGCTCCTCGCGTCAAGCCGTCGGCGGGCCCGACCGCCCGGCTGCTGCGCAATCGGAACTTCAGCGCCCTGTTGATCGGCTACGCCGCTTCGGTCACGGGCCTTTACGTCGGCAACGTGGTCATCGAATGGTTCATCTCCGCTTCCAACACCGCCCGGCAGGCGGCGATCCTTCTCACGCTCCTGGGCATCATCGAGTTCGTTCCCAATCTCACGATTGGGTGGTTTGCCGGAGCCTGGGCCGACCGATATGACCGCCGCCGGCTGATGATCCTCACCCAGTTGGGTCGCGGCGCCACGTTCGTGGCGCTCACGGTACTGGTCGTCCGCGAGGGGTTCAACCCGTTGGTGGTCCTCGCGGCCGTGTTCGTGCTTTCCTCCTTCGGCTCGATCTTCGGACCCGCGTCCAACGCGTTTCTTCCCCGCATCGTCGACCTGACTGACCTCACGTCCGCCAATGGTATGCTCCAGTTCGGCGGTATGGTCTCCGGTTTCATCGGAAGTCCTCTTGGCGGCGTTCTCGTTCTTCTGTTCGGTATCGGTGTGGGCTTCCTCACCGATTCCGTCCTCTACGCGATGTCGGCCCTCGCCTTCGGATTGCTGCTGGTCCCGCTCATCGGCCGTTCGAGCGCGCACCCCATTCCGAAGGAACCAAGCTCCCAATTCGCTCAGGTGAAGGCCGGGCTGACCTTCCTCCGTTCGCAGCGAGCCCTGCTGACCCTGACCCTGGTGGGAATGGTGCTGAATTTCTTCACGTATTACCTGGTTTTTGTCGTGCTCTACACTCGGTCCTTCCTGCACGCGGGGCCCGACGTCTTCGGGCTTCTCCTAGGCGCCAACGCGGTCGGATATGCGGTGGGGGCCCTCCTGCCGCACCGGCTCAAGACCGATCGATCCCCGGGGATCTGGATCCCCGTCGCGTGGGGTTTGAGCGGCCTTCCGCTGCTCGTGCTGATCCTGGTCCCCCTGGCGCCGGTGGCGGTGGTAAGCATGGGTTGCCTGGGAGGTCTGAGTTCGATCGTCGGCGTCACCTTCACGTCGGTAGTGCAGCGAACGGTGCCCGACGACTTCCTCGGTCGGTTCTTCGCCACGGACAGCGCGCTTTCGTATGCGATGATACCGGTCGGATTGGCGGTCGGCGGGTTGCTCATCGTGAGCTACGGCGTCGGTCCGGCCTTTCTGGTGGCCGGCACCGGAATCGTCGTCGCCGGTCTCTCGCTCCTGTTCAGCCGCGAAGTACGCAGATGGGGGAAGCCACCCGCTGCCGCCGGTCCAGCGTTATCCGCCCCGGACGGGAGGGGACGGTAGGCACTCCAAAGGAGAGGTGCGGGGCATGGATTCCCCGCTTGGTTCTACTCCGTTCCGCTCGAATCACTATTGATTTCGGGCGAACTTTCTAAAGGCATATACTCCGAACCCAAGCGTCCGTTTCCCCCACCTGAGATACGCCTTTCTCCACCGCCGTATCCGACGGAGCATTTCGGGAATATCCGGGTCGTCGGGACATTCCCTCGCATAACTTTCGACGCCTTCTGCGTAGTCCTCCTCGAACTCATCCCACTCCTCGCTCGTGCTCGACCAACGGCCGGCCAGGCTCAGCCCCAGTCCTTCCCCCACCCGCCCGTTACCCAGGTCGTCGAGAAGCTCATTGGGCGCTGCGCCCAACACCTCCAAGTACTTCGCGCTCGGAGGTCGTTTCCAGAATCCCTCCCCGACGACTATCCAGCCATCGGATTGGGTCCATCCACGAAGCGTGTTGAGCGTGTTCCTAAGGCCCCCAAAGGCATGAGTCGCGCCGAGGCAGACGGAGAGGAAGTACGGCTGCGGAGGAGGCTCGAGAGTACTCACATCCGCGCATCGGAAGCGTAGCCTTTCCTGCAAAGCGCGTTGGCCGGCTCGGTTTCGCGCAAGCACCACCGCCCTCTCCGAGACGTCGATTCCTTCCCCTCGCACGTCTCGTTGCTTAGTGAGTTGGAGGAGGAATTCTCCTTTCCCGCATCCCGCGTCCAGCACGCGACTACCGTTCGGAGGGTTACAGAGATCGATGATCCGGTCGAGACTCGCCGGGCTCAACGGGTTATTGATATACCGGTGCCGTAGGGCAGTCTCTCCGAATTTCTGGGGGTCCACAGACGGGGTGAGCAACCCCCGGGATTAGCCGTTTCGCGTGCCGCCGGTTAGAACCGGAGATATACTGTATCCACGATTCGAGTCCGAAGGGGGATTCGATACTCCCCCAGCATCCCCCTTGACGACCGGCAATCGGGCGCGAGCCAGAATGCGGGCGCGTACGCTCGCACTTCCTAGCGAGGCTTAGAATCGCAACTTGGTTCCATATTTTTCCGCTCAGGATGGCCCTTGAATTCGCGAGGCGTGCGCGTTCTTTGCTGTCGGTCATCGAACTTAGAGGGTTCCCTCCGCTGTCGCTGCGCAACATTCTTCCGTAGCCTCCCGTACGTCGCGCTGAGGTGACGGACGATGTCGATCGGCCCGAATTCCCCACCGAGCCCCATGGCTCAGATCCCTCCCCTGGCTCGAACGACCCTCACCTTGACGGTCGTCCTAATCGGAGTCTACATCGCCTTGGATATCCTCGCTCAGCTTCTCCCCCCGCACTACAACGCGGTCACCCAAGCTGAGAGCGACCTTGCGGTCGGGCCTTATGGGTATGTGATGACCGTGAATTTCGTCGTCCGAGGTCTACTCTCGACGAGCTTCCTCGTCGGGCTCACGGCGGCGACTCGTATCGGCTCACGTAGTCGAGCGGGTGTCGCTCTTCTCAGCGTGTGGGCGGTCGGGGCGTTACTCCTCGCAATATTCCCCACGGACATCGGCACGACGGAAGCGACCGTGCACGGCCGGCTCCACCTGGTCCTGGCCCTCGTCGCGTTCGTCGGAGCAACGATCGGAATGGCGCTCCTGTCGCGTCATTTCCTCGAGGAGGACCGACTCCGTGCGTTCACTTCGCCTGCCAACGTCATTTCGACCCTAACGATCCTCTCCTTCGTGATCTTCCTCTTGGCGACTCCCGTGCCGTTCCTCCTCACCCACGCCTATGGTCTCCTCGAGCGAATCTTCATCGGACTGGTCCTACTTTGGATGCTGACGGTCTCG
Organism: uncultured Thermoplasmata archaeon; assembly: GCA_963773945.1. GTDB lineage: Archaea > Thermoplasmatota > Thermoplasmata > Lutacidiplasmatales > UBA184 > JAKIWV01. Next base: position 268,681 of record CAVZDD010000005.1, on the reverse strand, counting down.
CTCCATCTGCTGCGTTCACGTCAGCCTGCGGAACGACCGATTCCTGAAGGAACCTAGTTTCGACAGAAATGATCTTTCCGGGCGTGTGAATCGTCGGGCACGAACGCGGCTCGCTCCTCATGGGGGGCGGGGTACCCCGACGTCCAGCCCTCTGTGATCATCACTGGCATCGGATACGCTTCGGCGACAACACGGAAGGAAGGGGTTGGCGTTCGCCCGGAAAAAGCTAGCGGGGCATGGATTTGAACCATGGATCTACGGGTTATGAGCCCGTCGGGATTTCAAGACGACCGGCGTTCGTCGGCCGTTTTCCTGACTACCCTACCCCGCTGCGGCGCGAGCGATGAGGCCGGTATATTTAGGTCCTCCCCGAACGGGGGGGCGCCGACGACGGACCTCAGGACAGTACGGGAAGTCCGGCGAGGGCCTCGTTCGCCGACTCGACCGACCGTCGCGTGTATTCCTCGAGCGCGGACCGCTGACCGGCCTCGAGTTGGACGGCGGGCCAGCCCCAATGAAGAACGACGGTCTCGCCCTCCCGCACCGCCGGCAAGACGTGGGGGTCGTACGGGATCTCGACGGGCGTCAGGGGGCCCGGGACCAAACGTCCGTCCCGAACGGCCCACGACGATCGCTCGACCGTCAGCGTCGTTCCGGTCCGGCGCCTCACGGTCCCCGGCGCGGGGCGACAGGCCTCCATGTTGGCGAGCGTCGTCTCGACATGGCCCGTCACGTTCCCCACGCCGACGAAGCTCACATGGAACGCGTGGTGGAACCACGGACGGGCCGGCAGATGCTCGGCGAGCCGGTGAGCGAAGGACCGGGGAAGGCCCCGACGAACCAGTGTGTCCAGCAGGGCGCGGAAATCCGGAGCATCCATCGCATCCAGGAGCGAGTTGCCGATCCAGTAGGCCTCCACCACCCGGGAGTCGAACGGGTCGAGCCCGTGCTTCCGACCGATCGCCTCGAGGTAGGGCATCAGGGCCTCGAAACGGCTCAGATGTTCTCGTGCCTCCGGGTGCCCCTCGTCGGTCGTGATCGCGCGATACAGGTCGGGGGCCGCGTCCGCCGGTCCGCAGAACTGCAACCGGTTCGTTGCGATGCTGAACCGGGCGCAGAGGGCGACGCCGTCCATGTTACGCGGCCAGTCCCAACCCAGTACGGACGCGTTCCGCCACGGCCGTCCAGGTCTGGCGCAGCATCGTCAGCCCGACGACGACCGCCACGCCCCCGACGACCGCCGCCGCGCCCGCGGCCTGCAGCAGGGTGAATGAGCTTCCCCGGACCAGAATGGACAGTATCCAGGTGACCGGAAACCCGAGGACCAGCACCGAGGTCGCCACTCCGACGTCGACCCGGCGGAGACCGGCGTACCAGGTTCCCACGAACGCAGCGAGCAGCACGGCGCTGATCAACACCCACGTCCACTGACCACCGTTCAGCGCGCCGACGGCCCCGAGCTGGGAGGTGAGGGCCAGGTAGCCCACGAGGAAGGCGGCGCCGATCCCCATCCGGCCCATCGCGACGATGCCCGAGGGAAGGTCCCGAAGCGTCTGCTTGGAGATCGTGTACTCGACCGCCCATAGCACGGTCGCCGCGACAACGTAGAGGGTCCCGTCCGTCCAGACTGGTGCGGAGAGGGAGAGCAGCAGGTAGTTGCCTCCCAGCAGCAGGCCGGCCGCGATGGCGACCCGCGGATGGAAACGCTCCCGCAGGTAGACCACGCCGAACACGGTCGCCATCAGGAACAGGGTCCGGTAAAGGAACGAGGCGGTGAGCCCGCCCCCGGCCGCCGTCGCGAGGGCGAGTCCGTGGAAGAACAACAGGAAGGGCACCGCGCCGCCGATGAATCCGATGGCCACGAGGCGGGCCCAGTCCACGCCACGGAGCGAACGCGTGAAAGTGCGACGGGCCAGAACCGCGAGTGGCAGGATCATTCCCGCCACGGCGAGGTTCCGAACCGTCACAAATGCGTCGGAGCTCGTTCCGTGGACCGCGTACGCGTTCACGAAGGTAGAGATCCCGCTGATGACGGCGGTCATGAGGACGAGGAGGAGTCCCACCCCCACGTACGATGGAGCGGGCGGGGTGTCGTCGCTCATTCTAGCTCCCTCCCTCGGTCGCCGTGGTCGCGGGTGGAGGCGGGGAGGAACTGCGCCGGACTCCTTCGATCGTGGTTTCTCGTGCGAGCGCGAGCGCCTCGAGGGCTTCCGCGCGGTCCACGCGACGCGTCGCAAAGCCGGATTGGACGATCACGTAGTCTCCGACGGCCGCCTCCGGGATGTAGAGCAGGCTCACCGTCTTCAGCTGGCCCTCGAAATCGACCTTCGCTGTTGGCTGGAGCGGTTCGGTCAGGTCGACGGACACGACGCGACCCGGGATCGCTAGGCACATGGGGGGAACTCCAGCTTCAGGACGGGCAGTTCAGCGTTCACGGGTACTTCCACTCTCCTCTACAACGATGCTCAGCAGCACGAGCCCTTGGGCCCGGGGATCCTCAATGTCGCGGGAAGCGGTCACCTCGAGCGCGGCGGACTGGGCGGCTGTTCCATCGACGACCCGGGGCCACTGTCGTCGCAGTTGGTCCTCCGACACGTGGGACAGCGCCCCCACCCAGAGCCGGACGCGGGCCACGCGCGGAACGCCTTCTCGGTCGGTGACCTCGACAAGTTTTCGGCGCAGGTCCTGCAGCATCGCTTCCTCGTGCATCGACTAGGACCTCCGAAGATTCGCGGGGTCAGGCACCGGGCGCGCCAACTCCACGGCCAGAGCTCGGGTCACCTCTCCGATTCCTCGGAGGACCTCGGGGGATGGCTCGGTACCGGGCTCGAATCGAATCGCCTCGATACCATAGACCACCAAGTGCTTCGGCATCCGGCCCAGAATCTGGCCCAGGGCCACGGCCGACGCGAGCGAGAGGCCGTGCGTGGAAGTACCGGCCAACGTGGACGGAAGCGGTGCCTTTCCGACGGGAACCCGGAGCCAGCTGCCCGGAGCTCCCCCGGATTGGACGGCGTCGACCACGTAGACGCGTTCTCGACCTTCCCAGAGGTCCAGCAGTTCGGTCACGCCTCCGGGGCAGTCCACCACCCGGACTCTCTCTTTCAGCAACGTACGAAGTTCCCGTGTCACCCGGAGTCCCGCGGCATCGTCCCCGCGGATCTCATTCCCCACCCCGATGACCAAGGGGCCTTCAGGCTTAGGGCGGTCGGCCGATGGATCGATCATGCGCGCTCCATCTCGAGCCGGAGGAAGTGAGTGGCGCAGGAGATGCAGGGGTCGTGGTTCCGTATCGCTCGCTCACAGACGTCGGTGAGGTGCTCGTCGTCCATCGCCAGCGACCGCTCGACGACGTGCCGCACGTCCTCCTCGATGCGCTTCTGGTTCTGCGCCGTCGGGGCGATGATCTCAGCGGTCTCGATCGCCCCATTCGCGGCGAGCCGGTACCGATGATACAGCATGCCGCGCGGCGCTTCGGTAGCCGCCGCCCCGACGCCGCCGTGAAACTCACCCGTGGGCTCGACCCACGCGACATCGGGCGGCCGGTAAGCAGAGATGATCCGAAGTGCTTCTTCGCACGCGTAGACCAACTCGATCCCCCGGACCAGGATGCTGCGGAACGGGTTCCGCACCACCGGTTCGAGCCCGACCTCCCGGGCGATCGACTTGGCCCGAGGCGAGAGATGTTGGCCGTTGAGCGCGTAACGCGCGAGAGCCCCCACGAGGTAGGGGGTGCCGCCCTTCCGGACCGATTGCAAGGCGTTTGTATAGGAGACTGGCGCCCTTTCAAAGGCCTCGTCGAACCGAGAAGCGGGAACCCGAAGGCCCCGGCTGGAGACGATGTCCCCCTCGTTCATCGCGTATTCGTTCGGGTGCTGCACCGCCACGAACTCGTAATCCTCCTCGGCGTCGGGGAAGGGAAGCCCGGCGGCGAAGTGGACCGTCTCCTCTGCGATTTCGAGGGCGGATTCGAGCGTCGGTCGAAGGCTCTCGAGCTCTTCGACGCTCGGCACGCGATAGAACCCCCCGACCCGGACGTTGATGGGATGGATCTCTCGGCCCCCCAGGAGTTGCATCAACGCGTTGCCGGCCTTCTTGAGGGCCAATCCACGTTTGACCGTCTCCGGGTCGTCCTTCGCCATCCGGACCGCGTCCGGGTACCCCAGGAAGTCGGGCGTGTGCAGGAGATATACATGCAGGGCATGGCTCTCGATCCACTCGCCGCAGTAGAGCAACCGGCGCAGCTCGCGCAAGGTGCCCCCGACATGCATGCCGTAGGCCTGCTCCATCGCGTGGACGGCGCTCATCTGGTACGCCACGGGACAAATCCCACAGATCCGGGCCGTGATGTCCGGCGCTTCGGTGTACATTCGCCCTTTGAGAAAGGCCTCGAAGAATCGGGGCGGCTCGAAGATTCGGAGCTCGACGTGCTCGACCCGGCCATCCTGGAGCTTCACGTGGAGCGACCCCTCTCCCTCCACCCGAGCCAGGTAATCCACGGCGATGGTTCGCTCGGTCATCGTTCGGTTCCTTCCCCGGCCACCGAATCCCCAGCGGCCCGGAACGCCGGAGCACCGGCGTTGTAGGTGCGGAAAACCCGCCGGATCTCTTCCGGCCCCATTCCGTGAAAGCTCAGATTCTTGATCAGGGAGTCCGTGTTCGGCGAGTCCATCGGACCGAAGCATCCGTAGCAGCCGCGATGGTAGGCGGGGCAGATGGCCCCACATCCGGTCTGGGTTACCGGGCCGAGGCACGGAGTGCCCCGCGCGACGACCACGCACACATTGCCGCGGCGCTTGCACTCGATGCAGACGCTCTCCGTCGGCACGTTCGGCGCCCGCTTCGTGAGGAAGGCCGACACGACTTCGAGGAGCTGGACTTTGCTGATGGGGCAGCCCCGGAGTTCGAAATCGACCGGGACATGATCCCGAATCGCGGTCGACGTGGCCAACGTCGTGATGAAATCCGGTCGCGCGTACACTACGCGCTGGAACTCTTCGACGTTCCCGAAGTTACGGAGCGCCTGGATGCCCCCGGCAGTGGCGCAGGCTCCGATAGTCACGAGGACGCGGGATTGGGCCCTTACCTCCCGGATGCGCGCCGCATCCCCGGGGGTGGTGACCGACCCCTCCACCAGCGAGAGGTCGTAGGGTCCCTCGACGACAGCCGACGAGGCTTCCCGGAAGTTCGCGATCTCCACCGCGTCCGCGACGGCGAGCAGCTCGTCCTCGCAGTCGAGCATAGTGAGTTGGCAGCCGTCGCACGAGGCGAACTTCCAGACCGCCAGACGGGGCCGCGCCGGCATCGGTCTTAGAGCTCCTTCGTGGCGAGCCCGTCGCGCACGACATCGTACCGGAAGACGGGGCCGTCCCGGCATACAAAGGCCGGACCGAATTGGCAGTGTCCGCAGACCGCGACGGCGCACTTCATGTTCCGCTCCATCGAGAGCCAGATGGAGGACCGGGGAATGCCGCGCGCCTCCAGGTCCCGGGCGGCGAATTTCATCATGATCTCGGGGCCACAAAGGAACGCGACGGCTTTCCCCGCCTCGAACCGCGCGTCGGGAATCCGGGCCGTCACCAAACCCACGTCGCCGTACCAATCGCGCCCGGCCGCGTCGACGGTGACCTGGAACCGGAGGTCGGGTCGATGGCGCCACCCCTGGACCTGCTCGTAGTAGACGAGGTCCTGCGGTGTCCGGGCCCCGTAGATCACTTCGATACGTCCGTAATCGCTGCGATGCGCCAAGAGTTCGTAGAGCAGTGGCCGCAACGGAGGGAGTCCGAGTCCTCCGGCGATGAGGACGATGTCCCGGCCCTTGGCCAGGTCGACGGGCCACCCCCGACCGTAAGGGCCGCGGACGCCGAGGGGCTGCCCCGGAGGGGACTGGGAGATCGCGGCCGTAATTCGACCGGCGTTCCGTACGGTGTGCACGACCGCCGACGGGTCCGAAGGGTCCCCACTCAACGAGATCGCCGCTTCGCCGACTCCAAATACGTAGACCATGTTGAACTGGCCCGGACGAGCGGGGGCCACCGGGTGCCCATCCGCCGGCGCCAGCACGAGCGTGGTCGTGTCGCCGGTCTCGGCCGTCTGGCTGCGCACCACGTACGGCGCTGGCGCGAGCGGATGGGGCACGGCGGACGATGCCGGAGGCTGCACGTCAGAGGCCATGGATGTCCAGTAGCTGGATCTGGGTGTTCTCCAAGCGCTGCGCGATAATCGGAAGGAGTTGCACGAGGAATCGATACCCCTGCTCCGGATGGGCGGCCAGGGCCGCCCGGAACGGCTCTCCGTCGATCGCGAGAACTTGCGTGGGCTTGAGGGCCCGCGCGTCGAGCCGCCAGAGGAACGGGGGCACGAGCCAGGACCAGCCGAGGACCTCGCCGGGCCCCACGGTCTGGATCGTTAGGTGGGGCTTCTCCGCGGTGGCCAACTCCAGGGCCACCTTCCCATGGAAAACCAGATAGAAGGACGAGGCCGGGTCCCCGTCGCGCACGATCATCTCGCCGGTGTCGAACTGACGCTCCTTCGCGAGACGCGCCGCCTGGGTCGCCAGTTCGGGGCCGAGGCCCTGGAAGAAGGCGTGGTCCGCAACCCGGAGCGGGGCGTTCGGCGATGCCGTGGCGCTCATCGCGCGCCTCCGGCGGGGGCCGGGGTCGGACGGGGAACGCGGAGCGCGGCCACCTCCTCGGTTATGTCGATGGCGACGGGGCACCAGGTGATGCACCGGCCGCAGCCCACGCAGCCCGACGTTCCAAACTGATCGTTCCAGCTTCCGAGTTTGTGGGTGAGCCATTGCCGGTACCGGGAGCTGGAACTCGCCCGGACGCTAGTGGTGTGCAGATTGGTGAACTCAAGGTTGAAGCAGGAATCCCAGCGCCGCCACCGTTCCGTCTGCTCGGCATCCAGGCTCGGCACTTCTTCGGTCGTGTGGCAGAAGCAGGTCGGGCAAGCCATCGTGCAATTGGTGCACGATAGGCAGCGCTTCGCCACCTGGTTCCACCGGGGATGATCCGGGTTCAAGACCAACAGGTCGCGGAGACCGTTCGGGTCCATGGACCGTCCCATCGAAGCGGTGGTCCGCGCCACGATCGCCTCGGCCGTCTGGTCCGCTTCGACCGTCGCGGGCCGGTGCGGGACCGAGCCCAGAATCGACGCGCCCTCCTCGGTGCCCACGGCGACCAGGAATTCGTGGCGACCGTCGGTTAGGATCTCGGTCAGCGAGAGGTCGTAACCGCTCGTGACACCGGGTCCGGTGCCCATCGAGACGCAGAAGCAGGTACCTCCGGCCTGTCCGCACTGCACCGCGATCCGGAGTATGCGCTGCCGGCGATGGGAGTAGCTGGGGTCGGGGAATCCGCCCATGAACACTTTGTCGGTGATCTTGAGGGCGGCGAGCTCGCAAGCGCGCATGCCGAGGAAGGCGAACGGATTGGGCTCGGCCGGTTCCGGCGCGACGGTGAAGGTCGTCCCGTCGCGAGAGGCCGTCCAGAGACGTTCGTGCGACGGGAATAGGTATTTTTTCCAGCTGTGCGGGCCTACCACGTACCCGAAAAGCGCGGCATCGTCGCGTCGCTCGAGACGGTACGTGCCGGCGTTCTGGCGTTCGGTCCATCCAATCGGCAGGTCGGTCTCCGCCCGGATGTCCCCGTAGACGATGGCGCCGTCCCGAATCGTAGGCCCCACGATGCGGTAGCCCGCGGTTCGAATAGCGGCCAGGAACGCCGGAAAGTCCCCCCGGTCGAGAAGGAGATGGTCTCCGATCGAGGGCGCAGCCATCGTCACCGGTCCTCCCCCGCTGAGCACTGTCCGGGGAACTGGAGGGGGCCATGTGCTCGCGGGTAATATCCCCGCGTCGTCGGACTCCAACGTCCCCTCAATGGCCCGCAGCGCTCCATGGCCCGGTTCTCAGGTACCGCTCTCAAGGCGCAGCAGCCGTTCCCAGTCGTGGTTGACCTGCACTTGGACCCGGCCCACGTCCTCCGGACCGAGGTGCGCGAAACGTCCCTGGGCCTGGAAGTACTCGGCCACGGGTCGAAGGGCTCCTCCCTTCCGCGTGACGTGGTATCGGCCTTCTTCGACCTCGTAGAGCGGGAAGATTCCACAGTCGGTGGCCCGCTTCCCGATCTCGATTGTCTGGTCGGATGGGTAGCGCCAGCCCGGCGGACAGGGGGCGAAGATGTGGAAGAAGCGCGGTCCCGTCAGGGCCCGGGCCTTCTCCACCTTCTTGACGAAATCCTCGGGGAAGCTCGGGTTGACCGTCGCGGCGTAGACGGGTCGGTGGGCCAGGACGATCCCCATCACGTCCTTCTTTGGCTCGGACTTGCCACGCTCTCCGCCGGCGACGGGGGTCGTCGTGGTCCAGGCGCCGAGCGGAGTGGCGCCGCTCCGTTGAACCCCGGTATTCATGTACGCTTCGTTGTCGTACATCGCGTAGATCGCGTTGGTGCGGCGCTCGAGCATTCCGCTCAGCGCCTGGAGACCGATGTCCGCGGTTCCGCCATCGCCCGCGAAACCGAGGATGTTGACGTCCTGGATGCCCATCGCATCGGCGGCCGCCCGAAGGCCCGAGATGGACGCGCCCGTCGACTCGATCGGGTTGTCCATCATCGCAACGCCCAGCGCCGTAGTCGGGTAGGGCGTGTCGATGACGGTCCAGCAGCAGGCCGGCATGGACACGATAGTGCGGGGCCCCAGCCCCTTGAGCATCAACCGCATCGCGAGCGCCGGGGCGCAACCGGGACACGCCGAGTGGCCCGACCGCATCAGCTCCGGTGCCGGAATCGTCAGTTTAGCCATGGACGACCTCCTCCACCGACTCCGGAAGATCCATCCAGACCGTCTTCATGCGCTCCCCCGCCTCCTCGTCCGCCTGCGGAAGGTCCATCCATCGGGTCGTCGGACCTTCTCCTGCCAGTAGCCGGTCGAACATGGCTCGAATGAGGGCCGGGGTCACTTCCCGGCCCCCAATGCCGACGAGGAAGTTCGAAACGGCCGGGTGGTGAACGCCGCTGTACAGGGCCGCGCTCACTTCGGTTGCTGCCGGGCCGGCGGCGCCGAAACTGAAGGAGCGGTCGACCACTCCGATGCGATCGACGTGACTGGCCAGGTCTCGGATCGCCGCCGCCGGGAATGGCCGGAACAGCCGGAGCTTGGCCAGGCCGACCTTGGGACCCTCGCTCCGCATCTGGTCCACGACCGTGCGCGCGGTGGTGGTCATCGTACCCATGGTAACGAGAACGGCGTCCGCGTCATCGACCCGGTACAGGGGGACCGGTCCTCCATGGGACCGGCCCGTGAGGGACTCGTAGTCCTCCTCGATCCGCGCGTACGTCGGCAAGACCCGGTCCATGGCGGCCGCGACCTCGTGGCGGAATTCAACGTAGTGGTCGGGGCCCGTGAACGACCCCAACCGGGCCGGGACCCCCGCCGTGAGCACGGCCCGGGCATCCCGGGCCGGGAGGAAACGGTCCACGAGCTGGGGGTCCGGCACTTCGACCGGTTCGATGGTATGGGAGAGGTAGAAAGCGTCCTCCGTGACCATGACCGGCAGCCGGATCGCCGGGTCCTCGGCGAGCCGGTAGGCTTGGAGCACCGTATCCAGCACCTCCTGGTTGCTCTCCGCGTAGAACTGGATCCAGCCGGTATCCCGCTGGGACATCGTGTCGGTATGGTCCGCGCCGAGGTTCCACGGCGGGGCCACGGCCCGGTTCACGACGCCCATCACGATCGGGGCCCGCATCCCGGACGCCCAGTGAAGGAGCTCGTGCATGAGGAGCAGGCCCTGGCTCGACGTGGCGGTGTACGTTCGTGCTCCGAGCGCCGACGCGCTGATGCAGACCTGCAAGGCGCTGTGCTCGGACTCGACCTTGACGTACTGGGCGGGGAGCTCCCCCGAGGCCACGAAGTCCGCCAGCTTCTCCACGATTGACGTTTGAGGCGTGATCGGGTAGGCCGCGACCACCTGGACGCGCGCGAGCAGGGCGGCGTACGATTGGGCGGAGTTCCCGGACATCACCCTGAGCGTCATGGTTCCGTCCTAGGCTTCCTCGACCATCTCGATCGCATGCGGCGGGCATTCGACGGCGCAGATCCCGCAGCCCTTGCAGTAGTCCAGGCGGAGAACCGGGTACCCATTGTCATCTAACCCGAACGCGTCGTCCGGGCAGAACTTCCAACAGAAATTGCACTTGGTGCACTTCTCGATGTGAATCACCGGGCGGAGCGTCCGCCAGCCGGAGGTGTGGTGCACCTCGCTCGACTCGGTGGCCATCGGCCCCTCAGGTAACGATTGGGGGTGAGCCAAGACCCGGGGGGCCGATGGGGTGAAGGCGGCGGAGGCCCCCACCACTCGTACAGCGTGATATCCGTCGGCCGCAGCGGCTCGGTTCTCGGCCCGCTTGGCCGGCACGAATTCCTCGATGGCCCGGACCAGGGCCTCCAGCGAGACGATGCCCGTTGCCGCGGCCAGCGCGCCGAGCACCGCGGTGTTCACGATGGGCATCGTGAGGCTTCCGAGTCCATGGCTCACCGCGATCTGGTTGGCATCGACCGAGGCTCGGCGGGCGTGCACGGGGATGGTCAACTGCTCGGCCGGGTTCCGAGTGTTCACCAGCAGTAGACCACCCTCCCGGAGCCCGTCGGTGACCGGCTCGGTCCGCAACAGGTTCGGTTCCAGTACAACGACAATGTCGGGGGCGATGATGGTGGTGCGGATTCCGAGGGGGTGGTCGTCGATCCGCGTGTAGGCCGTGACCGGCGCTCCGCGTCGTTCGACACCAAAGAACGGGAAGCTCTGAGGCATCTTCCCGTCGAGGAACGCGGCTTGGGCGAGCAGCTCGGAGGCGACGACGGCGCCCTGGCCGCCGCGCCCGTGGAATCGAATCTCGATCATGGCTCACCCGAGGCAGTAAGCCCCGGGGGCGCGCATTAACTGCCAGTCAGGCCGGATTGACAGACCCGCCGGCGCGCCTACGAACCGAGGGACGGGCTGGGGCTTTCCGCCGACCGAACGGGGGCCGGAGCGGCCGTCGTCCGGGCCGTCGGGCGGGCCATCGGGAGGGGCTGGTCCGGGTTCCGGTCCGGCCAAATCCGCTGGCGCATCCAGTGCCGGACATCGTGGATGTAGATGTTGTCGTAGGGGCACGCCTCGATGCACTCGCCCACCCCCACACACTTTCCGCTCCGGAATTGGCCCGTCGCTTGGAGCTGGAGCGGCATGTCGACCAGGGCCACCGGGCAGGCCTTCGCGCAGTCGTAGCTCGTACATGCCTGACAGACCTTGGGGTCCTTGGCCTTGACGCGCATGAAGCCCACCCGAGAGAACAGCATGCTCAGCGAGCCCCAGTGGCAGAAGCCGGTCGTGGAGCAGTTGTAATTGCCGACGTAGGGGATCGAGACGAACATCACGATCCAGAGGGTTCCGAAATAGAACAGAAACGGCAGAATCAGCGTCTGGTTCGTGGCGTTGAGCAGGTGGAGGTAGGGCAGGACCGACACTCCGACCAGCGACGCGAGCGCGAGGCTCGACGAGACGGTGAAGGCCGTGGAGAAACGGCTGCCGAGGAACATCTTGCCGATCGTCGACGTTCGGTTGAACGTCGTCATGGCCGAGATCGTGGTGCCCTGGAACATCATCGCCGCGCCGCACATGACGGAGCAGATTGCCCGACGGCCGAACAGCACCGAAAGCGACCCCACGGCGGCGTACATCACGAGGATCCCAGCGAAGAAGCTGGTCACGAACGGGCCGCCGGTCCGTAGCCCCATGCCCCAGCCGAGGACCGGCCAGTTCGCGAGGGCGGCATTGTGGAGGAGCGGCGTCGAGGTCCACATGCTGGGAATATAGACACCGGCGACCGCGAAGGCGCCCATCATGAGCGCCAATCGGATCTTCTGTTCACGGTGCTTCATCGAGAAGAACTTGGGAACGACGAGGGCCCCCATGCAGACGCCCAGGAGGGTCAGGAACCACGCTGAGATCGAGGTCGCGGCGAGGAACCAGATCACGTTGTAGAGCGCGTGGCCCACCACGGTGAGGGGGCCGCCCGCGAGCGGAAGGAACGGGACCACCCCGAGGAACGACGGTCCCCAGGTCTTCGCATCGAGCGTCGCGCCGAGAAAGATCTCGGCGGCCACGACGGACAGCAAGAGTCGGAACGTCCAAAAGGCGTTGAACTGCCAGAGGATTCCGGGCGTGTCGTCCGAAGCGGCCCTCGGAACGATCGCGTATCCGAACAGGACGGCTTGTAGCGCCACCCCGACCGCAAGAATATCCAGGTTGCCGTAGATGCTCCAGGCAAAGAGACCGGCCGAAAGGATGGCACACGCCCCTACCAGGCCGAGGAGATAGTTCGCGACCGGCACATCGATCTGCCGGTTCCGGTAGGTGAACAGCAGTAGGTAGACGAACAGCGCGATGACTGCGAAGGCGATCCCGAACAGCGCCCATGTCGACCAGGCCGCCAGGGGGAGGCTCGTCGGCACGAGGAGCAGTAGAGCCGCCTGAACGGCCACCGGGACCCGAAGAGCGGGCGAGAGCCGACTCCAGAGTACTGCCGTAAGAATAGCCAGTTCCAGAGCAGCGAGAATCAGGAAACCGGGAGACGTCAATGCCCGCGCGAGGACGGCGAGCACGCCGATCGCTCCCGCTCCCATGTTGCTGGGATGTCCCGTCATCCACCCGACGATTAAGTCGGCAACGAACGGGATCGATACGAGAAGGGCCAAGGTGGTCCGAGGAGTGCGCGGGGGTCCCACCGAGTCTGGGGTCATGGGCGACCCGCTGAGAGGCCGAGTTCTACGAGCAACCGCACGGCGATATCCCCCCCGATGTATTGAGCGAGCGAGTGCGGATAAATACGTGCCCGACGGCCGAAGGTCTCGGCCGTCGGTGACAAGGCGGGCCGGTTACAGCCCGCCGTCGAAATCCCCCCCTGCCAGCACGCTCTGGCCGTACCACTGGAGCTTCTCGAGCGAATCCACGTTCCAGGTGGTGAGAACCGCCGGGAGCGGGGCATACCCTAGCGCCGTGCCTCGGCCTTGCGCGGCGGTGCCGATCCACAGTGCGTAGGCCCCGAGCCACTGGGCCGTATTCTTTGTCAAACTCCCTCCGTAGGCTACGCCGAGGTCCTGATAGATCACCAGGTAGGAGAGCGTGGCCATCGGGTAGGTGGAGTTCCCCGCCTCGTCCAGCAACGACTCGTTGGTCGGCACCCCGGTTTCCGGGGGGAGAACGGGAATCGCACTGGAGGCCGCCGCGGTCGTATTGGCGGCTGACGGAGCGACAAAAGTGCTGTGGGGATTCTCCAGGCTGGCCCACGTGAGATTGGCCTGCTGGACCAGGGGCAACTCCGCATAGGCGATGCCTCCAGGGGTTTCGTTTAGCCGGGTGAGTACGGAGACGCTCCCAGATCCGTTATCGCCCACGTTGGGCCAGCTCGGGTCAGCGGAAGTCCCGACTGTCGTGTTCCAGGTCGCATTCGACCTCGAGAGATATCCAGTGAACAGGAGATTTGTAGAGCACGTCCACATGCAGTGGACCGGAACGAGGTCCAGGTTCATTGGGAGATGAATTTGGGGGTTCAGAGCCTGAATCGCCGAGCTGTTCCAATTCGTAATGTTTCCAAGGAACATCGCCGCCAGTACCGTCCCCGACAGATGGAGCCCCGACGGAACACCCGGAACATTGTACACCACGGCGACGGCTTCCAGCGCGACGGGGAGCACGATCGCACCGGCCCCGAGCTCGGTGGACTCCGCCGGGGAGAAGGGAGCATCGATCGCGGCGAAATCGACGGATTTGTTGGCCAACGCGGCAATGCCAGAGCTATCCGTCGCATAGGTCACTTTGGCGCACACCGTCGTATTGTACTGGGCGGTCCACGTCCGCATCGCCGGCGTAACCACGGAGGCCCCAGCGCCCGCCAGTTCGACGTGGCCGGCGCAGGTCTGAGGCGCCACGACCGGGGGCGTGGGGGCAAACCAGCCAGCAAACCAACCGGCGGTGACCACCGTGATAGCGATGATCGCTATGATCGTAATGGCCAGCTTGGGTTTGGTCCGCGCCCCCTGGGCCACCCGCATCGCGTCGCGGATGTCGTCGGACGGGACACTGGGGGGCGGCGAAGCAGTCCCGGTCATGGGAACCCGCCCGTAGTGCCGCAGAGGCTACCGATCGACCGGAACTGCACGCTCCACCTCCCGGACAGTCGTTCCACAGGATTTCCGGCGCAGCCCGGGGCTCCTCCGATTAGAAAGCGTTGCGACGCCTAATGAGGGTACCGTCGAGTCGAAATGGCGCGCGGAGGTCTATTCCGTCGGACCGAGAGTCCAAATTCCACCTGGTACCTCGTACGGAGCGATGGAGACGAGTCCGCCGGCCCAGCCAAAGGTATGGTGGCGTCGGGCGAGCACGCTCCTCTGGACCGCGGTGGTCGTTCTCGCCATTGTGCTCGCGGTGGTGGTCGCGGTGCGGGTACTCGCAGGGGCGACGACTCCGGCCCGCCACTTTGCGTTCTCTTTCGGGGCCCCCAGCTGCGGGTGCGCCAAGTTCAATCAGACCGCATTCGGGTTCCCAACGTCGGCGACCATCCACTTCTCTTGGTGGTCGCAGTGGATCGGTAACAACGGGAGCGACGAATTGGCGATCGCGCAATCGAACGGGTCGCTCGTGTTCCTGGCGGTCTCGGAGTATCAGGAAGGCAACCAGTTCAACAGCACGGTTCCCTGGGGCCAAGGCGGCGCCGGAAGCTTCTCGGGCGCCGGTTCGCCGTTCACGTTCGCCGTGAACATGGTCACCCTGAACTACTTCCTGCCCGCCGACACGACCATCTGGATTAACGGTACGTACACGACGCCCCTGCTCTGAACGGGCACGGTCGCCCGCGAGGCCCCGGCATCATACGGCCGGAGCGGCCGACGCGCCCCGAAACAACGTTCGTTCGAGAACCTGGACCATCCCGGCGAGGGCGAACGCCATCACCGCAGTGGCGAGCCCGAACGCTTGCTCGTTCCAGGCCCCCACGTACGTCCGCTGGTCCAGGATGAATCCCAGCGGAACGAGAAGGCCGGCCAGGGTCATTACCACCAGCGCGGAGGACCCGTCCCAGAACGCGCGGGACGCCGACATCGGTGGGGAGGATCTCCGCCGCTCCGCGGCCCGAGGCGCTGGGGATGGGGGGGCGGTTGCCCGACGCGCCTCGAGCGGGGCCTGTAGCCTCGCCCGGTACGACCGCCGGTACCGGACATAGAGGAATCCGATCACCACCCCCTCGACCACCGCGAGCGTGCCCAGATAGGAGATGTACATCTGTACCGGGATGGTGATCCCGGGCATCACCCCCCCCCAGACGGTCATCAGCCCGAAGAACGAGAGAAGGTAGGTCGCCGTGAAGAGCACCACCGGGCGATCTCGGGGGTGCGTGCGGGGGTTCTTCAAGCGGGGAATGATGCGGCCCACCACCGTCTCGATCCACGGTACGAACAAGATGAACACGGCCAGCAGACCGACCAGCAACACCGCGACGGTGGGCGTAACGTATTGGAAATCGGCCACCTTGTAGAGCCACAGGAAGTACCAGTCCGGCTCGGGAGAGGCTCCCCCCTGGCCGGGCGCCCCGAACGCCGGGGGCAGACGGGCCAGGAACGCCGACGCAATGAGAAGGAGAGAGCCGACGTAGACGAGGCCCCACTTGAGCATGTAGAGGAACACCCGCGGGAACCAACTCCCGAGTTTCCGGTCGTCGGCGGCGGTCAGCACTCGTTTTGCCTGGGGATCGCTGCTCGCCCGGGGCCCGATTCCGTGCGATTCAAAGAACGTCACGTGGAGGTACAGGAGCGTGAGGAGCGCCACGGGAATTAGGACCACGTGAAGGGCAAACATTCGCGACAGCAGACCCTGGAACGTGCCGTTGCCCTGAATGAGCGGGTACGAGAGCGGTCCGATCACGGGCACCGACCGGACGAGCGCGAGTCCCACGTCCGTGGCCCCTACCGAGAGCGCCGTGTAGGGGAGGAGGTAGCCGGTGAATCCCATCCCCAGCATGAGGAACAACAGGACCGTGCCTAGCATCCAGGAGAGTTCGCGGGGCCGCTTGTAGACCCCGGTGTAGAAGCCCCGGAAGAAGTGGATGAAGGCGAGAAGGATCACGGCGTATGCGCCGTACAGGTGGCTGGTCAGTAACAGCCAACCGAAGGGCACGGTCTGGATGATGTACTGTGTCGAGGCCCACGCTTGGGGTGGTCCCCCACTCGTCGTGGAGACTACCGAAGGGTCGTAATAGAACAGGAGCAGGAGCCCCGTGAGGACCTGCAACATGAACCCGACCGCGACGAAGGCACCGGTCCAGTAGGACGGGTTGAAGCTGAACTCCGGTTGGGGCCGGTAGGGCCATTTCGAGATGTGGGTCCGACTTTCCAGGAAATTCCAGAGCGAGTCGAGGGTCCGGCTGTAGAGCGCCGTGAGCGGGTCCCGCGGAGGTGGCAACGGGTTGATCGGATCCTCCCCGCCTCGCGCCATCGGAGTTCCCTCCTTACGTCGGGCACTGCTGGGTGGGGATCTGGGGCGCCTCGGCCATGATCGGATTCACGACCACATTGCCCCCGATCAGGGTCGAGGAGTGACCCTTGACCGGCGGCCCCACCGACCCCGCCGCAAAGACCTGGTCCGTGGCCTGGTCCCAGAGCAGAACGACCTGGGGAAGGGGCGACTGGGCGGGCCCCGTAACGATGGCCGCCCCTCCGCCCGGCGCCGAAACCGAGGGGTTGTACGTGGACCCGTGACAGACGCAGTGGATGAAGGCCCCACCATTGTTGTAGTTGTTGCACGCGCCCGGCGGATAGTACGAAATGAACGGCGGGATACACCCGAGATGTTGACAGACGGCCGAAAAGGCCACGATGGACCCGTTGGGACCCACTCCTCCCGGGACCGAAGAGGGGAGGTTCAGCAGCAGGTTGGGCTCGTTGTCCAGCGGATAGTTGAACACGATCAGGTCGGTCGAAGTGGAGGGGTACCGGTAGCTCGAGGCGAGCACGGGCGTCCCGTCGGAGTAGAGGAGTTGGACCCTCGGATAGGTCGCGGATCCCGCGGGAGGGGGGACCGCGAATCGAAGGAAGCTGGCGGTGCCCGCCGCCCCGAGCGCTAGAACGCCCCCGATGAGGGCCAGCTTGAGCGTGCTTCGCTTCGCCTCGTCGACCTCCTCGGCATTGGGTGGGGGAATCGCATCCAATCGCCGCACGACCCCCGGCGGGAACCGGGGGTGCTCTCCGGCGGCGAGGCTGTAGAACAACGGATGGGACGAAGGGCAGAGAGCGCAATCCGGTGATTCGAAAGCGGCACCTCCGAAGCCGGTCACTTCTCGTCCCCCTCGGGCGGAGGTTCGGGCGGCCGATACGGAAGCCCGAGACTCCGGTCCCTCCGGTACTTGTCCTGCTCTTCCGCCGTTACGGGAACCTCGGAGGCTTCCCCCGGCAACTCCGCTTCGTCCGAGTCCTTGAACACGTAGGCCACGATTCCGATCCCCGCGAGGATGAGTCCGACTTCGGTCAGGTTGAGGATCGCCACGCAGTTCCATTGGATCCCTAGGATGGTGGGCCCCGAGGAGGGACAGAGGTTCTGATCGTTGGTTCCCGACAGGTCGCCGCTCCCAACGGCCGTAGGGGTGGAGGAGGCGCCGGAATGAATCGGCGAGCCCACGTCCGACGGGGAAGCCACAGGAAGGAGGCCACCGACCAGTCCCACGCCGCATAGACCGATCAAGAGCAACCACGTGAGAGGAGTGGTCAGGGCCGGCGACCGTCGAACGGGCCGGCTGCTCATGTTTTACGAGGCGACGACGGTCATGTTACCCGTCATGAAGCCGGCATGGGCCATGGACCAGGGATCGCATGGAGCGAGGCAGTTCCAGACGAACGTGCCGGTCTCGTTGAAGTACGTGAAGAAGGTCACGGTCGCCCCGGTCCCGCCCTCGACGTCGTTGACGGCCGACGGGAGCGGCACGTTGAACCCGGCATAGGGTCCGCCCACGAAAGAGAACGTGTGCGCGATGAATCCCGTGGGCACGGAATGCACGCACGGTCCGAGGGCCGCGGGACTCGAGTTGAGGTAGATGCAGTTCCCGAGCGTTCCGTTGACCTCCCCTTGCAACGGAGTGACGGGATTGATTCCGGAGTCGAAATTAATCAGCGTAAACTCGAGCAGTGTATGCGCCGGCACGGAGAAGTTCGCCGGGGCGTACTGGTCCGTCGTGCTGTTGTTGGCCGTGTCGAACGGGTTGTCGATCGTCAGGACGACCCCCGTGGTCGGGAGGCCCGACGACGAGTGCGTGGGAGATACGACGAGGCCCACCGGAACGCCGGTCACCGTCGCAAAAACGAACCACGAAATGAAGAACGTCACCACAACCAGAACGACGTAGGGGAGGACGCCCCTTCGAGACGCACTTCCAGGGGTCCCCTCGGAACTGCCCGGCCGGTTCATCTGCCGATATTTCACTCGGGGCTCATCCGGCGGGGCTGTCGGATCACCGGACACGGGGGCGAGAACCGCGGCGTGTTTCTTATGGACGCTGTTAGTGCGAGGGAGAGGGCCCGCCGAGGCGGAATAGGTCCCTCACGGCTGGTTTTCTCAAGTCCTTACTGTGACCGTATAAGGTCCGGGCCGCCTTTCGGGCCGTCGATGCCCTCTTCAAAGACATCTCGACTCGGGTCGTTGCTGGTGCTCGAACGAACTCGGTCGCTCCTGATGGGCCTCCGGTACCGCGTCCTCGTCGGAGTGATTGGAATCGGATACATATTCGGAACGATGCTGCTCAGTGGGATGCTGTTCATTCCCGCGCATCCCCTCAACGTCCCGACCTTCTTGTTCGTCGAACCGGCCCGCCACGGAGGGATTTGGACCTACCCCGCGATTCTCGCGGGCAACGCCTACTTCCAAGTCGATTTGCCGTTGGTGTCGTCAATTCTGATGACTTTGAGCGCGGCCGGCATCGGTCTCGGAATGGCGCTCGCCGTGCGTCTGGTGGCCCGACTGATTCGTGACCGAAAGGCCGGTCTGCTTCGGCCCACGGCTCTGGGGTCGGCGGCCGGACTCACCCCGGCGATGATCGCCTTAGTGACGCTGGGGGCGTGCTGCTCCACAACGGCCGCCGCGACCGCAGGGATCAGTTTGGCGGCCCACGCAGGTGGGATTGGACTGGCCGGGCTTCTCTCGAACACGTGGTACCTCGGCGTAATCCAGCTGTCCGTCGTCTACGTCGCCTTGATCGCCCAGGAGCAGCTCTTGAGAGTCTACGAGCTCTTCCCCCCTGCCGAGGCACCGGGTTCTCTCGCACCCGTCCGCAGAACTCCTCGGGGGCTGCGGAGCGGTGAGAATCACGACGTTTCTCACTAGACAGGCGGCGAGAAGGCTCGTCCGAGCGGTAGGTTTTGTTCGTCGTGGTCGTCGGGACTTTGATGGCGTCGGCGGACACCACCATCGTGTTGCTCGCCTTTCCGACTTTGGCCGGACAGCTTCACGCCACCTCGCGACGGTGATGAACGCTCGGCCCCCTCCCGAGCGGGCCCCACCCGGCTCGAAGTAGGCGGCCTACGCCGCCGTGGCGTCGGCCAGGAAGCGCGTCACGCGGCCCCAGGCATCGGTGGCGCTTTCGGTTTGAAAATTCGGTCGCGTGTCGTTGAAGAACGCGTGCTTGGCTCCCGGGTACACATGGTACTCGAACTGCTTTCCGGCCGCTGCCATCGCCTCGGCGAACCCCGGGATCGTTTGCGTGATACCCGGGTCCTCGCCCCCGTACAGCCCCAGCACCCGGGCGCGGATCTTCGGGATGTCCTCGGCGGGGGGAATCTGGCCGTAGAACACAATCGCCGCCCGGAGCTCGGGGTCGACGGTCGCCAAACGACCCGACATCGCGCCTCCAAAGCAGAAACCGACCGAGGCCACGCGACGCCGGTCAACCTGGGGAAGTCCCCGAACATAGTCGGCGACGGCGTGGAGGTCCCGAGCGAAACCCGCCTGGACTTGAGGCTGTCCGATCGTGCCGAACGCGCCGAGAATCGGCTGGCGCTCGGGGGGTTGGCTCGCGGCGAAGGCGGCCATCTTGGAGGGGTCTCGGCGAAGATCGGGTGGGGCCTGGGCAAAGGCCTGCATGGCCATGGCGATGTTGGCGGGGGTCAACAACGAATGGAGTTCGCCGGTGAACAGGTCCGGCGCAATCGCTGCGTATCCGAGCTCGGCGAATCGGCGGCTTACGTTCCGGATGTGGGCATCCGGCCCGAAGATCTCGTGAATGACAATCATCGCCGGGCGTCGGCCGCTGAATTTTGCTTCGTCGGGAAGGACGAGATATGCGTCGAGCGCTCGACCCTCGACGGGGACCGAAACCTCTCGCTCGACGGTCATGGCCCGGTCGCCACGAAGAACCCCGTACAGATGATTGATTCGATGGAAGGCCGGAAAGGCCCGGGCGGAGAGGAGCCGCGGGAGAGATTGGGCAAGAAGTCCAGATCCCTGCCAACATCGACCAGCAGACCCGGGCTCCCTCCAGGGAGCGGCGGCATCAGGACGACCGGCAGATCCGCCTCTCGGGGCTCAGGTTGCCGGTGCGGTTGGAACGGGGAACGAAGCCACACTGTCGGGATCGAAGTACACCACCGGCGGCGACGGGAGAGGCTGCCCGTCGACCGACAAAAGGACACCGCGTGAGACTAGACCGTAGACGGGAAACCGCATCGCGGGAACGCCGCTGCCGGTAGCCACCGCCATTCGCTGAATCGAGCCTGGATGGATCCAACTGCTGACTCGGACCGGAACCAGAAGGGTCCACGGACCAATGGTGACGCCCGCGAGATTCCGCGGGGCGGAAGAGGCGGTGGTCACCGGCGCTTGGAGGTCGACGACCGCCCCTTGCTTCAACGATTCACGGGGGCCCCGCGAGATCAGCGCGGCGGCACCGGCGAGTGCGACCGCGAAGATACCGACCAGAGGGGCCTCCACCACGTAGACACTGGAAACGTACGGCACTCCGAGGAAGAAGGTCGCGGCCAGCGCCAATCCCGCTAGGCCGGCAAGGAGGCCGGTGAACCGAAGGACCATGACCTTCGGAGATCGGATGACCCGGTGGAGCTGCTCTTGCTCCTCCTCGGTCATGGGCCGTACGGGGACTTGGTCTCCCGTCGGAAGGGCCGTCGGTCCCGGTCCGGATTTCTTCAATCTACCCCCATGGGTAGTGTCCCCCGGCCGGACAGAACCACCGCATCGAAGGCCCCGTTGCCAGCCGTTCGAGCGCCGGGATACAGGGGCTGCGGTGAACCGGACAGGAGGGACCCGACTCGTGCTGTCCTATCGGTGGATCCGGTGACGGTTGCGGGACCGACGGTGTCGCGTAACTTCCACCGCTCAAACCCGCTTCGGGGGCGGCCGGAGCCCCCATTATCGTGGCGGGTCCGGGCGCGGCCATGGTCGGGCTGGGGACAGGAGCGTACTGAGTGATTGGAGGGGTCGCCACCGGTTGCGCCGGCGCAACGTGGCCGGTCATAACCCATTTTCCGTTCTCCCATCGCCAAGAGAACCCCTCGTGGGAACGGGCCGTTCGGGGGGAGCGGAGACTCCCGAGGCTGGCGACGACAGCGCCCAGCCCGAGAAGCCCCGCGACCGCGCCGGCAATCGACGCGGGCGAGCCGAATGCGAGGACCCCAAGGTCTCCGCTGCCGGAGAAGGTGAAGGTGCCGGTCTGTGTGCACCACTGCACGCAGTTGGGAGAGGCCGCCGGAGAGGTGTAGGTCATCTGGAGGGTCCCGCCGTTCAGAGTCCCCGACCAGGAGTCGCCGTAGTCGTCCGTACCGCTCAGCTGATTGCCGTTCAAAGTACCCGTGAACTGGGCAGTTCCGCCAGGATTCAGTCCACCGTCGCATCCCGCACTTTGGGACGTCAAGCTGATCGTGATCGGGCCCGAGACGCTACCTCCGCTCCCCTGGAGCGAGATCTGGGCCGTACCCTGTCCCGAACAAGGGGAAGACGACGGAGTCGACTCGATGGTGTACGTCCCGGTCCCGTTCCAGGTACTTTGTCCTAGCGCCGGTCCGGCGGAAAGGACGGCCACAACAACGACTCCGGCCGTGCCCAGCAGGCCGGCCCGCAACCACAGCGACGAAGGGGTGCAGAAGTGTCGGCGGTGCACGCGCGACATTCATGGACGTTTTGGCGGCGACCAGGGTAAAAACGTGTCGATGAGGGTGTGGGGGGGGGTGAGGGGCCGTTCCTCGAGGCAGGGACGGCCCTTCACGGGGCCACCGCGGGAGGGAATCGGCGAAAAGTTCGATTCCTCGGCCCTCATGGCCCGTCCCCTCGTGGTCAACGGCGGTCCGTGGAACATGCATCGAGGGAAGAATCGCGACACTGCCGCGGGAGGCCTGGCCAAAGGGTCGGTTCTACACCTAACTGAAGGTCACCGTTCCAAGGAAGGAATACTCGCCGGGCGAGGACGGAAGGCCAAGGTCCACGGTGATGACGAGGCCGGTGGGAGGCACGGGTACCGGAAGGTAGGGTTCGGTCCCCAAGAGGCGGAAGGGGGAAGGAGCGGCGAGGTTGACGGACTTGCCGGCGAAATACCCGGACACGAAGATTGAGGTCGTGTAGTCGGAGCCGGGTTTCACGTCCTGCGGGCAGCTGCCCACGCCTGGGCCGCACGAGAGGAGGTACTCCGTGCCCCCGCCGACCGGGATAGTCCACGACGCGGCGTCGATGGTGACCGTCGTGTGTTCCGTGATGTACGAACCAATTGCGAATACTCCAAAAATGGCGAGCGGGCCTGCGAGGAGGGGGATGACGACCAACACCCATAGGGGCGTACTTCGAACCCGGCGTTTCTTGGATCCCTGAAAGTGGGGCGGGCCGTCCACGCCGGGAGTCCGTCCGGACATGCTCGTAGCTTCCCCCTTCCCAGCCATCCTTCCCGGCCTTACAAGAGTTCCCGACCTGGATGTTACGATCTTGATGCACGGCGCCCGCCATCGATGACCACTCTCCGAACCATCAGGCGGCGGCGCTCCGATGAGCGATGGAGAAATTCCAGCCGCGGGAGGGAATCGAACCCTCGACCTGCTCCTTACCAAGGAGCCGCTCTACCGACTGAGCCACCGCGGCACGCGAGGGAGCGGAAGGGCCTCAGGGCTTAGTCTTTCGTCTTCGCCCACGGCGCGGTCGAATGGTCGGCGCCGGCGTGCGTCGGAGAATCCGGGGCGCCCATGGGAACCCCTGCGAGTCGCGGGACCAATCGTCCCGGCCCCAGAACACGGGGGGACGCTTCTCGAGAAACGCCGTCATCCCTTCCCGTTGGTCGGGGGTGCCGAAGAGTTGGGACCAGAGACGGCGTTCGTAGGCGAGGCCCGGATTTTCCCCGCGGTCCAGCGCATCGTTGATCGCGTACTTCGCGGCCGCGAGCGCCAACGGGGGTTTCTGCGCAAGCTCCGAAGCGAGACGCATGGTTTCCGGGAGCAGGTCGGCTCTCGGAACCAGTTTCCATATCAGACCGTGCTCGAACGCCGAGCGGGCGTCGATCGACCTTCCCAGCATGATCCAGGCCCGGGCCTGCTGCGGTCCAATCCGACGGGGGAGTCGTTGGGTACCGCCCCATCCCGGCATCACGCCGAGATTGATCTCGGGTTGTCCGAACTTTGCGTCTTCACTGGCGACTACGAAATCGCAGGCGGCGGCAATCTCGGAACCCCCTCCCACGCAAATGCCGTGGACCGCGATGACGACGGGCAACGGACAGGCCTCGATCTGGCGCGTGACCCCTTGCCCCAACGCCCCGTGGCGTTCCGCTTCGCGAGAGCCCATCGTGGCCATCTCTCGGATGCTGGCGCCGGCGGCAAATCCCTTCTCGAGACTGCTAGTGAGGACGATAGCTCGGACCTTCGCATCCGAACTCGCCACCGTGAGCTGGTGGCTCACGTCGTGCAACAGATCCGCGGAGAGGATGTTGAGCGGCGGAGAATTCAACGTGAGGACAGCTACAGGCCCCTTCCGCTCGAGGCGGACCCGGACGGAGTCCTTCGGGGAGCCTGCCATAACCGACCGACCCGGGACGCGCTATTTAATGCCGGCGTGGGACCGCCTCACTGACCTCCGCCTGGCTCTCGGCGAATCCTAATGCGACCCTTCGGGTAAGGCAGGAACCGTGCGCGCGTTGGTGACCGGGGCCTCTCGAGGGATCGGTCGGGCCACTGCCCTCCGGCTCGCCCGCGACGGCGCGGACCTGGCGGTCCACTTTCAGAGCCATGGGTCGGAAGCGCAGGCCGTCGTCGACGAAGTCCTACGGCTCGGTCGGGAGGCCTTCACGCTCCAGGGAGATCTCAGTGACCTTACGTCAATCCCAGCGCTTGCCGACGAGATCGAATCCCGCTGGGATACGGTCGACGTCCTCGTGCATAATGGGGGAACCTATCCCCGAAAATCCTTCACCGAAACAGCCGACAGCGATTTCGAAGAACAGTTGCGAATGCACGTCGTGGGCCCCGCCTCGCTGACCCGGCAGCTGCTCCCCTTGCTCAAGCGCTCCGCCTCCGGTCGCATCATCTTCGTCTCGAGCCGTTTGGCCTATGACGGCTCCCGTCACGGAAGCCCGTATGCGACCGCGAAGGCGGCGCAAATCGGACTTGCGCGATCGCTAGCGTTGGAACTTGCGCCGGGAATCACGGTCAACGTCGTGGCGCCGGGATCCATCGACACCGCCATCCTCAGCGGGGATTCTCCCGAGCAACGGTCCGAGCGGGCGTGCCAGATTCCACTTCAACGAATTGGAACGGCGGACGAGGTGGCGGCCGTCATCGCGTTTCTGGCTTCGCCGAGCGCGAGCTACATCACCGGCACGACCGTCCCGGTGAACGGCGGATATCGGATGGGGTGAGGCCGGGATGCGCGACGCGGTCACGACGTGGTTCGGCGCCTTCGTCCTCGAGAACCAACGGATCGTGGCGTCGTACCCTTGTCCCTCGGACCGCGCGGCGCTGCTCGACCGTCTCCGCCTCCGGCGGGAAGGCCGGCTTACTCCGGAGGAGGTGCGTCTGCTGGCCGACCACCTGAAACACGGACTTCGTAGCCGGGATCGTCGACTCGTCACGGCGGGCGCGAAGCCGGGTCGACTCGACGCCCCCGAGCCGGATCCCACTCCGTTCGGCATCGATCCCGCCTGGCTACACGATATTCTCCTCGACCAGGCGCAGGAATCGCTTCGGCTCGCCTGGGACCCTTCGGTCCACATCGAAGAGGCCGTACGTGCACTGCGCGACCTCGATGCGACGCGCAATCTGCTCGGGGAGCGCCTGACCAGCTGGGCGGGACGCGACGCACCTCCGTCGGACGAGGATGTGACGGGGTCAGCAGACGCGGTGGCGCGACGGCTGAGTTCCGGCGCCGCCGTGGAGCCTCCCGCACTGGCCAGCCCGAGCCCCGCGCTCCAGCAGGCGCGTCGCGAGCTCGCGAGCCTCTACCTGAGCCTGAACCAGTCCTCAAAATCCATCGAGAAGGCACTCGAAGAACGCGTCCCCACGGAGGCGCCGAACGTGTCGGCATTGCTCGGGCCCCTACTGGCTGCACGGATGATCGCCCAGGCCGGGGGGCTCGACCGACTTGCAAAACTTCCCGCCAGCACGATTCAGGTGCTCGGGGCCGAGCGGGCCTTCTTCGAACATTTGCGCGGCCATGCACCGCCGCCCCGCCACGGATTGCTGTTCCTCCACCCGGACATTCAAAGCGCGCCCCGGACCTCGCGGGGAAAGCTGGCCCGGGCGTTGGCGGGCAAAGTGGCGATCGCCGCTCGATTGGACCGCGAGGGCCGGCCGGTCCGCGCGGAGCTGTCAGCCGCTTTCAAGCACCGGACCGAGGAGATCCGGGCCCTCGGACCTCGGCGAGGACCGGGGAAGGGCCGACGTCGGAGTTCAGGCGCGCCACTTCACCGAGCAGCCCTGGACCGGTAGCTCGGCGACGGGAACCGGGCGGCCGGCCGTGGCAGCCTCGAGGGCGTCGTGCAGGAACCGGTGCTTCACATGGTCGGGTTCGGCGTGATTGTCATCGACCCGGCCTTGGAACAACAGTCTTCGATCCGGCCCGAACAACATCGGGTGGGGCGTCACGAGCGCTCCGTAGGCGTGGGCAACCGACTGGGAATCGTCCCGAAGGTATGGGAAGGGGTACCTCTTCTCCTTCGCCCGCGCGACCATCCGGTCGAGGCGGTCGTCCGGGTAGCTCCGGTCGTCATTCGCGTTGATCAGGACGAACCGGACGCCCTTTGACGCGAATTCCTTCTGCAGCGCGATGGTCCGACCCTCCCAGGCCTGGACGTACGGGCAGTGGTTGCACCAGAAGGTGACGACGAGGAACGGGCTGTCCTTGAAGTCGGACAGACTCCACGTTTTTCCGTCGACCCCTGGCAACGAAAAGGGCGGGGCGGAGTCGCCAGGATGCAGCTCAAACGTCGTCAGTTCGGCCATGCGGGGCCACCGGCCACGGCCCGCATAAAGTTACGGTGAAGCACACGCTCCCGAAATCCGGGAAATCCTCCGGAGGATCGCGGGGAGCGAAATGGTGGCGGAGTTCGATGAGTCAAGCGTCCGCCGGGTGACGCCGGCGGAGTACACCCGAACTGATGAGGAATTGCTGCGCGTTGGGCGCCCGGCGTCGCGCGTGTCGGTTCTCGCGAGTAGCGCACTGTCGGTGGGGGTGAGCCAGCGAGAGGATGCGCCGTGCATCCTGCGGGCCCGCCGGCTGGGAATTCCTGTCGTGCGACGGAGCACCGGCGGGCTGGGACTCTGGCACGCGGCCGGAGACCTCGTCTGGTCCCTCGTGCTACCGAGGTCCGACCCCCGCGTCGGGAACGACTTTTTGAAAGCGTACCCCCGATTGGGTGCCGCTGCCGTCCAGCTCCTGGCGGGACTCGGAGTGAGCGCGACCTGGAGGCTCCCAACGGGCCCGGACAGCGAGTACCTGCCTACTCTCCGGTCGGGGCGAGGTGCTGACCGTGGACGAGCGCGCGCTCGGAGGGGCTGCCCAACATCTCACTCGGGACGCGTTGTTGCATCATGGCGTACTGCCGTATCGACTCGAGCCGCGGCGACTGCAGGAACTCTTTGACCTATCGCCGGAGGTGGTGGATCGGACCCTGACTTCCCTGGACCGGTTCTCGAACCAAATTCCTCCGACGGAACTGGCACAACGACTCGGGTCCGCGCTGGCTTCGGACAGCGAGCGGCGAGGCGATTAACCGGACCACAGTGCTTCGGCGGCCCGTTCGGCCTCCGCGTGGATTCCGGCCCAAGGCTCCCGCACCAACGCACGGTGCCGAACGACACATTCGCCGGCCACGTAGACCGAGTCGATGGCCTCCTCGGAGGCTGAATAAGCGAGGTGCGACACGATCGCCTCGGGTCGCGCGGGGGTGAGCGTCGGATGATCGAGCCGGACCAGGACCAGGTCCGCCTGCTTGCCTGCTTCCAGGGAGCCGAGGTCGGCGTCCCGACCGACCAGGTGCGCGCCTTCCCTGGTCGCCATGTCCAGCAGTGTCTGGGCCGGCAATGCGCCGGCATCCCACCGGTGATGCTTCTGAAGGAGTCCCGCGGTGTGCATCTCCCGCAGCATCGACAGCGAGTTGTTGCTGGCTACGGAGTCGGTTCCGAGTCCGACCCGGACACCGGCCTCCCGCATCTCGACGACCGGGGCGACCCCTCCGGTGGCGAGCTTGAGGTTCGAGCTCGCACAATGGGCTATCCCGACCTTTCGCGTGGCCAGGGTCTCGATCTCTTTGTGCGTCAGCCACACGCCATGGGCGGCGACCATGCCCGGCCCCAAGAAACCGATCCGGTCGAGCCAGGCCGTCGGCCGGTCCCCCACTTTGTCTTGCAGGTCGTGCACCTCTCGGCGGGTTTCCGATAGGTGGAAGTGGCACAGGGTCTCGGTTGAGCGGGCCAGGTCCCGGGTCTTCAACCAGGTCTCTTCGGAGCAGACGTAGACGCCCTGGGGGGCGGCAAGCGGCGTCACACGAGGGTGCCCCTTCCATCGCCCAATGAACGCCCGGGCATTGTCCACCGGGACCCCTTTCTGGGTGGTCATCGAGGGGTCGAGCACGGCCCAACCGAGGAAGCCTCGGATGCCCAGCCGCTCCACCGCCCGCGCGACGGCGTCTTCCATGTAGTAGAGGTCCAGGAACGAGGTCGTCCCGCTGAGCAGCATCTCCGCGATCCCCTGCGCCGCCCCGGCCTCCACATCCGTCTCCGTCCGTCGTGCATCCACGGCGAACAGGCGCTCGAGGAAACCTCCGAGGTCCCGGTCGTCGGCGATCGCCCGGAGAGGGCTCATCGCGACGTGCGTGTGGGTATTCACAAACCCCGGAACTATCGCGAAGTCGGCTGCGTCGAACTCCTCGTCCACTTCGACCTTTCCGAGAGAGCCGGCGGCGGCAATCCGACCGTTCCGGACGAGCAGGTCCCCTCGGATCACCCGACGGGTAGCGTCCTGGGTGACCAGGAGCGCCCCCCGGAAGATGGTCGAACCGTGGGCAGCCGATGATGGCACGACCGGCGGGACCCGGAAGCGAGTATAAGGGGTTCCGGTCGGGGTCGTCCTCGGGCTTCGGCTGGGGATCCGGGGTGGGACTGACCGCGACCGAGGCGGCCCTACTTTTGTACGCGGAAGAAGAGGTACGGACGCTCGAGAACGACCTCGAGTAGCAGCCCGCCGGTAGGCACCGGCCGCCGCGCTAGATGTCGAGGTTCGTGACTTCGACGGCGTGCGCTTGGATGTACTGTCGTCGAGGCTCGACCTCTTCGCCCATCAGGATCGTGAACAGGAGGTCGGCTTTCGCCGCGTCGTCGACCGTCACCCGGAGCAGGTTCCGGACCCCCGGTCGCATGGTCGTCTCGGACAGCTGCTCGGCCGTCATCTCGCCGAGACCTTTGTACCGCGAGATGGTAACGCCCTTCATTCCGCCGAGCTGCTTGACCTCCTGGTCGCGCTCATCGTCGGAGTAGGCGTAGGTCACCTTGCCACCCTTTTGGAGACGGTAGAGCGGCGGTTGAGCGATGAGGATGTGACCCTCCCGGATCAGTTCGGGCACCTTGCGATAGAAAAGCGTCAGCAGGAGCGTCCGGATGTGGGCGCCGTCCACATCCGCATCGGTCATCAGGATGATCTTGTGGTAGCGGAGTTTGGTGAGGTCGAAGTCGTCTCCGATGCCCGTGCCGATAGCAACGAGAAGCGTCCGAATCTCCTCGCTCTGGAGCATGCGGTCGAGTCGGGCCTTCTCCACGTTCAGGATCTTTCCGCGGAGCGGAAGAATCGCCTGGAACTCGCGGTCGCGTCCCTGCTTCGCCGTGCCGCCGGCCGACGGGCCTTCCACGATGAACAATTCGCAGGCGGCCGGGTCCCGCGAGTGACAGTCCGCCAGTTTGCCGGGTAAGCCCCCGCCTTCGAGCAGCCCCTTTCGGCGGGTGAGTTCCCGGGCCTTCCGGGCCGCCTCGCGGGCCTGGGAGGCCTGGACCGCCTTGAGAATCAGGCCCTGGGCGACCGCGGGATGTTCCTCCAGAAAATCGGCCAGCTTCTCGTTGACCGCGCTCTCGACGTGCCCCTTCACCTCGGAATTTCCGAGCCGGGCCTTCGTCTGACCCTCGAACTGTGGTTCGAGGACCTTGATCGATAGGACGCAGGTCAGCCCTTCCCGGACGTCCTCCCCGGTCAGGGACTCCTTGTCCCCCTTGATGATGCCCCGTTGGCGGGCGTAGTCGTTGAGCGTTCGTGTCAGTCCGGCGCGGAGCCCCATCACGTGGGTCCCGCCATCGACGGTGTTGATCGTATTCACGAAAGCCAGCATCGTTTCGTTGTAGCCGTCGTTGTACTGCAACGCGATCTCGATGTCCGTCGAGTTTCGCTTTGCATGCAGGTAAATGGGGTCGGGGAAGAGCACCGTATGGGTGGCATTGAGGTCGGTCACGAACTCTGCGATTCCGCCGGCGTGATGGACGGTCTCGGTCGTCCCGTCACGCTCGTCGGTAAAGTGGATCGTGACTTCGGGATTGAGGTACGACAGCTCCTTGAGACGGCGCTGAACGGTTTCACGGTCAAAGACGACCGTTTCGAAGATCGTCCCGTCGGGCTTGAACCGAATCTCGGTCCCGGTCCCGTCGGCGGCGCCGAGGGTCTGGAGCGGGCTCTTCGGAGCGCCTTGTTCGTATCGCTGCATGTAGAGCTGGCCACCCCGCTTCACCCGGACCTCGAACCATTCGGAGAGGGCATTCACGACGTGGACACCCACGCCGTGCAGCCCGCCGGAAACCTTGTACGTGTTCTTGTCGAACTTCGAACCGGCGTGGAGGACCGTCATTACGATCTCGAGAGCCGGCTTGTTGTATCGCGGGTGGATCTCGACGGGAATTCCTCGTCCGTTGTCGACGATGGTACAGCTGCCGTCGGCCCCGAGGGTCACCCAAATGTCAGTGCAAGCGCCGGCGAGCACCTCATCGATCGAGTTCTCGACGACCTCCCAAACGAGATGATGGAGGCCCCGAGCATCCGTCGAACCGATGTACATCCCGGGCCGCTTCCGTACTGCCGAAAGTCCCTCGAGAACCTGGATCGAGCTGGCATCATACGCGCCAGCGGAAACCGTCCCCTGTACCATCGAAAAACCGACCCCGGAATCGGTTGAAAAAACGAGTTGGTTCAGTCGTTATAAGGCTTCGGACAGAGTGGAATTTTGACCGCTTTCCGGACGCCTTCCGGCAAGCTTATGTGGGCCGGAAGTGGCACGAAAACGCCCCTTCCGGCCGTCCGGAAAGACCGTCGGCTCTCGTGCCCGTTTCGTGCTGGCTTGGCCCCGGGTTGCGGGCGATTCTCTCTCGGAACCTGCTTCTCTGCCAGGCTCGGAAACCACAAATAAGATTCGCCCGGTGCGGCCCCACGATCTGATGGCGAAAGACGGGGCGGCCAAGAGCGGCGACACGCCTGGGGAGGGCCCGGCCGGCAAAACTCCCGAAACGCCGACGGAACCGTCCGAGGCGCTGGATTGGGAAACCCGTTTCAAGTATCTCCTGGCCGACTTCGACAACTTCCGACGACGCACGGAGCGAAACCGGGTCGGGATCCGCACCGAAGCCGAAGCGGCTCTGCTGCGGCGATTGATCCCCTTCGTCGAAGGATTTCAGAACGCCGAAGCGGCCGGAAAGTCCCTGCCCGCCACCGATCCTCTCCGTCGGGGCCTCGAGCTTCTCGGCCAGGAGCTGGACGCAGTTCTCAAGTCCGTGGCACTCGCCCCGGTCGCGCGTATCGGAGAAGCCTTCCGACCGGAGGAGCACGAGGCCGTGGGGGAAATGGTGACCGCCAAGAACGTGGCCGATGGAGCAGTCGCCGAGATCGTCCAGCAGGGGTACCGCTTTCAGGGCGGACTGCTTCGACCGGCCAAGGTGCTCGTCGCGCGCGGAGCCCACGAAGCCGACACTTCGGCTGCCCCCCAGCCCGAGCCGGGGAACAAGGAGCCGCCGGACTCCGTGGTCGAAGCGGGGTCGCCGTAGCGTCGTACTGAGGTCAAGATAATGGAAAGATCATCCGAGATCTCTGGATTCTATCGTCTGTCGATCGACGCCCGTCGCAAGGTCCTCCGCGAATGGGCGAACCTTACCGACGCGGAGTTGGCGGCCTACGACTTTCCACCGGGAATCGACCCCGGCATCTTCGACCGCATGATCGAGAACGTCGTCGGCAGCTACGCCTACCCGCTCGGCATCGCGACGAACTTCCGGATCAACCAGAAGGACTACCTCGTCCCGATGGCCATCGAGGAGCCGAGCGTCGTCGCGGCGGCCTCCAACGCCGCGAAGGTCGCGCGCGCGGAGGGCGGATTCTCCGCTCAGACCACATCGCCGATCATGATCGGCCAGGTCCAGGTGCTCGACGTGGCGGATCCAGCGGCCGGCCGCTTGCGCATCCTCGCCGCCCGGGAGGCCCTGCTCGAGAAGGCCAACGCCCAGGACCCGATGCTCGTGAAATTTGGCGGTGGGGCCCGGGACCTCGAAGTCCGCGTCATCCCCTCCCCCCGCGGTACGATGCTGGTCGTCCACCTGCTGGTCGACGCCCAGGATGCGGCGGGCATGAACGCGGTCAACACGATGTGCGAAGCGCTTGCGCCGGACCTGGGTCGGCTGGCCGGCGGGCGCAGCTTGCTCCGGATCATCTCGAATCTCGCTGTCTATCGGCTCGCGCGAGCCTCGGCGACGTTCCGGGCGGACCTTCTCGCCACCGAGACGATGAAGGGGCCCGAGGTCGTCGAGGCGATTCTGGATGCCTACACGCTCGCCGCCGTTGACCCTTTCCGTTGCGCGACCCACAACAAGGGCATCATGAACGGCCTCTCCGCGGTGGTCGTTGCCACCGGGAATGATTTCCGGGCAATCGAGAGTGGCGCGCACACCTACGCGGCCTTCCAGGCCAAGGACGGCGCCGTGGTGAAGCCCCTCACTACGTACGAGAAGGACCGCGCGGGGAACCTCGTGGGCTCGATCGAGGTCCCGCTGGCGGTGGGGCTGATCGGCGGGGCCACGGCCGTTCACCCTACGGCTAAAGCGAACGTCAAACTCCTCGGCGTCAAGGGAGCGGCCGAACTGGCACAGGTCCTCGCGTCCGTGGGACTCGCGCAGAATTTCGCGGCGCTCCGGGCCCTGGCGACGGAGGGCATCCAACGTGGACACATGGAGCTCCACGCGCGGAACATCGCCGCTACGGCTGGCGCTCGGCCGGACGAGGTCGACCGGGTCGTGGCCCGGCTCGTATCCGAGCACCGGATCCGGATCGACCGGGCCAAGGAGATCCTCGAGGAGCTCCGGGCCTCCGGTACGCGATGAGACAGGTCGGCGTTCTCGCCCTTCAGGGTGATGTTCCCGAGCACCGGCTGGCGCTGGAAGGAGTCCTACCGGAACCGGAGGTCCGCCTGGTACGAACGGTGACGGACCTCCGGACCGTGGATGCGTTGTTCCTGCCGGGGGAGAGAGCACCACTATCG
Source organism: uncultured Thermoplasmata archaeon (assembly GCA_963773945.1). Taxonomy (GTDB): domain Archaea; phylum Thermoplasmatota; class Thermoplasmata; order Lutacidiplasmatales; family UBA184; genus JAKIWV01. The sequence goes on along the minus strand of CAVZDD010000005.1, from coordinate 235,637 downwards.
CGCGACTCCTCGAGGCGTCCGGGCTCTGGACCGCGCTGGAGGCCCGTCTCAACGAAGGTATGCCGGTCCTGGCGACGTGTGCGGGGTTGATCCTCCTCTCGCGCGCCCTCGAGCCCAGCCCGTCCGGACGAGACCCCCCCACGATGGGATACCTCGACATCCGGGTGCGACGGAACGACTACGGTCGACAGCGGGAATCGTTCGAGGCTCCGGTGCGGGTCGTCGGCGTGCCGGACGGTCCGTTCCCGGGCGTGTTCATCCGATCCCCGCGCATCCTCGAAGTGGGACCGAAGGCCAAGCCCATTGCGTTCCGCGGCAGCGAGGTCGTCGGCGTCCGGTGCGGAACGGTGTGGGGATTGACCTTCCATCCCGAGCTGTCCGGAGACGCCCGGGTCCACCGCGCGTTCCTGCAGGCGGCGTGGGGTCACAAGAGCGCGAATCCCCAGAGCAGCAGGACCGCCACGAGGGCCAGCACCACGCCCAGCACGACGGCCCATCGATAGGAGATCGGTGGATTCCGGCGCCAGGCGCCGAAGAAGAGGGGGACCGGGCCGATGAGAATCAGCCCCCCGGGGCTTCCCGTCTCGGTCGTCGGTACTCGCCGCCGGGGACTGGGCGGGAGAGGGCGGGTTCTCGGGAGATTCCTCCCCGGCGAACACGAACGGGAGGAAGAGTAGCCCGAGCACCAAGAAAACGACGGAGAGACCAAAGAGGGGAGTGGTCCCGGTGACGACCGGTATGACCAAGAGCAAGTAGAGTCGGGCCCCGCCGGTCGATAGAGACTCCGCGAGCAGCGCCGCCCCGATGAGAAGGAAAACGGGTCCGAGGACGCGAGCGAAGGTTCGCATCGTGGCCCCGATCAGTGGTAGGTGTCGAACCGATACTCGGACAGCGGCCGCTCCCCGATCGCCTGCAGGAACTCCGGCGGGGTGAGAAGAGGCCCCGGGTACAGCGACGCGTCATCCAGCGCGATCCGGGGACAAGCGGTGTTCACGTACGCGTCGAAATCGCGGCCCAGGAGGTCGGCCGGGTCCAACCGGCCGAAGACCAGCGCCTCGGCCTCGAGTCCGCGGGCTCGCGCTTTCCGGATCAGCGCCAGGGCCGTCGGGCTGCGGTTCTGGCCGGCGAAGGTGGAGACCAGGACTCCCCATTTTCGTGCGTCCCGGCACTGCGCAATGAGCAGGAGCCGGTCGCGGATCAGCCTCGCGCGGTCGATCGGAGGCTCGAGCTGGCCGGTGAGGGGGTCGAGGCTCCACACCGGCCGGTCCACGGCGAACGCGAGACCTCGCGGATGGAATTGCCCCGTTCCGAGGAAGACGAACCCCTGGACCTGGCTCGCGACCTGCTCCGCGGAAGTGTAGTTGCACCCGAGCGCCTGCATCGGATAGGCGAGACGCCGGTCGCCCTGTCCGGACCGGAACTCGATTCCGCGCTCGCGCGCCGCGGCTTCGAAGGGGCCGACCAGGTCCAGGTGCTGGACCGACGCCACGAGTCCGAGGGGGGAAGGGAGCCGGTTCGCGACTAGGGTTTCTGCGAGGGCGACCGGGTCTCCGCCCGGGTGACGCATCTCGACAAAGAAGGTGGGAAGGGATAGCCGGACATTCGGGATGGGCGAGTGGCCGAGCACGATGGATGCGTCGACCCCGGGCACTTCATCGGGGGAGGGAAAATCGCACGCCCCGAAACAGGCCCGTGCGACCAGGAGCACGTCGACGCGGCCCTCCGTCCGGATCGTGTCCGCGAGTTCCCGGGCCCCCCGGGTGAGACCCGCAGGGACCTGCAGGGCCACTCGCCGGAAATTGGAGCTGCGCAACGCGGCGAACAGTTCCGGCCCGACCGTCCCGAAGACCCGGCCCGGCGCACCGGGGCTCCGCTCCGTCGCTCGCTCGATGAGCGGAGCCAGCTCATTGGGAACGGCAGCGGTCAGGTCGTCGGTCGTCACGGTCGAGTTGAATGGCCGTCGGCGGCGCTAAAGGTTTCGGGGTCGGTCGCGACGCTTCGCCGTACGGACGAGTCGCCGGAGCGCCGCTCGATTGTCGGGATAGTGCAATCGTTTCAGTGCGACGGAAGGTTCGAGCCACTCGAACGCGTCATGCTCGTCGCTGAGGCGAGGAAGGCGACGCGTCGCCAACTCGACCGCAAAGGCATGAAGTCTCCACCAACCGCCGTCGGAACTTCGAAAAGGAAAGACCCACCGCAACGGGGAGACCCGACGGAATCGGGTGAATCCGGACTCTTCCGCGACCTCCCGACGTAGCGCGGCCGACAGATTTCGGTCGGAGGGGTCCACCTTTCCACTGATCGGGACCCAGATCCGGCCCCGCGAGGGAGGCCGACGGAACACGAGGATCTGGAGCGGCCGCCGGACGAACAGGTAGCCTTCGACGCACTCTTGGTCGATCCGAGGGCGCCTACCGGTCACCGCTGCCCCGACGCGAGAGCAACGACAGGATCGCCTCGGCCGGGGCGCCTCCGACGGAGTTGAGCGCCTCGATGGCCTCCGCCCGAGTCACGCCGGTCTGGTCCATCACGAGCTGAATGTCTTCGTCCGGGGGGCCCGCCGGACCCGCCGCGGTGGCGGGCGTTTCCCCCGGGGCGGTCGGAGCCGGGGCGGTGCGGGGACGGATCTTGGCCTCCCCGACCACCTGGTAGGTCCGCACGCCCTGCACCGTCAGGAGCGTCACCTCAGGGTCCTTGATGACATGCTCCTGGTCCCGGGTCCGGATGATGACCTCCTCGACGTTCTCGACCGGCTCGGTCGTCATGCCGAGCCGCTTCATCATCATCTTCATCTGGCGCTCGTTTACGCGACCCCCGGGCATCATGGGCGGCTCCGACCTCCCATTCCTTCAGCGTCGCCGTCGACGAGTTCCACGGGTCGCCGACCGGATGCGCTCCTCGAGCTCCGGGTCGGAAGCGTTCTCCTCCAGCTCCTCGGCCACCAGCCGTGTGGAGCTCCGGTGGGTGCCGTGGGGTCGTTCTTCCTTCTTCCGGCGAGCCTGTGTCTCGAGTTCGTCGAGCAGGTCGTTGAGGGCACCGTAGAGGTTCCAACCGGTTCGCGACGCGTAGAGGATCTCATGGTCGGTGTTGAGGCGGCCCTCCACCGACGCTTCCCCCGATCGATGGGAGGCATGCGGCGAGAAGTGCACGTTCAGCATCACCGGACGCACGTGCCGGGCGATCCGGCGCAGCCCCTTCGCAATGACCTGGTCGATATCCGCGAGGATCGCCGGGTCGCCCGAGGCCCGCAGGCCCTGGATCTGGACGAAGACGTCTCCGAGCTCACCTTCCCTCGGCGCGCTACCCCCGACCGCTAGGCCGATGAGGTCGGCCTGGGAGACGATGCCGGCGGGACGCCCGCCCTCGACGATGAACACGCTAGAGACCCGCTCCTGGGTCATGAGGCGGGCCGCGGCCCCAGTGGTCGTGCCCCGGGGGACGGTGACGGCCGGGCTGTGCATGATCGTCCGAACCTCGACGTCGGCGACGTTGCCGCGATTGGCCACGTCGCGATGGCCCTGGGCGGTCGGGCGCCACAGGACTTCGCCCAGGTCCGCGATTCCGACGGCGCCGGAGAGCGCTCCCTTCCGGTCGATCACGGGCAAGGGATGGGTCTCGAGGTGCCGCAAGGCTTCCTGACCGAGAAGGGTCCGGACCGGATCCCGCTCCTGCAGGAGCAGATTGAGCGGCGCCATCACTTCGTCGACTCGGTGGTCGGCGAGCACGGGGATCTTGGGGAGGGCCCGTACGAGGTCGGTCCGCGATACGACGCCGAGGAGGACGCCCTTCGCTCCCGTGACCGGGGCGGCCCGCATGCCGGTCGCGAGCAGCTGTTCGCTGAGCTCGGGATACGCCGTGGTCGTCCCCACGATGGGCGGGAGCAACATCAGGTGTTCGATCTTCGTCGTCAGGGGCAGGTTGATTCGGCGAGCGATGGCGTCGAACGTCACCATGCCGACGACGCGATGGTTCTGGACGACGGGAATCTCATGGATCCGCCGTGCCCGCATGATGCCCAGCGCCTGGGAGAGGGGAGAGTCGCGGGTGAGCGTGATCGGGCGAGCGGTCATCATATCGCCGGCGGTGGGCCATTCCGTTACCATCGAGGTTCCCGGGTTTGGGAGCCGGCGGTCCGTATATGATTTCGCCGGCGCGGCGGGCCGCGCTACGCGGTGTCCCGGGCCATCTGGTAGCCGTCCTCGCCATCGGAGTAGTACGTCCGAAGCAGGTCGATCACCGAGAACCGGAAATCCGTATAGAACCGTATCGCCGTGGCATTGCTCACGCGCACCTCGAGGGTCACGCGCCGAAGGCCCTGGGTCCGGCACCGCTCCAGGAACGCCTGCATCAACTGGGTCCCGATTCCCCGCGCCCGATGCGCCCGGTCCACGGCGAACATCAGGATCCGACCCTCGTGGTCCACCTGCATGACGCCGAGCAAGAAGCCGACGGGACGGCCGAGCGCATCGGCGGCGACGAGGAAGCCGTCCGGCCACTGCTGGCCGAGGGAAAGGTAGAGAGAGTTGTCGTAGTTTTCGTGGAGGGAATCTCTCACAATATCCGCGATCACCGGGATGTCGTGCGGGTGGAACCGGCGGAGCTGGGCGGCCGGAATCCCCGGGGGGGTCGCGCCGTTCGCGACCCGCGGGGCGGTCTCAGCGATACATCTCACCCGGCCCTTCGGTCTCGATCTGGCGCATGCTGGACATGGATTTCTTCTGCTCGTCGAGCGACTTCCGCATCTGCGCCTCGAGCAACCGGGCCTTCTCCCGGAGCGGTTTCGTGTCCAGGGCGAGCATCGGGACCAGGGGATTGATCGACTCGATCACCTTCGCCGCCGCACGGGCGTCCGGGAAGTCCTTGTGGGCTTGGGCGACGAGGCAGAGCACCGGGAGATGGCGACCGAGGGCGGAGAGCAACATCCCCCCCGCGAATCCCGTGATGACGCCGTTGGCCGGTTCGAATCCGAGCTTCTCGATCACGGGGACCGCAGGCCGGTTCGCCATGGCCACGACGCGCGCGTCGCCGCGGGTTCCCTCATCGACCGGTTGCCCCTCGACCGCCACCACCATCTGGATGCCTTTCCGCTCGGCCCAGTCGAGGAGCGACCGGCCGAGGCCGTTCAACATCTCCACCGGGGGTTGGATGTCGGAGATCGCGACCACGAGTTGGTCGCACTTCCGGTCGACGCCGCACACGAGCTTGCTGGCATACATCCGGACGGGCGAGCTGACCGCACCGCCCTCCATGATGACGGTCGGCGGGAATCCCTCGCTCGCGACGTACGCCACGGGGGTCATGTCCAGGGCATGGACCAGGTAGGAAGCCGCTACGGATCCGACCAGTCCGTGGGTCGGGAACCCGACGATCATCATGGAACCCGTGAGTGATTCATCGCGGATGTCGACGACCCTGATCTCCTCCATCGGTGTGGTATCCTCGGCGGTCGATGTTCCACCCGGCATTAACGATTACCGTGGATGGTCGTCCCAATCGCTTCGGGACACGGGCGCCCGCATCGCGCGGCGCGCTTCGGGGGGCAGCATAAATAGCGAGCCGGGGGAATACCACCTCTGGAGCCTCAGGAATCGTGGAATGAACGTCAGCGCAGTGGTGATGGCCCATGGACGCCGCGAATTCCTGCGGGCGGCGGTCGATTCCGCCGTGGGACAGTCCGGCGTCTCTCCCCCGTACGAGGTGATTGTCACGAAGGACTTCGCGGACCCGTACGTGGATGGGCTGCCGGGCATCCGCCTCCTCGACTCGAGCGAATTGAGTACCGGGGAGATGATTGCCGAAGCCACCCGGGCCGCGCGTGGAGACCTGGTGGCCTTCCTCGACGACGATGACGTCTGGGAACCAAACAAGGTGGCGCACGTAATGGCCGTCTTCGGGTCAAGTCCCCAGCTCGGGTACTACGGACATGGTCAATCCGTGATCAACGACTCCGGCAAACCCGCACCGATAGGCGGCGCCATGTGGCGCCGCCAGAAACGGCTCCATTCGGATGTCGAGATCCCTCCCCCCATTTCGGGGTCGGTCGGGGAGTGGCTGTGGGCCGACCCGGGGAACGACAGCTCGATCACCTTGCGCCGGGACCTCCTGCTGCAACGGGAACCGTTCCTCCGCCAGATTCGCGCCTCGATCGACACTTTCCTGCTCTGGACCGGCCTGTTGTCGACTGGCGGAATTCGATTCTCGAGCGAGCCGCTCACCCGACTGCGGGTCCACCCCGAGAACTTCTCCCGCGGATCCCGCTCCTCGTTCCAGGGGTACGTGGCGCAGTACCGGAGAATGCAGGCGGACCACCTTCAGAGCCACCGCGTGGTTCTCGAGATGGCCGAGGGAGTACCATGGGCCCAGGAGATTCTCCGACGTCGCATGCGCGACACCGAACACTTTCTCGCGATCGCCGAGGGGTCTGTTTCCCGGTGGCAGATGTTGAAGGAACTCCGGGCCTCGCGGAACGATCCCCCCGCCGCGCGCCTTTCGAGAGCCCTGTATGTGGTGTCCCCGTTGCTAGCCCAGACGGCCAACTTCCTGAATGCCATGGCGAGGTGGTGACTCGGTGGCAGGGAGAGGCTGGCCCACCAACCTCGGAGAAAGCTCCATCATGGGCTCCTACGGGAATTCGGATTCTGGACCGAGCATCCAACTCATTTCCGGAGCCCTAGCGATTGTCATCGCCGGAGCGCTCGCATTGGTCGTGGCCCTCCTCGCGAGCGATACGTTCGGCGCGCTCTACGTGGAAGAGGTCCTCCTGATCCTCTCCGGTCTCGCCTTCGTCGTGGGCCTCGTTCTGCTGCTTCGGGCCCCTAGTAACCAGTAAGAAATGCCGACGTATATCGTATTAGGAATGCATCGGTCCGGCACGTCGGCCGTCGCCGGCATGCTCGATTGCCTCGGCGTTCGGATGGGTCCCAAGAACGCCCGCCCGGATTGGATCGGCCGTCACTGGTCGAACCCGATGGGCCATTTCGAGAACCCAGACATGGTCTGGCTCAACGGGAAGATTCTCGATTACCCAGGCACGGGCGTCCATGAAAGCGCCCGCTGGGAACAGGTCGCCCAGCGCGCTCAGACCTTGCAGCCCGAGATCGACCGGACCCTCCGGGCTACCGAAGGGGACCTGTGGGGTTGGAAGGACCCCTGGAGCGTGCTGACCATTGAAGAGTTTCTACCGAAAGTGCGCGACACGCGTTTCATCTTCGTGTACCGAAATCCCGACCAAGTGGCGGACTCCCTGCTCCGCCGCGACAGCACGGGCGCCGTGGAAAGTCACCGGATCGCGGCACGATTCGCCCGCGAACTGACGGCCATCGCCGCCCGACATCCTGAGATTCCCCGGATCGAATTGAAATTCAACGACGTGATGCACGACCCGTCCGGGACGATCGACCGGTTGGTGGCCTTCGCCAACCTGCACCCCACCCCGGAGCAACGCCAAGCTGCCGCCGCTCTCATCGTGGACGAACCAACCCTCCGAGCTATGGGGCGACAACTGGCATTCCGGGAGCTGGCCACCTATCCCAAGTGGCTCGCTTGGTTGATTGCGCGGGACCTGCGGCTCGGCCGCAGGAACATCACGGCCCTGTGGCGAAACGCCTCCCTAGAGTTCGCCGGCGCGTTCCGGACCGTCGTTTGACCCCCTCCCGGATACGTACGGTCGAGGTGGAGCAGGGCCCCGGCCGCGAATCTAGGTTATAAACGAACCTTAAAGCCACCGGCCGCTTTCGGGGCGCTGGCCGATTTCCGGTACCCTCCGGGCGGTCAACGGGTCGCGGATTACTGATGAAACGCCAGATGGTCGATATGCTCGCGGAGCTGATCAAGATCCCGAGCGACCCGAGTGCGAACAAGCAGGAAATTTTGGACTACGTTCAGACCTTCACCGACCAGATCCACATGCGCAACACGCTGCTGGGCGACCCGGGCACGCCGGCCCTGCTGGCGGAATACGGTCAGGCGGGCATCGTGCTCTCCGGCCACCTCGATACCCCGCCGGTCGGCGATTACTGGAGCTTCTCGCAGAGCCAACTCGCGTCCGGACGGATGTACGGCCGCGGGGCGGCGGACATGAAGGGGACGGTCATCGCGATGATGCAGTCCGCGCAGGACCTCGTCTCCCGCAAGATTCCTGTCGCGCTGGCCCTCACGACGGACGAAGAGACGACGATGCAAGGCGCTCAGGCGCTCTCGAAGACACTGACCCTGCGTCGGGCGAAGGCGGTCGTGGTGGGGGAACCCACCGGCCTCCGCATCGCGGCCGCGGAGAAGGGAGTGCTCGACCTGGCCATCGAGACCCGGGGGAAGGCCGCCCACGGGGCGATGCCCCATCTCGGCGAAAACGCCGTTTCGAAGTTGATGCGGATCCTCCGGGCCCTCGAGGGTTTCAAGGGGCGGATCGCTCACCCCGAGCTGGGGAGCGTCACGATCAACATCGGCACGATTCACGGAGGGGCGCGGCTCAACGTGGTCCCCAACAAGGCCGTGGCCGAGGTCGACATCCGATTCCCTCCGCCCTACACTCCCGACCAGCTGTACCACGAGGTCGAGGAGCATCTACGTCGGATCAAAACGCCCTTCACCCTCCGGCGCATCGTGTCGATGCCCTCGGTCCAGCTCGACCCGAATTCGGAGCACATTCGGCTGCTCAAGGAGATCTCGGCGGCCGAAAGCACCGTGCTCGTCCACGCCTCTGAGGCCGTTCATTACTCCCTCGCGAACCCCCGCGTGGTGATCTTCGGGGCCGGGGAGGAGGAGCTCTCCCACCAGGCCAATGAGTACGTGAAAATCGAGTCGGTGGCACGCGCCACCGAGGTGTTCAAGAAATACGCTCTTCGCCTCGTTCAGTCGCGCGCCGGGTAGGTCCGGCCCGTGGCGCTCGCCCAATTGTCGACTCGATTCCCGCCGGCGCCGGGCGGAGTGGAACGACACGTCGACGAGATCTCTCGACGGCTCGTAGCCCGGGGCCGGGCCGTCACGGTCTACACGAGCCGGCTCTACCGGGAGTTCCCGTGGGAACCCCTGCCGTCCAACTTCGTCGAGCCGCCGACCCCTGCCGGGCTGACGGTCCAACGAGTTCCGGCGTGGAGCCTTCCCGGGGAGCTCCACTATCCGTTCTTTCGGGGACTCTACCGTCGGCTGGAATCGGACCGCCCGGAGCTCATGCACGTCCACACGTACGGAACCAACCACGCGGCGGTGGCCCGTCGCTACCATCGGCGGACCGGGGTTCCCTACGTCATCACAGCCCACTACCACCCGATCTGGTCGATTTACGGGGGCCGGCTGCGCCACCTGATTCGCGGGTTCTACGACCGCCGGCTCGCCGCCCCAATCGTCGGCGACGCGGCCCGGCTGATCGTGCAAACGCACGAGGAGGAGCGCCTGATTCGCGCCAACGGCTTTCCGCTGCCGCCGGTGGAGGTCATCCCGCCCGGATATTCTCCCGCGACCCCGCCCCCGGCCGATCCGGAGGCCTTTCGGCGGGCGTTCCGCATCGAAGGGCCGTTCGTACTCTTTGTGGGCCGCCTAGCGTCCAACAAGGGTCTTGCGGCACTGGTGGAGGCCTTTGGGGACCTGCATCGCCTTGACCCTGCGGCGACGCTGGTCATCGTGGGCGCCGATGGCGGAGAGCAGGCCCACGTCGAACGCCGCATCCGAGAACTCGGCCTGTCGGACCGGGTCCGCCTCACCGGATTCGTCGAGGATGACTCCCTGCTTGCGGCCGGCTTCCGGGAGGCACGGCTCTTCGCCCTTCCCAGCCAGTACGAGGCCTTCGGGCTCGTGCTGCTCGAGGCGCTGGCCCAGGGCACGCCGGTGATCGCCTCGCACGTGGGCGGCATCCCCGAATTCATCGAGGATGGGAAGGCCGGCCGGTTGATTCCGCCCGAGGACGCCGGGGCCCTCGCGGCGGCGTTCCGGGAGCTCTGGGACGACGAGGCCACCCGAACGCGGTGGGGAGCCTATGGCCGCGACACGGTCGTGCCTCGCTACCAGTGGGACCAAGTGGTCCACCGCCTCGAGACGGTCTATCGCGAGGTGGCCGGCCCATGAAGATCGCCCAAGTAACCCTCCGCTTCGACGCGCCCGGCGGCGTGGAGACCGTCGTGCGCGAGCTCGCGGTGCGACTCCGCCGACGAGGAGAGGACGTCGAGGTGTTCGCGAGCGACCTGTTCGACGAAGCCCATTGGGTCCGTCGGAACGATTTTGCGCCCTCCGTCGATGGCGTTCCCGTGCACCGCTACCCGGTGTACAAGCGACTCATTCCCGGGCTGACCATGCCGCTGGTCGTGGGACTGATGAGCGGGCTAGGGAACCAGCACCCCGACCTGGTCCACGCCCATTCTCACCGGTATGGGCACGTGCTCGAATCCGCCGCCGAAGCCCGCAAACTCGGCGTTCCTTGGGTCGCCACGGCCCACTACCATCCCGCCCGACAGGACCAGAGCGGTTTGCACCACGCGCTGCTCCGGGTCCAGGACCTGCTGTTCGGCGCCACCGCGTATCGCAACGCGGATGCGGTCATCGCGATCACCGAGCAAGAGCGGCGCCTCCTCTCCGAGTTCGTCCCCGTAAAGCGGATCCGGGTCATCCCCCACGGAATCGACCTCGGGCCATGGTTGGCCCCCGAGACGCCGGGGCAGCGGATGCCCGAGCTCCCCCCCCTCCCTCGTCGGTACATGCTTTACACAGGGCGCATCGCCCAGAACAAGGGACTTCCCTTGCTGTTCGATGCCGTGGCGCGTATCCCCACTGCCGACCGGATCCCGATCGTGATCATGGGTCGGGATTGGGGCATGCGCCCCGAGCTCGAACTCCGCGCCCGCCGGCTGGGAATCGACCAGGACCTGGTCTGGCTCGGACACGTGGAGGACCCGGCGGCCTACCGGGCGGTGTTTCGCCGGGCGACGGCCTTCACGTTTCCGTCGGAATGGGAAGCGTTCGGCCTGGTGCTCCTGGAAGCGATGGCGGCCGGAGTCCCGATCGTCGCCACCGCCGTCGGAGGCGTGCCCGAGGTGCTCGACGAAGGACGGGCCGGTCGGCTCGTCCCGTACGGCGACGCGGACGCGCTGGCGTTGGCGATACGAGAAGTGCTGGGCTCACCGGACCGGACCGAGGCGCTCGTCGCCGCCGGCCGTCGGCGGGTGGAGAACTACACCTGGGATCGGGTTATCGACGCCCATCTGGCGCTGTACCGGGAACTCGCCGGCTGACCGGCGGCTGTCGCGCGCTGTCAGCCAACTCGTCGGCGATGCGCCGGAGCGCGCTCTTCTCGGGCTCGGCGCGCAGGAACGCAGAGACCGTCAGGACCCGAACAGTCAGCCAGCGGATCATGTTCGCTTCTGACGCCCCTGCATCTCCGCCGAGTACTCCCGGAGTATCGCGAGGCCTCGCTTGAGGTTAGGCCTCGACGCGGCGAAAGACAACCGAAGGTGCCGGGCCCCCAAATGGCCGAAGGCATCCCCGGGGGTCGTGATCAAGCCCCGCTTGAGCAGTTCGCCGGCGGCGGCGTAAGCCGTCACCGGCCACGAGAACCGCGGGAAGGCATAGAATGCCCCCGCCGGCGGAACGCACCGCAGCCCCGGCATCCGATTGAGCTCCTGGACGATGAGCTGGCGCCGGGCCTGGAACTCGGTTCGCATCGCCGCCGTCGCCTCGTGGACGGCGTCGAGGCCCGCCAGCACGGCGGCCTGGGCCGGCGTGGACGGACATGCGACCATGTGGTAGTGCACCTTGTTGATCTCGACCGCGAGCGCGCGAGGGGCCACGAGGAATCCGAGGCGCCAGCCCGTCATGGCGAACATCTTAGAAAAAGAGTTGACGACGATGGCGCGGTCGCCCTTACCGGCAAACGAGATGTGGTGTCCCTCGTAGACCATCTCGTCGTAGACCTCGTCGGAGACGATCGTGAGGTCATGTCGGTCGGCAAAAGCTACTAGCCGCTCGACGATGGTCTTCGGGAAGACGCCGCCGGTCGGATTCGAGGGGGAGTTCACGACGATCGCCCGAGTCCGGGGCGTGACCCGTCGTTCGAGCTCATCGAGGTCCGGCAGGAACCGGCGCTCCTCGGGCAAGCTGTACGGCACAGGGGTCGCGCCGGCGAGACGGGCGTGGGGCGCGTAGAGCACGAAACCCGGGTCGGGGACGAGCACCTCGTCGCCCGGGTCATAAAGGGCCAGCGCGCAGGCCATCAACCCCTCGGAGCCGCCGGCCGTCACGATCACGTTCTCTCGGCCCACGTCCGGATCGATGTCGCGGTAGCGGTCCGCGATCTTTTCCCGCAAGGCGGTGAGGCCGGCCGACGGGCCATAATGGTTCATCTTGTGGTGAACCGCCGAGACGAGCGCGTCGATCACGATCGCGGGCGGTTCGAAGTCGGGCTCTCCCAGGCCGAGGTTGACCGCCCCCGGCGGGGCGGCCTCGAACATCCGACGGATGCCCGAGATCTCGATGTCGCGGACCCGCTGGGCGACCACCGCGATAGGACTTGAGTCGCCCCCATAACCGTTGTGGGAAGTTGGACGTCCGACGGGCGTGGCGACGCCCCGGGCGCAACCAAGATGTAGCGTCGCGCTACCCGGGCGCCGCGGGGGAAGGATCCACGACCGTTACCGTCATCGTCGGAGCGCAGTTCGGCGACGAAGCGAAGGGCAAGATCACCGACTACCTCGCGGCGCACGCGCGATTCGTGGTGCGGACCGGGGGGGGGCCCAATGCCGGACACACGATTCACCTCCCCCAGGGGAAGGTCGTGCTCCACCAACTCGCCTGCGGAGTTTTGCGGGCCGGCGTCACAGGAATCTCCGGTCCGGGCATGGTCATCGACCCGGCGGCCCTCGAGTCGGAGATCCTCGACCTGCAACAACGCGACCTGCTCAAGGGGGAGGTCGTGCTGAGCGAGCGGGCGCACGTCCTGCTCCCCATCCATCAGCTCGAGGACGCGTGGGAAGAGGATCTCCGGAACTCCAAGGACCCGGCCAACGCCGTTGGCACGACGCGCCGGGGGATCGGGCCCGCCTATGCCGACCGATACGGTCGGTGGGGCATTCGGATGGTCGACCTCGTCCACCCGGCCGACCTGCGCCAACAGCTGGACCTGTTGTACGCTTCGAAGAGCTTCCTCCCGAATCCCCCGCCTCGAGACGAACTGGAGGCCGCCTTGCGGGACGTCGGCAGTCGGCTGGCGATGCATGTCCGCCCGACCGAACCGATGCTCTGGAACGCGATCACCGAGGGATACTCGATCCTCCTCGAAGGTGCGCAGAGCGCCTTGCTCGATGTGGACTTCGGAACGTACCCCTACGTGACGAGCTCCCACCCAACGGCCGCCGGAGCGCTCGTCGGAAGCGGTATTCCGCCGTCCGAATTGGACGAGGTGCTCGGCGTCGCGAAGGCCTATGCGACCCGGGTCGGCGCCGGTCCGTTCCCGACGGAGGTCGGCGGGGAACTGGGCGAGTTTCTGCAACGGGAGGGGGACGAACGGGGCGCCACGACCGGCCGGCCCCGTCGATGTGGCTGGCTCGACCTCGTGTTGCTCCGATACGTTTCCCGGCTCAATGGGTTCACCTCCTTCGCGATCACCAAGGCGGACGTGCTCGGCGGGCTCGACGAGATCCCGATCTGTACGGGGTATCGGATGGATTCGGGGGAGACGATCTCCGACTATCCCCCCATCCAAGCGAGTGACTATGCGAAGGTGACTCCCATCTACGAAAAATTCCCCGGGTGGCCGCCGTTCACCTCGCGGCTTCGGGAGCGGATTCGACGCGAGGGCGCCGCCGCCGTCCCCGGGGCCCTCAAGCGATTCCTCCGGTACATCACCCAGGAGACGCGGGTCCCGGTCGAGTACCTGAGCTTCGGCGCCGCTCGGGACGACACGCTCTGGCTCGGGCGTGGCGCCCCGACGCACCCCGTGACGATCACCCCTTGGACCACGTGAGCATCGACCGGCTCTGTCCAAGCCCGGGGCGCAGCCGCATGATCAACGTCTTCCTGTATGTGGCGTTCGGCGCAGGGGTAGCTGCCGGCCATCTCACCCGATGGCGGAGCCCGTGGATCGACCGAGGGATTGTCGCAGACATCGTGGTCCTGGTGTTCTTCCTGGGGACGCTCCTCGCGGCGCTTCCCGGGACGCACCTCTTGGACGCTATCCCACTCGCATTGGGTCTCGTGGGCCTCATCCTAGCCCTCAGTGTCGGGATCACGTTCCTGCTTCCCCGACGGACGCCGGCCCCGGGAACGGGAAGACCCCCGCGACCGCTGGGGGTGTTCATCATCGTCGGTTTGGTGGTCGGCTACGTTTTCGGACACTTCGTGGCGCTCCCGGGCGAGGTGGCCCTCACCGCAGCGCTCTACGTCCTGCTCGCCCTGGTCGGATTCAACATCCGGTTCTCCTGGGACGCGCTCCGGACAACACCCACACCTCTGATCGCTGCCATCGTGGGAGCCGTTGTGGCAGCACCGATCTTCTCGATTTTCACCGGCTTCTCGCTCCGCGCGGCGCTCGCGACCTCATTGGGGTTTGGATTCTACAGCTTGGCGGGACCCCTGGTCACAACGGGGATCGGTCCGTTAGCGGGCCTGGTCGCGTTTCTAACGAACTTCTTCCGCGAGAATCTGACGATGGTGACTTCGCCGTGGCTCGGCCCTCGAGTCCGTGCGGAGGGTCTCACCGCGATGGGCGGGGCCACCACGATGGACACGACGCTCTACTTCGTCACCGCGTACGGCGATGCGGAGGCCGGCTCGATGGCGCTCGCGAGCGGGCTCGTGCTCACCGTGCTGGCGAGTCTGGCGGTCCCGCTCGCCCTGGCGCTCGCCTGAGGGTGAGCATTATGCTCGCCGACGCGTCGGGCCCGTGCGGCACGGGCTCGTAGTCCAGCGGTGAAGACGTCGCTCTCACACAGCGAAGATCGCCGGTTCGAATCCGGCCGAGCCCATTGCCGGCGGCCCCCTAGGGTGGGGTGGCGCGACGCTCGGCCACGAACCGCTCCACGATGTTGAGGTGCCGGAGCATCGCCGTCTTCTTCGCCTGGTGGGACTGCATGCGACGTAGGATGCTGTCGAGGGCATGCACCGCCTCGACGATGTGGGACCCCTTGTTCAGCATCACGCACTCCGCGCGTTCGCCCATGGCCGCGTCCGTCACTTCGGCGCGGGACGGGAGCCCGCTCTTCGCGAGGCCCTCGAGCACCTGGGTCGCCCAGATGGCCGGTACGTGGGCGGCCTCGCAAAGCCAGAGAATCTCCTCCTGAACCTCGGCGAGCCGATCAAAGCCGATCTCGACGGCGAGGTCGCCGCGGGCGATCATCACTCCGACGGGAGGATGGTGGAGCGCTTCCAGAAGAATTCCGGGAAGCTCCTCGAAGGCGCGTCGAGTCTCGACCTTCACGACGATCCCCATGCGCGGCCGACCGAGACGGGTCAGCTCGTTCCGGAGCCGCTCCAGGTCTGCCGCCGAATGAACGAACGAGAAGCCGACTAGATCGGCATGCAGGACGATGAACCGCAGGTCCTCGAGATCCGCGGGGGGGATCGGGGGCAGGTTCAGCTCGGTGTCTGGCAGATTGATCCCTTTGTCCGCCGCCAACCAGGTCCCCTCCGGAGGGGCGTGAATGACCTCGATGTGGAGGCGGTCCGGGCTGGCGGAACGGACAATCCCCCCGATTCGACCGTCGTCGAGCCAGATCGACTCCCCTCGGCGAACGAAACGAAGCGCCTTCGGGAACGTGCACGCGATGTGGGCCGACTGTTTTACCCGGCCTCGGGCGTCGCGTCGCGCCTCCTCTCCCGGCTCGGGCCGGGCGGTCAAGATCAGTCGATCGCCGATTTCCAGACGTATCCTCTGTTCGAGTGGTGCCATCGGGCCTACGTCGGCCGGGTCCTGTTTCCCATCCCCCAGGGGAACTACGAGGCGGGTTCCTGGGGTCAAGTAGGTCGTCTTCTGAACCTCGGCGCGGAACCGATTCCCCACTTGTTCGACGATTCGGAGCCTCCGGCGCGCGCCCCGGGCGTCGTGGAGCTCCACTCGCTCCCGCAGGTGGCGCCGGAGGAGCCAAGCCTTCGGAACGGTCACCGCGGTATCATCGACCCACGGTGCGGGCCGCTCGCGCGGAGGGACGAGCCATACGGAACCCGGGGCTTTCACCTGCCCCAAGACATCCCGGGCCGGCTTCAGTCTCAGAACGCAAGGGCCGGGACGGACCGGCCCGGTGCGGATCTTCGGCCCGGGGAGGTCCATTTCAATCCGGCAACGACGGGAGAGCTCGCGAGAAGCTCGGCGTATGTGGGAGATCATCTGGGCCCACTCGTCAGGCCTTTCGTGGGCACAGTTGATCCGGGCGCAGTCCATTCCACTCTCGAGTAGGTCGCGAACGAGTCGGTAGTCCGTCGCGGCCCCGGTCGGCATTGTAACCATCATTCGAACAGTCCGTCCGGCGCGGGGCGGGCCCAGGAGGGCGCTCGCATTTCTCTGGAGGATCCTCTGACCCTCCTCCGGGTCCGGCCCGAGGGAAACTGGAAACGATCCGGTCGAGCTGTCCGACAGCCGATCGAGCCATCCCAGAACCGCATCCAGATTGTAGAGCACGTGGCTCTCCGACCGGCCGAGGGACGAAAGACCCCAGTGCACGAGACGTGCCTGGTCACGTCGGAGGTCGAATCGCCGGAAGGCAAGGTAATCGAGCAGATTGCGGGCGCTGGCCGTCTGCGGCCCATAGGAGGTCAGGTCGACGGAACGTTCGAGCTCCAACAAGCTGGCCCGAACTCGCTCGAGGCGAGTGGCGAGCGACCGGACTGATGCAACCGTCGGAGCGGCGGAACTCTCGCCCCCGGACATCGGTACTCCCGATTTGAACTCGACGCGGCGTTATACCCGCGAGATGAGGCCGGATTGACCCCCGAGGGGTTCGGCTGACTTATTCGGTCACAAGCCCGGACGTGGAAAGCCTGGGGCAGTGCTATTAGGCTCGGGACGCGACCCAGAGGCGCTGGTCGTAATGGCACCGGTAGACGTGGCCCAACTTCGCAGAGAGTTTCAAGCTCCTCACGAACTGGTGAGGGCCTCCGACGGGAGCACGCTCTTTCTGCGGCACTGGAAGGGGTCGGGTCGGGACGACCTCGCGATCCTCATCTTTCACGGGATTACAGCCTACAGCGAACCTTACGGTAGGCTTCTCGCGGAACCACTCGCGAGCGCGGGCTTCCACGTGTTTGGCTTGGACCTCCGGGGGCACGGAAGGTCGGACGGAAAGCGCGGGGACCTGCCGAGCGGGGACCGACTCGCTTCGGACCTGTGCGAGACGGTCGCCTTCGTGAAAACCCGGTTCCGGAGGGTCATCGTCCTGGGGCACAGCCTCGGCGTCGTCTCCGCGTTGATCGCGGTCAATGACTGTCCGGGCGGCATTGACGGCTTGATCCTGCTGAGCGTCGGAAGGGAGATTCGACCCGGTGCCTACAGCAAACCTACGGCGCGAGCCGTGCTGAAAACGCTGTTCGCCATCGCTTTCTTCCCTTCCCGGCCGTGGATCGAGTACAATCGGAAGGGAATGGGAGGGCGCGACGACCCCCTGTTCAATTTCCGATACTCCCCCAAGTTCTACTCCGCGATCTACGGGATGAGCCCCATGGCGGTCGTCCGTATGATCCGACAGAACGTGATCGACTCCCCCAATCTTGCGACGCCGAGCCGGCTCGAGATTCCCGTGCTGGTAGGGATCGGTGACCAGGACGAGCTGTTCTCCGTTGAATCCAGTCGAGGCTTCTTCGACCGTATCAACGGCAGTCGCAAGGAATTCCTTGTAGTTCCCGGCGGACACCACGCCTCCTTCCCTCCGGGGTCTTGGGGCCCGGTGGGGGCCTGGCTGGAGGGTCAGTTCCCGACAGTTCCGGGCGGGTCCCCGCCGCCCCCATAGGGCCTTCTCACGGTCTGGAGAGGGACGCCCAGGGGGCGAGCTCTCCACGAAGTAGTCCGTAGAGTAGCATGTCCATGGAATGGCCCCGGACGCGCACGGATTCCCGCTGACGCCCTTCTTCTAGGAATCCGAGTTTCTTCAGGACCCGAAGCGAGGCGATGTTAGGCTCCAGCGCGGAGGAACTGATCCGGTGCATGCCGAGTTTCGAGAATGCAACGTGGCAGAGGGACCACGAAGCCTCCGTAGCATAGCCCTGGTTCCAGAATGCGGGGTCGATCCAGTACGAGAGACTCTCCACAGTCCGCCAGTGCCAGTCCAGGCCCCGAAGCCCGATCCGACCGATGCAACAGCCATCGCTTCGCTGGACCGCGGAGAGCGACAGATCGGTGGCCTTCCGGAACTCCAACCGCGTGCGCTGAACCATTTTGGATGGGTCGCGCACCTCTTCCGGAGAGTGGAGAGGTGCGCCGACGGCCCTCGCCGTTCGCCGGTCCCGAAAACTGCGTCGCATGTCCGGCACGTCGGCCATCGTCGGAAGGCGAAGGATGAGACGAGGGGTTTCGATAGGGAGGACGAGCCGCCTCAGAGGATTCCAGGGTTGAGTCATGGACGATTCCTTCCCAAGGAACGAGGCTGAAGTGTGCGCGACATCGAATCCGGGACCAATCGCGAACGCAAGTCGGTTCACCAAATGACCCCTGCGGGAGCGCGGGCCTCCGCGCACCTAACCCGACATGTCTTTGAATCGATAGGACGTCCGCGACGTCGCCGATGAACCGTGAAATGACGCGGAAAAGATGGCCCGGCCCGGAGTATCACGTGCGGGCCACGTTCCGCGCACCGCTCCCCTACGTGTATGCCTGGTGCACCGACTACACGCCCGGCGACGCGAAGCTCGAGGGAGAGAAATATCAGCGGAAGCTGATCCGACGTAGCCGCCGGCATGTTACCCTCGAAGACCTGGACGAGTCGTCGACCGGTTGGTACTGGGCGCGATTGGAGGTAGACCTACAGCCCCCGGATCGATGGCATCTGGAGGTCCATGGAAACATGGCCCAGGTGATCGGGGATTACCAGCTTACGACACTTCCGGACGACCGGACACGACTCGACTTGTGGTGGCGGCGACGGCCGGGAGTGCTCGAGTTCGAGCACCGTCCAAAAAAGCAAGCCGAGCGGTCGAGTACCCTGGGGTGGCAGCGCTTCGCCCGGGCGCTTGAGCGGGACTACCAGAAGTCCCACCCTCGTCGCCGTCGCTGACCCTCCGGAGTGCCGCCGGTGCATCACCGGCGCCCGGGCTCAGAGCTTGTAACTCTCGTTGATGCGCTTGAACGTCGGGTCGTCCGCTCGGAAGGAATCGGGGTTCGTGCCGCGGATCTCCGCCGTGGCTGAGGCGAGGAACTGTACGGGCAGCACGGTGACCATGGGGCTCAGGAGCTCTGGGACGGCCGGAAGGAGGAAGGTGGACACGGCCGCGGCTGGCGGGTCGACCACGGGTATCTCGAACTTCTGCGTCTCATCGTGGACGACGAGGATCGAAGCGCCGAGGATCTCGAGGGCCCGAACAATGTCGGTGGCCCGGGTCGCCGCGGGTCCCGGCGGGACCAGGACGACCGCCGTGTCGCCGGTCTGGAGCGGCTGAAGTCCCCCGTGGAGCAGGTTCTCGAATTCGAACCCCTCGGCCACGAGATACGAGGATTCTTTCACCTTCAGGGCGCCCTCCCGGGCCGTCTGCACGTTCGGGCCGGCGCCGGCGAGTACGAGTCGACCGGATCGGGCTAACGACTGCGCGACGGGTTGAATCACGTGTTCGCGCCGGAGGACCCCCTCGAAGGTCTCGGGCATATGCTCGAGAACGGGGCGCCAGGGGTGGGGTTTCGGGCCGCCTCGCTCGGCAAAGGCGAGCCCGATCATGTTGAGGGCCATCAGGTTGCCGGTGTAGCTCATCGTGTGGGTGGAGGATTTTTCCTGGGGGGCGGTGTGAAAAATCACTTCGGGAATGGTCATCGGGGAGTCCATGCCGGTGACTCCGATCGTCCGCGCCCCGGCCGCCTTCGCCAGGTCAAGCACTCGGTTCCCGTAGGTCTTCGCTCCCCGGTGACTGATGACGACAACCACGTCATCCCGGCGGATGTGGGGGCCGTAATTGGCCAGGTCGAAAACCGTCCGGGCCTCAACGTCGAGACCCAGCGACCGGTAGAGGTACTCGGTGACGATCGCGGCATGGCTGCTGGTCCCGGTCCCGGCCAGGTAGACCTTGCGGGCCCCCGCGAGGATCTCGGCCGCCTGCTGAGCGTGTTCCGACTCCTTCTGCAGAACGTCCCGAAGGATCTCGGGCTGCCGATGGATGCTTTGGTACAGCGCGCTGGCATGAGCGGTTGCCACGAAGAATACCTCCGGTTCTCGACGGGAGTCAGGGCCTGTCCCTTAAGAAACCCCGGAGGTCCCCCCGCCCGAGTCGCGAGCCGGCGGCCAACCTACCAGCGGCGATAGGTGCGACGACCGCTGCGCTCGGGGGGAGCGCTGCGCGGAGGTCCGGACCGCCGGCCATAAGAGGGTCGACCGCGGGACGAGCCCGAGTATCCTCCGCCGCCACGGGGCCGTCCACCGCTCCGGGGAGGACCCCCCGGGCGATCCGCCATGCGGGGAGGAGGCGGCGCGTCGTAAACAAAGCCCGGTATCCGCGCTCGCGGGATCGAAAAGCCCAGCAGTTTCTCGATGTTGTCGAAATCGTCCTGCTCCTCCGGGCCCACGAGCGTGAACGCGTCGCCTTGGCGTTGCGCGCGCGCCGTTCGGCCGACTCGGTGGATGTAGACCTCGGCCTCATGGGGCACGTCGAAGTTCACGACATGGCTCACGTCCTCGACGTCGATGCCTCGCGCCGCGATGTCGGTCGCGACGAGGACGCGGTGCTCTCCTTCCCGGAACCCTTCGAGCGCTCGGATGCGCTGGCTCTGGCTTCGGTTGCCGTGGATAACCGTTGCCGGGATGTTCCACTGTTGGAGTTGCCGGGCGAGTCGGTCGGCCCGATGTTTCGTCCGGGCGAATACGAGCACGCTCGTCATGGTCGCGTCCTGCAACAGTTCGCGGAGCAACGGAGCCTTGAGGTACGAGGGAACCGGTAGCGCGAGATGCGAGACTCCTACGGCCGCCACCGTCGTCGGGTCCACGTGGACCATTCGGGGTTCGCGGAGGAATTCGCGGGACAGCTTGACCACCTCGGGTGGCATTGTGGCGGAGAACAGCATCGTCTCCCGGTCCCGTGGCAACGTAGACAGGATCCGTCGGACATCCGGCAGGAACCCCATGTCGAGCATCCGGTCGGCTTCGTCAAGGACCAGGATGCGAAGGTGTCGGAAATCTACGTAGCCTCGGGCCATGTGGTCCAGCAGGCGGCCCGGGGTCGCGACGATGATCTCGGCGGCCCCGCGCAGCGCGCGGGTCTGGGGTTCCATACCGACCCCGCCGTAGACGGCGGCGCCCCGACGCTTGGTGTAATGTCCGAGCTTCTTCAGGAAACCTTCCGCTTGGAGGGCCAGCTCCCGGGTCGGCGTAAGCACGAGGGCGTAGATCCGACCGGGGGGCAGGTCGAGGGTGCGTTCGAGGATCGGAAGGAGGAAAGCGGCCGTCTTGCCCGTGCCGGTCTGGGCTGTGGCAACGATATCTCGGCCCAGTACGGCCTCCGGAATGGTTCGGCTCTGGATCGGGGTGGCCGAATGGTACCCCATCTCGCGGGCCCCTTGACGGAGGGACGCATGGAGCGGCAGCTCCTCGAATCGCACCAGGGGAGCGGCGGGGGTTCCGGCGCGGACAGCACGTTCGTTCTCGGCCATGGATAGTGTCTCGTCCAGCCGGGGAGAGGTTAATACGCGACCGGCCCGCCGGGTCTCAGTTCGTTCCGCGCCGACTCCGGTCGGCTGCAGGGGCACCGGACCCAGGGCCGCCGCCGTTAGGTACAGTATTTTCTGGTTGGAGGAATTCTCGGAAGTGCAGCGGGGTTCCTCCGCCATCGTGCGCAGGGAAACCGGAGCGCTGCCTGTAACGGAGGCCGGAATACTGCTGTGAAGTGGCGCGAACCCCGACCACGGCCCGGCGGAAATCGACGAACGGCCCGGCGACCGCTGCTCCGGTTCATCGGGATGCGCCTAGGACTGATGCCCGCCCAGATACTGTTCATTCTTTTCGTGCTCTACTTCTTCGGTACGGTCCTTCCAGCGTCCGTCAGTTTCGAGAGTCCCAGTCCCTGTGACCTGTCCGGGGCGGCGTGCAGCTGCCCCTGGTCCAGTCTGAGCTGCGTGGCCCCCAATGTCTTGGAGGGGGCGGGCGCGTTCATCGAGAACCTTGTCACCGGTAACTGGGGGGTCTCGACGTTCGGTCAGGACGTTCAGACCAGTGTACACTGGCTGCAGTGGTGGCTGCCCCACTCCCTCGAGCTCGCCGTCTTCGGCCTCGGCTTTTCAGCCCTGCTGGCCTACCCACTCGGACTTCGGGCCGGCTGGCGCCCGGGCCGGGCGTTTGACTCCACGGTCCGGACCGTCTCTGCGACGGCGTTGCTGCTACCGTCCATTCTCATGCTCTTTCTCGTGCCCTTTGCCTTTTACGGCTGGTATCTTCACGCGTTCAATGACTCACTCTATGGATCGCTCCCCGGCACGCTGTGGTACTCCGATCACGGTGGGCAGCCTTCCTGGGTGGGCTTAGCGGACAACACGTCGCCGACCGGATTTCCCCTCGTCGATGCCCTCCTCCACGGAGACCTCCCGTTCTTCACGGACGAACTGATTCGGACGGTCATCCAGGCCCTCGCCATCGCGCTCGTGTACGTCGGGGTATTCCTTCGGTACGCTCGATACTCGATCGTGGGACTCTCCACCGCACCCTGGGTGCTTGCGGCCCGCGCGCGGGGGGTCGACGAACGGACCCTCCTGTGGCGGCATGTCGGCCGCCGATATCTGGCGCTCTACTTGCTCGCGTTCGCGGCCACGGTCCCGGCCTACGTGGTGATTCAATCCTTTGCGGAAATCGCCTACAGTGATCAGGGGATCGGCTCGATCCTCCTCATCCAGTTCGTCTCCGGCTATGGAGGAGCGTACGGGGGGTTCGGGTTCTTTGGCATCTCGAACGACCTCTACAGCATTATCGTGTTCTTGCTGGTCGTGTCCATCCTCGTCATCGCACTCGTGTCGGAGGTCTTGGCCCGGCTGATCGACCCCACGTTGCGGATCCGGGAGGAGTAGTCGCCCACCATGGATTCGGCCTCTTTCCTCGCCTCGCCTCCGTCGGCTTCCGATGCTCCCGCCCCAACGTCGGAGGAGGTGCCCCGCGGCCGGACCCGCGCGCGAGTCGAGGAAGCCCTGCAGGCGCTTCGAGACACCCCGTCGCTCGTGATCGGGATCACCTTTTTCGCGTTCCTTGCGGGGGTCTCGGTCGCGGCCGTTGTCCAGTTCGGACCCCACCTCACGTCGTACTACGTGAACCGACTGCTCCAGCGAGTAACGGACACTCCACCGTCCCCGGGGCACCCCCTGGGCGTGATCAACGCGATCGGGGTCGACGTTTTCCAAGGCATCTTTCAAGCGATACCGCTCGACATCCTGCTGATCGGTTCCATCCTTCTCGGGGCAGCAGGGGTCGGCATCGTCGCGGGCACCAACGGAGGACTCTTCGGGGGCCGGAGCGAGTGGCTTGTGTCGGCCTCGGCAGACCTGCTGGGCTCCGTACCGGTAATCTTTCTGGTGTCGGTCCTGTTCGTCGGACTCGGGGGAATCCTCCCCTATCAGGACGGACTCCCCCTGTTCGCCGCCCTCTTCGTGGTCGTGCTATGGCCTTACTATGCGAGACCAGTCATGGCCCGGGCCCGGGAGGTCGCCAACACCGGCTACGTGCAGGCCGCCCAGGTCTCGGGGGGCTCGCGACAGCATGTCCTGTTTCGCCACGGGGTGCCGAACAGTTACCTTCCGACGCTCGCGCAACTCCCGACCGACTTCGCGAACGTGATCTTCGTTTTGACACTGTTCCCCTACCTAAACTGCCTGAGCCACCAGGGCGCCCTGTTGATCACCCCGCTGCCGAACCAAACGTATCCGGATCTGGGATTCCTCCTTGCGTACGGAGTGTGCAACGGGTGGAGCGCATTTTCCGACGTCAACTATTGGTGGATGTACGCCTATCCGGCGGCGGCCATCGTCTTTCTGGGGTTGACCATCACTTTGTTATGCGACGGATTGGAACGATTCTCCGTCCGTCGTCGCCGCGTCTGAGGCCCTTGGTACGCGTCCTCGGGGTCTTTCCGTCACGGAATGACCAGCGAGAGCGAGCCGTAGAATCCGCCCTGAACCGCCGCGACGTAGAGCGTGTTACCGTCCCCGCTAAACTCCGCCAAGTTGAAGCTCAGGGTCTCACCCGCCAGTACGGACGCGTTCGCCGCTCGCGGTCCCCATGCTCCGGTGAGGAACTTGTACTCGCACACGGTGTTGTTGTTGACGACCGCGTACGCGTCACTGCCGGCGATCGAATTGGTCGTTCCGTTGAAGTACATGGTCATCCAGAAATCGTTCCACAGGAGCCCCGCGGCCCCGTGATTCACGGAATAATTGTACCAGTGGGCGCCGAAACCGCTCCACTGACCAAGATAGGAGATTCGAAACGAGCTTTCCAACGACTCCACCGGGTGTACCGTCTGATGACCGGTCGCGTAGGACGCGACCTCCAGCGGGAGGACGACGCCCAGCGTGAAGACCCCCGCCACCAGGACAACGAGGACCCACGCGCTCGAATGACGCCACGACTCGGGCATGGCGTGGGCGGGAGGGTCACCGGATTGAAAACGATGCCGGACCTGGGGACCGATTCATCCCTCCCCAACGCGGACCCCGCGAAGCCCTTTAATGGACTGGCCTCGTAACTTCTGATAGGCGTTCCTATGTCATCCGGTTCTTCCCCGCGAAAGCCCGCGCCCCCGACGAACCCTGCCTCCTCGGGGACCAAATCCCGGGGGGTCCGGGTCATCACCCCCATTCCCGGCCCGAAGACCCGAGCCATCGTGGCGGCCGACGACAAGTACCTGATGACCTCGACCAAGACCTCCCCGGTCGCCGCGTACGAGGCCGAGGGTGTCTGGGTCACCGATGCGGACGGGAACCGCCTCCTCGATTTCACCTCCGGAGTGGGGGTTCTCAACGTTGGTCATTGCCACCCCGACGTTGTCGCCGCGGTTCAGGACCAGACCGCCCGGCTCATGCACTTCGCCGGGACCGATTTCTACTACGCCTCGCAGACCGAGCTCGCCGAGCGCCTGACCAAACTGACGCCGGGCGAGTTCCCGAAGAAAGTGTTCTTCACGAACAGCGGCACCGAGAGCGCCGAAGCGGCGATCAAGATGGCCCGCTGGCAGAAGCAACGTCCCCTCGTGATCGGTCTCCTCGGAGGCTTCCATGGCCGGTCGATGGGATCCCTCGCGCTCACGGCCTCCAAGCCGGTGCAGCGGGCTCGGTTCAACGCCCACACGGGCGGCGCGACGCACATCCCGCCGCCGTACTGCTACCGTTGCCCGTACAAGCTCACGTACCCGAGTTGCGACCTTTATTGCGCGAAGATCCTGAAGGAGCTCTACTTCGAGACCGCCGTCCCCCCCACCGACGTGGCGGCCATGATCGCCGAGCCCGTCATGGGCGAGGGCGGCTACATCGTCCCCCCGAAGGGCTGGCATTCCACGATCAAGTCGATCCTGGACGAACACGACATCCTGTTCATCGACGATGAGGTGCAGTCCGGTTTCGGACGGACCGGAAAGATGTTCGCCGTCGAACACCACGGCGTCGTGCCCGACATCGTCACCACGGCGAAATCGCTCGGCGGGGGCCTGCCGATCGGCGCCGTGATCTTCCGCAAGGACCTCGACTACCCCTACAAGGGCCCCCACTCGAACACGTTCGGGGGCAACCTGGTCTCGGTGGCGGCCGCGCAAGCCGTCCTGAACGTAATCGAGAAGGAGCATCTCCTCGAGAACGCCCGGACGCAGGGCGCCTACCTGGTCAAGCGGCTGCAGGAACTGCAACGGAAGTACGAGGTCATCGGGGACGTCCGGGGGTTGGGACTCATGGTCGCCACCGAGTTCGTCGAGGACCCCAAGTCCAAAACGCCGGCCGTCGCGCTCCGGGACCGCATCCTGGTGGAAGCGTACCAGCGGGGCCTTCTCCTCCTTCCGTGCGGCAAGTCGACGGTCCGGTACATCCCGCCCCTGATCATCCAGCGCGACGAGGTCGACGAGGGCGTCGAGATCCTCGACGCGTCCATCGGGGCGGCCCTTCGGGCCCGATGAAGGCCGGCATCCTGGCGGCGCCCGGCCGCATCGCCGTGGAGGACCGCCCGGACCCCACACCGGGGCCGGGCGAGGTGATCGTCTCCCTCGCGGCCTGCGGGATCTGCGGGTCGGACCTCGAGAAGGTGAAGGGAAACTACCGGGCGACCCAGGTCATCGGACACGAGCCCGTGGGAACCGTCGCGGCCGTCGGGGACGGGGTCAACGGCCTCGCGGTCGGGGCGCGGGTGTTTGCCCACCACCACGTCCCATGCTACGCCTGCCCGGCCTGTTACAGCGGGGCCTACACTTACTGCCCCTCCTACACCAAGACCAATCTGGATCCTGGTGGCTTCGCAGAGCAGTTCCGGGTCCCGGCCGTTAACGTGAGCCGCGGCGCCGTGCTTCCGCTGGCCCCCTCCGTCAGCTGGGAGGACGGCGCCCTCCTCGAACCGGCCGGATGTGCGCTGACTGCCTTGCGCACAGTCGGCTTCCCCCCTGGGACGACCGTGATGATCCTCGGCCTCGGGCCGGTCGGCATCCTGTATGCTCGGCTGGCCCGGACGCTGGGGGCCGGCTGGATCGGAGGGACGGACCCGTCGCCACTCCGCCGAACCGCCGCCGGTCGGAGGGGCACTGACGCGGCCGTCGACCCTCGAAACGTCGAGAAAGTACGCCAGCTGGTTCAGCTTGCGACGGGCGGACGAGGCGTGGACTTGGCCGTGGTCGCTACCACTGCGACCTCCGCCGTCCCCGTGGCCCTTTCCCTGGTACGTCGGGGCGGGGTCGTGAACCTGTTCGGACTCCCCGAGGCGGGCAGCCATCTGGAAGAGGACCTCCAGCAACTCTATCTCCGGGGCCTCAAGATCATCCCCACCTACGCGACGACGGAACGGGACATCGCGGAGGTCCACTCGCTCTTGGGCGCCAAACGGTTCGAAGTCCGGGACCTGGTGACCCACCGGTTTGCGCTCGAGAAGTTGCCGGAAGCGTTCCAATTAGCCGCCCAGCCGGACAAGGCCCTCAAAGTCATTGCGACGGGTCCGGCGTACACCGGGTAGGCCGGGCTCACGCCTCGGAGGCCTCGCCCAGCACCTGGTGGTTCACGCGGTGCCCCGCGTGGACGCGGGCCCGGGGGCCGACGATCGAGTGCACCACCGACGCCCCGGGCTCGACCGTGGCCCGGTCGAGAATCACGGAATCCTCTAGATACGCACCGGCCCCGACGATGACGTGGGCCGATACCGTCACCGAGCCTCCGAAGGAGGCCCCTTCGACGCTCGCCGAGGGGTCCACGGCCACCGGCCCCTTGCCCGTGGTCCCGCGGGGGACGGTCTTGTGCCCGCCCCGTCCGGCTTCGAACAGGTACCGTTGGGCGCGCAGCAATCGCTCGGGTGTGCCGGCGTCCTCCCAGAAACCGGAGGCTCGGTAGGCGTACACCCCGTCGCCGAGTAGGTTCGGGACCACTTCCCGTTCCCAATTGACCGTGGGGCGGTCCGGGATCCGGGCCAGCGCCTCGCGCTTCCAGATGCCCACCCCGGCGTTGATCCAATGGGAGGGCGCCTCTTCGCGGGTCGGCTTCTCCACGAACCGGCGGATCCGGTCGTCCGGGTCGAGGTCCGCGACTCCGTAGGGGGTCGGGTCCTCGACTTCGACCAGCGTCATCGCCCCGATCCCGCCGTGTGCGGTGTGGCTGGTGAGCAGTCCTTCCACGTTGAAGCCGGCGATGACGTCGGAATTCAACAGGAGGAAGGGATCGGACATGTCGCCCCCCGCGTTACGCATGCCGCCGCCCGTGTCCAACGGCACGGCCTCGGCGACGGTCCGAACGGGGAACCGGAGCGGATGCTCCGCGACGTACCGCGCGATCTCCTCCGACTTGTATCCCGTGGCGAGCACAACCTCCTCGATCGTGGGTGGGAGCAGGTCGAGCACGTGGTACAGGATCGGCTTGCCGGCGATGGGAATGAGCTGCTTCGGGACCGAATAGGTCAGGGGGCGGAGGCGGGTTCCGAACCCGCCAATGAGCACCAGGGCCTTCATCCGGTCGCCCGGGGCCGTCGCCCGAACTTATCTCTTTGGTCGAGGGGTCGCCATCCGGGAGGTGCCCCGGGACGGCTTCCAGCGGCCGGTGGGAGGCAAGGCCCGGAGGTCCCACGCGTTGAACACGCTCTCATCCGCCAGGGTGACGCGGTGGACCGCCCGGAATCGATCCCGAAGGCGGCGCTCGAGCTCTTCCGGGTCGACCGAGGGAATGTTCCCGAACAGGGTCGCCATCAGGCGGAACAGGTAGACGGACAGGGGCGCCGGATCCTCGGAGGGACGCGTCGGGAAGAGGGTGGCGATCGAGAGCCAGCCCTTGGGGGCGAGTACCCGGGTCGCCTCGTCGAGCGCTTGTTCCATCTCGGGCCCCGAGGGGATATCGTTGAAGATGACTCCGGTCGCGGTCCCATCCTGGATCGGGATGTTGACGTGGGACCCGTCCAGGATCGTCACTTTTCGGTGGTCGTACTCGAAGGAGACTTGGGGGGGCTTGACGAGATACAGCCGGCCGCGGACGAGCCGGCTCGAGATCCGTCGCAGCACGGTCTGTCGGACCGGGTCGAAGAACGGCGAAGTGACGACGACGATCGTCCCCTCCAGGTCCTCGGTCTGCGGCGCGACGTGGGCGGTGAGGTAGTCCGCGTACTCCTGCAGAATCGTGAAGATCGCTTCCCGGAGCATCGTCTCCCGCTGCCGTCGTCCTTCCGGCCCCACCCCGTAGACCCGCTTCTTGGGGCCCCGATGGCTCTCGGACCAGCGGCTCCGCACCTGGGCCTGGGCCTCCATCGAGCGGAGCACCCGGTACAGGTTCCCGACCTCGACGTTGAAACCGGCGGACGTCAGCTCGCGCTGGATCGCGTAGCCGTGGAGCTCCTTCCCATGGAGCGCGCGGAGCACGGCGCGCTCCAAGACATCCTTTCGCACGCCAGCGGTAAGCTCAATTCTACATATAGCTGTTTGCGACAACCCAGCTAAATACTCCCGCGGGCATTATCGGAGCATGTCGACCTTCACCGTACTAGGAATCGCGGGCAGCGAACGCGAAGACTCCCGGGCGCGCACCGCCCTCCAGGTCGCCCTCAAGGCGGCCCGCAAGGCGGGCGCCAAGGTCGAAGTGCTGGACGTCTCCAACCTCGACGGTCACGCCGGCACCGTACACGACCTCTCGCTGGACGAGGTCGTCGACCGGGTCGGGACCGCCGTCGCGAACGCGGACGCCCTGATCGTGGCGACTCCCACCTTCCACGGTGGCATCAGCGGACCTCTCCGCTCGATCCTCGAATCCATCCCGAACGATGCGATCGCCGGCAAGGCGACCGCCCTTGTCTCCGTCACCGGTGGTTCTGCGGACCGGGGAGACCCCCTCGAGCCGCTGCGCCAGCAACTGCAAGGGCTCCATGCCTGGGTCGTCCCGAACCGGGCCGTCGTCCCCTTCGCCTTCCGCGCGTTCGATCGAGCGGGAAACCCGACGGACCCCGAGGTCCGCGAAAGGCTCGAGACCGTGGGCCGTGAAGTGGCCCGCTACGGCCGCCTCCTGCAAGGAATGCGACCCGCTGCCGTCGCGGCTGCTCCCGAGGCCCCTACGACAGCGACTCCCGTCGTCGGGGTCCGCGCCCGGCGCGCCAGCTGAGCCCACCCGGAGACTCCCACCCTCCTCCCGGCTCGTCCGAGGGGCTTCTCGGGCGATGGCGCAGCGGGTTCCCTGACCCTCGGCCCGGCCTGGTAATCTGGATTGGACACAACGCTAAATCAGACCTCCGGCCCGAACTGATCCGAGGAAGGAACGCACAATGCCGTCACTCTTCGTCACGTGCCATCGGTGCCGCTTCGAATTTCCCACCGGCATCGCCATTACGGGTCCCATCGGGACCCTCTCCGTCTTCGGGCTGCGTCATCGATGTCCTCGGTGCGGGTCCGAGGGGGCCTACTACACGCAGGAGTACCACTTCCCCGATGGATTCCGCACCCCCCCAGGACCAGGGGCCCCCACCTGGTACATCCCGTCCGAATTCACGCCATCCCGAACTGCCCGACCTGAGGGGGGGCATTCGAATGGTACTGCTCGAATGCCGTTCGGCTGGCTCGTGGGGCGGGGTGTGGCCCTCGAATGGTAGTCCCGGGCGCTGGCGTACCGGGACACGCCCCACCGGTGTTTCCCGTACGTATTTATTTGGGAGGCTGGAGCGATAGCACCGGGGTTGGTGCGGATAAGATGAAGGCGATGGCGGGGGAACCGGGCCAGGGGCATCCCGCCCTCGAGGCACTCACCGTCGACCTATGGTACACGCTGATCTTTCCGAGTCCTTCCGCCCGAGCCGCCATCGAGACAGCCCGCCTCGCCGTCTGGGTCGACGGGTTGAGGGCGGCCGGGTGTTCCTCCCGACGGGCGGAGACCTGGGCCACCCAGATCGAACGATCGGCGGAAGTCGACGAGCTGAGCGGCTGGAGTCCATCCTGGACCGAACGGGTCGAACGGTGGAGCCAGCGGACCGGGTTTACACTCGACGCAGCCGAGCTTGCCGGGCGCTTCACGGAAAGCGTGCCCCTGGATCGGGTGCGTATCGCACCGGGGGCTGACCGAGCGCTCCGCCTTCTCCGGCGCCGCGGCCTGCGTCTCGCGATCGTGTCGAACGCCACGCACGAACCACCCGACGCCGTTCGCGCGGTGCTCGCGCAACATCATCTCGACCGACGATTCGATACCATCGTCCTCTCGACCGACGTGGGCCGCGCCAAGCCGCGGCGGGAACCGTTCCAGCGCGCTTTGGCCGATCTTAGCACACCGCCCGGCAGCACGGTGCACATCGGCGACTCCCCGGCCGATTTCCAAGGAGCGATCGCAGCCGGCATTCGGCCCCTGCTCTTCACCGGACTTAATCGGTGGAAACCGGAGCGCCTCCGAAGGGCGAAAGCCCCCTGGATGCGCCGGGTGCTGAAGGTGGATCGCTGGGAGGAGGTTCCTCCCATGGCCGCCTTTTTTGGGTCCCTGCCCCCTCTGCCGGGACCGGCGTAACCGGACGGGGCCGGCAGCCCGCCGGCCGAGGAGGAATCCTTTTTCCCTCGAGGCGGTCCGACGGACGGGAACCGATGCCGGGCGGATACGATGTGATAGTCGTCGGGGGCGGGCATAATGGCCTGGTCGCGGCCGCCTACCTTGCCCAAGCCGGTGCACGAACCCTGGTCCTCGAACAGCGACCCGTGGTCGGCGGCGCCGCCGTCACCGAGGAGACCTGGCCCGGCTTCAAACTGAGCACATTCTCGTATGCCGCCGGCCTCCTGCGTCCCAAGATCGTGGACGACCTGGAGCTGCCGCGGTTCGGCTACCAGACGTATCTCCTCGACCCCGAGATGTTCGTGCCGTTGCCGGGGGGTCGCTCGCTCACGCTCTGGAACGACGACGAACGCTCGGCGAAGGAGATCGCCCGTTTCTCCGCTCACGATGCGAAGGCCTACCTGAAGTACTCCCAATTCTGGACCGAGGTCATCGAGCTGCTCGACCCGTTACTCCTCTCTCCACCGTTGCCGCTCCCGGAGCTGCTGAAGATTGTGCCGGACGACCGGGTGGAGGGCCTCGTGCGGGACCTCTTCCTCCGGAGCGCGGCGGATCTGCTCGACGAGTGGTTCGAATCGGAGGAGCTGAAAGGAGCCCTGTGCACGAGCGCGATCATCGGCACGTTCCTCCCGCCCGATGCGCCAGGAACTGCCTACGTACTCGCCCATCACAAGCTCGGGAACATCGAGGGTCACCCCAAATCGTGGGGGCTCGCCCGGGGCGGCATGGGAGGAATCACCCAGGCCCTCCGCCGGTCGGCTGAACACTTCGGCGCGACGGTCCGCACCGACGCGAAGGTCCAACGGATCGTCGTCCGGGACGGTCGCGCGGTCGGAGTGGAACTCGGCGACGGAAGCCAGGTAGCGGCCCAGACCATCGCATCCACGCTGGATGCCCGTCACACGTTCCTGAAGCTGCTCCCCCCGGACGCTCTCCCCCGGAGTTCCGCCACCAAGTCGAATCCATTCGAAGCCGAGGGTCGGCGTTGAAGTTCAACGCCGCGCTCGATGGGCTTCCGGACTTTACTGCGGCGCCTGGAGCTCCGGGCCCCCATCACCGGGGATTCATCGACATCATTCCGAACATGGACTATGCCCGGGCCGCCTTCGATGATGCCTGGCACGGACGCTTCTCCTCCCGCCCCTTCATGGACATCGTTTTCCAGAGCGCGCTCGACGACTCGGTGGCCCCACCGGGAAAACACACGATGAGCTGTTTCGTCCAGTACGCTCCCACTACGTTGGAGGGCTCCACCTGGGAGGCCGCCAAACCGAGAGTGGCCGAGACAGTTCTGGACACGATCCAGGAGTACGCGCCCAATATCCGGAAGCTCGTCCGGAAATGGCAGGTGGTGTCGCCGACCGACATCGAGTCAACGCTCGGAATGACCGGGGGGAACATCTTCCAGGGCGACATTACCCCCGATCAGATCTTCACGTTCCGTCCCGTTCACGGCTGGTCTAAGTACCGGACGCCCGTCGCGGGGCTCTACCTTGCCGGCTCGGCCGCGCATCCGGGCGGAGGCGTGTTGGGGGCGCCCGGCCACAACGCCGCCCACATGATCCTGGAGGACCTGAAATCAGGAACTCAAGGAACTTAGACCCCCGCCGACCGGGGCCACGAGGCGTAGTGTCCGACGGCGGACGGGCGAAGGTTGTGAATACCGAGAGCTTGGGCGGTCGGGAATCTTCGACCGCACAACGCACACAGAAATCCCGAGGTGCGAGCCGCCGGATTCTGGTCGAGGTCTGACGCCGGGTTCTCCCCCGTGTGCACCGTCTTCATGTGGTCGACCAACTCGGCGGCGGAGCCGCAAGACGCGGCACAGATGCTACAAACCTCGCTCATCTTGGAGCCTCCTTCCCGTGGGGCGAAGGTCTAGTCTCCGGCCGTCGGTGTTCTAAATTTGCCCAATGGAAAAAAGGAGGCCGAAAGGGTTCCGTGCCTCTGACGCGGGGGGACACGCCAGAGGCACGGGGGGTGACGTTCAACTCACCCCGGGGATGCGAGGGTGGACACGAGCGCGCTGCGACGGCTCAATGAGATACAACGCCCCGGCCAAGAGGGCGAAGATGCCGCCCACAAGGGCCATGACGTTCACCCCCAGGCCGAGCGCGGCCCACCCGATCAGCGCCAGGATCACGAGGAGGACACCGCTGGCTACCGGCCGCTCCTTCCATTCATGTTCGCCCAGGTAAGCGAACAGGAGCACGAGAGCTCCGACAACGGCCAGTACGGTGGCCTCACCCAGGGCACCCATCGCGGCTATCGCATGGCCCAGGATCATCTCGGCGAGAGAGACCACTCCGGCAACGACTCCGCCGATGATGATCAAGCCGCCTCCGATGAGCCCGAAAAGGTGCCCCAGCGCGCGTTCGGTTAGACTTTCCATCAGTTTTCCACCTCCCGTTCGTTGCTCCGCCTCGCGGGCGCGGGACCTTTCCGCGTCGCTGGCGGACGGCTTCGTGGTCCCGCCCGGTCCACATCAAACCATGTCCAATCCCAAAGTGCACGTTCAGGCGAGGCGGGAAGTTCCTGCCGAACTCGACTCGCCCCCTTCCGTGATACCGCCGACCCAGGGCCCGGGCGGTTGGGCCATCTTTGGGCGCCTTACCGGAGGCCGAGGACGATACGTTTTAAGTGGGTGGCACGCAAGCCTCCGTGCGGGAGGGGTTTCCGGTGTCTCCGCTATCGATCTGCATCAACACGCAGACGCCGCTGATCCAGTTCCTGACCTCACCAGAGACGGAGCCCCGGCCGGCGGCCGCCAATGACCCCGCCGACCTCGGTGCGCTCCAGGAGGGGGTCGACTACCGCTTCTCACCGGGAGGCGTCACTCGGATGGTCTATCCGCTGGTTCGGCGCCTGCTTGAAAAGAACATCTTGGAGGAGGCGCACTGGGTCGCTTTCAATCCCCGCGGACCCCGCACGGTCCACGTGGGGGACCTGACTCTCCACAACGTCACGATTGAAAGTAACCGGATGGCCGGCTATGGGCAGGTGAAAGAGGCGATCTGGGGGCGGATTCACGAGATCGATGCCGCCGAACGTCACGACGACTTGTTCTGGAGCGAGGCGTTCTCCGAGTACGCCTACTACAACCGGATCTCGGCGGAACGGATCCGCGCGCTCGACGACAAACTCGATTTCGACGTCTTCTACGTCCACGACTTCCAACAGCTACCCGTGGGTTACATGCTCGGGACGCTGAAGCCGAAGATCTTCCGGTGGCACATTCCCTTCGACGCGGCGGTGATTCCGGATCAGTGGCGGTCGTTGCTGACGACGTACCTCAACAGCTACAACGTGATCGTCGTCAGCGCCCGGCGCTACGCCACTTCCCTGACGGGGCTCGAACCGAAGGGAAAGATCTTCCGGTTGTATCCCTACGTGGACCCTGAGCAGTACTCCCATCCCGGACGCGCCCGGGTGGAGGCCCTGGGCGAGCGTTTCGGGGTCACCCAAACCGATCACGTGGCCCTGGTGGTGGGTCGGATGGACCCCATCAAGGGACAGGATCGAGCGATCGAGGCGTTCGCCATTCTCGCCGGCGATTATCCGAGCCTCAAACTGGTGCTCGTTGGGAATGGGAGCTTTTCGGGGTCCAAGAGCGGCCTGGGCCTTTCGAAGTCCGCAGAGTGGCGGGCGCGATTGGAGGAGACGGTCAAGACGATGGGCCTGGAAGGCCGCGTAGTCTTCACCGGCCATGCGACACAGGAGGAGCTCGACTGTTGGTACGAGCGGTGCTGGTTCACGATTCTTCCCTCTGTCCGGGAAGGCTTCGGGCTGGTCGCCGTAGAGAGCTGGCTCCATGGGAAGCCCACAATCGTGACGGAACGCTCGGGCATCGCCGAACTGATCCAAAACGGCCGTAACGGGCTGTTGTTCGACCCCGAGAATCCGGCCGCGCTGGCGCAGCAGATGCGGCTTCTCCTGGAGGCCGGTTCCGGTGGACTGCGTGCCCGGCTGGTGCGCAACGGACGGGCAACCTCGAAGAAGTGCTCGCTGGATGCCGCCGAGAAGGCTGAGGGACAGCTCCTCGCCGAGGTCACGGAGGCGTAAGTGGTCGGACTGAACGCCGTCTGGTCAGCCTTTGTCCCGTACCTCTCGGTCGTCATTATCGTCCTCCTGACCCTGCTCTTCGCCTGGCTGGCGAGCGTACTGATCGGGCGCCTGATGCGTCAGAGCACGCCCCAAATGAACGGCGCCGCTCGGCGCCTCGGCGCCTTCGTCATCGGACTCATCGGCGGGACGCTCGCCCTTCAAGCGCTGGGGGTGAACCCCGCGGTCCTGTTCCTCGTGATCGCCTTCCTGGCGGTGGCGGTGCTCATCGCCCTACGGGAGCCGCTGGGCAACTACGGTTCGAAGTACTTCTCCGATATCTACACGCCCTTCAAGGTCGGTGACACGATCAAGGTCCAGGGCTACTCGGGAAAGGTCATCGAGATCAACGCGATGACGACCATCCTGCTCTCCGACGACGAGCAATTGATCTCGGTCCCCAACGCGTCGATGATCCGGGACGTGGTGGTCAACACCTCCCCCCAGGCGTGGAAGGAGGTCATCATCCCGATCTCCCTCAGCGGGAGCGTCGACCTTCCGGCATTCGAGAGCGACCTCCTCAAGTCCCTCTCGAAGTTGCGGACCCGGCTCGACCGCCGGTTTCCGCCAGTTCTCGCGACCAAAGCTCGGTCGCCGCAGTCGACCGACCTGACCCTAATCCTGATGCTCCGTCATCCCGAAGACCGGGATACGATCACCGTCGACGTGAACAAGCGACTCGCGGAGATCCTCGAGCGAGTGCGCGGGACCAAGCGCTGAGGGGAGACTCCAAGGTTGACGTCCGACGAAGCCACCTCATCGGCGACTCGGGGTACCGGCGCCATTTTGCCGCGTGCCGCGTCGGGCGTCGAAAGCCCGGGGATTGAAGGGCCGTGGCTCTCCCTCAGCGATTACGGGCTCATCGGGAACGAAAAGACGGGCGCGTTAGTCTCGCGCCGAGGGTCGATCGACTGGGCCTGCCTCCCCCGGTTCGACAGCCCCAGCGTCTTCGCACGCCTTCTC
Source organism: uncultured Thermoplasmata archaeon (assembly GCA_963773945.1). Lineage (GTDB taxonomy): Archaea > Thermoplasmatota > Thermoplasmata > Lutacidiplasmatales > UBA184 > JAKIWV01. The sequence continues at coordinate 199,261 of CAVZDD010000005.1, read as the reverse complement.
GACCGCCGGGTGGGCGGGTCGTACCAGCTGGCGCCCCACGACCCGTACGTCTCGCATCAACAGTACACCAACGCGACGAACATCCTCACGACGTTCTTCGAGTTGCGCCGTGGCGTGGCGCTCACGGTGACCGATTTCATGCCGATGGGCCCCCCCGGGAGCTTTATCGGCGGGGACCCTCGAATCATCCGTCGACTCCGAGCCCGGGGGGCGCCCATCGAGGTCTCCATCGGGGCCGACCCGCGATTCGATTATGGCCGGTCGATGCCGGAGTGGAGGCTCGAAAGGGAACTGGCGACCGCCCGGAGCGACGACGCGCGGATGGCGTTCACGAGCCCCTGGCCCTGGCGGGCCGAGGGCTCCGCCGTCGTTTCCGCAGGCGTGGTCGAACCGAACGCGCCGGTGTTTGCCCAGATCCGCTGGGGGGAGCCCCCCGCTCCCGAACCGTCTCCCGCCGCGCTCCTTTCCGTCACCGACGCGTACTGGCGGGGATGGGTCTCTCCCCCGGATGCGCCGCTTCGCCGGGTCGCCGCCCGATGGCAGCCGTGGGTCGAGCGATCGGAACTTGTTCTCAAGCTCCTTTCGTATGCTGATGCGGGCGTCTTCGTCGCCGCCCCCACCACCTCCCTCCCCGAGTGGCCCGGCGGGAGGCGAAACTGGGACTACCGCTACGTCTGGATTCGGGACGCCGCTTTCACGGCCCAGGTCTTCCTGTTGCTCGGCCATGTCAACGAGGCCCGGGCGTACGTGGGATGGGCCTTCAGTCGCGCCGCCGCCCTCGGAGAGGAGGAGGAGCTTCGCCCCATTTACACCGTCGAAGGGGGACGACCTCCCGCAGAAATCGAATTGCCCCACTTGGAAGGCTACCGGGGTTCCCGACCGGTCCGTATCGGCAATGGAGCCTCCGACCAACGGCAGCTCGATGTCTACGGAGAGGTCCTCGACTCCGCGTTGATCCTCGAGCGACTCGACCCGGCTTTCGTCCGCGACCATTGGGCGACCATCGAGCGCCTCGCCCAACGCGTCACCGCGCTGTGGTCGCTTCCCGACAGCGGAATGTGGGAAGATCGTTCGAGTCCGACCCATCACGTGCACTCGAAGCTCATGTGCTGGGTCGCGCTCGACCGCGCGATTCAACTCGCTCAGAAGTTCGGCAAAGTGGAACCGGTGGATCGCTGGACCCGTGTTGCCGATGAGATCCGGGCCGCCATCCTTTCCCGGGGCTACGACGACAAGCTGGGCTCGTTCATCCAGGCGTTCGACCGGCCGGTCATGGACGCGAGTGCGTTGCGCCTGGGACTCTACGGATTCCTTCCCCCGACCGACTCCCGGGTCATGAGCACCATCGCCGCGGTCGAACGCACTCTGTGCCGTGGGGCGTTCGTGCAGCGGTACGAGGCGAACGACGGGTTCCACGAACCGGAGGGCGCGTTTTTGCTCTGTTCGTTCTGGCTCGTGGAGTCCCTCGCACGCAGCGGACAGATGGACCGAGCGGTGAGTCACTGGCGAACCCTCTTGGATGTCGCGGGTCCGCTCCTCCTGTTCTCGGAGGAGTATGACCCCGCCTCCGGCCAACCGCTCGGGAACTATCCCCAGGCATTCACGCACATCGGGGTGCTCCGCGCGGCCTTCGCACTTGGTCTCATGTCCCCGGAGTAGAACGCCCCCGCGGCATCGCTGCGGACTTCGACGCGACGGCATCCTTTTTCGAGCCCAAGTACTGCGGGGACTCGAGCCCGCGGTGGCTCGGGGCCCGTCATGGCACAACCGTCCGAGTATGACCGATTGCCCGTGATGACGAAGTACGCCTTCGGAATGCTCCGCCGGCCCGCGAACCTCCCCACGATTTCCGAAGCAGACGTGGACCGGATCCAGGAGGGACACATGGCCCATCTCCGTCGACTGACCGCGGCCGGGGATCTGATCGTGGCGGGCCCCTTCGAGGAGGACACCAGCCTTCGTGGCGTGCTGATCTTTACGACCGGTTCGATCGAGCGCGCCCGGGGGCTCATGGGGTCCGATCCCTCACTCGTGGAAGGTCGTCTCATGCTCGACTTCTACACGTGGGACGCGCCTGCCGGAATTCGCGTGGGCCCTGCTCCGCGGAACCCGACCGATCTGGACTTCCAAACGGACTGAGACCGGCCGGCGTTCGCCCAACGGTTCGCTAGCGGACGGAGAGCCAAGGGAGGGAATCGAACCCCCAGGAAACGGCTCTGCAGGCCGTCGCATTAACCATTCTGCCACCTTGGCGCACGGCGACCGAGGCGCCCTGCGTTAAAAACGGTCGGGGTGGGCGGCTCGAGGTCCTACCGGTCGGAAACCCCGGACCATGCTCAACAGTCCGTCCCGGACGCTCGAGCGGACCCGACCGGCGAACGACAGGGAGGCACCGGACGCCGTGGCCTGTCCCTTCCGAATCTGATCCAGCAGGTCGTCGACCGAAACGACCTCGTGGGGAAACTCCGTGAACGCGCGGCCGACCAGCTTGGGTTCATGGGCATCGCTGCCGCCTGTGCTCGCTAGCGACCGGCGAGCGGCGAGCAGCTCGGCTCGCGTGTTCGCGAGCTCGGAGTTCTTGCCGTTCCGTGTTTCCAGCCCCTGGACCCGGGCGTCCGTCGCAATGCGACGGCCGACGCCATGAACCCACCGGAAGGGGTGCGCGAGAACAGAGACTCCCCCAAGAGCGGCCACGCGTTCCAGCGTCTCGGCGAGGGAACGGTTCGGAGGCGGGCACTGCTTGACCCCGTACGCGAGGAGATGGCCCTCGAGCGTCGAGACTTCAACGCCTGAAAGGAACCAGAATCCCGGATAAGAACTCCGGAGCCGTTCGAGCTCGGTGAGACCCTCTGTGGTGTTGTGGTCGGTCAGGGCGAATCCCTGGAGCCCTTGGTAGGTGATCCGCTCGAGGATCTGTTCGAAGGACAACCGGGAATCGACGGAATATCCACTGTGGACGTGGAGGTCCAGCCGGATCGTTGCAGTCATCGTACCCGGGTCCCCGAGGGTAAGTCGGCACCCGGCACTAAAAGCTCTCCGGTCGGGAAATGCACTACGCGTCCCCGGGACCCGCCCGGACCGTCCAGCTGGATGACCAGCCGACTCCCTATGGCCCACGTTCCCGCGACCTCCAGCGTCCGATCGCCCAGGTCCACCGTGAGCTGTCCATCGCGCGCGGCGGTGACGGTCCCCACGATCAACGGGTTCGATTCGAACACGGAGTAGGAAATCTCGGGGGAGTTTCCGGCGCCGCTCACCACGAAAGTTCCAGGCGGTACGGATTCCGGGTAACTGAGCAGCTCGACGCGCGTGCCGGTATCTGCGGCCAGGACCATCCCTTGGGAGGTCATCCTTCGGATCGTACGGGGCTCGAGGTTGGCCAACACGGCGACCCGGCGCCCTCGAAGTTCTTCTTCTCGGTAAAACGGCCGCACCCCGGCGACCACGGTCCGTGGCTTGGACCCGCCGACAGCGAGCTCGAGGACGTACAGCTTGTCCGCGGAGGGGTGCGGAGCGATGGACTGGACCGTGGCCGCCTGAATGGCGAACGGCACGAAGCCGTCCGAAGGAAGGGGTGTCGTCGGCGGAACCGACCCCGACGCTGGGGGGGCCGGACTGGCGCTCTCGGCGCGCGGGAAGAGGGGCTGGATGGTCCCCAAAGACTGCCCCGCTGGCGGAGGGGTCAGGGCGCCCGACCAGTCCCCGGTGCCGGGGCCGTGGTCGAATCCGAGCATACGCCATACCTTCTCGGAGGAGAATGGGAGCACGGGGCTCAACCACACCGCGGCGGCCATTAGCAGCCAGAGTCCCTCGGTACACGGTCCGAGCCTTGTCCGTGTCGGGCGCCTGCCACGGGCGGGCCTCCTGAAACCACCGGTTCGCCTCCCGGACCTCTGTGAGGGCCCGTTCGAAGGCTTCCTTGAGCCGGACGGCTTCGAAGTGTCCCGTGATCTCCTCGTGCGCGCGACGGATTCGCGCGCCGACGCCCTCGGGCGCGTCGGGGGTCCAGCCTTCGGGCGGGAAGGGGACCTTCCCGGCATAGTTCTGCCGGGCGAAGACGAGCACCCGTTGGACTAGGTTCCCGTACTGGTTCGACAGAACCTCCTCGGGCAGGCGCATGAACTCGTCCCAGTCGAGTTCGGTGTCGTGATTCTGCGGTGCGAGGGCGGCAGCATAGAACCGGATCACGTCCGGAGCATAGTGCGCCAACAGGGAGGGCACGAAGGCGTCCACGTCCGCCGGCCGGGACTTGGAGATCTTCCGCCCCTCGAAATGCATCCACTCGTTCGCCGGCACGTCGTACGGGCGTTGGAAATCGCCCACCGACGTGAGGATCCCCGGCCAGAGCAGCGTGTGAAAGAAGATGTTGTCCTTCCCGACGAAGTAATACTGCCGGACCGGCGCCTCAGGGTCCCAGAACCGGTGCCAGGCATCGGGCTCGCCCTTCCGTACCGCCCATTCCTTCGAGGCCGAGAGGTACCCGATCACCGCCTCGAACCACACGTAGATCCGCTTGGTCGGATAGCCGTCCAGCGGGATGGGAACACCCCACGTCAGATCCCGCGTGATGGCCCGGGGCTTGAGGCCTCCCTGCAAGAAATTCCGTGTGGCCGCGAGCACGTTGCCCCGCCAGTAGTCCTTGTCGTGGAGGTACTGCTCCAGCGGGACCTGCATCTTGTCGAGCCGGAGAAAGAAATGCTCCGTGGGCCGGAACTCGGCGCCGGTCCCACAGACCACGCACCGGGGTCCGATTAGTTGCTTGGGTTCGAGGATGCGGCCACACTGGTCGCACTCGTCCCCGCGGGCAGACTCGTTGCCACAGAACGGGCACCGGCCGGCCAGGTACCGGTCCGGTAGGAACCGGCGGTCCTTGGGGCAGTACGCGTTCTCCTCGCTCTTTCGGTCGATGTAGCCGTTCTGGAGGAGGCGGAGAAAGAGCTCCTGGACCGTCCGCTCGTGGATTGTCGTGTGGGTGTGGGTGAACAGGTCAAAGCTCACGCCCAGCTTCTCGAACGCCGTCTTGTTGACCTCATGGAATCGCTCCGCGATCACCCGCGGTGAGACCCCCTCCTTCTCAGCGGTGTAAGTCGTCGGGGTCCCGTGCATGTCGGAGCCCGAGACCATGAGGACCTCGTCGCCCAGGAGCCGATGATACCGGGCGAAGATGTCGCCAGGCAGGTAGGCCCCGGCGAGATGGCCGATGTGGAATGGGCCGTTGGCGTACGGCCACCCGATACCCACAAAGATCCGCGCCACGTCCTCCACCTCCCCGCGAGAGGGAAACGGAATCGCGCCGCCCCTAAACGGTTTGGTTGAGCGGGGCGGGGCGGGGTCCAGCGTGCCAGGAATGGTCTAGTGACATTAACGGCTCAAACCTCATGGGAGGTACAATGGCGAAACAACAGCGAACGATGGCGGGGGGCCCGACGGGATTGAGTTTCAATCATGCGTTGATCTATTCGCGAAATCTTGGGCCGGCCCTTCGGTTTTATCGCGGTCGGCTCGGCTTCACCGTCATCGACCAGATGAGCCATGGCGGGCGGATTGTCTACGTGCGAATGAAGGCGAGCCGGGGCACCGGAACGTTGGCGCTCCATCTGCTGGAGCCGGGGAAGGAGCTGCCCCGCGGGGGCGGGGTGCGACTCTATTTCGAGGTCAAGGAGCTCGAAAAGTTTTGCGCCCGGCTGCGGGCCGCCGGTCTCAATTTTTCCCAGCTTCCGAAGATGATGCCCTGGGGCTGGAAACACGCCTATGTCGACGATCCCGATGGAAATGAGGTGAGCCTGTACTGGGCCGGTTCAAAGAGGTTCCAGAAGAGCACGATGACGCCGTAGGCAGACTGGACCCTCACCTAGGTTTTCACCTCCCGCTTCAGACACAGAGTTTATTCCGTTCGACCGCTCGCCCCTCCTCATGGCAGAAGGGGACGCGCCGATGATTCGGCCGTCAGTACCTGAAGCGGATCGCCTCATCGGCGTGAAGCACCCTGTTCTGTCCCACGGGTACGTGGTGCTCATCGACTACATGGGGAACGACGCGGCCATTGTTCAAGCCGCTCGAGTTTCGTATGGCCCGGGAACAAAGTCGATCCGGGATGACCGAGGGCTCCTCCGCTATCTGCTGCGCCATCGCCACACCACGCCGTTCGAAATGGTTGAGTTCAAGTTTCTCGTAAGACTCCCGATATACGTCGCACGTCAGATGGTCAGGCACAGAACCGCCTCTCTGAATGAGTTCAGTCAAAGGTATAGTATCGTTCCCGACGAGTTCGACCTCCCTCCACTCGAGGACATTCGAAGGCAATCGACCCGAAACCGACAGGGCCGCGCCGAACCGCTCCCGCCAGAAGTCGCTCAGCGTTTCCGCGCTGACCTCGAACAGGTAAGTCACGAGGCGTACGCTGCCTACTCGGCAGCCCTCGAAGCTGGCGTAGCCCGGGAGACTGCGCGAATGATCCTTCCGCTCGCGTACTATACCCAGTGGTATTGGAAGATCGACCTCTGGAACCTGCTTCACTTCCTTTCATTGCGGCTCGACGCCCACTCCCAAGAGGAGATTCGGGTCTACGCCGCCGAGCTCGCGAAGGCGGTCCAGGCCGTTTGTCCGATTGCCTATGAGGCGTTCGAGGACTTCGTACTAGGGAGCGTTTCGCTCAGTCGGAAAGAAGGGCTAGCTGTCCGGTCACTCTTGGCCGGCGCGACCCCCGAGAAAGCGTGTGCCGACGCCGGGCTGCCGCTCGCCCGCGACGATGGGAAGCCGATGACGACGGGCGAGGGCGTGGAATTCCTCGAGAAGCTCGACCGGATACGGGCCTCTGCCTAGGGCGTGTCGCTCAGTACTCGGGCTTCGCCCGACGGTACGCGTCCCGGAGCGCCGCGGTGTCGACGTGGGTGTAGATCTGGGTCGTAGCGACCGAAGCATGTCCCAACAACTTCTGGATGTACCGGATATCGCACCCGCGGCTCAACAACGTCGTGGCGAGGGTGTGACGGAGCATGTGGGGGGTCACTCGCCGATTTATCAGCGCCTTTTCTGCGTTCGAGCGAACCATACGCTCAACGGTGACCGGGCTGACGGGAAACAAACGCCCACCGGACTGGCCGGCCAGCGCGCGATCGGTCGTGTACCGGTCGATGGCGGCTCGGGTCTTCTCCTCGATAATGACCTCTCGGTCCCGGTCCCCCTTCCCCGACCGTACGTGCAGAATGTTGGAGCTGAGGTCGACATCCTCGACGGATAACCGGCAGAGCTCTCCGACGCGCAAGCCGCAGTACGCGAGCACGTGGAGGATGGCGGAATCCCGTGGACTCTCCTGAACGGCCACGAAGAGGTGGTGCGTCTCCTCCTCCGTGAGGTAGTGGGGGAGGCGCGCCGGACGGCGGGGGGCTTCGAGCTGCTCCGCCGTTGCGAGACCAAAGCTCCGGAACAGGCACGTCAGGCCCCGCACCGTCGTGTAGACCGAGTTTTTGCTGTAATGACGCTCGAGCACGAGGTGTTCCCGGAAGTTGTTCAGGTCCTGGGGCGCGACGTTTTCGAGGGGTTTCTGGACGTATCCCAGGAACATTCGGGCGATGTGACCATACTGTTTGACCGTACACGGGCTGCGCTCCTGGGATTGGAGCATCCGGGTGAAGCGGTCGACTACCGGAGTTACTGAGAAAGTGCGCGGTTCCGCCGCCGGTTCTGCGACGCCCGGCCGGGTGCGCCCCGCGCGTGTGCGTGGGACAACCGCAGAAGACATCGGAACTCAGTTGGCCCGGGTTCGGTTAGTTAAGCGTGATTGTGGAGTCGCACTGGTGCAGCCGGCAACGCGCCGCGGAGCGTCCGTCGCTCAAATACCGGGGTGCGGTGGACAGTCCGTGCGCTGCGATCGGTGCGACCAGGACGCGGTCGTCGACCAACCGTACCAGCGGACCCACCTATGTGACGCTCATTTCCGGGATTCGGCGGTGGAACGAGCCCGTCGCGAGATGCACCGACAACTCCCCCGTTTCCGTGGAGGTACCATCGCAGTCGCGCTATCGGGTGGCAAGGACTCAGCGGTCGCGTTGGCCCTTACCCATCACTACTTCGGGCAGCGCCCCAACGTTCGGCTCGTGGCCCTCAGTGTGGACGAGGGCATTTCCGGCTACCGGCCCGGCACCCTCGAGAAAGCGCACGAACTGACCGCCCGCTTGGGCGTCGAACATCGGGTCGTTCGGTTCTCCGAGGCCTACGGCACGACCACCGAGCAGAGCCTCCGGATGCTCCCGAACACGATCCCGTGCGCGTACTGCGGGGTGTGGCGACGCCAGCTCTTGAACCGGGCCGCCCGGGACCTCTCGGCCGACGTGCTCGTGCTCGGGTTCAACCTCGATGACCTGGCCCAGACCGTCCTGATGAACCTTGCCCGGGGCGACCTGGACCGGTTGGCCCGGATGGCGCCCCACCGCCAGCGCCTGCCCGGGCTCATCCCTCGAATCGCTCCCCTCGCACAGATCCCCGAACGGGAAGTCTTCCTGTACGCCCATCTGACCGGTCTACCGTTCGACCACGGGGAGTGTCCGCACGCCCGGGCGGCGGCCCGGAACATCTACCGGGAGGTGGTCTGGCAGCTCGAGGAAGCGATCCCGGGCACTCGACAGGCGCTGTTGCGAACCCAGGAGCGGTTGGCACCACTCCTCATCGGGCCGGCCGGCCCCGGTGCTACAGAGCGATGCCGGGAATGCGACGAGCCAACGACCGGAACGCTGTGCCGGGCCTGCGAGTTCCTCTCCGCCGCTCGTAATCCTATTATCATGGCCGCAGCGTCCGCGCCGCCGTGACGGACCTCGACGGGCCGTCGACCCCGAGCGACCCGCGCGATTCTGTCCGGAAGCGCGTTTTCGTTGTGGGGGCGGGCCTGATGGGAAGCGGCATCGCCGCCCAGTGCGCGTTGACGGGATACGCCGTAACACTCGAGGACGTAAATCCGGCCCTCGTGGAACGGGGCCTCGAACGGGTCGGCAAGACCCTCGACCATGCGGGGCGCCGGGGGAGTATCACTTCCGAAGCGAAGGAGGCTGCGCTCCGGAGCGTCGATACCGCCATCGGACTCCGCCGGGCCGGTACCGCCCAGATAGTGATCGAAGCCGCCCCCGAGAATCTTGAGCTCAAGCGCGGTCTGTTCAAGGAGCTTGAAGGCGCCGTCGACCCCCGGGCGCTCCTCGCCTCGAACACGTCCTCGCTCCCGATCACTTCGATCGCGTCGGTCCTCCAGGACCCGGGACGACTGGTGGGGATTCATTTCTTCAATCCCGTGCTGCAGATGGAGCTCGTCGAGATCATACCGGGCCACCGCACCCGCCCGGAAGTCGTAGCGGCCGCGGATGCGTTTGCCCGGGGGCTCGGGAAGACGGTCGTCCATTCGCTGGACTCGCCGGGGTTCGTCACTACCCGGGCGTTGGGCGTCCTGGTCAACGAGGCCGCCTGGATGCTCTCCGAGGGCGTGTCGACCCGGGAGGAGATCGATACGGCGTACAAGCTCGGCTTCCATCACCCGATGGGCCCGTTCGAACTCGCCGACCTCGTGGGACTGGACACGTTGCTCTCCATCTTGGACGTCCTCTGGGACGGCTTCCGGGACCCGAAGTATCGGGCCTGTCCGCTCCTGCGCCGCCTCGTCGAGGCGGGGAAGCTCGGCCGCAAGACCGGGGAGGGATTCTATGAGTATCCCCCGCGGGCGGAGAAGTCCGGGACGGCCTGATGGTCGACTTCGGCGCACTCGATGACCTCATCATCCTCTGGCTCGCGGCCTTCGTGCCGGCGCTCATCTATCTCAGCTGGATCCGCTCGACCGAGCTCTACTCTCCGGAGGCCTGGAGCACCCTCCTGTGGTCGTTCGCGTACGGCGCTTTCGTCGCGACGATCGTCGCCGCGATCCTGGAGCTCGTCCTCGTCGCGCTCGGCACCGCGGTCTCGATGGACATCCCGGGCCCCGACTTCACCTTCTTGAACGGGAACTCGACGCTCGGCGGCCTCTTCCTGGTCCTCGTCATCGCGCCGTTCGTCGAAGAGGGCCTGAAAGCCTCCGGGGTCGTCCGGAACCGGGATAAGATCCGCACGATCGCGGATGGGCCCGTCTTCGGGGCTAGCACGGGGCTCGGTTTCGGGTTCTTTGAGACGTTCCTCTACGGACTTACCCTGTTCCTCGTCAGCGGCCTCGCCGCGGCGATTGGACTCGTGATCCTCCGGAGTTTGTCAAGCGTCCTGCTGCACGGCAGCAGCACGGGCATGTTCGGGTACGGATACGCCCGCAGCAAGTTCGGCGTGCCGGGCGCGGGGTCCGGCGCGTACTACCTGCTCGCCGTAGCCATGCATGCCAGTTTCAACGTCCTGGCCTCCGGGGCCGTGCTCGCCGACCTGTTCCACTATCCCCAGTACGCGTCGTACGCGTCGCTGGTCGGCCTGGGACTCGCGGTCCTCTTCGCTTTCTCCGCCATCGAGCACGTCCGGTCGCTGATCAAGTACCATGACTACCCGGCGCTGCTACAAGGCAAGCGACCGTACTCAGCCCCGCCCGGGGCACGTCGGCCCCCGCGGGACCCACCGAGTCGTTAGGTCCGGAACGTCGTTACGACGGCGGGGGCGGCGCCGGCTTTTCGGAGTGCCGGCTCCACATGTCTTCGCCGACCTCTCGGTACACGGCGCCGTCTTCGGCCGATGGCGCGGCCTCGCCGATCTGGCTCGCGTCGCGGATCCGGCTCTTCTTGAGCAACCAGTAGTGGATCCGCCAGGTCTTGCCGCGACTAACGGTGGCGTCCTCCTCTTCGCTAGTCAGGAGGCCCTCCTCCTCCAGCTTGTAGAATTCGTCCCGGTCGTCGCTCGACAGTTTGTTGTCCAGCACGGCGTCTTCGGGACCAAAGTAGCCCAGCACCATCCGGGCCATCGACCGGGCGTTCTCCGCGGGGAGCTTTCCCTTGGCAACGAGGGTTCGCTCGATCGCGCGGGTGAGTTCGGCCTCGTTGATCGCGGGCATCGGCTTCGGCGGCGGGACGCCTCGCGCAGTATTGTAGTTATCCGACTACCGGCAAGGCCAACGGGAGGCCGGGCCGGCGTTCCGATTACGTCTTGAGGCCGGTCCCGGTCGGCCGACGGTCCATGGGGGCCTCTTCATCGCCGGCGGCGGCTGCGGTCACTTTCGAGGTGACCCCGGACGTCCTCCACGTCGCGGAACGCGCCTTCGAACGCGGTCTGTGCCCCGAGTGCTTCGGGCGTCTCGTGGGCCGGTACGGCCACGGGCTCAGCAATCCCGAACGGGCCCATCATCTGGCGGTGGCGCTCGGACGCCCCCTCCCTGTCCTGACCCAACCCTGCCAACTCTGCGGCGGCGCCTTCAACCGCTGGGACGTCTGGCTGGGGCGCGTGGCGGCCGCTACCGAGGGCCGGGAGTTCCGTCGGTTCAATTGCGGGTCCCGGTGGGACCCCGAACGGTTGGCCCGAGAGGAGTCGCTGTGGGGAGAGTTCGGGACGAGCTGGGGCGAGAGCGCTCGGTCCGCCTTCAACCGGGAATTGGGGAAGCGGGTTGAGAAGGTCGCCGGGGCCGAAGGCGTCACGAGCCTCCCCGATGTCGTTCTGCTGGCCGACCTTCCTACTGGGCGACTCGAGGTCACGGTCTTGCCGCTTTACATCCGGGGCCGCTACCTCAAGGAGGACCGCACCTTGCCTCAAACGCGGTGGCCGTGCCGGCGCTGCCAGGGCCGCGGCTGCGACTTTTGCGCGGGGACCGGCAAGACCTACGCGTCGAGCGTCGAGGAGGTCGTCGCCGCCCCATTCCTGACGGCCTCGGGCGGTGAAGGAAGCCGTTTCCACGGGATGGGCCGGGAGGACATCAACGCCCGGATGCTCGGGACCGGCCGGCCGTTCGTGCTGGAGGTCCTCCGGCCCAAACATCGGACGCTCGACCTGCCGGCCCTCGAGGCGGAAGTCAACCGGAGCGCGGCCGGGCGCGTGGCGGTCCGGGAGCTCGCCTGGTCGGACGGCGCCGAGGTGGTCCGGATCAAGGAGGCCACGCCGACGAAGAGTTACCGGGTGATCGTCCGGGGGGAAACCTCGGATGCCAAAGTTAATGAGGCCTTGTCCGTCGTGGCGGGCCGCTCGATTGCCCAGCGGACCCCGACCCGCGTGGCGCATCGCCGGGCCGACCGCGTTCGCGCGCGTCGGATCTTGACGGCGCGTCTCGTCGAGTCGACCGCGGACCGCTTCACGATCGAGTTGCGCACCGAGAGCGGGACGTACATCAAGGAGTGGGTGGAAGGAGATGGCGGCCGTACCGACCCCAACCTGTCCCAGCTGGTCGGAGCACCCTTAACCGTCGAGGCGTTGGACGTACTCGAGATCCACGACCGTACCGGATAGGAGAATCAATCGATGGTCAAGAGTTCCAAGGGATTCCGCTCCCGCACGCGCGGCACGCTCACGAAGGAGGTGCGCGAGCGCGGAATGCCTCCCGTCACCAAATTCCTGCAGACGTTCGAGCCCGGGTCCCGGGTCATCATCCGCCTCGAGGCCTCTGACCCGCACGGGCAGCCCCACCCGCGGTACCAGGGCCGGGTGGCCACCGTCGTGCGCCGCCAGGGCCGGGCCTTCCTCGTCGAATTCATGGACGGAAACAAGCGGAAACAGGCGATCGCGACCGCGGTGCACCTGATCCCGGCGGGCCCGGACGCGGGGGCGCATGCCTGATCCGGTCCCGCTCGCCACGGTGAAGCAGCTCCTCTCCGACGAGGCCGCCCTGCGCACGCTCCCCCGCGAGGCGCAGCTGGCCCTCCAGCACGCCGAGACCTTCACCCGCTTGACCCCGGAACAGACCGCGAAGCTCCTGGAGGCGCTCCGCACCCTGCCGTTCGTCGACGCCGCCCTGGCCGTGAAGATCGCCGACATCCTGCCCCAGTACCCCGAAGAGGTCCGTCTCCTGTTTGCGAAAGAACGCGTGTTCCTCGAAGAGGCGCAGCTGACGCACCTCCTTGAGATCGTAGCTCAGCACAAATGATCGGGGGGAGCGCCCACGGAAACCTACGCGTACGTGTTAGACTACCTGCCCCAGGGCCGCTCGACCGAGCGGGGCTTCTATAAGGAGCCGGTCGCCCTCGGGCTGGGCGAACTGGAGCTCAAGCTCCTCGAGATCCTGCCGAAGCTCGGTACGGCCCTCGTCATCGGGGACCGGATCCCGCTCCTGCCCGTGGGAAACCTCGCGCCGCCGATCGACCACGTACGCCGCCGGCTCTCGTTCGGCGAGCTGACCGCCGAGGCGCAACGGGAGCTCCCGATCGCCCTCGGGAAGATCGTCACCACCGACCCGGCCCGGTTCCTCAAGTTCTTCAACCAGGCCGAGGCGGTCTCGCGCCGGTTCCACCTGCTCGAACTGCTCCCCGGGATCGGCAAGAAGACCATGTGGGCCATCGTGGAGGAGCGCCGGCGCGGACCGTTCGAGAGCTTCGCCTCGCTCGAGGAACGGACCCACGTCAAGCACCCCGAGAAGCTGATCGTCGCGCGGATCGTGCAGGAGCTCCAAGGTGCCGAGGACAAGTACCGGCTCTTTGTCGCCCCCTGACCGGGGGAAGGTCCGGCGCGGACCCACCCATGTGCCCGGAAACGCGGCCGAGGTCGCCTCCGCGCTCGAGGGCCTCGAGCTTACCCCGACGAGGTCGCGGGGCCAATCGTTCCTGACCGACCCCTTCGTGGCCGACGCGGAGGCGGCGCTCGTGGCCACGACCCCCGGCGTACCGGTCCTCGAGGTCGGCGGGGGACTCGGCATCCTGACCCGGGCGCTGGTCCGCCGGGACATCGGGCCCCTTACCGTGATCGAGAAGGATCCCCGCCTCGCCGCATTCCTCCGGTACCATTTCGGGGACCGGGTGACGGTAGTGGAAGGGGACGCCCTGGTCGAGCCGATCCCGAAGGTGGGCGTGGTCGTGGGCAACCTGCCCTTCTCGATCGCCACGCCGCTCCTTATGGGGTGGGTGCAAGGTTCGATCCCCCGGGTGGTCGCGCTGGTCCAGAAGGAGGTGGGCGATCGCCTGGCCGCCGGCCCCGGCTCCAAGACCTACGGTCGGATCTCCATTCTCGCGGCGCTGTACGGCACCATCGAGAGCCACCAGAGCGTGCCGGCGACCTCGTTCTACCCCGAACCCCGAGTCGAGGGCCGCCTCATCACCTTCGACCGGCGTCGCGGTCCGCTGCCCGTGCCTTCCGTAACCGCCCTGGAAACCCTCCTCGACACGCTGTTCGCCAGTCGTCGCAAGCAACTAGGTAACCTGCTCCCCCGGGCCCTCGCCCAGCTTCAGGAGTCACGACCCGTCGCGGATCTTGTCCGTCAGGCGGAGTGGCCCACAGAGTGGAGTCGGCTCCGCCCGGAATCCCTCGCGCCGGATGCGTATTTCCGGCTCGTCACCGTCGTGCAGGGTCCCTCCTGAGCGGCCCCGGATTCCGCTCGAACGTCACCTTTAACGGGGGGACGACAACACGCTCTCCGGTGCGACACTCGGGAGGTAAAAGATGGCAATCACGACCGTAGGAACGTACGACTTCCGACCCGGAATGGAGCCTGAGGGGCAGCGCCTACTCGAGGAATATGTCCGGTTCGTGAAGGACCGTGCCCGGCTCAAGGGGATCTTCGTCGGCGCGGCGCTCGATACGCCGCACCGGTACGTCGTCGTCACGACGTATGCCGATGCGCGGGACGCGAAGGAGACCGAGGACGCCTACCACCGGCAAGCGTTGGCCGGCGGCATCCAGGGACGCCTCAACCGCCTGCTCAGTGGCCCGGCCAGCGTCAACCGGCTCCTCCACGACTGAGGCGCCGGATCCGGGCGCACTCCGTATAGCGCCCGGTCGCTGGGGGGGTTCGTGTCCACAGCGGCCACGCCGGACGCCGGCGCCACCTACCGGGCCCTGTTCCGCAACGCACCGTTTGTCAAGCTGTTCTCGGCCGGCGTCGCCTCCGTGCTGGGCTCGACGGCGGCCCAGGTCTGCCTCGTCTGGCTGATCTTCGTCAACACGCATTCGTCAATCGACATTGCCTATCTCGGGGTCGTCGGGATTACCGCTGGCATTGCGTTCAGCCTGATCGGCGGAACGCTCGTCGACCGGTACGACCGGCGGACGCTGATGATCATCTCCGATTTCGCTCGCGCCGCGATGACGTTCATCCTGGTACTCATCCTCGTGCGGTACGGGTTCAACCTCGGGGCGATCCTGGTCGAGGAGTTCGTCGTCTCGACTTTAACCGTGGTCTTCAATCCCGCCGAGCAAGCGTTCATCCCGGCGGTCGTCGGGGGTCGTGATCTTCCCGACGCCAACGGCCTGGTCCGGGCTTCCCGCAACGCGGCCGGATTCGTGGGAGCGTCGGTGGGCGGCGTTCTGATCGTGACGCTGGGCTCCATTCCCGGCGTGGCGGTGATGGGCGCCACTTTCCTCGTGTCCGGAGTACTCATCACGCTCATCTCCCGCCACCGCGGCGCGCTCTCGGCCCTCACCCTGAGCGCACGGCGCGGGGCACGCTTCACGGGGGACCTCCGGGAGGGGTTCGCGTGGCTGTACCAGAGTACAGGGTTGTTCCAGCTGACGATCTCGGCGACGTTCTTCAATTTCTTCTCGACGGTGTTCGGAACGTTCCTCGTGTTCTACGCCACCGAACTCCTGCACGGTTCGGCCCTCGTCTTTGCCGCCCTGCTGGCCGTGAACGTGGCCGGCAGCGGGGCCGGGGCGGTGCTCGTGGGCCGGCTGGGCGGAGTGCGATACGCCGGCAAGGCGTGGGTCCTTCTCTACGGAGTTGTGGCTTCCGGCCTCTTGATCGTCCTCGCCCTCTTCCCGGCGACGGCCCTCGCCTTGGCGCTCGTGTTCGCCATCGGAATGGCCAGCGCGTTCGCCGGCACGTCGTGGCTCACGCTCGCCCAGCTGGTCGTGCCGACGGAGATGCAGGGGCGGTACTTCGGCATCGATGGACTTGGAAGCTGGGTCATCATCCCCGTGGGAACGATCCTGGGAGGCGTGCTGATCGCCGATGTCGGGATCGGCGAGACCTACCTCATCGCGGGGGTGGGATGGTTCGTGGCTGGACTCGTGTTCCTGGTTCCCCGAGCGCTCTGGCGACTCGGGTATTCTCCGCCGCCATCGCCGGCCCCCACACCGGGGGGTTGAGTCGAGTACGAAAATCGCAAGATTTCCCTCGGAGATCCTCCGAGGCCATCGCGCTATGCGATACCACGAGGCATTGAAATTTCCGTCGGCGAACTGGGGTTCGGAAAATTTAGTTGCACGCCGTACGCATCGCTCAAATGCTTTCGACGCACATTATAGAATATGAAACAGATTCACGTCTGGCCGAACCACATCCGCGTCGCCCACCTCGACCTCGTCATCGTCCGACCGAAGGAAGAGCCCCTCGACCGCAGCCTGTCCGCCCTCGCTCGCTTCGGCCTCGACACCCGACCCGAAAACGTCGAAGTCCACGCCGGCGTTCCGGCCAACTGAGCCCCGGGCCCGGGCCCCTAGGGGGCCGCGGGGGCCTCGAGGAATTTTTGGATCGCCGTGAGCAGCGCTTCGGGCGTCTCCATCTGGGGGACGTGGCCCGTTTGGGGCAGGAGCTGGAACTCGGCATGGGGAATGGCCGCGGCATACGCCCGGCCGTACTCCGGGGGATAGACCCCGTCGCTTTCCCCCCAGAGCACGAGGGTCGGGACTTCGACCTTCTGGAGGCGGCCTCGGAGGGAAGGGTCCCCGATGGAGGGGCGGCCTCCGTACACGGCCAGGGCCACCCGGTTCGCGGCCATGCCGGCCTTCTGTTGGTCGGACATCTTCGTGGGGTCGATACGGAAGGCGGCGGGGTTGTGGAAGCTCAGCTGGGAGAGTTCCTCCGGGGAAAGGGAGAAAATGTCCACGGGAGGGTGACCGTCGACGACGATCCCCCCGGCGTCCACCAGAACGAGCTGACGGACCCGGCCCCGGTCGACCAGCGCGAGCTCCGCGGCAATCCAGCCGCCGATGGAATTCCCGATGACCACGACGTCGCGGAGGTCCAGAACGGTCAACAATCGGGCATAGACCTCGGCGAGCCGGGGGACGCTGGTCAGCCAATCCGGTCGGGGAGCGCCCCCAAAGCCCGGATGCGTGGGAGTGTACACGTGGACGCGAAGCCGGTCGGCGAGCAACGGAGCGAACGCGGCGACGGAGGGCGGTCCAGCGCCGCCGTGGAGGAGCAGGATCGGGCGGCCTTCGCCTCGGTCGTTGACCGTTACATCGACCGTTCCGATTCCGTCCAAGGTCACGGGATGGACGCTCATGCGGGGGCGTTCCTCCGCGGTCTGGCCTCGCTCGATCGGCGGACGGTCGGGAACATGGAGAACAGTATACTTGAGATAGTATTTAAATCGTGGACGGAACGAAAGGATAGCGGAACGATACCGTGGAGAATCAGGCCTACCTCGCGGATTGGAGGCTCGTTAAAATACTATCCCGAGTATAGGGATATGATTGACATGGCCCCTCGACCCCGGTCGTTGTCCCCGGACATCGAGTCGTTTCGCCTCTCCTCCGTCGGGGCCTTGCTGCCGGGAGACGCTCTGGGCTGTCCCATCCGTGCGTCGATGGGGATCCTCGGGCGAAAGTGGACCCTGGTGATCCTTCGCGACGTCGCCTTTTGGCCCGACCAGACGTTTGGGCAGCTCCTGCGTCGGAGCAAGGGGCTGACTCCGCGGGTTTTGACGAATCGCCTGCGGGAGCTTCGGTCCGAGGAACTGATCGAGAAGATCGCCGATGCCCACGACGAAAGGAAGATCCACTATCGCCTCACCCAGAAGGGGAAGGATGTCGTTCCGGTGCTGATGGCCCTCTCGGCGTTCGGGCTCCGGCATCTGGCGCCCCAGGTTACCGCCGACGGAAAGCCTCGGACGCTGGAGCAGACCTTTCCGGGATTGGCCCCGGCCCTCCTCCGGGACCTGTACCGCTTCGCTGTCGGCTCGGGATGATCTCCGCGTGTCGACGAACGGAACGCTTCAGGGGCTTTGTGAGAATATCGATTCCTGTGAAAATATTGGCAGCCCTGTGAAAGAATCTAGGAGTTGTTCGGTTGAACTCTGCTCAAAAAAACGAGGAAAGGGTTACGCGGAGGACACGGTCAGGGGGCGGCCGCGGGCTGACCATTCAGGTGATCGAGTCGGTACCGGACTGACTCGATCACGAACTCAGAGACCGATCGATATCCATTCGAGGCCGCGACCGTCTCAATCCTCTTGACCAGGGGGACCGGCACCTTCACCGTTGCGTAATCCATGGCCATCCCATGCGCCTGATTGCGCCCCGCCTCTAAGCCACTTCCTATCGCACTGGCCGGGTATGGCGTGCGATGGCATGACGCGTACTTTATTACCCCATGAGCCATCAGTGACTATTTGAAGGATGATGGCAAGTGGGGCTTGAAGACGGAGAGTGCGGGCTCTGTGGCCTGTCGCTCGGGATTGGCGTCCCAGGTGGCCAGCGTTGGTGCTCTGAATGTGGGCGCTACGTCCTTGCAAAGGCAGAGGGCGGTGACACGGCGGCCGTGGCAGGCGCTGTTGCGGCTGTGGGTGTCGGTCTCCTCTTGGCTTACTTCCTGAGCCGCCGCTAAGGACGCGCAGATGACTCCAGACGAAACTGGCGGACCCTCCTTGTTGCGGTTAGTCGCTAAAGCTGCTCTCCAGTCGTACGTGGCGGACCACGCCCCAAACGTGGCCCATGGTCTTCGGCGGTCGGCTAGCGACGATCCTCCCGGACTTGTCCGTAGTGGAAAGCGCGCGTTGGCCCACGCGGCCGATGACATCGCTTCGGATCCCGCACCCATCGTCGACCTGATCGAGTTTCTCTACGACCAGCAGCGGACACGGGCCAAGAGATGACCCACGTTCCGCTTGAGGCAGCGGAGTTCGACGGTTCTGTTGGAGTGCGCGGGGCAGGGTAGCCGGGCGAGCGGCCGCTGTTCAGGGAACGGGACCCGAGGGCGGGCACTCAGTCGCGGCTCGGCGTCGGTGAGGCGGGCGGCCAAGCCGATTGGGCCGGGAGGACCATCTTTACAACCTTTTGCGGATCAACGGTAACGGGGGAGCCCGGGGCGAATCCGACTAATTCATAGGGGGTCGCCAATCGCTGCTCCTATCTCCGTGGTGCCGGGGGGATGCCCTCCTCAGCACGAATTAGGTGCCAAGTCGCTTGCAGGCCCAACCAGACCAATCCCACGAGGAGGAAGCTGACGCAAGAATCGAGTAGTCCCGGGACCCAGGCCCCGGGG
Source organism: uncultured Thermoplasmata archaeon (assembly GCA_963773945.1). Classification (GTDB taxonomy): domain Archaea; phylum Thermoplasmatota; class Thermoplasmata; order Lutacidiplasmatales; family UBA184; genus JAKIWV01. Next base: position 179,982 of record CAVZDD010000005.1, on the reverse strand, counting down.
GCAATAGCTGCGGCAAGTGCAATGACGGCTGAGCTGAGGGTCAAGATGAATGGAAAGTAGAGATGTCGCTTGTCGAGTGCTTTCTCGGCCAGAATCATGGTTGACCAAACGCCGATGGATATTGCCGAAGTGATCCCAAAGAACACGAAGATGAATCCTTCCGATAACTCGGGTCGAAAGTTTGCGCCAACAAACAGAAGTGTGAGCAAGGTGGGGACCACCACCATGACGATGAATACCGTGGCGTAGGTGTGGCTTTTCTTTAGGGGTGATTTGCTCGCGGAACCATCGGCTGTCATAGTGAGTTGGGATAGCATCGCGCCGGGTCAGCAGAGGGGCCGCAGATCGAATTCGGACTGACTGAAGTTTGCCCTTGAGTCCCGGGTCCCTTTTTCCTCGGCCAAGGCTCACGAATCAAGGTAAGGCGGTTTCCGCAACGCTCGGCGAAGCTATAAAGAAGCAAGGGCGTACTACTGGTCGCCCAGTCGAGGCAGTTATGGACAGGTCACAGGCTAGCGCTACACCGAAGCCTCGGGTCCTGTCCCTGAAGGATGCCCCAAAGGAATTCAGGGTGGCGCTGCTCAAGGAATTGGGCTATACGGTCGAGGGGAATCGCATCCTAAGCTCTGACGGAACGAAGTACGTTGACCCCTGCTCGGGTGTGGAGGTGTCGCCGGAGAATATGGTGATCCTGCCCGGACGAAGCCCGCCGGTTATTCTCGACGATAGCCCGTTGAGTCTCGCTTGGTATTTCGACCAATACGGAGACATCTTCTAGTCCGCGGGCTGAGTTGAGCGGCCAGCCTCCTGAACGCGATCCTTTGGAGGAATTCGCGGCTGAGCTTGCAAAAGGAGGCTCCAAGAAGAAAGGGCATTCGGTCAAAGAATATGCCGACCTTCTGAGACAGCATCTTCTTGCGTTCATTGGACGGCGAGACTACGTCGCCGAAATTAAGGAAGAACGACGGAGCCCTGAATGGCAGCTTTACCGGCAGTACATCCTCGATGAGCGACTATCACTCCTAGCCCAGATGGGGCTTACCCTCCGCTCATGGGAGAGCGACCCAGCGCACAAGAGGGACATTGAAAGACTCCGGAGCAGGATTAGTTTCAAGTACGGTGAGGAGGGCCTTCACATTGCCCAAGTCGTACAATCCCGCGTCCTAACTGGCGTAGTTCCGACCGTTATGAGGTCGGTGGAATCAAAAGAGCGCGTCGCCCGCCTTATCGAAGCGTTTCTGGCTGGTTCAGCGCGCCTCTGCCGGTTCGTGAAAGAAAGCGATCCCCCTGCTGCAGTCGCTCGTGAGGTCGCCGACCACCTTTCGCGGAATCGCCCCCCTGTATTCGTTCTATTCGCCAGGGGAAGCGCCATCCCTACCTGCAACTTGGTGGTCAAACTGGTGGTCGAGGCTTCCCACAGCTACCGCCTTGAGGTCCACGATGTGTACGGCTCTCGAATCGTGGTGCTACTTCGGTCGGATATTGGCAAGGGGCCTCCGCAGGACCTCTACTGAGAATTCCGAATCCGTGCGGTATCCGCCGAAAAGTTTCGCCCCGAGCCCGCCCTGCGCCCACCCGATAAAGTGTGACAGAACCTGTGGAGGCGTCCAAGCGCAGGCAGCTAGACTTGCCAAAGACCAATGCGAACCGGAGCAGGACGCATGGTGCTCCGTTGTCGGAGAGGTTCTGTCACCACTTGGGGGCTCGATGAGGAGCCCGCAGGAAAGTAACCGTCCGGAGGTCCCTAATGGGAAGGCCGAGCGGATCGTAGGCAGCCGCGGTAGGTGTCGAGGCGTTTCTTTAAGGAGAGGGGCCATCAAACCCTGCACAGCCAAGGTGGCCCGAGATTGGAGGCGGAACCAGCGCGGCAATGGTTCAAGGGTTCCAAGTGGGAGTTCCTTGCAGACCAACCCGAGTTTAAGCTCACTCCCTACGGCCCGCTCGACCTTGTGTGGGCGGTCAATTCGAAGTGGCTTGCCGAGCAGTTCGGTTATCCAGCCTCTGATCCCATACCCGACTTTTACGGCAAGCTCGGCGATGGGCGGTGGATCTTGTTCGAGGTGAAGGGCAAGGACGCCATCAATCGGGCAATCGACCGCCAACTGCCTACTGGGGTAAGGACGCTCCGGAGACTCGGGAAGCCGGTCGCACTACTGGCAATCTCGGTTAGCAAGCTCCCGGCCATCCGAGGGATGGGCCCAGACGAAGGAAGGGTTGCTAAGGAGGGCCGACCTCGGCCAAACCCCAGCAGAGATAGATGGGATGAACGTTATCCTTGACCAACGCTGGAGGAGGCGATGACCCTCGTGGTAGTGGCCCGTGGCCTGGAAAGTGAGCGCCCAGGGGAAGCCCGGCGAGGAATCGGTGAACTCCTGGGTCTCGCTTCGAAGGTTTTGGGGGCTGTTGAAGGCGACTTCACTCCGACCCACATCAGGGTCTGGGAAGGTTTCCCAGGTGAGGGCCTAGGCGGCGAACTTCGATATGGCCCAGTAACAATCGACCAGGGGAAAATTAATCTCGCGACCCTCCTTCCTTCGAGCGACCAACGACTCGGTGGAGATTCCGACGAGCCAATGTCGGCGCAATTTACTCTGCAACCACACCATGCGTTGGAGGTTTCGGGTCAGTTCGTATTCGGGTCAGGGGGAAAGGTTCCCGCTTGGCTCAACCTCAACCTCTATCGGCCTTGGGCGGCCAAGGCGGGCGACCTCGTTTTCGACACCTCCAAGACCGCGACGGTACCCTACGATGGCTTGTTCGGTCTTTTGGCGAGTGACACCGTTCGGGCCAGTCCCATCCTACTTCGGCTGATGGAAGCAATAACCGATGCCAGCAAGGAGATTGGCAGAGCCGCCAGGGTGCAGTGGGCAGCGGTGAAAGAGACGGAGGGCACGGAAGAGCCGAGCTTCCGGGGAGTACTGGCCGAGTATCGGGGCCGCTACACCGGAAGGCACGCTTTACTGTCTGAGGCTCTGAGGGAGGGCGCCGCCGTGATTGGGGACACCGCAGCTCGCGCCCAAGAGTCCGGACTCCCTGAAGCGTTCGTGCTAGCGGTTGTCGACGACGTAGCCCGCGAAATCGAAGGGGCACCCGCGTTTGGTCCGGTTGTCTCGGAGCTAGAGGACTCAGAGGGAATCGCATTTGTTCCTGCCGGAAGTGTGTACTACATCCTGCCTGACCCGGACGCGATCAAGAGGGTGGCTGACCGAATCCTTGCCACCCTCAGGCCCGATATTTCGAGAGCGGTACAGCAACGATTGGGAATCGTCAACAGTTGGGAAAAGGCGCTCTCTAGAACTGGCGAAGGGTGGCAGCCCCGTTTCTTTAACTGCTCGACGCACGAAGGATAGCCCCGGAAAGCCGTAACTCTTCGGCGTACGGGTCCTATCCGGCCGCACCGATTAGAAAAGCGCCCCCGCCTTCGGGAACCGCATCCTCGGGTGTCTCCGAAGCGGCTTGCGAACCTTATGCGGCCCTCGACCGGTCTGGTGCCGGTGGCGGCTCCACTTGGTTCGCGCAGCCTACAAGAATTGATAGAGCGCGGAACTACGAACCGGTAAGCCTTGAGCCAAATTATCGGTCGCTCAAGGTTGGTAGCGGTAAACCCCACGAGTCGGTCTTGGCTCGGGAGGGCACGATTAAGTTAGGACCCCGCGCTACGCCTTCGAGAGGCGAACGGCTTGCCGGTCACTCCAGAGGAGATTCAGGAGCGCGCCTTCGCTTTCTCCGGAAGGTGGAAGGAGGCTGTTAAAGAAAACGCACAGGCCCAGAGCTTCTGGATTTCGTTCTTCAATGTCTTCGGCGTGGAGCTAGACCTCGTCGCAGACTTCGAACACCCCGTCAAGTTCCCAGGTGGAGGCCCCCCCAAGCGAATCGACCTCCTCTGGCCGGGGCTTCTGTTGGTCGAGCACAAGTCCGCGGGGCGGTCGCTCGATGTCGCCTACGACCAAGCCCTGCGGTACGTTTCGATGCTCCCCGCCAAGGACCGGCCAAAGTACGTCCGAGTGTCCAACTTCGCCCGGTTCCGCCTTTACTACCTGGAGGACCTGAAGAAGAAGTCGGTGGAGTTCGACCGTCTATCCCTCCATGACAACGTCGGCCTCTTCGGGTTCATGCTCGGCGGGGAAAGTCAGAGGGCCGAGCAGGAGGCCAAGGTCAACATCAAGGCCGCCGAGCTGATGGGCGACCTCCACGACGCTCTCAAGGCATCGGGGTACACGGGCCAGGCGCTCGAAGTGTTCCTCGTCCGCGTCATGTTCTGCCTGTTCGCCGACAGCACCGGCATCTTCGATGAGCGGGGCCAGTTCACCCAGTACGTCAGCGAGAGGACGAGCCCCGACGGCTCGGACGTAGGATCCCGCTTGTCCAGGCTCTTCCAGGTCCTCGACACCCGGAAAGAGGACCGCGGGGAGAAGCTGGCCCCCGCCCTCGACGGCCTCCCCTACGTGGACGGGGGCTTGTTCAAAGATCGTTTCGACAGCCCCGACTTCGACGGCGAAATGCGCGACCTTCTCCTCAAGTGCTGCCACTTCGACTGGAGCCCCGTCTCCCCCGCCATCTTCGGCACCTTGTTCCAGTCCGTCATGGACTCGCAGAAGAGGCGCGACCTGGGGGGCCACTACACGTCGGAGGAGAACATCCTCAAAGTTGTCGGCCCGCTCTTCCTGGACGACCTGCGAGCCGAGATGGAGGGGTGCCGGACCAACAAGAGGGCGCTAAACGACCTCCTCCTGAAGATCTCCAAGCTCAGATTCCTCGACCCGGCGTGCGGGTGCGGGAACTTCCTCGCCGTCGCCTACCGTGAGCTCCGCCTCCTTGACACGGAGATACGGGCGCGGCTCAGGGGCCGGTCGCCCGACCCGGCCCAGCGTGTCCTCAGCGTGGAGTCCATGCGCGAGCAGATGAAGGGCGCAATCGACGTCGACGCCTTCTACGGCATCGAGATAGAGGAGTTCCCGGCGAAGATTGCAGAGGTCGCGATGTGGCTCGTCGACCACCAGATGAACGTGCAGCTCTCAGACGCGCTGGGATCCCGGTACGTGCGGCTTCCCCTGGTTAAATCGGCCCGCATAGTACGGGGGAACTCGCTACGGCTCGACTGGAACGAGGTCCTCCCAAGAGGGCAGGCGTCCTACATCCTGGGAAACCCACCGTTCGCCGGCACCCACATGCTGAGCCCCGAGCAACGCGGCGACATGGACGATGTGTTCGGGGGAGTGGCCAACCACGGCCTCCTGGACTACGTCTCGGCGTGGTACCTCAAGGCCGCACAATACATCCAGGGCACCGACGTGGCTGTCGCCTTCGTGTCGACAAAGTCCATCACTCAGGGAGAGCAGGTAGGCGTCCTTTGGAACACGCTGCTGGCTAAGTACCACCTTAAGATTCGTTTCGCTCACACGACCTTCAAGTGGACCAACGAAGCCCGAGGCAAGGCCGCCGTTCACTGCATCATCATTGGCTTTGGGCTGTCGGAGCCGCGCAACCCAGCAATCTTCGACTACGAGACCCCTGAGGCAAGGCCACATCGGGTCGAGGTGCGACGCGATCAACCCGTACCTTGTGGATGCGCCGGACATCCTTCTGTTTGGCCGCTCGAAACAGATATGCGGAATGCCGGCGGCGGTTGTGGGGAACCAACCCATTGACGACGGGAACTACCTCTTTACTGAGAAGGAGAAGGACGCCTTCCTCGCAAACGAGCCCGGCGCCGCGAAGTTCATGACCTCCTGGATTGGCTCCAAGGAGTTCATCAACGGCGGCCGTCGGTACTGTCTCTGGCTTGTAGACGCTCCCGCCGCGGACCTTCGCGCCCTGCCGGAAGTAATGAAGCGTGTCGAGGCTGTCCGTAAGTTCCGCCAGTCGAGCAAGCGGAAGTCAACGCTCAAGCTCGCCGAGACGCCCACCCGATTCCAGGTCGAGACGATGCCGACTTCCACCTTCGTGGTGATCCCAGAGGTCTCTTCGGAAGGACGAACGTACATTCCGATGGGGTTCCTGGCCCCGGACGGAGGCTGTCTCTATAGCAACCTCGTGAAAGTCATCCCGAACACGACCCCGTTTCACTTCGGAGTCCTCACCTCTGCAATGCACATGGCCTGGGTCAACCGTGTGTGCGGCCGGTTGAAGAGCGACTACCGCTACTCGATAGGGATTGTCTACAACAACTTCCCTTGGCCCAAGGATCCAACGCCCGCACAGGTCAAGGCCGTCGAAAGGTGCGCTCAAGAAGTTCTAGGCGCGAGGGCTGAGGCCATCAAGGAGTCCCCTGGGACCGTCCTAGCCGACCTCTACTCGGCGGCGATGCCTCCCAGACTTGCCCACGCACACGGTAGGCTCAATCTGGCCGTGGACAGGTGCTACCGACCCAAGCCGTTCAAGGGCGACCTTGGTAGGGTCCGGTTCTTGTTCTCCCTCTATAGACAGTACTGCCCCTCGGACACGACGCTCGACTCCTATTCCCCAGCGGGCGAAGAGGAGTCAGCGGAGGCAGGCTAGTGGACCAGGCACGAAACTAACACGGGCCTGTACACCGTCAGAGATTTACCTCTCGAATCCCGACCAACTTTCCTAGCCGGTCCATTAGCACGAGATCTCTAAGGCTTCCGGTGGAGCGAGCTAATCGAAGTGTCCGTACGCCGAGGAGTTACAACCGAGTCGGAGGTCGAGTCATGAGCCGATGGCGTTACAGAACCGGCAGCCCCCAACCCAAAAACGGGTAGCTGCCCCCGTCTAGGGGCTCGGCTTAGGCGGCTTCTTGGTCTGGTCCAACCAGACCTGGATTACCCCCTTCGCCACCTCAAGGATGTCGGCATCGCGTCTGAGCCTCACGTAGTTCTCTCCGGTCTGATAGATGTGATAGTCGCTGGGGTCGCCCCGAAGAGGCGGCGGGGCCGCGGTATCCTGGTCACCTGTCAGATCCCCCCCCACCCGCTTCTCGTCGGCTCTGTCCGAATTGGTTCGAGAGGCATCGGGGCGCGCAGCTGAGATACCCGGTAAGCGGAGATATTGTATGGCATCCTTGTAGAGTCGTTCCACTCTGGCAGCCTTTTCCTCAATCTCGTTCGGTTTCGCACCGGTAACCTCCTGCAAAACCGGAATGAAATCGCTGGAGTGGTACTCGGGCCCTAGTTTTGCGAACAGGGCGGTCAGCAATCGCACGCGACCGACTGACTCCTTACATGCCTCAATCTTTGCCTTGGCCCCCAGATCATAAACGATTTTCTCACCAAGCGGTGTCAAATGGATTGACTTACCGTCCTTCTCTAGGAGGCCGAAGTACTTGTTCAGCGCACCCATCTTGAGGTTGACACCGCTGCTTTTGGGATTCTTGTGACCGAGAATCGTGACTAGGGTATCGAATGTCTGTACCTTGTCACGCTTGACTTTCTCCACAATGGCGAGGCATTCCCCGAAAGTGTACTCGGGAAACTCCTCACGGCCGATCGTTGCCATTTACTTCCTCATTTCTGATGAGAATACAGTGCTATAATACGATGTCTAGGTGTTCGCGTCCGCTTGCCATTTGTAGCACAACCCGACTTGTGGGTGGTCATCCTGTCCGCAGACAAAAAATGGACGGGGAGCGGATGACCTGGACCCCATCCTTATATGGATGGCGTTGATGGAGCATTCGGAGGTTGATCGTGTAGCGAAATTCCCCCCGAGGCTGCGAATTGCCGAGGCGGCTCGTGATCAGAAGCCCGTTGAGGTGCCTCGGGGGGCCCGGCGCGGGGAGGGTGATCTCCCTTCCCGTGACGGGGTTAGCCAAAGCGCGTTTGAGTTAATAACCGAAGCTCCCGGAGTCGACGCTCCTCATCCTAGGGGGCCGAACGAGGTGGTAAGGGAGCGGTCTCGTCACCGGATAGCTCAAGGCTGCCTGGACGATTTCTTCCCGCCCAGGGCTGGCGGCTCGGCCGACACTGTTACCCGTCCGGCCTTGAGATCCAGCGTCCAGACCAAGCTCCCTCCGGGCTCCGCCTCCAGCGCCTTGGCGACGCCCTCGGGAATCGTCGTCCGAACTGAATCGGATCCCTCCTGTGTCTTCTGGATGGCGGATCGGAAAGTTCCCGGCATGGCTTGCCCAACCGCAGTCACAGAGGAATCTACTAATAACGATTGCCTAAGTGTAGGCTACCCGGTAGCCAAACAGCTTATGTATCCCGGACGTCATAGGCTACAGATAGCCAATAGCGGGGAGGTGAAACGGTGGCGACAGCGAAGGTTCGGGGGGTTCGGTCGGCCGGCCGAGGACATGTCTAGATTCCGCCCAGGGCCCGATCCTAGAATCCCTTCCGTCGCCCGCTCTCGCGGGCGCTCAATCGCGGCGAGACCCGGCAGGGTGGTCGAGATAGATCCGAGTGCGTACATCGTGTTTCCCGATACGACGAGGAGGAAGCACCTAGTCACCCAAGATGGCGAGGCGTGGGCCTGCAGTTGCGATCTTGCGAAGGAACTTGCCGACGAACGCTGCGAACACGTTTGGGCAGTGGTCTTCACGCTGAAGCCTCCTCAGACGGGTGAGGTCGTACTCGAACTCATAGGGACGGTCGATGACCGATCAGATTCCTGGCGTGCATACACCGAAGCGCAAAAAGCAGAAGGGCGTCTATTCAGCGAGTTCCTGAGCGCCCTCCTCTCTACCGTCGACGAGCCCGGCCGACCCGAGGGCCGCGCCGGGGCGCCACGCCTACCCTTGCGGGAAGGCCTATTCTGCACCATCAAGAAGGTCTACTCCGGCTTCTCCTGTCGCCGATACTACAGCGAGATGGAGGCGGACGCTTCGGCCGGGCTCATCAACAGGCTTCCTAACTGGTCAGTAGCTTCGCGCTTCTTGAGCCGACCCGAGATCACCCCGCTGCTGTTGGATCTGGTGACATTCTCCGCCACGCCCTTGATGGAGGTGGAACGAGGCGGGACCATAGCAATCGACAGTACCGGATTTTCCGCGCACTGGTTTGGCGGGTACTTCCTGGAGGCCCACGACGTTGACAGGGACCATGATTGGGTGAAGGCCCATCTTGCGATCGGAGCTCGTACTCACATCGTAACGGCCGCCGTAGTGAACGAGCACGGGGGTGATGCTCCGGAATTCCCGGGTTTGCTCCACACCACGGTCGATGCAGGGTTCGCGCCGTCGACGGTCGTGGCGGACCGTGGGTACCTCTCCCACCGGAACTACGCGGTGGCGGCGAAGATGGGCTTGAAGGCCTACATACCCTTCAAGAGCAACTCCGATCCGACTCCTCGCGGGGTCCGCATGTGGCGCGACATGTACCATCAGTTCGCGCTGCACGACGGACAGTTCGACGACCCGTACCATCAGCGGAGCCAAGTCGAATCGACTAATTCCGCGCTGAAGCGAAAGTTGGGGGAGCCGCTGCTCTCCAAGGGAGTTGTCGCGCGGAGGAACGAGGTGCTGTGCAAGATCCTCGGCTACAACATCACGATCCTCATCGCGGAGGTCTTCCGATCTGGTATCGACCCAATCGAACTCTTCCGGAAGGGCAACGCTCCTGCGGAAGACGCCAGATCGCCGCGGGGCTTGGAAGAACCTGCTATTGCGGGCTGTGAAAATATCGGCGCGGCTGTGAAAGAATCGACTCCTTCGGAGTGATACTTTCACAAAGCCACGCTTCAGGCTTATCCTTATATAGAAGCGGTAACTTGTCGCCGCTGGTGCGACAATGATGCAAGGAACGCCCATTCTGATTCTGCGAGAAGGCACGGAACGCGAGCAAGGCAAGGGCGCGGCTGCAAACAACATCCAGGCGGCACGCGCGATCGCTGATGCGGTCCGGTCCACCCTCGGTCCGCGCGGCATGGACAAGATGCTCGTCGATTCGATGGGCGATGTCACGATCACCAACGACGGCGTCACGATCCTCAAGGAAGTCGACGTCGAGCACCCGGCCGCGAAGATGCTGGTCGAGGTCGCGAAGACCCAGGACCAGCAGTGCGGCGACGGAACCACGACCGCCGTGGTCCTCGCGGGAGAACTCCTCAAGCGGGCCGAGAGCCTGCTCGAGCAGCAAGTCCATCCCACCGTTATCGCCCGAGGCTACCATGTCGCCCTCGAAGAGGCACGGCGCCTCATCGACGCGGACATCGGAATTCCAGTCAAGTTTGACGATGTCCCGATGCTCAAGGAAGTCGCCCTCACCGCGATCGGTTCCAAGGGCTCTTTCGGCGCCCGTGAGAAGCTCGGCGACATCGCTGTCGAGGCTGTGCGACGCGTGGCGGAACTCCAAGGCGGCAAGCACGTCGCCGATGTGGACCTCATCAAGCTTGAGAAGCGCCACGGCGGCACCATCGAGGACACCGAACTCATCCAGGGGATCGTGCTCGACAAGGAGCGCGGTCACCCGCGCATGCCGATCGAGATCAAGGACGCGCACATCGCGCTCCTGAACTCCTCGCTCGAGATCAAGAAGACCGAGATCGAGGGCAAAATCAACATCAAGTCGCCGAGCCAGATGCAGAGCTTCCTCGACCAGGAAGACCAGAGCTTCCGGCAGATGGTCGACTCCGTCAAGGCGGCGGGCGCGAACGTGGTCATCTCGCAGAAGGGGATCGACGACGTCGTCCTCCACTACCTTGCGAAGGCCGGCATCTACGCCCTCAAGCAGGTCAAGGAGTCCGACCTCCAGAAGCTCGCGCGGGCTACCGGGGCGAAGATCGTCACCGGCGTTCGGGAACTCACCGCGGCAGACCTGGGCCACGCGGCCTCGGTCGAGCAGCGGAAGGTTGGAGACGACCACATGACGTTCGTCACCGGCTGCAAGAACCCGCGGTCGGTCACCATCCTCATCCGCGGCGGCACCGAGCACGTCACGCAGGAAGTCGAGCGGGCGATCCAGGATGCGCTCAAGGTCGTCTCGAGCACCCTCGAGGACGGGGTCGTCTGTCCGGGTGGCGGCGCGACCGAGGTCGACCTTGCCGTCAAGCTCCGGAAGTTCGCCCCGACCGTGGGCGGCCGGGAGCAGCTCGCGGTGGAAGCGTTCGCGCAGGCCCTCGAGGTCATCCCGTGGGCGCTCGCCGAGAACGGCGGCTACGACGCGATCAACACGCTCATCGAGTTGCGCGGGGCTCACGAGGGACCCAAGGCCAACAAGAACTTCGGCGTCAACCTCGCCGACGGAAAGGCCGCCGACATGACGGTTCTCAAGATCGTCGAGCCGGCCCGCGTGAAGCGCCAGGCCCTGAGCTCGGCCGTCGAAGTGGCCACCATGATCCTGCGGATCGACGACATCATCGCGTCCAAGAAGGGCGGCGGTGGCGGCGGCCCGCCCGGTGGCGGCATGGGCGGTATGGGCGGTATGGGTGGCATGGGCCACGGCCACTGAGCTCAACAGATTCCGGTAGGGGCGGGAGCGATCCCGCCCCGTTCCCTCTTTTCGAAACAGCGATTCCTGGCGAAGACGTCTTAACAGGAACCGGGTCTCGGCGCGGGCCATGCGAACCAAGCAGGTCGAGGGCGTGCTGCGCGCCGGCGTCGTGACGCTCGACCCCCGGCCCGCGCTCTACGTGACCTACGACGGCCTGGGCGGCCTCTCGCAGCGGCCGATCCTCCGCGACCTCATCGAAGAGCTCGCGCGGAAGGGGCCCGAAACGTTCCAGCCGTTCCTCAAGGCCCTCCGCCAGCACCGCTCCGGCCACGTCCACGTCTACTTCGCCGACTACGTCAGCTACGGGATTGGCGGCGGCGACGCCACCTCGGAGTTCTTCTTCGGAACCTTTCTCCTGCTCCACGACCCGGCCAAGAACGCCGGCGCCGCCGCGGCCACCCCGGAACAGCTCGTGCTCGTCCGTCCCTCGGGGAACGAGTTCCTGCCGCTCGAAGCCGCCTCCGCCTAGGGCGAAGCTTTTTCCTCCAACAGCCACCCTCCCCGGCACCGCCGGTCGATGAGCGAGCCCGAGGAATCCCACCTGGTCCAGGAACGCCGGCAGAAGGTCGAGCGGCTCCGGGTCCGGGGCATCGAACCGTATCCGTGGAACTTCCCCGACCGCGTACCGACCTCGGCGGTGGTCGAACGGTGCCGTCCGCTCACCCCGGGCGCCACGGCGACCGGACCGGACGCCCGCGTCGCGGGCCGACTGCACACGATCCGGCAACACGGTCGCTCCGCGTTCCTCGATCTCGAGGACCAATCCGGCCCGCTCCAGCTGTTCCTCCGGATCGATGAGCTCGGCGAACCGGCGTACTCGGAGTGGTTGGCCGACCTGGACCCCGGCGACCTCGTCGGGGCCGAAGGCGCCCCCATGGTCACCCGACGCGGCGAACCGTCGCTGCTGGTCCGCCAGATCACGCTCCTGGCGAAGGCGATCGCGCCGCCGCCGGAAAAGTTCCACGGCCTCAAGGACGCCGAACTGCGCTTGCGCCGTCGGTACCTGGAGCTGCTGTCCGCGCCGGAGACGCGCAGCCGATTCCGGGCGCGCTCCCTCTTCGTGCGGGAGATCCGGCATTTCTTCGACGAGCACGACTTCCTCGAGGTGGAGACGCCGATCCTGGGGGCCGTCGCGAGCGGCGCGGCCGCCGACCCGTTCGTCACCCATTCGGGATATCTCGACGAGGAACTTCAGCTGCGGATCTCCCTCGAATTGCCGCTCAAGCGCCTGCTCGTCGGCGGACTGGAACGCGTCTACGAGCTGGGCCGCATCTTCCGGAACGAGGACCTCGACGTCACGCACCTTCCCGAGTTCTCGATGCTCGAGGCCTACTGGGCCTACACCGACCTCTCCGACATGCAGCGGCTGATGGAGGCGATGTACGCCCGCCTCGCGCGGCGGATCGCGGAGCTGCTCCCCGATGTGCCCGCCGCCGCCGAGGCGCCGGGGCTCTTCCAGCCGCCGTTCGCCGTCCTCGACTACGTCGAGGCCCTCGAGGAGAAGTCGGGCCTCCGGGGACTCCTCGAGAAGAGCCGGGAGGAGCTGCGCGAACTCGCGCGGGCGACCGGTACCACGGTCCCCGACGCGTCGCCGGCGGGAAAGTTCCTGGACAAGCTGTTCGAGCATTACGTGGAGCCGGGCCTGACCCGGCCCACGTTCGTAGTCGACCACCCGCTCTCGACCACCCCGCTCGCGAAGCGCCATCGATCGAAGCCGGGCCGCGTCGAGCGATTCGAGTTCTACTGCCGGGGCGTGGAGCTGGCCAACGCGTACACGGAGCTCAACGACCCCGATGACCAGGTGCGGCGATTCGGGGAGCAGCTGGCGGCCCAAGGGACGGAGTTCTATGCCATGGACCGGGATTTCGTCGAGGCGCTCCAGTACGGGATGCCCCGGCGTCGGGCGTTGGCTTCGGGGTCGACCGGGCGTTCATGGCCCTCACGGGAATTCCCTCGATCAAGGAGACGATTCTCTTCCCGCAGGTCCGTTCCCGACCCTAGGCCGGAGCGCTACGCGGAGAGCTCGCGCGCGATGGCGCGGTCGCGTCGGCGCGACCAGAGGATCCCGATCCCGGCCGCCGCCACGAAGATCGCTGCTGCGCCGCCGTAGGCGGGCAGGTCCCCCACGAGGGTCCCGACGACCCCGGCCACCGCGCCGGGCGACAGGAGGAACAGCGTGGAACCCGAGACCGCCGCGGCGCCGTCGGCCGAAGCCGCGATCACCAGGGCACTCGTGCCCGGGGACTCCGGGTACACTCCGGCTGTCACGGTCGTGGCTCCGGCGGCCGAGCCGCCGACGGTCTGTCCCCAGCTGACCCACGCGGCCGAGCCCGAGGGTCCGGAACCCCTCAAGGCCGTGAGACCGGATCCCCACACCGCGTCGTGAGGGGAGAGGGCCTGGACCGCGCACCCCGAGTCAGGGACCGCGGCAGTGGGGGAGCCGGTGCAGGTCTCGAACCCGGCACCCGAAGCGACCTGGACCACGTACTCGAGGGCGAGCTCATCGCCGACGGGGACAGCCCATGGCCATCCCGAGACGGTCCAGGCGACGAGGACGCCGGGGCTGCCATCGGACCCGCTGGCCCGGGAGTAATTCACGTCCAGGATCGCCTGCTGGGCGACATCGGTCGTTTTCGGGACGGTCGTCCCATCGGTCCACAGGGATGTCGCCGCCGAATACACCGGGAGCGTGGCGATGAGATTGACGTAACTATCCCCGGCCGGGATGGTCCCGTTGAACTTCGCGAGGGTGGCAGGAGCCGCGACGGCCACGACCGTCGGGTGGGCCGGGTTCGACACGTTGGGCGCCAGCTCGAGCAGGTAATCGAGCGCCAACGTAGCGGCGAGGGTGGAATTCGCGGTGGGTTGAATCTCGACCTGGGGCAAGGGAGAACCGAACAGGATGTGCGCCATTGGGCCGTTGAGGTTCGCGTAGCCCGACGCGGCGGCGAGGTGAGATGGTATCACGGGCACCGACGCGGATCCCGCGCCGACGGCCATCGGCACGAGTGCGGACGCCGTCAGGAGGACGGCGGCGAACAGTAACCATCGCCCCTTCGGCTTATGCATAGAAACTCTCCGTTCCCCGCCGGCGACACCGGCGAGGCTCCCCCACGGACCGGACATGGCGGTCGGTTGGTCCATAAGCGTTTCCGAACAGCCGTTGAACCCGAATCATGGATGGAGCTCCGACCAGAAACGGACGAAGCGGTCCACGGGGGTCTCGGGAAGCGGCGGATACCGAAGCAGGATCTCGTGGATCCGCTTGGCGTCGGGTAGTCGCACCTGGCGCTGACCGGGCGGCCCCTCGCGTTCGAGGACGCCGAGTGCTTCGAGGCGCTTGAGGAAGTAGGATAGGTTCGGGCCCGAGGCCCCCACGGCCTGCCCGAGGGATTGAGGCGAGGAGGTACCTTCCAGGTAGAGGTGGAGCAGGATCGCCCGGGGCGCCGGCTGCCGCAATAGAGCGATGAGGACCTTGTCCGGCTCCGGGATCGGAGGACCTTCCCCGATCAGCGTCTCCGGAAAGCAGACCTTGTAGCCCCCCTGCATCCGGACCGAGACAAGGCCGCGCTTCCCGAGCCGGTACAGGTGGTAGTCCAAGGTCCCGATCGGGATGCCGAGCCGGCGCCGGATCTCCCGGAGGTGGACGCCGGGATAGCGTTGGATGAACGTGAGTAGCGTTTCGGCCCAGGTACCGGACCTCTCGGCGGGGTCCCCCATCGACGGCCTCAGCGGACGAGCGTCGCTGAAAAGAGCACGATCAACAGGACGACCTCGAAGATCGCCGAAAGGAACAGCAGCAGGTCCGCCGAAGCGCCGCCGAGGAACAGCAACGTGCCGAGCACGATGCCCTGGGCTGCGATGACGAGGAACCCCCCGGCGACGAGTCCCATCCTCGGAGAGGGCGCCCGACGTACCGCGAGCAGCGACAGGGCGAACAGGACGGTGCCGAAGACGGCGACGCCCGCGAAGGCGACATTCGTCCACGTGGAAAAGTCCATGATTCGTCCCGGAACAGGCGATTCGGACTTTATAGGGTGCGCACGCCTTTGTTACGGGGGGAAAACTTCTGTCCGGCGACGCACTGCTGTCCGGCGGCGCACTTCTGCCCGACGGCGCACCGATGGCGGAGTTGCCGCTCGCCCTCCGAAGCTTGACGGTCAAGTACGGGCAGTTGACGGCGGTCGACCACCTCTCGATCCGGGTGCAGCCCCACGAGATCTATGGGCTCCTGGGGTCCAACGGCGCCGGAAAATCTAGCACCCTCAAGGCGGTCGTGGGATTGCTCACTCCGGCGGACGGCTCGATCTCCGTGCTCGGCCACGACCCGACCAAGGAACCGGTGTTAACCAAGCAGATCGTGGGATACGTTCCGGAGACGGCTCTTCTCTACGATGCCCTCACCCCGCGGGAGTTCCTCGAGTTCGTGGCAAGCGTCCGCGGCCTCGATGCCACCCAGGTCTCCGACCGGGCCAAGAGCTACGTGACCGCGTTCCAGATCGAGCGAGAGTTCGACCAACCGCTCGCGACCCTCTCGAACGGAACCCGCCAGAAGGTCCTCCTGATCAGCGCGTTCCTGCACCAGCCAACCCTGCTCGTCTTGGACGAGCCCCTCAACAGCCTCGACCCGCGCTCGGTCCGACTCATGCGGGAGCTGTTGACGCAGTACGTGGCCCAGGCCCCGCGCGGCGTCCTGTTCTCGACCCATACGATGGAGGTCGCCGAGCGGCTGTGTAACCGCGTTGGCATCCTCGATCGCGGTAAATTGGTCGGCGAGGGTACCATGGACGACCTCCGGGCCCACACGTCCCAGGGCGACGCGACCCTCGAGGAGATCTTCCTGCGACTGACCCGCGAGGAGGAGGGAGTCTACGCGGCCGTCCGGGCCCTTGGAGGCGCCTAGCCCCCTCCGCCCCACGGTCGAGGCGCCGAGTTCCCGCCGGCTGGCGGAGGTCGCCTATCTCGAGTTGAGTTTCCAAGCGGTCTACGCGCTCCGCCAGGGGAACGTCCTCGCCGCGGAAGCGCCGAGGGACCCAGGGGAACTCGCCAATACGGCGCGCCGACGCGTGGCGCAGAGCAAGTTCCTGGTCAGCCTGCTGATCGTCCTCCTGATCGGAGGCTCGATGCTGGCGCTCACGAACATCGTCGAGCGATTCTTCCTCGCACCGACCTTCGCGTCGCCGTACCCGGTGCCGTTGCCGCTCTACACGGGAACCGTCGTCGCCGGACTCCTCCTGCTGGAGCTCTCGTTCCTGTGGATGGTCGGCCTCCAGAGCCTGCCGACATTTCTGGGCTCTCAGATCCTTCCCGTTCTCGAGACGCTTCCCATCGCCGACAAGAAGCTCGACCGGGTCGCCCTCCTGGTCCTGCTTCGGCTGTTCGACGCCCCCGCCGTGACCGCCCTGGTGCTCACTCCGATCGCGTTAGGCATCGCCCTCGATTCCGTGGCGGCCGGCCTCCTCGTCATCCCCGGCGTCGTCATCGTGATCCTGATCTCAATGGGCCTTTCGCTCCGTACGGGCCGGTTCTTTGTCCAGCACGTGCAAGGTTCACGCGGCGGCCTCCGGGAGTCGATCTTACGGTGGTTCTACCTCATGCTCTGGGCCGTTCCGGCGTTCGGGATCTACGGCTTTGTGTCCTTCGGATTCCAGATCATGTACGGCCTGTCCTACCTCGGGAGGACCGCTCCCAGCACGCTCGGGAGCCTCCTCCTGGTGTTCCCTTTCCCGCTGGGTTTCATTCCTGTCGCGGGCCTGGGCGGAAGTTACTCGTTCAGCCTATTGCCCGGCGGGAATCCGTGGTTGATCGGCCTCGCTGCCGCGGGCTACGCGGCCCTCTCGCTGGGAGTGGGCTGGTGGCTCCTGACCGCTCCGCGGGCCCTCAGCCGACTCAGTCCCGAAGTGGCGGTCACCGACGAGAAACGCGGAGCGCAGCTCCGACCCGTTGGAGCGCCGGCGGCGATCCTCCTCAAGGACCTGCGGACCGCCTCGCGGACGCCCGGATACGCCTTCGTCGTGCTGTTGCCGCTGATCGACGCCGTGGTCATTGGACTCTCCTCCTACATCGGATCACCCCGGCCGAGCAGTGTCTTTGACCTCGCGGCGGCGGCGGTCTCCACGACGGCGATCCTCGCCACGTTCTTCGGCCCGGCCTTCTTCGCCA
Source organism: uncultured Thermoplasmata archaeon (assembly GCA_963773945.1). Classification (GTDB taxonomy): domain Archaea; phylum Thermoplasmatota; class Thermoplasmata; order Lutacidiplasmatales; family UBA184; genus JAKIWV01. The sequence goes on along the minus strand of CAVZDD010000005.1, from coordinate 162,433 downwards.
CCGAAGTGATGGGCTACTCGTACACCCGGACGCTCCCGCTCACGAACCGGTCGATGCTGTTCGGAAAATCGTCGCTCATCGTCCTGATCTACATCGTCGCGTCCGCGATCGTCGTCGGCCTGACGGTGTTGCGACTGCTCAACGTGTGGCTATTCTTCGCCTTCATCATCGCGGAGTTGCCGGGGCTCATCGCGGCGGCGTTCCTGGAGATTGCGCTCCTCTTCCGCCGCGCCCAGGAGGCCGGGGTGCCGGTGTCGCTGATGTCGTCCGGCGCCTGGTGGGCGACCACGGTGGTCCTGCCGGGCATCGTGATCGCCGGCCTGCCGATCACGCTCTTCGCCGTGCTTCAGTTCATCGGAGTCTCCCCGGTTAAATCGTTCCTCGCTATGGGCGGCGTCGCCCTCGCGGAGCTGGCGATCTTCTCGCTCTTCGCCCTCGGTCTCCCCGGGAGGGGACGCGGCTGACCCCCGACCTTCTCCCGCCCCGATTCGAGCCCGGGGCGATCGAGCGTCGCTGGCAGGAGGCCTGGGACCGCGCCGACCTCGGACGCGCCCCGGACCGGCCGACGGGCGCTCCCTTCACGGTCGTGTTGCCCCCGCCCAACGTGACGGGGGACCTCCACCTAGGCCACGCCCTCGGCAACACGGTCACGGACCTCCTAGTCCGACGGTCCCGCATGATGGGCACGCCGACCCTCTGGCTTCCGGGCATTGACCACGCCGGCCTGTCCACCCAGGTCGCGGTGCGCGCGCACCTGGCGAAGCAGGGGATCCGGCTCGAGGAGATGTCCCGGGACCAAGTCCTCGCGCAGGTCGAGGGATGGAAACGGGACCACGAACGACGCATCCTGGCGGCCCTGCGTTCCGGCGGCTACTCCCTCGACTGGAGCCGATACCGGTACACCATGGACCCGGCCTACGAACGCGCCACCCGGCGCGCCTTCGTCACGCTCTACAACGCCGGTCTGGTCTACCGCGGGGAGCGTTTCGTCAACTGGGACCCGGCGGTCCGAACCGCCATCTCCGACCTGGAAGTCGAACATTCGGAGGAACCCACGACGCTCCTCTACGTTCGGTACCCATGGGCCGATGGAGCCCCCGGGGGGATCGTGGTCGCCACCGTGCGGCCGGAGACGATCTTCGGCGATGTCGCCGTGGCCGTCCATCCGGACGATGCCCGGCACACCTCGGCTGTCGGCCGAAAGGTGCGAGTCCCCCTGTGCGACCGCGAGGTACCGGTGCTGGCTGACCCCGGCGTCGACCCGACGTTCGGAAACGGCGCGCTGAAGATCACGCCCCGGCACGATCTCTTGGACCACGAGATCTTCCAACGGCATCCGGGGCTCCCGATGCCTCCGGACGTCATCGATGCCGATGGTCGGCTCACCTCCGATTGGGTGCCGGACCCCTTCCGGGGCCAGGACCGGGAGGACGCCCGCACGCGGGTCACGGAGGCGCTACGCGCCGGAGGATTCGTCGACCACGAAACGCCCTACGTTCACGCCGTCGGCCGGTCCGAGCGCTCGAACGCGGTCATCGAACCCCGGCTGTCGACCCAATGGTTCGTTCGGATGGCCCCGCTGGTTCCGGCGGCGGTCGAGGCGGTCCGGTCCGGCGAGGTCCGGCTCTACCCGCCACGGTGGGAGCTCACCTTCTTCCGGTGGATGGAGAAGATCCAGGACTGGTGCATCTCCCGACAGGTCGCGTGGGGCCACCCGATCCCGGTGTACTACTGTTCGGCCTGCTCCCACGAGACCGCCGCCGAAGTAGCTCCGACGGCCTGCCCGAAATGCGGCCACTTGCCGCTGAAGGCCGATCCGGACGTACTCGATACCTGGTTCTCGTCGTGGCTGTGGCCGTTCGCCACTCTCGGCTGGCCCGAAGACACGCCCGACCTGGCCCACTACTTCCCGACGAGTCTCCTCGAGACCGGCCGCGACATCATGTTCTTCTGGGTCGCCCGGATGCTGATGGCCTCCTACTACTTCCAGGGCCGTCCGCCGTTCCGGAACGTCTTCTTCCATGGAATCCTGCGCGACGAACAAGGCCGCAAGCTCTCGAAGCATCTCGGGAACTCCCCGGACCCGCTGGACCTGATCCGGGAACGCGGGGCCGACGCGCTCCGGTTCGCGTTGCTGTTCCCGAACCCGGTCGACCAGGACGGCTTCTTCGGCCCCGCGACGCTCGACAACGCCCGGAACTTCCTCACGAAGGTCTGGAACCTCGTGCGCTTTGCCCAGGCGCACCTGCCCGACGGGACCGACGCGCCCGACCGGGCCCCCCTCCTCACGACCGATTCCCCTCTCGAGAATCACTGGATCCTCGCCCGGTGGCACCGGACCGTGGACGAGTTCGACCAGGCCCTCGCCACCTACGACATCTCGCGCGCGGCCGGGCTCCTCCACTCCTTCATCTGGTACGACCTCGCCGACCGGTACGTGGAGGTGAGCAAGGAGGCGCTCGCAGGTCGACGGGGAGAACCCCTGCGCCACGAGACGCGCGCGGTGCTGCTCTTCACCCTCGAGCGGACCCTTCGGCTCCTCCACCCGCTCGTCCCCCACGTGACGGAAGAACTCTGGCACTCCATCCCCCATCGGGGCGACTTGTTGGCCCGCACGGCGTGGCCCAAGTCGAACGAAGCGCCGGACGACCCGGAAGCCCTGGTCGCCATGGAAGTCGTCTACGACGCCATCCGCACGCTGCGAAGCCTCCGGGCCGAGAACCGACTCGCCCCCAAGTCGCTCCCCCCGGCCTGGGTCCGACCTTCCGGGGAGGAGACCGCCGAGGTCCTCCGCGTCCAAAAGGAGCTGGTCCTGCAGCAAGCCCGCGTGGGAGCGCTAGACTTCCTGGACGTCGGAGCGCCGCCGCCGGCCGGCAGCGCGCCCAGTGTCACGGCGCACGGGGAATTCTTCCTCGCCCTCCCCTCCGAACGCTCGCAGGCGGAACGCCTCACGCTCGAACGGGAACGAGACAAGCTCGCCGGCCTGCTCGCCAAGACCGAACAGCGCCTGGCCGACCCCGGGTTCCGCGACCGGGCCCCCCCCGAAGTCCTCAAAACGGCCGGGGAGAAGGCCCGGGACCTGGCGGAACGGGTCCGACGGATCGAAGCGCACTTGGCCGCCGAGGCTGCCCACGGAGCATCATGACGAAGAAGGCCCCTCCCCCCAAATCCTCCGCTCGAACCTCGGCGAAGCGCCCGAAGAAGGCCGTCCCCGTCGCGAACGCTCCTCTCCGCGGGGGGTTCCCGCTCGGAAAGACGGGACGGACCCACCCACCCCTCGGATTGGGCCTCTGGGCCCTCGGACGTTGGCGGCCGGAAGATGAAGCGCGTACCAAGGCGACCATCGGACACGCCCTCGAACGAGGTCTTCGCTGGTTCGATACCGCCGAGGTCTACGGCGCCGGCCGGTCAGAGCGGATCCTGGGCGATGTGTTCTATCGGGCCGGCCCGGCCGCATTGGACGCGTTGGTCGTCACCAAGCTCTCATGGGAGCACCTGCGCGCCGCCCAGGTCCGTCCGGCGCTGATGGCCAGCCTCCAGCGACTCGGCCGCACGAAAGCGGACCTCTACCTGGTCCACTCCCCCGCACCGGGGGTGCCGATCGGCGAAACGATGCAAGCCCTCGAAGCCCTGTGGAAGGAGGGCAAGATCGGTGCGATCGGCGTCAGCAACTTCTCTGTCGAGCAACTGGTCGAGGCGCGCGCCGCGCTCCGGGAGACTGATGTGGTTGTGAACCAGGTACTGTACAATATGCTCGAGCGCGCCGACGGGGACGAGGTGCTGCCATATTGTCGCAAGGAAGGGATCATCGTCGAAGCCTACACGCCGCTCGCCCGGGGCTTGCTCGCCGGAAAGTATCTCACCGGTACCGTTCCGGTGGGGCCGGCCCGAAGCACCGGACTTCGGGAGCGTCTACCGGAAGTGCAGGCGCTGGCCCGCCAACTCCACGAGCTGTCGAAGGAGGCGGGCGTGCCCATGGCCTCCCTGGCGCTCCACTGGCTCTCCCAGCGGGGCGTAGCGCCCCTCTTCGGCGCGAGCCAGCCCGAGCAGGTCGACGAGGTCCTGACAGCGTGGGCCGCACGTCCGACGGCCGCGGTGCTGGCTCGGGCCGACGCGATCGCGCTGAGCCATGCCGATTAGGTTCGTCGCTTTCGACATGGACGGCACTCTGCTCGACGTCTCGAGCTCTTGGGCGGAGGTCCACCGGTTCTTTGGCGACGAGAACACCGAGGCCCTCCATCTCTTCCTGACCGACCAAATTGACGATCAGGAGTTCATGCGACGGGACCTAGCGCTCTGGCGGCGACATCGCCCTCACATCACCGAGGACGACCTCGTCTCGATCCTGGCCCCCGTGCCCCTCATGCCCGGCGCGCACGAGTTGTTCGATGCGCTCCACGCCCGAGGCATCCGCACAGCGATCGTGAGTGGAGGCCTCGACGTGATCGCCCAGCGGATCGGCCGGGAATTGGGCATCGACAGGGTCCTTGCGAACGGGTTCGTTCTCAATGGGCACGGGCGGCTCACGGACGAGGGGATCATCCGGGTGCCGATCAAGCGCAAGGGGGACGTCGTCGCCGGATTGCAGCGGGAGTTCGGGCTCTCCGTCGACGACTGCGCGGCGGTGGGGAACTCCGAGATTGACGTGGCGATGTTCGAGCACTCCCGCATCGGAGTCGCGTTCCTCCCGGAAGACGAGCATGTCCGGCGCCGGGCCACTCACGTGGTCACGGAGAAGGACCTGCGCCACGTCCTCGGTCCGCTCACCGAGTAGACTCGTGACCCTCGGAAGTGGCGTCCGGGAACGGATAGCCTTTTGAGCGCTCCTCGGCCTTCATTCGGCCGAATGGAAGCTTACCAGAAACTCCTCGACCGGGCCCGGGCCCAGCTGCCGGAGGTCCGTACGAGCGGCGATCGATTCCAGGTCCCCGAGCCGGACGTGATGACCGATGGGAAGAACACGGTCATCCGGAACCTGCAGGAGATCGCGAGCGTGCTCCGGCGCGAGCCGGCCCACCTGATCGGCTACCTGGCCCGGGAGTTTGGCTGCCCGGGCGTGCTCGACCTGCCCCGTGGCGTGCTCAAGTCCCGCATCCCCAAGGACGCGATCGCCCAGCGGATCCGGGAGTACACCGACAAGTACGTGATCTGTTCCGAGTGCAAACGGCCGGACACTCACCTCAGCAAAGAAGGCAAGTTCACCCTCCTCATCTGCGAAGCCTGCGGCGCCCAGCGACCGGTCACGGTGCGTCGGGTGGTCGAAGTGGCCAAGCCGAAAGCGCCAGTCGTAGCGGGCGAGGTCTATCGCCTCACGATCGAGGATATCGGTCGCCGGGGCGACGGCGTCGCGCGGAAGGAAGGCTTCGTCGTCTTCGTGACCGGCGCCACCACCCGCGGCGCGACGGTCAACGCGAAGATCACCAAGGTGCTCGGGAACAACGCCTACGCGATCGTGCAGCCGTAGTTCCCCGGCATGCGCGGCCTTCGCTCGCTGGGGCTGCTCGCCCTGTATGTGGGCGCCCAGCTCGTCGCCCTGGCCCTCGCCCTCCCGTTCAAGTCGGCCGGGCTCGCCACCACGTCGAACCCCAACAGCCCCGCCGCGCCGCTGTTCCTCATCCTCCTCGTCGTGCTCGCGCCGCTCCTCATTCTCTGGTTCACGCGTCAGAAAGGCGGGATCGCGACCCTCCGGGTCGTACTCCTCCTCGCGATCGCCGCGTCGCTCAACCTCACGCTCTACTACACGCTCGAACTGATCCTCCCGGCCAGCCACTTCATTCCGCCGGCCGAGGCCGGGCTCTTGTTCGACCCCGCGGTCACACTCGCGGCCTTCATCGCCGTGACGATCCTGTTGGCGCTCTGGATCGAGCCCCAGTGGTACGTCGTCGACACGGCGGGATTCCTCGCCGCCGGCGCGCTCATCGCGCTGCTCGGGGTCTCCTTCAGTATCCTCCCGGTCTTCATCTTGCTCCTCGCGCTCGCCGTGTACGACGCAATCGCCGTCTACCGGACGAAGCACATGATCAGCCTCGCCGACGTGGTGACGGAGATGCGACTCCCCATCCTGCTGGTGATGCCCAGCGCGGCCGGGTACGATTACACACAGGCCCCCTCGCTCAACACTCAGCGGGAGCGCCCGGTCGAGGAACGGGAAGCGATGTTCATGGGCCTCGGCGACATCGTGATCCCGGGGGCCCTCGTCGCCTCCGCCTTCGTCTGGCTTCCCGGTCACCCGCTGGTGCTAGGAATCGGGGCCAACCTCTGGACGGCGCTGGCCGCCATCGCGGGCTCGCTGGTCGGTTACGCGCTCCTCATGCGCGCAGCCATGACCGGGAACCCCCAGGCCGGGCTCCCGTTCCTCAACGGCGGGGCCCTCGGGGGCTATATCCTGGCCTACCTGCTGCTGTTTCACTCGTTGGGGCTGGGATTCACGCTCACCTTGTAAGCAGAGGAACGTTCGCATGGTCCGTCGTCGCGTAGAGGATATCCGGGTCCACGACCGGCCATCGCTCGATACGCTGGCCCGGCGGCTCGAGGCCGCCGGCGGCTTCACGGCGAAAGGGTTCGGCCAGGGCGTCGACCTGCTCGTCGAGATGCTCGGCGACCGGGAGATGACCACCTTCCTTTCTTTCCCGGCTGACATCGTCGCGACCGGCACCCGGGGCGTTCTTCACGAGCTCATCGCCGGCGGGCATGTCGACGCCGTCGTCACGACGTGCGGGACCCTCGACCACGACATCGCGCGTTCCTACGGACCGTACCTGCACGGCGATTGGCTCCTGGACGACGCCGTGCTCCGGAAGAAGGGGCTGTACCGGCTCGGGAACCTCGTCATCGAGGAGAAGGTCTACGGCGGGATCGTCGAGCGGTTCATGCGGCGGCTGCTGAACCGTTTGTGGAGGGAGGGGGTTCGTCGGCTCTCCACGGCGGAGCTCGTCGGGCACATCGGGGAGGCCCTCGGACGGAAGGCCGGACGAGGCAGCCTGGCGCGGGCCGCCTTCGAACGGAAAATCCCGGTCATCGTGCCGGGGATCACCGATGGCGCCGTTGGTACGCAGCTCTGGATGTTCTGGCAGATGCACAAGGACTTCCAGCTGGACCTATTCTCCGACGAGCAACGCCTCTCGGACCTCGTCTTCGAAGCGAAGCGGAGTGGGGCCCTCCTGCTGGGCGGCGGAATCTCGAAGCACCACACGATCTGGTGGAACCAGTTCCGGGACGGACTCGATGCGGCGCTCTACATCACGTCGGCGGTCGAATGGGACGGGAGTCTCTCCGGAGCTCGGACCCGCGAGGCCGTTTCGTGGGGGAAGGTCAAACCGACCGCCCACCACGTGACCGTGGAGGGCGATATCACGGTCCTGTTGCCGTGGATGGTCGGGGCCGCCCTCGAACGTCTCGGAGGGACGCGCGGTCGCGGAGCGAGGCCTTAAGTGGGCCGCCCGAAATCGGGCGAGCCCGGCGAGATGGGCCCATAGCTCAGCCCGGTAGAGCAGGCGGCTCTTAACCGCAAGATCAGGGGTTCGAATCCCCTTGGGCCCGTCGAACCTGCGCAACGCCCCGGGTCAATTTCCGCTTATATACCACATTACATGTAACATGGACCATGAAGCTAGTGCAAACCGCTGTGGGGGAGGAGGAGTACCAACTCCTTAGACAGCGGGCCGCGGCGGAGGGGAAGTCGATGAAGGAGGTGGCTCGTGAGGCGCTCCGGGCGCATCTGTTGCCGGACCGGGTCAATCCGCAGGATCCGGTCTTCCATTCCTTCCCGCTTCTGAAGGCAAAGGGCAAGACCACGTGGGGGTCCCGGGACCACGACAAGCTGCTGTACCGCCGGTCTCGATGATATTCATCGATTCCAGCGCGTGGATTGCGCTGCTGGACCAACGGGACGGGTTTCATCGGCGAGCGCGCGCATTCCAACAGGAACTCGTCGGAGGGGTCCATGGTCGCCTGGTGACAACGGACTACGTCTTGGACGAAGCCGTGACCTACCTGCGGCAGCGCGGTCCCGCGCACCTCGTGGGAAACTTCCGTAACATCGTGACCGAGAGCGAGAGCGTACAGGTCGTCTGGACGACTCCCGATCGGTTCTGGGCAGCTTGGGATACCCTTCTCGGGCGCCCCGATAAGCGTTGGAGTCTGACGGACTGTCTTAGCTTCGTGACCATGCAGGCTCTGGGAATCCGCCTCGCCTTCGGGTTCGATTCCGACTTCCGGCAAGCTGGGTTCGACCTGCTTCCGGCGTCAGCGTGACCCCGACGCAACCTCCAAGGAACCTTCGGGGTTCGAACCGCCGCGGGACCGTCGGAGACGCTCCCCCGTTCTCAACCCCGTCGCTGGTAATGGGTCGAAGTGCCGACGAGGGAGTTCCTAGTTACCTAACGAGTCCGTTTCGGACGGGTGCCGCACTACTTGAACCGCCTCGACGTTCCGTAGAGAGCCTTCGCGAGGTCGATCCCGTGATATTTCATATGCTGGCCGGCGCTGCCCGGCGAATAGATTCTGACCGACCCGTCCAACGAATCCCCGGAAGCCACACTCCTGAAGTTTATCGGGGGCTATCGAGTCACACAGGCCCTCTACGTGGTGACGAAGCTTGGGATCCCCGATTCACTTTCCGCGGGACCGAAGGACGCAATCTCCTTGGCCGCGGAGGCGAAAGTCCACCCGGATCGCCTCTATCGGGTATTGAGGGCTTTGGCATCCATCGGCGTCCTTACCATAGACGAGCACGCCCGCTTCGGTCTGACCGAGACCGGGAGGCTCTTGGCAAGCCACCCTCAAGGCTCCATGGGCCTGACCTCAATCTTTGCCGGAGAGGAGCCTTACCATTCCTGGGGCGACCTGCTCCACTGCGTAAGGACCGGCGAAACCGCATTCGATCACCTTTACAGCATGGGTCATTTCGAGTATCTTGACCGACATCCAGAAGCCTCGGCGACGTTCAACAAACCGATGGCCTGGTCCGTCGGGGTTGCCGGAGAGCCACTGGAAGGATACGACCTGGGTCGCCACAAGGTGCTGGTCGACGTCGGCGGCGGCAATGGAGCGTTAATCGCGTCGACGCTCCGTACTCACCCCGGCCTGCGTGGGATTCTCTTTGACCAAGCCTCGGCCGTGGAAGAAGCCCCCGCGTTGCTGCAGGGTTCGGGAGTGGCAGATCGATGCAAAATTCTGACGGGCTCCGCATTCGACGCAGTGCCTCCGGGGGGGGACGTGTACGTGATGTCCCGTGTTTTGCACGATTGGCCCGACGAAAAGGCGCTCCTCCTGCTCGCTAACTGTCGTAAAGCGATGGTGGAGGGCGGCGTGCTCCTCCTCGTCGAGGGCGTACTACCGGAGGGCGCTGCGTCGCCCTCTCGTCTCTGGCTCGATCTCGTTATGATGGTGATGACGGGGGGACGTGAGCGGACGAAGGCAGAATGGGAGGTACTTCTCAGGAAGGCAAAATTCTCCATGACTGCCGTGCGGACATCACGGCCCAACCAGGAGCTCATCGAGGCGCGTGCGATCTGAGGGAGTGCTAGTCTGTCGATTTTCATAGTTCTCCTTGGCGGGAGATGAACCGCCCAAGCCGTCGCGTCGTCCAGGAGTGCCGGCCCTCTCAGCCTGCAGAGTGAACAACCTACCCTTTTCGAACCTGTTTAAGTTCGCGAGCCGATAGGTGACCATGGCCGAACTGTGGATCAGCTACCTCGGAATCCGCGTCACGAATCTCGAATGCTCCGAGGAATTCTACACCAAAGTCTTCGACCTCGTCGAGCTGAAACGGGTTCGGTACGATGGCGGCGCCTACATCCTCTTCAAAGACCGCCGTTCGGGGCAACGCCTCGAACTCAACTGGTATGCCCCCGGTTCTCCCTACGACACCCCATACACCCCGGGCGATGGATGGGACCACCTCGGTGTCCGTGTGCGGAGCGTACCCGAGCAGTTGGAGCGCTTCAAGAAGCTCGGGATCGAGCCCGCCACGCGAGAACTTCACGGCGATCCGACCACCGGGCTACATCATCTGTCGGACGAGGATGTTTGGGTTGACGATGATGGTCATCGGGTCGCTTACATCAAAGACCCGGATGGGAACTTTCTCGAACTCTACGATCACCCAGCGGAACTTTGGGACGGGCCCATCCCCGATGACTACTGAGCCACAGCTAAAGGACCGATTTCAGACTGGGATCAGAGTAACGGCGTCGAATAATTCGTCCCGCCCCAGAACCCGAGGGAGACCGTCGGCGTTGACCCGCAGGCCTGGAAGACGAATGTGTACACCCCGTTTCCCGAAGTGAAGCTTCCGGCCGAGACTCCGCCGTATCCCGTATTCATGAAACCCTGAATCCCAACGGAGTCTGTCCAGATGTTGACGGAAGCGCCGGTTTCGTTCTGAGTAATCCAGTATCTTACGATGCCGTTGGAAGGAAACACCTCACGGACGGTTACATTCGGCCCGCAGCCCAGCTGGCCGTTGAAGGAAGTCGTACCCGTGGGGAGAGTCCTCGAGAGATTGAAAGGCTGCGACTTAGGGAGAACGGGGACGGTGAACGCGGCAACAACGAATCCCGCGACGCAAATCGCCGCGACGATAAGGATCAATTCGCGGGTCTTCATTCCCCCAGCTTCAAGCGGCCGGCCGCTTTGATAGTTGCCCAGAGACCCGGGGGGGATCGAAATCCTGGCCGAGACTCGCGTGTGGGTGTGGGGCGCCCCAGGTGTCATCTGGGCTTTGGGGACCAAAATCGTGCCGGCCCAGAATCGTATCGGGTGCTCATTAGATCGACGTGCTTTCGACTCGTACTCTGAAGCTTTGAAGGAGCCCGCCGAAAACCTACCCGTTAATGGATGACGAACGGACGAGGACCCTCGTGAGCTCTCGTTCGGTAGTGTTTTTCATTGGATTTAGACCGGTCTGTCGCTAATTCCCCTTGGGCCCGGTCCGCGCCCGCCCCTGCCTCGTGTAGGCGTTTTTATTTCAGGGCGCTGCACGCCGGCCGGCTCCTCGCGTCAAGCCCTGTGGCCCACCCGTTTTGCGAGGGAACTCGCGAGGCTCCGGATTTGTTCCGGATTCCCTCGAGGGGCCCCGGGCCAGTCCTTCGCCCCCAGCCGCACGTGCTCGGGGGGCATCCGTGGGTGTCGCGCGACCACAAATTGGTGCATGTGTTGATACCCCTCGGTAAAGCAGTAGGTGTAGCACCACGATGCTCCCACGAGCTCCCGAACCGCGCGGCTGATCTGGGCGACGAGCTCTCCGATTCGCTCGCCCTCCTCGTCGGTGAGCGAAGACAAGCCGGCGTCCGTGTGCCGTTTGGTCTGAATCACAATCGTTCCCAGGTAGGTGGGGGCAGCCTCATCCAACTCGTGCGATACGTGAACGAGCGAGTCTTCGTAGATCAACGGGTCCTGATCGGCCAGGGGAAGGGACAGCCGCTTACAGAAGAAACACCCGGGGGTCTCAGGTGTCGCAGACATGTTCTTCTCCGAAGTGTGCACGGTCCTCCATCACATAAATGAGGGGACCGGCTGACTGGCTGGGGAGGGAAATTGGTGAACAGTCCTTCTCCCAACCTAGGTTAGGTTCCTCGAGATGAAGCTGCAGGGGATGCCGTTGGAACTCGCTGCGTACCCGGCCGAATGCATCCGGAATCGACACTTCCAACAATTCGACATCGTCCAGTTGGAACGCTTCTACCTCCCCCGGGCCTTGACCGCCCTCCTCGAGGAAGCGCCAGTCGAGACCCGGGAGTTTATCGAGGATGACAACCGGGGCGCGATCCTGCCGAATTCGATCGTGACGCTCGACGGGACCGAATTCTTCCTATCTGTCAAGGGCGTTGGCTCGACGATCGACCCGTACTCTTGGCGCACCTTGGACCGCGCCTACGCCGCGGAGCTCTCTGACGATCCCGCGATTCAGGCACGGCTCCACCGCGATCCCGCGGAGGCGTCCGACCGCATCATCACCGGAGAGGTGTGGCTGCGGGGCTCCCCGTACGGCGGCCAGGGACTGGACCACGCGACGACGGCGTTCAAGGTATCAGAACGGGCCGACCTGACCTCAGTCGCCGGCTTCCTCATCGCTCCCGTCCTGAGAATCTGCTTTCTCCCCGAAAAACTCGAGGAGCAGCTCCGGACCATCCATTGGTATCGAAAGTACCGGGGACGGATGGTCCAGGAGCTCCGCCTGGTGCCGTCGAACGTCCGCATCTACTTTCATGGGAAGAGTACCGTGGGGAACAACATCCGTCACCTCTTCGACCTGTTCTCCATCGATTCGAATGCCCGCGCGCTTCGCTTCGAGACGAACTTCGTCCGGAGCACCGTGGCGATGCTCACGCTCTTCGCCCGGACGATGACGCACGACCCGCCACGGGGGAAGTATGTCGGGCTCGACTTCGACGACGTGTGGCTCGACAAGGACGCGGTCATTGCGCCGGATGGCGCCGCGTACTTCGTGGACCTCGAGGGCATTGTGGAGTTAGCCCTCGATCAGGATAAGGTCCGCGAGAAAATCGAAGACCAGGTGCATCGCTCCTTGTACGAGCTCACGTTCGCGTACGAGCAGATCGAAGGGGAGCGGAGCCGACGGTTCGGGACCGGCGGGAGCCGGAAGGGGCACTTCGAGGGGGTCCTACGGGAAGCTTTGAAGTCCGACCCCTTCGTTCGTGTCATGCCGGGGCGGGGGAACGTGGAACTCGAGATCCGGAACAACTGTCAAGAGGAGTCTCTCTATACCAGATTCCGGGCGGTCGACGCGTAACATGGCGAACTGTCAGGATGTGTACACTTTTTTGGCCCAGGTCAACAACAAAGCCGTCACCACGACCCTGGCGTCCCCCGATCTGGCAACCCTGCAGCAGCTGAACGTGCTCCAGCTCGTGAGCGCCGACCAGTACGCGCAGATGGTCCAGGCCATTCAGACCCTGTACACCGAGCGAGATGCCATCAATGAAAAGTCGTACGCTCGCAGCAATCTTGCGGACCAGCTGAGCGCGGAAACGCAGAGGTCCCACTCCATCCTCTTCCACTTCGAATCGAAGGCCAAACAGGCCGCCGGGATGCAGAAAGCGGCCCAGGACCAGGCCGCCCTCCAGGCTGCGGATAGCGACCTCTCCGCGGAGGAGAAGGATTACGACCAGAAGATGGGCCAGAGGGCCCTCCTGGACACCCTTACTCCCTACGGGGGCCAGTACGTCGGGCTGACGAGCTTGGGCGCCATGTCACTTCGCGACCTCGGGACCCGACTGTATCGAGTCTCGGACCTGCCGTTCGCCGCCTATCTGAGCCAGTCCCAGCTCGTCGACCGGGAACTGAACGACATCGCCAACACCAGCGCCCAGTACTTTTCCACCCTCGTCCAACCCCTTCCCACCGTCGACCGCTCCTACCTGTGGGCGATCTCTATCGGACTTGCGAAGCGCCAGAGCGACATCAATGTGGGCGCGAACTCCTTCCTAGATGCGTACAACGGGCTTCGCGACCTCGCGCACAACGACGAGAACCGGTTGATGTCGGCGGAAATACTGTCTGCCTCCGCCCGAAAGATCGGCGACAGCCTGCCGGCCCTCACCCAGCTGGAAGGCGAGGTACGCCATTTGGGAATCCCGAAGCAAGCCTCCCTCGGCGTGGCGTCCATCATCCTGCTCGGGCAGCGGGCCGATGGCACGTTCGCGACGGATAACCTCCAGGCCTTCCTACGGCAGACTCCATCGTACGAATCCGCCGCCCTGATGGCGATCGTGAACCGGCCGTTCGCCGACCTGGAAGCGAAATTCGGGGCGACGCGGGCGATGTTTGGAGGGTGGGGCTACGCGCCCTCCGAGGACGTCGAGCTCTCCTCCGCCTATCTCGCGGTCTCCGACCTCCCGATGGACGGACTCAGTCCGAAGCTCGCGGTCCTCACTCGGGGACTGGGGGCCTACCTCCAGTACCCGTTGGTCGCCGCCGCCATCCTCGCCTCGATCCCGGTCCTCGAGGCCAATGAAACCCTCCAGCTCCTCGAGCAGGCCTACGACATTCTCGGCAAGCGGGCGATGCCGTTGGCCCAGTCCGAATTGATCTGCCTCGCCGTGCGAATGATCCACGGGATCCGGGCGGAGACCGTGACCGGTGTCGATGCCACGGCCAAGGCGGTGCCGCCTCCCCCGGTGAACTTCCACTACATGCCCGGCATGTGGTTCTTCTTCGTGCCGGTCGCCATCGGCCACGGCGCCTACTTCTCCACGTTTGGCGCGTTTGGCGGGGCTCACCCGGCGCACGTCCACGCGATGGGAGGATTCGTGGGATGAACCCACGGATCCTGGGGCTCGTCGTTCTCGGGCTGGTCCTCTGCCTTCCCACCGCGGCTGGCGTCGGGGGCCACTACGTGCCTGAGACCGGGGACAGCTTCCACTACTATGAGACCGTCGTGCTCAACAACGGTCTGGGGACCGGCGAGTACGGATATTCCGGATACACGGAGCACTACTACGTGAACGGGAGTATCGGCGTAACCGGCGTCCTGCCGAACGGGACCGAGTCGGCTTCGTACCAGAATACGAATTCATGGAGCAACAACACGGGCTCCTTCGCGAATTGGAACTCCGCAGGGAGTTTCACGTTCTCGGCCACCACGTTCCTCTACGTGGACGGAACGGACAACCAGACCGGGTACACGACTCCTTCCGTCTGGTTCTACATGAACAACTCGTTGCCCGTGGGCGGTTCGTTCTCTCTCCTCGATTACCCGATGGATGTGGTCTCGAAGAGCTACAGCTACGACCTTCCGGGCACCGGGTCCGTGCAGACCATTTACGCTGAAGGCACCGGAAACTACCAGCGGAACGACGAGTACGGTGACCTCAATGCCGCCTATACCTGGCAGGCCTACTTCGACCCCGGCACGGGGTACATGGTCGGGTACCTGTACACGGAGCAGGACACCAACAGCTCGGGCGACGGATTTACGTGGACGGACACTCTCCTCGTGACGAGTACCACGTACGCACTGACGCCCGCCCAGAGCTCCATCAGCGCCCCTGCGACCGTGCCGTGGGGGCTCATCATCGCGATTGTGGTCGTCCTTCTCATCGTGGCCGTCGTGGTCTGGCTCGCCGTGCGGTCGCGGAATCGGCCCAAGCGGCTACCCCAGCACGCGGCGCCGGGTAACATCGGCTACGGAGCCCCGCCCCCGCCGTTCTATCCGACGGCGGGCGCCCCGCCGATCAATCTGACCCCGTCCGGACAGCCGGTTCCCCAGGTCGTGCTCCGCGAGACGGTCAAGGTGCAATGCCGGTACTGCGGGAATCTGATCGACGTGACCGACAAGGTCTGTCCCAACTGCGGCGCGCCGCTAGTCTGATCGCGGGGTCGGTGCCGCGCCGGGCCGGTACGAGAGGAAGAGCCGGCCTACCGTCTGCATCCCTCCCGCCGTGGCGATTGCCCGGGAGGCCACGTTCTGCTCTCCGATTTCGGAGAGCACCTGTCGAGCGCCGGCCCGATGCGCCCACAGCATCCGTGCATGCCAGAGATCCGTACCGATCCCCATCCGCCGGTAGTGCGGGCGCACGGAAAGGGAATGCAACCGACCCTGTGCGTTCACCACCGTGACCCAGCCCACCCCGACGATCTGGTCCGATATTTCGACGACCACGCATTTCTCCTCCTCGCTGGGTAGAACCGGGAGCCAGTTGGCGTCGATACGGCCGTACATCTCCTTCATCAGCTGGAGGATCGCCGGCTGGTCCCGGGCCCGGGCCAGTCGGACCGGATGGGCGAACCGGGGGGCCGGCACGTCGCCGGGCTGGTCGGTCCGGAACACCTGAAAGACCTCCGTACGAGCCGCGAGCGGAAAATCGGAGAACAGGGCGACGTGTTCCTTGAGCCCGAAGAGGACTTGGGCGACCGAGGGATTCCGGGTGAAGATCGACCCGACCCGTTCGACCTCGTTGTACAAGAGGAGCCCATCGAGCGACGGTCCGGACCGGGATACCCAGACCTCCCCACCTCCGTGGAGCGCAGCGCGCACGAAATGCGAGAGGAACGGATTGAAGAAATCCGAGAGATCACCGAAGGCTGGGAGGGCGCTTGACGGGGAATCCTCGAGTCGAACGACGGTCGGGTCCCAGTCCGGAGAAGGCACCGGTCGCGCCGACATCGACCCGCCGGGCGCCGGACTTAGGACGCCCCCTTAAGTCCTCGGCTGGGGCCCGAGGGGCGCCGCAGGTCGGGAGACCCGCTCAGGCCACACCGGGCGGGATCGGGCCCCGGTACGCGACGACGACCGGATTCCCACTGGGTCCCTCGAACGGCTCGACCCGGTGCTCCAGAAGCTCCCGGAGGAACCACTCCAACTTCTCGTGGACCAACAGGCATTGGGTCAGGAGGTCCGCCGTGCCCGGATCATGGACCTCGGTGGTCAATTCGATGCCCACCCGCAGACCCCGAAGGATGTGACGGTGGGCTTCGAGCAGGTGCTCGACCATCTCGAGTCCGGTGGCCGGCCGGTGCGCGTCCACGGAGAGCTGCGAGGACCGGCGGAGCGAGTCGAGGTCGTAAGGGGCCGGCGCCCCGAGGATCCGCTGCCGCTCGGCCAAGGGGTCGATGGTGTCGAGCACGAGCTTTGCGTGGTCGTCGAACATCCGGTGCAGGTCGTGGAACTGTGGACCGCCCACATTCCAGTGATAGCCCTTGTACCTGGAGGTACAGCTGCACCGCGTTCGCTTGTTCACGTCGGAGACACTCGACCACGGGACCGGGATGATGGGACGCCATAGGACACCTCGGGACGGCGACCGGTTTCGAGGAAATGAACCGGGCGTCAACCGGGTCTGACCCGCCCACCGGGGCCTCGATACGGGTACCGGGAAGACGGGTCAGCGGCGGTTGACGTGACGCTTTACGCCCTTTGAGAATCCCTGTGGACTGATGGTCGCGATTCAGGCGCTCAAGAGCATCTGGCTCGACGGAGAGCTCGTTCCCTGGGACCGGGCCCAGGTGCACGTTCTGACCCACGGTCTGCACTACGGCTACGCCGTCTTCGAGGGAATCCGGTCTCACGGCACGGCGAATGGACCGGCCATCTTCCGGCTGCGCGAGCACATCGAACGCTTCCTCGCCAGCGCGAAGATCTACCGCATGAAGATCCCGTTCACCCAGGAACAGCTCGAGCACGCGTGCGTGAACCTCGTCCGCGACAACGGCCTTGCAGATGCGTACATCCGGCCGATCGCGTTCTCGGGGTACGGCGAGATGGGATTGGACCCGACGCGCAGCTCGGTCCAGGTGGCGATTGCCCTGTGGTCTTGGGGCGCCTACCTGGGAGAGGCGAACGCCCACGACGGCGTTCGGGCGTGTGTGTCGAGCTGGGTCCGCATGGATTCCCGCTCCCTTCCTCCGCAGGCCAAGTGCGCCGCGAACTATGCCAACAGCGCGTTGGCGAAGATGGAGGCTGTCGAGGCCGGATACGACGAGGCGATCCTCCTCAACGGGGTGGGCATGGTCGCCGAAGGTCCGGGCGAGAACATTTTCCGGGTCAAGAACGACATCGTCAGCACACCCCCCGCGAGCTCAGGTATCCTCCGCGGCATCACCCGGGATTCCGTGATCCAGTTCGTGGGGGATGAGGGGCTCATTTTCCGTCGCTCCGACTTCACGCGCGAGGAGATGTTCACCGCGGACGAGCTGCTCTTCACGGGCACCGCGGCGGGCATCACGCCGATCCGGGAGGTCGACGGACGACCCATCGGCACCGGCCAGTACCCGATCACCCACCGGCTTCAGCGCCGGTACGACGAGGCGATCCACGGACGGTCGAAGGAGTACGCCCATTGGCTGACGCCGGTGCGCTGAGTCCGGGTCAGGGCAGTGCCGCCGACGCCGGGCGGCTCGCATGGGGAACGATCAACGGCAGCAGGAGCGCGGCGCCGGCCACCGAGAGGACGGCGGACACGCCGAACGCTAACGGCGCGGACACGTAGGTCCACAACCCGCCCACGAGCAACGATCCCACGAGGATCGCGATCCCCTGGACCATCCCGAGCCAACCGAACGCCGGGCCCGCGAGTTGGGCGGGCATCTTTCGGGCCACCCAGGCAGACTCGGTCACGCCTTGCAGGCCCACCTGGACGCCGGCCGCGGTGAACGCGAGAATTCCCAAGAGGAGCCCGCCGCGGTCGATGAGCAGGAGATCGACGACCGCGAAGAGCAGGAACGAGAGCGCCACCAGGCCGAGCCCGGGCGACCGGTCCGCCCACCGACCTGCGGGATACGACATTCCGGTGTAGATCAGGTTGTACAGCAGGTAGAGGAGCAGGGCGGCGAGCACGGCCGCGACCACGGAACCACCGGAGGCGGGCAGCAGATTCTCGCCCACCCGGAGCAGGGCCAGCAGGATGCTGAAGTACCCGAGCCCGAAGATGATCTCCGCGACTATGAACAGCCGGAACGAGGGGGGAAAGTCCCGCCATCGAATGGAGGGTGGGCGCGGGCTCCCGACGGGACGGCGCGACGAGCTGTCCTTCACGAACACGAGGAGGACCACGACGGCGACGAATCCCGGGATCACGCTGACGGCGAAGATCGTCCGGAACGCGCCGAGTCCCCCGACGACCAGCAGGACGACCGCCGTGACGGTTCCGAGCACCGCGCCCACCGAATCCAGTGTCTGCTCCAACCCGAAGGCGATCCCTTGGTTCGCGGGGGAGGTGGCGTTCGCCACGATCGCCTTCTTGATCGGTTGGCGGGAGCCCCGACCGATCCACGCCGACACCCGGAACACCAGCACTTCGGGCCAGAGGGTGGCGATCGCGAGGAGCCCGTGGCCGAGGGTCGTGGCCAGGTAACCGAACGAGCCTTGAACTTTGCGGTTCGGACTCGTGGCCCATCGAGAACCGGCGACGGACTGGACACTGCTTTGGGCGAATTGGGCCGCCCCATCGATCAGCCCGACCAGGAAGGGCGTCGCGCCGAGGGTGAAGATCAGGAAGAAGGGGAGGATCGGGAGGACCATCTCGTACGACCAATCGGAGAATAGGCTGGTGACGGAGATCGCCCAGACATCGGGATGGATTCTCGGTTCGGCTTCCCGATTTTCGGGGACCGACTCCGCGGAAGTGTCGGAGGTATTCTCCAGAGTTTGGGGCTCCAACGAGGACTCACCCGGGGGCGAGTCGAAGTCCGTCGAGGTACTTGGAGCAAACTGCTCGTCGGTAGGCCGAGGGGCCGCGCAGGTCCGAGCCGGGAGCAGGGATCACCGCGGTCGGGTCGGCCCACGAACCCGAAGGTACGCGGGCCAGGGAGGGTGGGACTAGGCTGGGAGGCCGAGCGGGCGTGTCATGTCGGACGAGTTTCCATAGGCTCGGAGAGACCGCACCTTGTCGCTGTCGTCGAAGACGACTCGGGTCAGGAGGTCCTGGGTGAACTTCTTGTGCGTGGGTGCGATCGCTTGGCCGTCGGTTCCGGCCATCGGTCCATTGTGGGTCCCGTGGACCGAATTCACAACGATCGTCTCCCCACCGGAAACAATGACCTTGCTGACGACCATCGTCCAATCCGGAAACGCGGCGAAGCTTCCCTGGTAGAAGGCCCGAATCGCATCCTTGCCCTTGATCGGTCCGTTCAAATTGGGGACCTGGAATGTGGCGTCCTCGGCGTACTGGTCCATGAGCTTCTCCACGTTCCGGCTGTTGACGAGCTCGATCATCTGGCGCGCGTTCTGTTCGGTGGTTTGCGACAACTGCTGACTCCACCTATACAATGGCCGCCGGAGGGCATGAGCGAGACCTCTCTCGGAACCTCGGAGGTAAACTCTATGCGGAGTGGCCCGGTGCTCGATCAGTGCCTCCAAAAGTTCGGTTCATGTACTCGGGAATCCGGGTTCGAAGCCTGGCCCGGTCCGTCCGCTTCTACCAGCGTCTGGGGTTCCGGGTCATCAAAAAGGGATGGTTTTCCCACGGCGGAAAATGGATCCACCTGGTCCATCCGAGTTCCGCCCACCGGATCGAGCTCAACTACTACCCGAAGGGGACCCCCTTCTACGAACCGTTCCGTCCCGGGACCGAGTTCGACCATTTCGGGTTCTTCGTCGACGACCCGATGCAGTGGATCCGACAGGCGGTAAAAGCCGGGGCCCGCCCGATGACGGCCTTTGTGGACGGGCCCGTGCTGCTGGCGTACGTGCGCGACCCGGATGGTGTCTGGCTGGGTGCGTGTGGCCCGTCCGAGCCGGCGCGGCCCCGGCGGCGCAAAGGTGCGAAGGCCCGGCGCTCCTAATCCATCCAGCTACTGCCGTCTTTTTGCCGGACGGGATCCCGTCGAGCCGCCATCGGCTAGCCCCGCATCCAACAGCTTCTGGAGCAACAGTTCATGCTTCCGTTCGTCCGCCTCCATGCTGTCCCAGAGGATCCGCATCATGCCCCCGAGGTCCGGACCGAGGTCGCTCCCGGTGGTCTCCTCCGCCGCGTGCTCCCGTGCGATGAGATGCTCCACATCGGCCCGGGTGATTCCGGTCGGGCCGCTCGACGTGATACCCCGGTCCAGGTAGGCCGTCAGGGACGCCACGATCTCGGCGTGCCGTAGGCTGTCCGAGGCGATCTGGCGGAACAAGGCGCGGGTCAGCTCATCCCGCGAGCGTTGGGCGAGGCGCATGCACTCGGCGACGGCGTTCTGTTCGCCCACGATTCGATTGCGCAGCCATCGGGGAACTTCCCGACGGACCAGCGGTGGCGCGGGCGAACTTGCGACCCTCTTCCGCAGAACCCTGGCGGGACCGTGGAGTTCGCCCAACTCGATCGCCGCCTGCAGCACGACCGGGGGCCCGCCCGGGTCGGCCATGAGCTGTTGCGCGGTCCGCCGGGCGATCTGCCGCGCGTCGGCATTCCCCAGAAATCGGGCGAGCCGGGGTCCGAGGCGCTTCCCCGAGAGATACTGCGAGACCGACGAAGGGACGATGCCCAACAGGGCGGCCGCTTGTCGCTCGGGCAAGCCGAACGCCTCCACCAATTCGCGGGCCACCAGGGCTTGCATGACCTGCACCCAGACGACGGGCGAGGTGGTCGTAGCGGTCATCGATTCAGATGGCATTTACGGCGAACCCGATCAGGAAACCGACCATCACGCCCACGTAGACCAACCGGTTACGTCGGACCGCTGCCTCGCGGGAGTCCAAGGGGCGGAAGGCCACCCGGAGCATCGGGAGAATCACGTATCCAATCGCGCCGATGGCCAGCGCATCGAAGAAGATGAGAAACAGATTGCTACTCCAGTAGTACCCCATCGCGCCGCCGATGATGGTAGGGAGCCCGCCGATGAGGAAGAGGCCGGCCATGAGCGCCACACTCGGTTTCGCATCCGTTCCGAGAAACGGCGAGGCGATTGGAAATCCCTCGGTCACATTTTGAAGAAAAAATCCGACGAAGACGACCGCGAGAATCCCGACGGTTCCCTTTACCCAATTGGCGCCGAAGACCAGACCCTCGGTCAGGTTCTGAAGTCCGATTCCGAGCGCGATGATCATGGCGGTCGCTCTCGGGCCCCCCTCTGCTGGCGCGGTAGAGCGACCCGGGAGATTGTCGACCACATAGAGCCCCACAAACGCGATGAGGAAGGCCGCCCCGAACAGGAACGAGTAACCCAGGTTGGCGACGTAGCCGTTGGGATAGAGGATCGGACTCACGTCGGAAAAGATGTCCGCCAAGAGGAAGATTAGAATCCCTATCGCCGCGGCGTTGAGACCGACAGCCCAGCGGCCCTGGGCCCGCTTGTTGTAGACGATCGGAAGCGAGAGGAAGATGGAAAGCCCCATCACGCTGGTCAGGACGATGAAGAGCGGGAAATCCCCCATCTTACGACGACCGATTCCGAACACAGGGGGCCCGTTGATAAGCGCTTTGTCTGTGATGTCGCTACGAACGGTGTTCACTTAGTGAACGAGTCTTCCAGGCGTCCGCCTTCGCTCCCGGCGGGACCCAACACCATATTGATGAGCAGGCGATTCACGCCTCGGATGCCAGGACGTAAACGCACCGCTCCCACCAAGCCCGGACCCCTCATCGACGCCCATACCCACCCCATGCTTCCCGGGGAGTCCCCAATCTTGGGAACTTCACACAGTGCCGACGATTATCTTCGAATCTGCAAGGGTCTCGATATCCGGTTCGTCGCTGCCTTCGTCATGGCCCCGCGCGGGGATCTTCCTCGGACCCGATCGCTGAACAACAAGGTCTTGGCGTTGGGGAAGGAACGGGGCGGCAAGTTCCTCCCGGTCTGCTCGGTACATCCCGGGGACGGTCCGGAAGCGCTGCTCGAGCTCAACCGCGTCGTCGAGGTGGGCGCGCGGGCGATCAAGCTCCATCCGAACACCCAGCAGTTCGATGTGGCGGACCCGACGGTCACCGCCGTGGTGGCGCGCGCGACCGAGCATCGGTTGCCGGTCATTTTCGACGGATACTCTCCGTTCGACGCGAACCAGCCGGGCAAGTTCGTACAGCTCGCGATGGCTGTGCCAGAGGCTCGGCTAGTCCTCGCGCACGCGCACGGTCCGCAATTCCCTACCTTGCTGGTCTACGAGGTCCTTGCGCGGTATCCGTGGTGGCGTCGGAATGTGTGGATCGACCTCTCGGCCACGGCGGGCCTGCTCGCGGGGGGTCCCTTTGTGGAGCAGTTCGCCTGGGTGTGCCGGAAGGTCGGCGTGGACCGGCTCCTGTTCGGCAGCGACTACCCGATGGATATGCCGAAGGCGGCGGCCGCCGCGGTCGGCTCGTATGGCTTTACCCCCGCCGAACTGTCGGCGATACTCTACGACAACGCGGCGGCTCTATTCGGACTTCCGGCGCGCTAGCGCCTATCCAGATGGCCCGGCTCCCGGAGGACCCGGGGGTGAGTTGCTCGCTGGCGGGGGTTGGTTCTTTCGACGGCGGTTCCAGGGAAGGATCACGAAGACGGTGAGAATGATCACGATCACGAGGGCGATGATCCCGATTCCGACGATGACGTAACTTCCCCAACTAGTCGACTGCCCGCCGACGATCGGGGCCATCTTCGAAACCGTGATGGTGACGCTCTTCGAGATCATGGCACCCGCATGGTCCGTCACGACCAACGTGGCAGTAAACATTCCCGCCGAGGGATAGCCGTACGTGGGTGCCGCGAGGGTGGACGTGCCTCCGTCTCCGAACGTCCAAGCGTAGGTGTACGGAGGCGTGCCTCCAGAGACGTCGGACGTGAAGTCGACCTGGAGGGGCGCGCTGCCGCTCTGGGGCATCGCCGACACCGTCACTTGGAGCGGCGGTGGGGACGCGCCGGAGGTGAGATTCAATGCCCAGGTATAGTTGGCGTAGTCCAGCGACTCCTGGGTCATTAGAACGTAGTTGTCCCCGTAATCGTACGTCATGTCGTTCAGGCCGGTCGTCTGGCCGGGATTCGGACTCGTGGCGGCATACGCCGTCCACATTCCACTGGCGTAGGTGTACTCATCGTAGTTGGGCGCCCCGTTGCCGGCGAACAGCACGACCTGATGCAACGGGGGGAAGTACGCAAGTCCTGCCCCCCATCGCGGGTTCGGCGCGCCGGTGGTGGTGAGCTGGACCCAGGTGGACCCGGTGAACCCCCAGGTGTCGTTGAGCGAGCCGGACTCGTCCTGTCCTCCGAACATCAGGAGCTCGTTGGCCTGGGGGTCCCAGACCATCGACTCACTATTCCGGGCGGGAGGCGAGACCGTCGGTAGGAGCTGCGTCCACTGGCCCGCGTGGAACGACCAGGTCTCGTTGGTGTAATCCCCAACGGACATCTCGACGCCCCCAAACAGGATCACCGAGCTCGTCGTGTTGTCGTAGGCCATCGCGCCCCAGTACAGATTCGGCGGAGGCGTCGACACCGTGCTCGAGATGTTGGTCCAGACCCCACCGGCGTAGGTCCACGTGTCATGATACGGAACCGTCGCGACGTCCGGAACACCGCCGAACAGCACGACCTCATCATCTCCCGGGTCGTTCGCCATCTCGAATCCGCTGCGAGCCTCGGGGGCGTCCGCCACGTTGGTGAGGTTCGTCCAGACCCCGCCCGAGAACTTCCAGGTGTCATTGTAGTAGTGCAGAGGGGATGCGCCGTAGTCGTCTCCGCCGAACAGCAACGAATAGCCGTCGGTCGAGTCCCAGACCAGCCCCCCGTCTAAGCGGGCGCCGGGCATGTGAGCCGTGGTTAAGTTCACCCATTGGAAGCTCGGGTCGGCCGATGCCGGCGAGACGGCACTGCGGGGGGCTGCGGGAGCCGCATCGGTCGTGGTAGATGAAACGTCGAGGATCGCGGGTGCGCGGACGACGGGTCCGGAGCCCACCGCGGACGCCGAGCAGACCCACGCAGCGAGCGAGATGCACAGCACCGCGACGGGGAGGATTTTCGGTTGTCTCCGTGGGCAGATTGGTCGAAGCATCGGCGGCCGCTATCGGTTTCAGATACTTAGTAGAGGAGGGATGGTTGGGTCAGCCTAGGGGCCCAATTCGATGGACAGGCGATCTGGGAGGCCGGCCACATGACACCCCGACCCCCCAAGGACACCGCCGTCGCCACCGCACATCCGTACGCGAACAGGATCGGGCAAGAGATCCTGGATCGAGGAGGGAACGCCTACGACGCGGCATTGGCGATCAGCGCCGCGCTACCCGTTGTTCTGCCCCAGGCGAACGGGTTGGGCTCAGACCTCTTTGCCGTCATCCGGGACCAATCGGTGGAGACGCTCAACGCGAGCGGCCCTTCGGCGGACCTCGCGACGCCCGAGCGGTTTGAAGCGGCCGGGCTCTCGGCCATTCCCGATCGCGGCCCTCTGGCCTCCTTCATGGTCCCCGGCCTCGTCGCGGGGTGGTCCTTCTTCGCCGAACGCGCGAGCCTGCGGCTTCCCGAACTCCTCGCCCCCGCCATCCGATGCGCCCGCGAAGGCGTTCCCGTCACTCCGCTTTTGGCGAGGGCCATTGAGGGAATGCCGTGGGGGGATCCGAGTTGGCAAGCCATCTACGGAGGGCACCGGCTGGGGGAAACACTTCGCCAACCGGACTTAGCTCGAACTTTGGAGAGAATCGCCGGGGACGGAGGGCAGGGGTTCTATCATGGAGAGATCGCCCGGTCCATCGAGCGCGATATGCTCGAGAAGGGAGGACTCCTCCGATTCGGTGACCTCGACCGCTACGAGCCCACTCATCCCGCCCCCTTGCGGGCCCGATACCGCGGATACGACGTCTACACGACACCGCCCAACAGCCAAGGCGCGACCGCGTTGTACTGGCTCGCCCGCCTCGAGGGATTCGGTCTTGGCACAATGGCTCCGGAAAAGTACGCCGACACGTTGGTTGAGACCATGTATCCGGCCTATGAATTCCGGGCGCGAAGCATCGGGGATCCCGACCTTCTCCCCCTTCCTCGCGACTGGCAGCATTCTCGCTCGTCGTCCCCTTCAGAGGAGACGGATTCCGAACGGTCGCCCGCCGGCCGGGACACGACGGCCTTCTCTGTGTTCGACGGAACGGTGGGCCTCAGCGTCATCCAGAGCAACTACGAGGGGTTTGGGTCCGGGCACACGGTAGCCGGGACCGGCATCAACTTGAACGACCGCGGCGCCTACTTCACGCTCGATCGGACCCACCAGAACGTTGTCGCCCCTCGGAAAAAGACCTTCCACACCCTCATGGCCACGGCGGCGGTCGGACCGGACCTGATCCTCCTCGGTTCAATGGGGGGCGATGTCCAACCCCAGGTCAATGTCCAAGTGATCTCCGCCATCTTGGACCGTGGCCTCCCGATCCAGGACGCGATTTCGGCTCCCCGGTTCGCGTACCCGGCCACTATCTACCGTCCCGGCCGACTGGTCGCGGAGACCGGGCGGAGGTTGTCGGCCTCCGTCCCGCTACCGGCCTCCTCTTCGGAGATGGGGCACTGCCAGGGCATTCAGGCCGGAGCGGAGGTCTCGGCGGGAATCGACCCCCGGGGGGAAGGACGCCTGATGATTCCTGGCCGGGAAGATTTCTAGAGCCGTGACCCTTGATCGAGTCTGACCAGCGTAAGGTTCAACGTCCGGCCGCGCTCGGGGGCCGTTAGAATGCCGGCGCCGGTTGCCACGATTCGCGTCGTCCGAGCGACCCTGCAGGACGTTGACCGCCTCGTCCCGTTGTTCGAAGCGTACCGGGACTTCTATCACCGGCCTTCCAGTCCCGACATCGCTCGACGCTTCTTGACCGACCGACTGAGCCGAGGCGAGAGCGTCGTGTTCCTCGCAGAAGAGTCCGGCTCCACGGTGGGCTTTACCCAGCTCTACCCGACCTTCGCGTCTCTTTCGATGAGGGCGTGGTGGGTTCTGTACGACCTCTACGTCGTGCCTGCGGCTCGACGGAGAGGAGTGGCCTCGCTCTTGCTCGACCGCGCGAAGCAGCTCGCCAAGGAGACCGGCGCCGATGGTCTCAGTCTCGAGACCGCCGTCGATAATCCGGCGCAGAAACTCTACGAGGCCCACGGCTGGAAACGGGACGAGCTGTTCCTCCACTACGAGCTGTACCTCTAGCGCGGCCGAGGCCAGAGTACCCTAGCGCGTTGCGAGACGCCCGTCTCGGGTGCGAGGGCCTGCCGGAAAACTAGGTTCCTAACGGGTCCCTCCGGTCTTGTGATAGCCGAGCGGTTCCTCGATCTTTCGTTGGTCGGCGAGTCCGGTTCGGGTTCGCACCAAATTATGAGCCGGCCGGCCAAGAACGTTCAAGTAGCTCACGGCACCTGACCGCGCCGACATGCCGCGAGCGTCCTTGGTCGTTGTGTTGTTGACAGCGGCGATTCTGACGGTTTCCGCGCTGGGCCTCCTCGCGGTCGCGGCACCCGTAGGGACCCATGTTCCTGCGGGGGGTCTATCGATCGGGGCTCGTACCCCCGCGACACCTTCCGCTCCGAGTGGCCGGACGTTCGGATCAATTCCCGCCCAGGCCTCCCCCGCCTCCTCGTCTCCATTGGTCCAGCACGCGATGGCCGCGGCCCGGGCCGCCGGACCCGACGGTCGCTTGATGTCGCTCCCGCATCCGCCGGCGACGGCCGCCCAGCAGGCACAGGCACGCGCTCAGGGTTACATTACCCCCTTCTACTCCAGCGGCGCGCCAGCGCCGATGGGGATCAGCGACTACGGCTTACGGAACGGAACCGGAGGCTCGGTGGTCCCGTACTACCTGAACACGACCGAGCTGCAAGGTAACTTCACGGTCTTCGGCGCCGGACTTCAATCCCCCACAGACACCTACTTCACAAATCCCGGCGGGTACTCGGTGCAGCAGAACGCTTGGCTGACCAACGTTACGATCTGGGGGAACGACACATTCGACTACTGGACCCAGGACACCATCTACTACAACCAAATCCTCGGCCAGGGAACGCTCGTCTCGGATACCTGGAACTACACGACGGTTGACTCCACCCTTCCGACGAACTCGATCATCGCCCACGGCCCGGACGGTAGCATCGAGTCGCCCAACGTCTACTTTACCGTCGGACCGACGTTTAGCCTCGCCTACCCATTCTCGATCACTTTCACGATGGACTCGCTCAAGAACCCCACCCACGGAGGCGAGGAGGAGTTACAGTACAACGCTCTGATCACTCGCGGCGCGTCGGTCCTCTACAACTACTCCAACTGGGACTATGTGGTGTTCAACAGTACCGGCGGGTCGTCGCCTGCGATTTCCCATCCGAGCAACTTCTCGGCCCAGGGCTATACGTACAACTCGATCGGCGGGGCGGATGACTTCGAGCTCGACGTCGGGGGCCCTGGCGGCGGCAGCCAGACGGACCTACTTTCCGCCAACGCGGAGCTCCAGCTCCACTACCTCAACGCCTCCTCGGACAAGTTGCAGAGCGTTCCCTCCGCCTACAACTACGGGGGCGAGACCGGTGAGACGGTGACCGGCGCTTCGGTGAGCTGGCAGGGGACTCCCGGCCAGCAGGTCGCGGTGATGACCACGGGCCCGTCGATTCTGGGAGGCCTCTGGGATGCCTCGGGCCAACCCGGGACGGAGGCCGTTACCTTGGATGTCTCGCCCGCGAACGCGTGGGTGTTTGTCTACCCAACCACGTCGACGAATTTCTCCAACACTTTCCCCGAATGGGCACCGCTCGTTGACACGACCACGATCTACCTCAGCCCCGATGTCAGCTACGCCTTCGTGGCCGGACTCAGCAATTACGACCCCGCCTCCAGCGCCTCCGGCGTGCTGACCACCGCGCAGACTTGGACCGTGACCCTTACACCGGATGCGACCCAGGGGATCTACACCCCGCTGTGGGCGTGGGGCAACGCCCAGCTGCCCTCGATCTCTTCGGGAGGCACGGGCACCCCGTCGGACCCATACATCATCGACAACGACCAGTCGGCTCCGATCGACAGCATTTTCGGAGTGTTGAACGACTGGACGTTCCCGGTGTTCTTCGCCGGGCTTTATTTGATGAACACAACCGCGTCGGTCGAGGTCATCGACGCGGCTCCGTTCAGCGTAGCCGTCCCCTATCTCTACGTGCCTGCGACGAACTCGATGCCACTCTGGTTCTGGCAGGCGTCGAATGTGGCGATCGTCGATTCGGTCCTTCCCGGTACCTGGTACTTCCCGTACTTGGACGTCTATTACTTCTTCGAGGACATTGAGACACCTAGCCAGATCTCGTTCTGGAACTCCTCTCACAACCTCGTGGCGGACAACCTCATCGACTACACGGTCGAGGGCATCTACCTCTACGGAGGCACGGACAACACGCTATGGGGAAACACGATCGTAGCGGTCACTCCCGCCCCTACGGAAGCGCCCGTTCCACCAGCCCAAACGCCACTCAACGGGATTACCGAGGCGGAGTCGGGGGACCTGATCTACAACAACGCCTTCCTCGACCCGTACTCCTACTTCCCCCTCCTGGCGCAGGAGTACGAGTTCAACGACTTCACCGACCTGGCGGAGATGAACGCCAACACTTGGAACGTGACTCCGGAGGCCGCGTCGGTCGTCGCGTACGCGCCGGGCTTTTCCCAGGTCCCGCTGGTCGGCAGTATCGCTGACACCTCGTGGCAAGGCGGGAACTTCTGGGCCGACTACGGCCTCTCATTCAACCCGTACGGCGTCCCCTACGACGAGGACGGCTTCATCGCCCTCGGTAATGATTCCGCTCCCCTCCCGCCGGGGTCGCTCGTCGGCAATGTTTCGGCGGTCGAGTTCACGGAGAGCGGGCTGCCGGCCGGGACGTACTGGTCGGTCACGGTCGATGGGTGGGAAATTACGTCCTGGACCAACGAGATCTCGTTCTTCCTGACCAACGGGTCTTACGAGTACACCGTGGGCGTGGTGGCCGAATCCACCGCCTCCCCGGCCTCCGGGAGCCCGCTCGTGTCGGGCGTCGCGCAGACGATTCCGATCATCTTCACGAGCACGTCGGGAACGATCTCGGGTACCGTGACACCTGCGACGGCAACCCTAACGGTCGACGGCACGCCAGCGACCGTGACGGATGGCGCATTCAGCGTCTCGGCCACACCCGGCGTCCACTCGGTCGTCGCGTCGGCCTCGGGGTACGTCACCTACCGCAACAATGTCTCGGTCTCCGGTGGAGCCACCACGCCGCTCACGATCGTCCTCGCATCGACATCGGTCACGGGTTACTTCGCCGGAACCGTCTCACCGGCATCGGCGACGCTATCGGTGGACGGCCACACGGAAACCATCGTGAGTGGGGCGTTCAACATCACCCTGGCCGTCGGATTCCACGCGGTCGAAGTGACCGCCTCGGGCTACCTGCCCTATGTCGCCCTTGTGGATGTCACGGGCGGGACCACGACCTCGCAGACGATCGTCCTCACCGCGAGCTCCAGCACCACGCCCTCGTCCACTTACTTGAGCCCGCTGGCCTACGGCCTCATCGGGTTACTTGCGGTGCTGGTGATCATCTTCTTGATCATCGCCGCGACCCGCGGCCGTCGGAGCTCTCCACCCGCCCAGGCGTGGACTTCTCCCCCCCAGACGGGGAACCCCCCCTCGGACCCCCCCACCTCCGGGTCCTGAGAGGTACGACGTTCGGGGCGCACCCCCGGCTCAGTGCCATGGCGCGACAGGGAGTCGGGAGGCCCGGGGGTCGTCGTCCGTTCTCCACAGCCCACCCGTCGAGGCACTGAATGGTCGACTCCCGGGCCGTGCTCTTGGACCTCTGGCACACACTCGTGTATCTCGAGCCGACGGAGGAGGAGCGCTTCATGGCCGCCCAGATGGACACCCTCGCCCAGGTCTTCGAACAGTGGCCCCGTTCCCCCCGGGGCCGTCACCCCCCGGCGCGCGACCCCCGCCAGGCCGCCGAGGAGGTCCGTGCCGAAGCGGTGGCGGCGGCCGCCCGTGGGGTCTCTACTCCCCTCGCCGTCCAAGCGCTCCATGCTGCTCGACGGCTCGGACGCCAGGCGCGACCACTCGAGCTCGTTCAAGCCCTCGCGTCTTTGATTGCGCGGACCCCGTTTCGTCTCTCTCCCGGGGTCATCGAAACGCTGGCGACCCTCCAGGACCGGCGGTTTCGGCTGGGGGTCGTTTCCAATACCCTGGGGGAACCGGGGGAGGCCTGGCAGCAGAAACTGGACCGGGCCGGCGTGGGGAGCTACATCGAGGCCTGGGCTTTTAGCGACCAGCTTCCGTGGACGAAGCCCGCACCGGAGATCTTCTGGCACGCCCTCGGCATGTTGGAGACGCCCCGGAACCGAGCGGTACACGTCGGGGATGGATGGTCCGATCTGGCCGGTGCCCGCGCGGCCGGGCTTCGGGCCGGGATCCTGTACACCGGTGAACAAAATTATGGGGAAAGCTACGCTCGACTTTTCGCTCCGGCACGACCCGAACTACGGGAAGCGGAGTTCGCCATTGGCCGACTCGCGATGTTGCCTGAGCTCGCGGAGAGATTGCTTGGCGGATAGCCCGTAGGGCGTTCCTTTTCCTTGGGGAGGCCCTGGGGGTTCCGTGCCGTCGTCCTCCGGCTCTCGACACCCGACCCGCCCCCTGCTCAACGACCTCTCGGGTAGGGAGTGGGTCCGGTTCACGAAGTCGTGGTTCGTCGCGAACCCGCCCCGCCGCTCCCCGTCAGAACGGTCCCACCCCGCCAAGTTTCCCGAGGATCTCTGCGAGGCTTTCGTCCGGTTCTTCACGCAGGCGGGGATGACAGTTCTCGATCCCTTCGCGGGCACTGGGTCCACCCTCGTGGCCGCGGTCCGGAGTCAGCGCGGGGCGGTGGGTCTCGAGATCCACCCGACGTTCGCGCAACTGGCGGAGGAGCGGGTCCGGGCGGCCACCCCGCGCGGAGGCCCGAGGGGCCGGGTGTTCCGGGCGGATGCCCGGGACCTCGAAAAGATCTGGCGACGGGAAAAGTTGCCCCCGGTCCAACTGGTCCTCACGTCTCCTCCCTACTGGGACATGCTGGGTAAGAGCCGGGGCGGGTCCCGGTCCGCCCACCGGACCCGGGCGACTGACGGGTTGGCCATCACATACTCATCGGACCCGAAGGACCTCGGAAATCTCCATGACTATCGGGCCTTCCTGACGGCAACCGTGGATGTCCTCCGGAGCACCGGCCCACTCCTCGAGCCGGGTCGTTACCTCGTGGTCATCGCCCAAAACCTGCGCGATGTTGATGGGAGCCTCCGGACCCTGGCCTGGGACCTCGCCCGGGAGCTCGACCGGCCCCCGTTTCAATTTCAGGGTGAGCGAATCTGGTGTCAGGACTCGAAACCGCTCGGCATCTGGGGGTTCCCCTCCACGTTCGTGCCGAACTACCACCATCACTATTGTCTAATCTTCCGGCGCCAGCCGATGCCCGACGCCTCGACTAGCGCGTTGGGCTCCGCTGGAGGAGCCCGGAGAGTTCGGAGAGCATTCGAAGCGCCACCTCGAGATGCCGCTGGGTGAGTTGCTCGACGTTGATCCCGAGGGAGAGACTGAGGCCGTCCGCATCGGCGCCGGCGCGAGTGTCACTCCAGACCCGGCGGGCTTGTTCGATGGCGCGGTCACCGGCCGAGCTCTCGTCCCCGTTCAGGATCCAGCGCTCAGCGGCCTCGGGAATATCGGCGCCGAGCCACCGGATGAACTCGGCGTCCGTTTCGTCCGAGAGCGGTGCGAAGCTGAGGAGCACGGCGGCGGCCGGCACGCCGGCCTTCTGGCAGAGCGCGTCGTACTCACGGAGGGTACGTCGGAGGCTCTCGCTGTCGAAGAGGATCTGGGTCGTGAAGAACGTCGCGCCGGCCCGCGTTTTCGCCAGCATCCGGTGCGCTTCCCCCTGCCGCTGGGGAATCGCGATGTTACCCAAGTGACCCCCGTGTTCGTGGAGAATCGCCGCGCAGGCTCGATCGGCCTCGATCACCTGGGGGCCGGGGTACGGGATGTACCGGCTCGACCCGCCGACGAGGACGACATGACGGATCCCCGCCTCCAGGGTCTCGCGGGTCCAGGCGACTAGGGCGGTTTCGGACGGGAGATGCGCGACGACCTTGTTCACAACCACGGCCCGCTGGACGCGGTCCGCAAGCTGCCGACCGATCTGCCGCGGGTCGGCGGACCGATAGTACGGTCGGCCATCGTGGTTCTCGTCGATGAGTTCGGGGACGTCAATCGCGTCCAGCGATTCCACGAGCTTGAGCCGGGTCGATAACTCCTCGAAGTAGGCATCGATCCGGTCGGGTCGCATCCGGAGCGAGGGAGGCACGGGTTCGAAGAAGACTGGCGCGTGCGAGAGCGCGGCTTCAAAAGTACGTGACATGGAAAACCGCCGGCGCCATACCGGGAATTGCCGGTGGACGATGCGGCAGCGAATATCAAGGCTGGGACAGATGCTCGGGTTGCGTCTCGTGCAATCTTCCCGGCGCACGGATAGAAGTGGCCCCGGTCATCCCGGCACATCGATCTTGAAGAGTTCCCGGGCATTCTCGCCCAGGATCCGGTCCTTGTCCTCCACCGGCAGGTCAAGTCCCTCGATAAGTCCGACCGCGGTCTCGATCGACTCGAGGGGCCAATCTGACCCGTAAAGGACCCGGCGCACATCACCCATCGCTGCGATGGCATTCGTGAGGCGCCGTTGCGCCCGACGCAGCATCGGCTGGAAGTAGGGGACCCCGGGATTCGCGAGCAGGCCGGAGGTGTCCGTGTACACGTTCGTGTTCTTGTACACAACTTCGGCCGTTTCCTCGACCCACGGGTTGCCGAGGTGGCAGAGCACGAACTGCACGTCGCGGAATCGGACCGCCACCTCGTCCACTTCGAGGGGCCGGGCATACTTCACGTGCCCGTTCGGGTCGAGAGTATCCCCCTGATGGATCATGACCGGGATCCTCCGGCGGTGGGCGAATTCGTACACCGGGTGCAACCGGACGTCGTGCGGATAGAACGCCTGATACCCGGGGTACAACTTGATCGCGACCAGGTTGCGGACGAGTTCCCATAGGCCGATCGTCTCGTGGACCGCGGCCTCGCCCTTGGTCGGATCCACCGTGACCGTTTTCAGCAACCGGCCGCTGCTCTCCGTGAACTTCTCCTCGGCTTCCCGAATGACCTCTTTGGGAGTCGGGTTGGAGAACAGTTGCAACAGGACGGCGAAACCGACCGATTGCGCGTCAAGCTCCCGCAGCAGCGAGGGGACACTGAAGTCAAGACCGGGTCGGTAGGAGTTCCGTCGAAGGTCCGGCCAGTACTGGCTCAAGTGAACGTGAACATCCACGCGACGGCCCACTGGTCGGACGGGCACGCCCGACGCTACGCGGGGGAGCTTACGAACTTTTTGACGCCCGATTCAACCGGGCAACCCGAGCAGCTCCCTCGCGTTCCCCCCTAGTATTCGCTCCTTGTCGGGGCGCGGTAGGTCGAGACCCTCGACGAGTCCCACTCCATCCGCAATCGAGCTGATCGGCCAATCCGAGCCATAGAGGACCTTGCCCGCATCGCCGACGGCCAGAATGGCGTGGAGCAACCGGGTACGCATGCGCCGGACCTGACCATCGTACCGTTCGGCAAACGGATTGAGTAAGCCGGAGGTGTCGGTGTAGACGTTTTCATTCTTGTACACAACCTCCGCCGCCTCCTCCATCCAGGGATTTCCGACATGGCAGAGCACGAACCGGACCGAACGCCAACGAACCGCCACTTCGTCCAGGAAGATCGGTCGCGCGAACTTGATCAGCCCGTCGGGGTCAGCGGTGTCTCCCTGGTGGACCCAAACGGGCACTTTCTGCCGCTCGGCCCAACCGTACACCGGCTCGAGCCGGGAATCGGTCACGTCGAACGGCAAGTAGCCGGGGTAGAGCTTGATCCCGCGCAACCGCGGTTCGTTCCGTGACCAGAGCTCGATCGCGTGTGTAACCTGGGCTTCCCCCTGGGTCGGGTCGACTGTTCCGGTCGGAAGCAGGCGGCCAGCGCTGGACCTCGCCACTGATGACACGTTTTCGAGCCCTTCCTCCAAGGAAGGAGCCAGCCGCGGGCAAAGAAACACCCCCCATCCGATGCCCGCGGCGTCCATCTCTCGGAGGAGGCCGGCCGAGCTGTACTCGATCCGGTTCCGCTCCGCGAATGTGGCTCCGTGCCGGGAGTAACGGCTCGGATGCACATGGACGTCAACGCGGGGACCGAATTCCTCCATCATGGCCCTCCGTGGAATGCACTAGACGGTAAATCCCTCGTGCGGCAGACCTTTCCCTCGGCCGACGGCTTGATATCGCCTCAGGGTCTGCTGCGCTCGCTCTCGAGGAATTCCGATGCCGGAGAATTGGTTGAGCTTCCCGGACGCCCCGAAAATCCTTACGCCGCCCCCCGGCCCCAAGTCCCGGGCCCTCCTCGCCACCCAGGCCCGGCTCGAAACCGACGCCGTCGCGTACCCGAAGTACTTCCCCATGGCCATCCGCGAAGCCCGCGGCTCAACCATTGAGGACATGGATGGGAACCGCTACATCGACTGGGTCGCCGGCATCTCGGTACTGAACCTGGGGCATCGACATCCGCGTCTCGTGGCCGCTCTTCAACGCCAGTCCGAGAAGATCTGGCACGCGCTCGAGGTCCCCACCGAGGCCCGGATCGAGTTCCTGGAACAGCTGAATGCGTCGCTCCCGGGAACCCTCCGCAATCACTCCAAGGTGTTGTTCACGATCACCGGCGGCGATTGCACGGAAGCGGCGGTGAGCCTGGCGGATTACGCCAAGGGCCGGACGGGCACCTTTGCATTCTCGGGGGCTTACCATGGAGTCCACGGCGGTGCGGTGAACCTCACCGGGGGACGTCGGTACCGGGAGACGAGCTCGTTCCACGGCGGCGCGGTGATCCGGGTACCCTTCCCGAATCCGTACCGCCCCGTGCTCAACACTCCGGACAGCGCCCAGGGCGTGATCCGGTACATGCAGCACCTGCTCAACGACCCCTACTCCGGCGTCGACCGCGCGTCCGCGGTCCTGGTGGAACCGATCCTGGGCGAGGGGGGCTACGTCGTGCCCCCCGACGACTTCCTACCGTCCCTCCGCGAGTTCTGCGACGAGCACGACCTGCTTCTCATCGCGGACGAGGTCCAAACCGGCCTCGGACGCACGGGCAAGTTCTGGGGCGTCGAGAACTGGAACGTCACGCCCGACATCATCTGCATCGCGAAGACCATCGGGGGCGGAATCCCCGCCTCGATGGTTGCCTACCGGGAGGACCTCGTGAAGGAGCTCCCGCGCGGCTTCCACCTCGGAACGTACCGCGGAAACCCGCTGGCGCTCGCCGTGGGAACGGAGGTCCTCAAGATCCTCCGGGAGGAGCATTGGATCGCCTTGGCCGCCCGCCGGGGCGAGCAGGTCCGCGCCCGGTTCCGAGAGTACGCCGGCACGCACCCCTCCATCGGCGACGTGCGCGGAAAGGGGTTCATGATCGGGGTCGAGTTCGTGAAGGACACGGCTCGAAAGACCCCGTGGGAGGAGCGGGCCAAGGCGATGCGACGCGAGCTGTTCCTGAACGGCCTCTTGATGCACACCTGCGGCAGCTACGACAACGCGTTGCGGTTCATGGCGCCCCTTACCATTGAGGACCCTCTCCTCGAGCGGGGCCTCGCGATCTTCGAGCAGGCCCTGTCGAACCTGGATTCGGCCCCGTCCGAGAAAACCCCGGTGCCCCCCGGGGGCAGCTCGCCGGCCCCACCGCATCCGGAACCGCTCAGCGAACCCGGACCGCTGCCGCCCCATCATCCGGCGCAAACCCCGGCGCCCCCCGGCCGAAGCTTCCGTTAGCCCCGTAACGCGGCGTCCATCCCGGCCTTCGCCGTCAGGTCTTTACCTCGCCGCAATCTCGGCGGCTCCGGGTCGGTCTCCCATGGGTGTTCCTCACCTCCGAATGTTCATCGACGGCGAATGGTGCAACGCGGCCAGCGGGGAAACGTTTCAAGTTCGGAGCCCCGTGACCGGCGAGGCGCTCGCATCGCTCCCGAAGGCCGGCCGGGAAGATGTGCGCCGGGCCGTCGACGCCGCCGAGGAGGCCCAGCCTCGGCTGGCCCGGCTATCGGTCAAGGACCGGGCCGCGATGGCGGTCCG
Organism: uncultured Thermoplasmata archaeon; assembly: GCA_963773945.1. Taxonomy (GTDB): domain Archaea; phylum Thermoplasmatota; class Thermoplasmata; order Lutacidiplasmatales; family UBA184; genus JAKIWV01. Next base: position 125,901 of record CAVZDD010000005.1, on the reverse strand, counting down.
GGTCGCCGAGGCGATCCGGCCGAACATCGACGCGTGGGCGTTGGACCTGACCCTCGAGCAAGGTAAACCGATCAAGGAGTCCCGCCTGGAGGTCTCGGAGGTCATCCCGAACCTGCTCTGGAACACGGAGGACTTGAAGCGCGTCGAGACGCCGGTCTTGGAAGGGTACTCTAAGCCGGAGATGCTGTACATTCTCCGGCGGGAGCCGCTGGGAACGGTGGGGGTGATCACCCCTTGGAACTACCCCTGGCTGCTGCCCGGCGAGTTCGTCGTCCAGGCCCTGATCTGCGGCAATGCGGTGATCTTCAAACCGGCTTCCACGACACCGATCAGCGCCGTCCACTTCCTCGAAGCGATGGAGCACGCCGGGATCCCGCGCGGCGCGATGAACCTCATCACCGGCCCCGGACCGACGGCGGGAATGGAGCTTGTGGAAAATCCGAAGGTCGACGGCATTTGTTTCACGGGAGAGACCGCGACGGGGGAGGAGATCTCCCACCGGGCGGGGCTCAAGAAGGTCGGACTCGAGCTCGGCGGGTCGGGACCGCTCATCGTGCTCGACGACGCGGACCTCTCGAAGGCCGCCCGTGACATCGCAATGGGCTGCTACAACAACGCAGGCCAGGTGTGCTGCGCGAACGGTCGGATCCTCGTGCAGGAGAAGGTCCACGACGCGCTCGTCCGGAAGGTCGTCGAGGAATCCCAGCGCTGGCACCTGGGAGACCCGCGTAAGGAGGAGACCGACATCGGCTCCATGAACAACGAGCCCACCGTGAGTAAGGTCGAACGTCATCTCGCAGAAGGGACGGGAAAGGGGGCCCAGATCCTCGCCGGCGGGCACCGGGCGATGAACCTTCCCACTTCGCTCTACTTCCCCGCTACCGTTGTGGACGGTGTGACGACCGACATGCTCCTCGGGAACAGCGAGACCTTCGGGCCGGTAGCGCCGATCCTGGAGTTCCGAACCATGGACGAAGCCGCGGAGATGGCTAATCTCCCACGGTACGGGCTCAGCATGGCGATCCACACGGCGAACATCAAGCGCGCGTTCACCCTCGCCCGCGAGCTCAAGGCGGGACAGATCGTGATTAACGATCCGGTCCTGTATTGGGACTACAACCACCCCTGGGGCGGATTCCGGCGGAGCGGGTTCGGACGCGTTGCCGGCAAGTGGACGATTGAGGCGTTCACGGAGCTCAAGACGGTCATTCTCAACGTCGGCGAGAGCCCGAACCCCATCGAGTAAAGCGCTCCTCGGACGCCCCGGTCGAGGTCCGCGGGTCGGGTTGAACGGGGACCATCTCTACCGACGAACTGTCGCCGTCGGGGGTTATTAGTAGTCCACCGACTTTCGAACGGTAGCCCTATCCGACCCGACCTGGCGGTTGGCGTCGGCCGGGGGTACGGCCAGTGGGACGCAGCCTCAGCGACCTGTTAGTCTTCATCGCCAAGCGGATGGTCCAACTCGCGCTCGTGCTCTTCGGCGCGATCGTCGTCACCTTTGTCGTCAGCCACCTTTCGGTCTCGAATCCCTGCCTGACCTGGATCGGTCCCCACGCCGGTAAAGCGGCGTACAAACACTGCGTTGTGTTTTTCGGACTGAACCAACCGATCTACATTCAACTGCTCCACTACCTCCAGACGCTGCTGACGGGCAACTGGGGGATCGACCAGACGAACCAGCAGCCGGTACTGAGCCTGATCGCGCAGTACTTTCCCGCCACGTTCGAGCTCGTCATCTCGTCGCTCGTTCTGATGATCCTGGTGGGCATCCCGCTCGGCGTTATCGCGGCGAACAGCAGCGGTCGATGGGCCGACCACCTCGTCCGCATCTTCTATCTCAGTGGATGGGCCGTACCGACCTACCTGGGCGGGCTGCTGTTGGCCATCCTCGTGGCCCCGGCACTCCACATCGCGCCCACGGGCGCGTTCTCGGGCACCCCTCCGTTCCCCCAGCGGACCCACATGTCGGTGGTCGACGCCCTGCTCGCCGGCAACCTTCCGTGGACCTTCAACGCGCTCGAGCACCTCGCGCTCCCCGCCGTGGCCCTCGCGTTCTTTAATCTCGGGATCGCCACGCGGATGACTCGGGCCTCGATGCTCGAAGTGCTCCCGCTCGAGTACGTCCGCACCGCCCGCATGAAAGGCCTCACCGAGGTCTGGGTCCTCTACAAGCATGCGCTGCGGAACGCTCTTATCACGACCGTCACGGTCCTCGGGTTAACGGCGGGTTATCTCCTGTCCGGCACGGTTGTCATCGAGGAGATCTTCCAGTGGCCCGGGATCGGATACTACGCGTACGAATCGATCGAGAACTACGACTTCACCGGCGTGGTCGGCACGGTCATCGTCTTCTCGATCGGAGTCGTGGTCGCGAACCTGGTCGCCGACATCCTCTACGGAGTGCTCGACCCTCGCGTGGAGTGGCGCTAAATGGCCGGAGCGGGCGACCTCCCGGCGGGACCCCTTCGGGCCCCGGAGATGGCCGCCGCCGTGGAGGCGGCAGTCACGCAACGGGCGTCCCGGCGGGACCAGTGGGCGACGCTCTACGCCGTGCTCAAAGCGAACCCGCTGACGCTAATCGGGTTCTTCCTCGTGGCCTTCATCGCCGGCGCCGGGCTGCTCGTTTGGCTCACCCCACTCATCTCGGGACTCTTGGGCCATCCGGTGACGATAATCCCCTACTCGATCATCATTCCCTCCGGTACGAAGTACCTCCCGCCGTCCTTTACCCACCCGTTCGGAACGGACGCTGACGGCCGGGACGTCTTCTCCCGTGTCCTGGCCGCCGTGCCGGTCGACCTGAGCATCGGGCTGAGCATCACGCTCTTCGCTCTGGCGGTGGGGGGCGTCCTCGGCCTCATCGCGGGATTCTGGGACACGCCGGGCACACTGGGCGGGATCGTTTCGGTCGTGATCCTCCGGGTGACCGACATCTTCCTCGCATTTCCGAGCCTCGTGCTGGCGCTCGCGATCGCGGAAGTGCTCGGACGCGGGTTCACGGTGGCGCTCTTCGCCATCGCGGCGACGTGGTGGCCGTTCTACGTACGGCTCGTGCGGGGAGAAGTTCTCGCTATCAAGGGCGCGCCGTACATTACCGCCGCCCGCGCCGCCGGACTGTCGGGGGGCAAGATCCTCTCCCGGCACATCATTCGGAACATCACCGAGCCGCTCATCGTCTACTACACTCTCGATGTGGGCAGCGTACTCATCACCTTCTCCACCATCACATTCCTCGGCATCGGGCTCCCGCCCGGCACGGCCGAGTGGGGCTCGATGATCTCCGCCTATCAGGCCGACCTCGCGTTCGACGCCTGGCCGACCCTGTTTACGGGATTGGCCGTCTTCGTGACTGTCCTGGCCTTCAGCCTCCTCGGGGACGGGCTCCGGGACATCCTGGACCCGCGCAGTCGTCGGGCCCTCGCCGTGACCTCGGCGTCCGCCGGTGAATTGGGGCGGAGCGGCAGCGGCGCGGCCAACTGAGGCCCGCCCGGCCTCCGGTCCTTACCGCTTCTTCGCCTTCCCCGCACGGGCCGGGGCGGGTCCCTGACCCGCGAGGAGCTCTTCGTGCATGGGGACCCCCCGCTCGGCAAGCAGGGGAAGGAAAGGCGTCGGATCGAGTGTCTCCGGGGAGTGCATGCCCGGTGCGCGAACCTGCCCGGTGGCCAACAGCAACGCGCCGACCGCGCCGCCGGTGCCGGTCAGGTAGGCCGTGCCCGTCGCCCCGTACTTTCGCGCGGCTTCCGGGTGGCTGATGATCGTCGACAATCGGAGGCGCCGGGGGGCGCCGTCCTTGAGGCCGTCGACCTCCACGATGAGCGCCGCGGTGCCGTCCACCTTCCCCGTCAGGTCGGCGGGCTTGGGAATGATGTTCAGGATCGCCTTCCGGGCCGCCACGCGGTCCGGTCGGTCGTTTCCGAAGATCTGGAGGTCCTTGAACGCCTGTAGGATACGGACCGTCCGATCGTCGAGCGCGAGCTTGAAATCGACGTACTGGACGCCCTTCCCAATGAAGCGCGGCAGCGTGTCGACCTCCTCGTGGTCCACTTCGTAGACGGGCTGGGGGCCGACCGGTGCGGGGAAATTGTACTCCTCAAACCCTCCAAACGCAGGGACCGGGGTGTAGGCGCCGTTCTGCCAGACCCGGGAGCCGATCACGGTCTCGCCGATGAACGTCTCGGGACTGAACAGACAGATGAACGGGAATTCCGGACTCGAGGCGGTGTCGCCATCGCGGATGCGAATCGCATCGACCGAGTCCATTTGGTCCGCGCCGTAGCGGGCGAACACATTGCTCAAGCCGGGATCCTCGCCCATGCCGATGATCGCGGGCACGCCCGCCGCCTTCCACTTCCCGTCGTCGACGAACGGGTCGCTGGACGCCGAGGCGAGGTCGACGTAGGCGACGTGACCTTCCCGGGCGGCTGCCATGAGGGTGTTGTTGAACCGGGGAATGGTGGCGTTGACCAGTACGTCGGCGCCTTTCACGAGCGACGACACCGCGGCGGCGTCCCCCGCGTCGAGCGCCACGCCCTTGGCCCGGGATCCCGGGAGCCCGACGGCCACCTTCTGGGCGAGCGGCCCATCCAGGTCCGCGAGCACGAGCTCTCGGATGGCCGAGCTCGCGACGAGATGACGGGCAATGACCTGTCCGACCGCTCCGGTGCCGACCTGGACTACCTTGGCGCCTTGGACGGGAATACTAACGAACCCCCGCGCGCGGGGGGCCCGCCCGGCCCTTTAAACTATCGGCCCCCGGGGCGGGTTCCCCCACCCGTGCGAAGTGTCCGGGCCGGGAGGATCAAGTGGCGTATTCGGTATTGCACTCGAGGTTCCACGCCGGGAGACAGCTGCCGATCGGATTGTCGTAGAGGCCCTGCACGTTGCTATTGTAGACGGCGAACAGGGTCGGCACGTTGAACCAGACATCCGTGTAGTTGTAGTACATCGTCTGGGTCATCTGGGCGTAGTCCGCCAGGAATCGGGTCCCGTTGTGCTCCCCGGCGGCCTGGATGGCCAGGGCGTCCATGGTGGCGTTCGAGTACCCGCCCATGCAGATGTTCGCCGAACCGTAGGTCCAGACGTTGTTGAGCGTCCAGTCGTCCGGGGCGATCCAGTCCGAGGAGTAGAACTCCATCCCGATCTCGAAGGGACCCCCGTTGACGTGCTCCTGGGCGATGCAATCGCCCGTCGTCAGGTCGAATCCTTCTTCCGCGTAGTAGGTGGGCAGGGAGAGCGGGATCGGGTTGATGTAGATCCCGATTTGGGACAGGTTCTGCTGGACGAAGGTCATCGCGGCGTCCCAGTCGGGACTCGGCCCCACATAGACGAACGGCAAGGGATTGTTCAACGTGTTGAATCCATGGGGCCAGGGCGATTGCGCCATGAGAGACTTGGCCAACGTCGGGTCGTACCAGTACGGCTGCAGGTTGTTGGGATTGTAGCCGGGATACCCGGGCGGCACCGGACCGACCCACTGGGAGGCATAGGTTCCGAACGCCACGTTGTCGATGTAGGAGATGTTGACCGCGTGCGCAATAGCGTCCCGCACCGTCAGATTGTTGAACGGAGCGTAGCTCTGGTTCATGTAGATCCACCAACCGCCGTTCGCGACGGAATAGGCGAGGGGAAGGGGATCCACGGTCAAGCATGTGTCACCCTTGAGCGCGCTGATCGTGCCGGGGCCCAGGAACGCAAAGGACGCGCCCGCGGCCGCGCCGCTTCGGAGGTTCTGAATGTTGATCGACGGGTCCTCCTGGAAGCTGATCACGAACGAGTCCTTTGCCGGCTGAAGGTTGTTGTTCCAGGGTTGGCTCGAGGCGGGCGACGGGCTCCCCTGCCCGGCCCAGTAGTTCGGGTCGGGCTTGAACGAAATGCTGTTCCCCGGACTCCATAGGTCGAGAAGATAGGGCCCCGTGCCGACCATGTTGTTCTGCATCCAGGTATTGACCGCTTCGGTGACCCCGCCGTGCGCATCGATGACCGCGGGGTCGACCGCATCGGCCCCGACGGAGGAGAGCTCGGCCAGCAGGTAGGTGTAAGGAATCGGTTGCGTGTAGTTGGTGTCGATATACCCATTCCCGAGGTTGACCTGGATCACGTACGGACTGATCACCCGGAACGACTGATTGGCGGCCTCCATAATCCCCGTCTCGTTGCCCGTGGGGTCGAAGAAATTGAAGTTGTTCAGGTCCCAAAGGAGGCTCGACTCCACCTGGTCCGTGTAGGTCGTGTTGGGGTTGTTGTACCAGTCGTTCGGCAGCCAGAAGTTCTCACTCAGGAGGTACTGGTCCGACCCAAACATCGCAAGCGTTCGGTACAGCGAGTACCACATCACGTAGGCGTTGAACGGGTCTCCGTTCGAAAAGTGCACGGTGGGCCAGAGCGTAAAGTTCCAGTGCAAGCCACCCGAGCTATTGGTCCAGTTGATGGCGAGCTGCCCGTCGAACTGGGTCGTATCGGACTGATTGTAGAGGATGAGGGCCTGGTAGGCCTGCTGCGCGGCGCCCCAGTCGGGCGTCGAGTAGGCCCACTGTGGGTCGAGGGTGTGGACCTGTTCGGCCTGGTCGAAGATCAACGGGTTGGTGCTCTGAAGATTGCACCCGGTGGAAGCGACGTTCGAGTAGTACGTGTAGACAGCGTAAGCCGACGCGACCGTCATGAGGGCCACGACGACCGCGAAAATTCGGAGCCACTTCGGTTCCATGGTGACGACCCCGTCCGGGAGCGGGTTTTCGTCCTATCCTGCCCCCCCTGATATAGCCTCGCACGCGCGGCCCCAGGGGTTGCGCTGGCCCCCGGTTCTATATCGGCGCGGGAACCTTCGCGGAGGCGCCGGAACCGCCCTTCGCGGCGGTCCAATCGGCCAGAATGACCTGGGCCGCGTTGTGCCCGGGCGCCCCCAGGACCCCGCCCCCGGGGTGGGTCGCGCAGCCGCACAGGTAGAGCCCGGGAAGGGGGGTTCGGTACGATGTCCATCCGGGGATCGGTCGGAACGAGAACAGCTGGTCCGGGGTGATGTCCCCCTGGTCGATGTTCCCTCCCGTCATCCCGAGCTGGTTCTCAATATCCTGCGGAGTCACCACCTGCCATTGGCGGACGGTCTGACGAATGTCGGGGGCGTACTCCTGGATCGTATCCAGCACCGTCTCGGCGACCTGGGGCCGTACGTCGTTCCAGTCGCTCCCCCGGAGTTCCGTCGGGGCGTACTCGACGAAGCAGGTCATCGTGTGTTTGCCCGGCGGCGCCACCGAGGGGTCGAGAATGCTCTGATGATAGATATCGATGTACGGCCGGCTCGAGAACCGTCCGTACTTCGCCTCGTCGTAGGCGTGCTCCAGGTAATCGATGGACGGCGAGATGTCAAGTGCCCCGGCCAGCCGCGACGGGGCGGTCGCTGCCGTGTATTGCGGCAGCCGCTCCAGCGCCGCATTGAACTTGAGGCAGGCTCCCTCGTTACGGATCTTCTTCACCCGGAGTCGGAACCCCAGGTCCACCGCGTCCTCCGGGAGCAACCGGAGAAACGTCTGTCGGAGGTCAAGGCCGGAGACGATCGTCGGGGCCCGGTGGATCTCGCCGGCCTCCGTCAGTACCCCGACCGCCCGACCGCCCTCGACCAAGATCTCGCGGACGCCGGCGCCGGTGCGGATCTGGGCGCCGAGGTGGGTGGCCGACCGGGCCATCGCCTGTGTGATATTTCCCATGCCCCCTTCCGCAATCCCCCAGATCCGGCGATGACCTTCCAGGATCCCCACGGAGTTGTGGGCGAGGATGTAAGCGGTGCCCGGGGTCCTCGGGCCGGCCATCGTGCCGATGATCGAGCCCGACGCAAGGACGCCCTTGAGCTCCTCCGACTCAAACCAGCCATCCAGCAGGTCGGCGGCGCTCTGAAGAAAGAGGTCCTTGAGCAGCTGCTGGGGATCGCTTCCGGTCCACGAATCCAGCATCTCACCGAGGGGCAGTGGGGGTGCGAGAAGGAGGGGGTCGATCTGGTCTATGATCCCATCCCACCAGGCGAGGTACTTCGGGTAGGCCTCGGCGTCGCGGTTCGAAAAGCGGGCAATCTCCTGCTGGGTCTTTCGCTCGTCCAGCCAGAAGGTCAGGGACCGGCCGTCCGGGAAGGGGGAGAAGCCCTGCGGGTCGCAAAGGATCGGTCGGTACCCGAATCGCTTGAGCTCGAGCTCCTCCACGATCTTGGGCCGTAGCAGGCCGGCGGCGTAGCCGAACGTGCTGATTTTGTAGCCGGGCCACGGCTCCTCGGTGACGCAGGCGCCCCCGACAACCCCCCGCTTCTCGAGCACGAGGACGCGGGCGCCCGCCCGAGAGAGGTATCCGGCGGTCACGAGGCCATTGTGACCGGCCCCGACGATGATCGCATCGAATTCCGCCATCGTTCGACTCCCAGACGTTCGGGGGTTGCCTCGCTGCGGGCCCCCGACCTATTCGTGCGGCTCGCCGACGAGGCCCATCTGGTGAAGGTAGTACTGGTCGATGGCGTGGACCGTGTCTTCTTCGGTGCTGTACCGGCCCTGGTCGTAGGCGACGGTCTTCGACCCCAGGTGGGCCATCTCGCAGATGTGCCAGTCCTGCCGGTTCGTCGTCTCCCAGAAATCCATCGCGTCGAGGGCCGGGTCCGGCTCGTCCCGGTCCACATAGAGGTCGAACACGAGGCGGGTCCGGTCCGGCCCGAGTGGCTGGAACCAGTCCATCGTGACGTAATCGGTCGAGAAGGCCACGAAATTGGCCGGGAACAGGACGTAGTAGTAGACCCGACGCAGGTCCTCGGCGGAGAGTCCCGGGAACCGCTTGCGGTCGCTCTTGCCGCTCGGGGTCAGGGTCTCGGCACCGTCGACCATATCCATCCATCCGCCAAAGATCGGGCCCCGGTGGATGTCCTCCTCGCCGGAAGTGTATGGAGTGATCTTCACCAGCTGGGGATGCACGCCGGGGCAGTGGTAGCACTCGTTGGCGTTCTGGAGGACGAGCTTCCAGTTCGCCGCGATCTCATACGTCACCCGGTGGGCGAGTCGGAGCCGCTCCAACGGGAATGGCCGCGCCCGTTCTACGAGCGCTCCGAGGTGCTCGGAAAGCGGCATTGGGTTTGGGTCAAGGTTGACCCAGAGGAAACCCCGCCAGGTCTCGAGCGCGACCGGATGGAGGCCGTAGTCGCGTTTGTCAAAATTCTCGACGCCGGTCATGTGCGGCGCGCCCCGAAGCTGGCCCGTCAGGTCGTACGTCCAAGCGTGGTAGGGGCATTGAATGTTGGAAAGGCCCGAGCCGAGGCTCTCCTCCACGAGCCGCGTCCCCCGGTGCCGGCAAACGTTGTGGAAGGCCCGCAGCACCCCTCCCTTGTCGCGAACGACCAAGACGCCGGAGCCGCCCACCTCCACGGTCAGGAATCCGCCGGCGCCAACGACCTCGTCCTCCCGACCCACGCAGGTCCAGGTCCGATGGAACATCCGGCGGAGCTCCTCTGCAAAGAGGGCGGGGTCCGAGAACATCCAGCCGGGGAGGGTCGCCGCCTCGCGCGCCGGGCGGTCGACGGCCCGGAACGCCGCCGGCGTCGGGCGGTCCCGCCCCGGGGTCGCCGGAACCGAGGGTCGGGCTGCGGTACTCATCCCACCTCCTTAGGGGGCGTTCCGCCCCATCCGGTCCTGGTAGTAGGCGTCGAAATCCCACACGAGCGACTCCTGCTCACTGTACCGGCCGCCGTGCCAGTTCCGACTCTGCGTGCCCTTCTGGGCGAGCTCGCAGACGTGCCAGTCTTGCCGGTTGATGAGGTCCCAGACCCCGACGGCGTCCGCGGGGTCGAAGTCCGGCTTGGCCATCTCCTGGGGGTCGAAGTAGAATTCGTTCTCGACGCGGGTCCGCCCGGGGGAGATCGGCCAGGCCCGGTGGACCATCAGGTAATCCGGATGCAGGCTGAAGAAGGTGTTCGGCCAGAGCACGTAGTAGTAGATCCGCTTCCGGTCCTCCGGGGTCATTCCGGGGAGCGGCGGCCGGCGCGTGTAGCCGGTCATCGTCATCGACGTGTAATCCCCGGCGAACGTCTGGTACCCTCCGTTGAATTCCCCCTTCCCTTCCGTGAAGAAGGCGTCGTTGTCGCCGGTCATGTAGGGCGTGATCCGGTTGAGCTCCGGATGGATCGGTGCGCAGTGGTAGCACTCGGAGTAGTTCTCAACGATCAGTTTCCAGTTCGCCTCGATCGTGTAGCTGTGTGATGGGCCGGCCCGCAGCTGGGCCAGCGGGATTCGGGCGACCTTATCGAGGAACGGACCGAGCTGGGCGGTGAGCGGGGGGCGGCCGGGTCGAGATTGGCCCAGAGGAATCCGCCCGCGCTCTCGACGCGGACGGCGAACAGTCCATTGTCTTCCTTGCGGAATCCTTGGACGGCCTGCATGTGTCCCGCGCCGGTCAGCTTGCCGTCGAGGTTGTAGTTCCAGGCGTGGTACGGACAGACGATCGACTTGAGCCCGGTACCACCCGGTTCCTCCAGGAGTTGGGTGCCGCGATGACGACAAACGTTCTGGAATCCGCGGACCTGGTCCTGCTTGTCGCGGAGGAGCATGATGCCCTCGGTTCCGATCGTCCGGGTCAGGTAGTCGCCCGGGTGGGAGAGCTGTTCCTCCCGACCGATAATGAGCCAACTCCGGTAAAAGAAACGGTCGAGCTCGGTCCGGAGGACCGCGTCGTCCCAGTACACGTGTCCGTCCGGGGTTGTGCCCGACAGGTGACCCGTCGGCTCCCCCGGGCGCACGCCCTTGCGGTCGCTTGCGAGCGCGGACATCATCGGAACAGGACCGCCCGCCGCATAAAAACTTGGCGCTAGAGCGGGTATTGACCCCTTATTTCGATACACTTGGACGCTCTATCCTTTGTATTGAACCCGCAAGCCCAAGTGCAGTACCGGGCTGGTGTTAACCTATATCGGGGGTTCTATGGGCTATATCGCCTTTGAGCGGAGAATACACCATTTTATATGCAAAAAATAGCGATTATGTACGGAAATATTCCAATTCGGACTGAAACCGGGACCGGAACTGTCCCGAAAACGACCGATTCGGAACGGATTCGAGGAGGGGAGTCACCGGTCCGTTCGCGCGCGCCGAGACCGGAGCGAGGGGTTCAGGCCCGGCGCAACGCCGACTCGACGACGTCCAATCCGGCGTCGAGCGTCTCCTGTTCGATCGTCAACGAGGGTTCGATGCGCAGGACATGGTCTCCATAGTTCCAAAGCGGGATCGTGCCGTTCTTCACGCAGTCGAAGAAGACCCGGCGGCCGCGGTCCATGTCGGCCTTCCGGGAGCGCTTGTCCTGGACCAGTTCGACGGCGAGGCAGAGGCCCAAGCCCCGCACCTCTCCCACGTTCGGGAGCCGTTCCCATTCCTTCATGCGCTTCAGCGCCGCGGCGCCGAGACGGGCCGACCGCTCAGGGACCTTGTCCCGGCGCAGGATCTCGAGCGTCTTGCTAGCGGCCGCACAGGCCGCCGGGTGCCCCGCGAAGGTCGTGCCGGCGGCGACCATCGCCTCGCCCATGGCCTCCTCGGTGCCCATCACGGCGGCGATCGGCATCACCCCGCCGGAGATTCCCTTCCCGATCGCCATCAGGTCCGGCGCGACGCCGAAGTGTTCGATGGCCCACATCTTGCCGGTGCGGCCGAGACCGGTCTCGACCTCGTCGTCGATGAAGAACCAGTCGTGCGCCTCGCAGAGTTTGGCCAGGCCCCGGACGAAGTTCGCCGGAGGGATCCAGATGCCGGCCTCGCAGGCGATCGGCTCGAGGATGACGCCGGCGATCCGGTCGGGTTCCGCCAGCCGACCCAGGATCTGGTCCTCGATGTAACTCAGGACCCACTCGCCGTAGTCTTCCGGCGTCATTCCCTTGGGACGCCGATAAGGAAACGGATAGGGGGCGTGGAGCGCCCCGCCGCCCCAGGCCTCCCAGTATCGACGCTCGTGGGAACTCAGGCTGCCGACCAAGCCGGTCCCGATGGACAGGCCGTGGTACTGCCCGAGGAAGCTCAGGATCAGCGGCCGATGGCTCGCCTCGACGGCGTACTTCACGGCCCCTTCGGCGGCCCCGGTCCCTGAGAGTTCGAGGAACACGCGCGACAGGTTGGGCGACGGACGGTTCTCGATCAGCCGCTCGGCGAGCTCGATCATCGGGAGGTGCGGGGTCATGAAATAGGTCAGGAATCCGTAGCGGGTGAGCGCCTGGACGGCCACGTCTAAGACCTCGTCCGGCACGTTGCCCAGGTTGTTCGTCGCCCATTGGCTCGTGAGGTCGATGTACGACTTCCCCGATGTATCGCGGACCCGAGAACCTTTCGCATCGGCGACGATGATGCTTGCAAGCCGCGTTTCCTCCGACCAGAAGTAGCGCGGGAACAGCTCGCGGTAGCGGGCCCAGTAATCCGGGCCCGGCCTCTTCCCACGCGTCGCGGGCGCCTTCCGAGACGGCATCGACACCCTAGCCTTTCTTGATCGTGGGCAGGTCTTCGAGGATCGCCTGCGCGCCGTTGTAGCCGGGCGCGCCCGTGACTCCGCCGCCCGGGTGGGCGGTGGACCCGCAGAAGTAGAGGCCGGGGATCGGGGTCCGGTAGTTCGCCCAACCGAGGATGGGCCGGTACGAGAAAATCTGGTCCGGGGTGATGTCGCCCTGGAAGATGTTCCCCCCCGACATGCCGAGCGTGTTCTCGATGTCCTCCGGCGAGATCACCTGCCAGTGATGGACGTCCTTTCGGATGTCGGGCGCGTACTCGGCGATGGTGTCGAGACATCGTTCGCCGGCGGTCGGCTTGAATTCGGACCACGTGGTTCCCACGAGGTCCCGTGGCGCGTACATCACGAAGGCCGTCATGACGTGCTTTCCGGGCGGCGCCATCGACGGGTCCGACGCGCTCTGGAACTCCATGTCGAGGAAGGGATGCGTCGAGAAGCGGCCGTATTTCGCGTCGTCAAAGGCCCTCTCGAGATACTCCATGGACGGAACGATCTCGACGGCGCCCTTGTGATGCGGACCGGGGCGCCCGGGCGCGGCGGTGAAATCCGGGAGGTTGTCGAGGGCGGCGTTGAACTTGAGCGCCGCGCCGCGGGTCCGGAACCGCTCGACCTGCCTCCGGATATCCGCCGGCACGGCCTCCGCCGGCGTGAGCTCGAGCAGGGTGCGCTTCACATCGAGGTTGGACGCGACGACGGGGGCGTGGATCTGCTCGCCGGTCGAGGTCTCGACCCCGACGGCCTGGCCGTCCCGTAGCAGGATCCGTTGGACCCCGACGCCCGTCCGAATTTCGACCCCGTGGTGCCGGGCGGAGGCCGCGAGGGCTTCGGAGATCCGTCCCATGCCCCCCTTCGCGAATCCCCAGACCTTGCGTTGCCCATCGAGGACGCCGATGTTGTGGTGGGCGAGGACGTAGGCGGTGCCCGGCGTTTTTGGGCCGCACATCTCCCCGATGACCGCGTTGGTCGCGAAGCTGACCTTGACCTCGTCGGACTCGAACCATTCGTTGAGGAAATCCCACGCGCTGAGAAGGAACAGCTCCCGGACCAGCTCCTCGGCCTGGGGGCCTTCGAACATCCCCACGAGTTCCTGAAGTGGAACCGGCGGCGCGAGCAGGAGGGGCTCGACGAGGTCGAGAACGTTGTCCCAGTACTCTTCGTACTTCGGATAGATCGCGGCGTCCTTCGCCGAGAATTTGGCGATCTCCTTCTGCGTCTTTTCGGTGTCGTTCCAGAGACTCAGGGATTTTCCGTTCGGGAACGGGACAAAGGATTGAGGGTCGTAGAGGATAGTTTCGTAACCGTAGGACTGGAGCTGGAGGTCCTCCACGATCTGGGGCCGGAGGAGTCCGGCGACGTACGAGAACGTATTGATACGGTAGCCGGGCCAGGGCTCGTCGGTCACGGCAGCTCCACCAACTACGGGCCGTCGCTCAAGCACGAGGACCTTCGCGCCGGCCTTGCCGAGATAGGAGGCTGCTACGAGTCCATTGTGCCCTCCACCGATGATGAGGACGTCATAGGGGGACACGCGCGGGCCAGCCCGGTTCCGCTATTTAAGACCCGGCTCGGAGCACTGCCGGCGTCGGCCTTTACCCCGGGCTTCGAGCGCCGTCCTGCCGGAGGTCGGCCAGGATTACCTGGGCCGCGTTCCGCCCCGGAACCCCGGTGACCCCGCCCCCGGGATGCGCCGAGGAGCCACAGAGATAGAGACCCGGCAACGGCAAGCGGTACCCGCTCGCGCCCGGGAACGGGCGCATCGAGAACATCTGGTCGGGGGTCAAGTCGCCGTGGAAACAGCTGCCCCCGGTCATTCCGAGGGTCGTCTCGATGTCCTCTGGCGTGATCACTTGCACGTGTTCCACGACCTCGCGGATGTCCGGGGCGTATTCCTCGAGCGTGCTCAACACCAAGTCCGCCGCGGCGGCCCGGTGGCCAGACCACGAGGCTCCCGCCAGCGTCCGCGGCGCGTACTTCACGGAGCAGGTCATCGTGTGGTGACCGGGAGGCGCGACGGAGGGATCGGCCGCACTTTGGAACAGGATCTCGGCGAACGGGGGGTCCGAGAGCCGGCCGGCACTCGCCATTACGTACGCCCGGTCCAGGTAATCGAGCGACGGTCCGATCATCACCGACGCCTGATGGTGAGGCCCCGGCACATCCGGCTGGGAGCGGAACCGCGGCAGCCGCCGGAGCGCGGCGTTGAACTTGAGGGTGGTCGAGTAGGTCTTGAAGCTCTGGACTTGGCGCCGGACCTCCTCCGGGACGGAATCCGGCGGCGCCAGCGTAAGCAAAGTGCGTTTGATGTCGACGCCGGAAGCGACGGCCCGGGCCTCGACGTGTTGACCCCCGTCAAGCTCCACCCCGGTCACGCGACCGTCCCGGAGCGTAAGCGACCGGACCCCCACGCCGGTCCGAACCTCGGCTCCGAATCCCTGCGCCGCCCGCGCCAGGGCTTCCGTGGTCCGTCCCATTCCACCAATCGCGAATCCCCAGGCACCGGCGCGGCCCCCAAGCTCGGTGACGCTGTTGTGGGCGAGCACGTAGGCCGTTCCGGGCCGCCGTGGACTGGTGAACGCCCCGACGCACGCGCTGAAACCAAGCGCCGCCTTGAGTTCGTCCGACTCGAACCACTCCGACAGAAAATCCTCGGCACTTCGCAGGACGAGGTCCCGCAGGAGGCGTTCGTACACCGGCCCGCGGAACTGCTCGGCAAGGGCTCGCAACGAGGGTGGGGTCCCCCCGAGGATCGGCTCAAGGAGTTGAAGGATATCCGCCCAGTGCTCTACGTAGCGGGGGTAGGCTTCCGCGTCCCGCTTCGAGAACCGACCGATCTCCTTCTGGGTCCGGGCGGTGTCACTCCACAGCGTCAGGGACCGGCCATCCGGGAAGGGCAGGAATCCCTCCGGATCGTGCGGAATCGTGCGGTAGCCGAGCCGGGCGAGTCCGAGCTCGTCGATGACCTTCGCGCTCAGCATCCCCGCCAGATAGGCATAGGTGTTGATCCGGTATCCCGGCCAGGTTTCCTCGGTGATGCAAGCACCGCCCACGAACAGTCGCCGTTCGAGCACGAGCACTTTGGCGCCGCCCCGGGCGAGATAGGCCGCCGCGGTGAGGCCATTGTGGCCCCCTCCGATCACCACGACGTCGTACGTCCGGCTCTGGCCTCCCGAACGATTGACCGTCGGGCTCAGCCGTAGTTCACCGAGATCAGCTTGACCTCGGTCATCTCTTCCATCGCGTACCGGAGCCCTTCGCGGCCCAGACCGCTCTCCTTCACACCGCCGAACGGCAATGCATCCCAGCGCAACGAAGTCGGGTCGTTGATGTGGACGCCCCCGGCGTGGATCCGCTTCGCGATGGCGAAGGCGCGTTTGAGGTCGTTCGTGTAGACCGCCGCTTGGAGCCCGTAGGGGGTCCCGTTCGCGATCTGGATGGCTTCATCGATGTCGTGGAACCGGAGGATCGGCACGACGGGCCCGAACGGTTCCTCCTGGGCGATCTTGGACTCGACCGTGACCGAATCCAGGACCGTGGGCCGATAGAAGTAACCGGGCGCGAGTTCCGAAGCCCGTTGGCCGCCGAGGAGTACTTTGGCCGAATGAGACACCGCATCCCCGATGAGGCGGTCCATCCGGTCCAGCGTGGCCGGGTCGATCACCGGACCGACTTGCGTATCCTCGGCGAGCGCGAGGCCCATCTTCAGCTTCCCCGCCCGCTCGGTGAGGGCCTGTGCGAACCGGTCGGCCACGGCGTCGGAGACCAGCAACCGCTTCGACGCGGTGCACACCTGGCCGGAGTATCCGAACGCTCCACGAACGGCGGCCGCCACCGTGACGTCGAGCGGCGCGTCATCGAGGACGATGAACGGGTCCATGCCGCCCATTTCGAGGATCACCCGCTTCGCGTGCCGCCCGGCCTTCTCCGCGATGCTCTTTCCCACGACCGTCGACCCCGTGAAGGTCACGAGCCGGGTCCGGGGATGTTCCACCAGGGTGTCGCCGACCTCTCCCCCCGGTCCCACGACGACGTTGATCACACCCTTCGGGAATCCGGCGGCCTCGGCATGTTTCGCGAGCCGAAGGGCCGTCAGAGGCGCGGTGCTGGTCGGCTTGATCACGACCGGATTGCCCGCCGCGAGCGCGGGAGCGACTTTGTGGGAGAGGAGATTGAGCGGGAAGTTGAACGGGCTGATGGCGACGACGACCCCGATCGGGTCCCGGACCGAGAAGAGGAACCGACGTTCGTTGCCCACCGGATACGCGTAGGCGTCGGCCGGGAACGATTCGCCCGTCAGGTGGCGGGCTTCGTCGGCTGCTAGCTGGTAGACGGTGATCGCCCGCGTCGCCTCGACGCGCGCGTCGACGATCGGCTTCCCGACCTCCTGCGCGATGAGTCGAGCCATGTCCACCTGGTCGGCGGCGAGGCGGTCCGCGAGAGCTCGCAACAACCGCGCGCGTTCGTGGATCGCGGTCGATCCCCACGACTCTTCCATCCCTGCGGCGGCGTCGACGGCGGCGGAGGCTTCCTCCCGGGACGCGATAGACACGCGCCCGAGCCGACGGCCGGTCGAAGGGTCGTGGACCTCCTGCCACCGGTCGGAGCGGGAGGCGACCCACTCTCCCCCGATGAAGAGAAGACCGGTCTCCTCGGGCCCCGCCGATGCCATGACTCCCCGCGCCGATGCGGCCTATCCCGGGTCGCCGTAGACCGTGTAGTGCCAGCTCTTTCGGGCCTGGCCAGTGAGGTCGATGTAGAGGTTCTTCACGACCGTGTAATCGTTGAGCGAGTCCGCCCCAAGGTCCTTCCCGAAACCGGATTGCTTGAAACCGCCGTGCGGGGTCTCCGATCCCATCGGCAGGTGGTCGTTGACCCACACATCACCGAACCGGATCGCGTTGGCGGCGCGCATCGCCGTGCGAACGTTCTGCGTCCACACGCTGCCGGCGAGTCCGTAGTCCACTCCGTTGGCGATCTCGATGGCCTCGTCGAACTTTTCGAACTCGATCACGTCCAGGACCGGTCCGAAGATCTCCCGCTGGGCGATCTGCATGTCCGGAGCGACCTGGTCGAATACGGTTGCGTTAACGAAGGCTCCCTGCTTGAGCTTGCCTCCGGGCTCGGTACCCCCAACTCGGAGTTTGGCGCCTTCATCCTTCCCCTTTTCGACCCACTCGAGCACTTTCTTCTGGTGGCTCGCGTGCACTAACGGGCCGAGGTCGGTTGAGCGGGAGGACGGGTCGCCGACCCGAACGACCTTGATCCGTTCGAGGAGTCCCTTCTCGAACTTCTCGCGCACGTTCTTGTGGATGATGATCCGGGTGGCGGCCGTGCAGTCCTGGCCCCCGTTGACAAAGCCGCCGACCATCGCTCCTTCCACCGCCGCCGGAATGTCCGCGTCCTCGAAGACGATGAACGGCGCCTTGCCTCCCAGTTCGAGCTGAATCCGCTTCACCGTGCTGCTCGCCGCTTCCATGATCTTCTTGCCGGTCGCCGTGTCGCCCGTCAGGGAGACCATGTCGACCTTCGGGTTGACGCAAAGCTCGTTGCCGACTTCCGGACCCGGACCGGTGACGACGTTCAACACCCCGGACGGAAGTCCGGCGTCGGTGAACGCTCGGGCCAGTTCGAGCGTGCTCAGGGGGGTCCAGCTGGCGGGCTTGAGAACCACCGTATTGCCGGTGACGAGGGCCGGCCCGATCTTCCAGACCGCCATCATGAAAGGGTAGTTCCAAGGCGTGATCGACCCGATGACGCCGACCGGCTCGCGTCGGAAGATCGTCGTGCCGTCCCCGAGGAACTCCTGGGGGCTCTTCGCGTCGAGCGTTCGAACGGCCCCGGCATAGAAGATCAGGTTGTCGATCGAGCCGGGAATGTCCACGTCCGCGGCCTGCTTGATCGTCTTGCCCTGGTTCCGGCTCTCGAGTTCCGCGATGGCGGGCGCCCGCTGCTGCAAGAGTTGGGCGGCCTTGAGGTAGACTTCCCCCCGTGCCCGAGCCGGCATCCGGGGCCACGGACCCTTGTCGAAGGCCTCGCGCGCGGCGTCGATTGCCCTGCGAATATCCTCGCGCGTTCCCTTCGGAACCTCGCCGATCGACTTCCCCGTGAACGGGCTTACGACGGGAATAGTCCCCTCGGACGAAGATTCGACCCATTCGCCTCCGACCAGCATTTTTGAGGTCGCCATACGCATCGCCGAAGGCGCCACACCGCCACGGTAAAAGATGTTATCGACGGCAAATTCGGGAGCCTATCCTCCGCCAGCGGAAATTCGGGCAAAACCCGTCATCCTAGGGTTTAAGAGCGGGGTCCACATCTTCGCGCCGACCGTTAGGAGGGATTCGATGGATCCCCGTTCGATTCGAATTGCAGCTGTGGTCGTCGCAGTGCTAACCGCGCTGTCGGCGAGTGGGGCGTACTACGGCTTGAGCAAGGCCGCGACCCAAGCCGCCACCTGCTCCCTTTCGACACCGAACTCCATTGTCATCGATCAACCCGAGGTTCCGGACTCGCTGGACCCCGCGGTGACCTACACGACGCCGGGATGGGGGGTCGTGCAACAGGTCTACCAGACCCTCGTCTTCTACAACAATACCGAATACGGGCCGAACGCCGTCGCCGGGCCGACTCTGGGCCCGAACTATCAGGTGCCGCTCCTCGCAGAGAACTGGAGCACCTCCGCCGATGGCACCCACTGGAACTTCACGCTCTGGCCGCACGAGTACTTCTCGAACGGGGACCCGATCAATGCCTACGTGATGTGGTATTCGCTCTACCGCGGCATGGTGATGAACCAGCCGCTCGTCTATCTGCAGGAGGAGAACTTCTTCCTCCCCGGCTTAACGTACGACAACGACTCCTATACGCAGAGCCAGACGAATTCCCAGGACTGGATGGCCGGCGTACTCAACTCGATGGATACCCTTGCCATCGTGAATAGCCCGCCCTCAGGCCTGTTGTCCATCATGACCGCCCACAATCAGTCCTTTCAGGTCATCAACGCCTCGACGATCGAGCTCAACATTGGCGCCGGCTCTGTGGACTACCAGGGCCCGGCCCCGTACCCCTTCCTGCTCGACCAACTCGCGACCCCGGGATTTGCGGCCCAAGACCCGATCTACATCGCCGCCAACGGAGGAATTCAGGTCAATCAGGCGAGCAGCTACATGTCGAACAACATGATGGGCAGCGGCCCCTACAACCTCACCTTCTGGTCCCCTTCGACGGGCTACACGTTGTCGCCGAACCACAACTATTGGGCTCAGTCGATCGCGGCAGCCAACCCGGGGTACAACAATCTGCAGCCGGCCAAGACGTCGATCGATGTATCGTTCCAGCAGAACCCCACGATTGTGGTCGAAAACATGCAGACTGGCGCGGCAGCGCTGGGTTCCTTCGCGTACATCGGCCCGTCCCAGATCAACGAACTACAGGGCCAAAAGTGCCTGGTCGTCAAACCGCTCCCGCCGGTGTACGGCGGGCTCAGCTTCTCCGGTTGGATCTACATGGACCAGCAGCCCAACATTCCCGGCGAACCGGTGAATCCCTTCACCAACTTGTCCGTCCGGGCGGCCGTCGTTCACGCGATCAACTACAACCAGATCATCTCCTACGGGTTCGGCGGTTACGGCACCAAGTGGGTGGGACCGATCCCCCCAGGGTATCCGGATTACAACTCGAATAATCTGGCCAATTACTCCTACAACGTCTCGCTTGCGATGCAGGAGATGGACAACTCTCCCTGGCCCATTTCGAGCGGGGGACTCACGCACCTGTTCCCGAACGGGATCAATTTCGAATACATTCAGACCGGGGACTGGAACACCGTGGCCCAACTGCTCAAGACCGACCTCGCGGCCATCGACGTCCCGCTCAACCTCGTCCCGATGAGCATCGACCAACTGGTCGAGGAGCAATCGGAGAACGGCGCGGGCCAGTGCATCTCCGCCACCTCCGCGAACAGCGGGCCGTTCTACATCGGACTCGATTACTACACCGGCGACTACGTGGGTCCGGATGACCCGACCGAGCTCAACGCGTGGAGCGAGGGCGGCTACAACCTGTGCATGGCCGAGTTCGCGAGCCCCCAGGTCGACCAGTGGTTCTACGAGGCCGCCGAGAGCACGACCGTCGCAGCGGCGTCTCAGTACTACGGTGACATTACGAACTACATGTACTACAACTACACGGACGCCTGGCTGGTCATCCCGACCTCCTTCCAGGTCTACAACGTCGACCTGCAGGGCATCGTCCCGAACCCGATGGGGAGCGGGATCGGCTTCCAGCTGATCTACAATACGGATTATCTCAAGTGATCCGGGGCCCGCGCGCGCGGGCTTACGACGCGGTGGTCCCCACCAGGGAGCTTCCGGGCGCGATGGGCGACGGGGTCGCCCCGCTCCCCTCCATCGCCATGAGGGTCTCCGGTGGGATGTCCACGACCTCTTCGGCCCGATGGCAGGCCGCCAGGTGCGTCGGGTCGCTGCCGATGCTCCGGAGGAGGGGCTCCTCGACCCGGCACCGGTCGATGACGAACGGACAGCGCGTGGCGAATCGGCATCCTGGCGGCGGCCGGATCAGCGTCGGGATCTCGCCCGAAATGCGGAAACGGGCCCGTCGGCGACGGACATCGGGCACCGGCAGCGCGGCGAGGAGCGCCTTGGTGTACGGGTGGGTCGGGTGCTCCAGCACCTCGCGAACGGTCCCGACCTCGGCGAGCTTCCCCAGGTAGAGGACCGCCACCCGGTCGGCGACGTACTTGACCGCCGACACGTTGTGGGTGATCAGCAGATAGGCGAATCCGAACTCCGACTGGAGCGCGACGAGCCGGTTCAGGATCTGGGCCTGCACCGCGACGTCCAGGGCGCTCGTCGGCTCGTCCAGGACGATCAGCTTCGGATGCAGGCTGAGGGCCCGGGCCAGCGAGAGTCGCTGGCGGCCGCCGCCGGAGAATTCGTGGGGGTACTGGTCGAGGCATTCGGGCATCAGGCCGACGGTGGGGAGAAGCTCGGCGACCCGACGGCGGAGCTCCTGTTTGCGGAGCCCGGGCTCCTGGGCCCGGATGGGTTCGCTGACGATCTCCCAGACCCGCATGCGCGGGTCGAGCGACCCGACGGGGTCCTGGAAGACCACCTGGACGTTCCGGCGCCAGGCCCGGAGCTTCGAGCCCTGGAGATGGGCCACGTCCTGGCCCTCGAAGAGGATGCGGCCGCCCGTCGGCTCGTGCAACCGAGAGATGAGCCAGCCCAGGGTGGTCTTGCCCGAACCGGATTCCCCGATCAGGCCCACCGTCTCGCCGGGGTTCACGTTGAACGAGACGCCATCGACGGCCCGGATCGCGAGCTTCGCGTGCCGCCGGATCGTTTCGGTCAGCGAGCGCGTGAGCGGGAAGTACTTCTGGATGTCCTCGACCTGTACGAGGGGTTGGGCGGCGCTCATGGCATCGTCGGCACCTCCTCCGGGAACCAGCAGGCCGACTTGTGCAGCAAGCCGAGGGGGCCGGGGGGCAGGACGGCGAGCGGGGGCTCCGGTTTCTTCCGGCAGACGTCCCGGGCCAGCGGACAGCGCGGGTTGAACGAACATCCGTCCGGGAGTTTCGACAGGTTGGGAACGGAGCCCGACAGGGACGGGAGGACGCCCTCGTCCTTGTACTTGTTCGGGATCGAGCGCAACAGCGACTTGGTGTACGGGTGTCGGGGGGAATCGAAGATCTCGGCGACCGGGCCGAACTCGACTATGTGGCCGGCGTACATCACGCCGACATCGTCCGACATCTCGGCGATCACGCCGAGGTCGTGGCTGATAAACAGGATGGAGGTCTGCACCTCTTCCATCAGTTCCTTCATCAACGTCAGCACCTGCGCCTGGATCGTCACGTCGAGCGCGCTCGTGGGTTCGTCCGCGATGAGGAGGGCCGGCTTGCCGCTCAATGCCATGGCGATCATGATCCGTTGACGCATGCCACCCGACAGCTCGTGCGGGAACAGATTCACGATTCGCTCGGGGTCGTTGATCCGGACGAGCCGGAGGAAATCGAGCACCTCCTTGTGGATCTCCTTCGTGAGCGGCGGGCCCTTCGCCTTGAGCGTCTGGGCCACGTTTGGCGGAATGAACGGCCCCGTGACGACGTCGGAGGCCCTGGGGAGTTCCCGTTTCGAGTAGTCGAATCCCTTCACCTCGGGTTTCACGCGGGGGGTCACCCCCTGCTCGCGCATCTTCCGGATCCGTACGGATTCGGCGATCTGGTCCCCGACCCGGAACGCCGGGTTGAGGGAGTTGATCGGCTCCTGGAAGATCATGCCGATGCCGGTGCCGCGGACCCCGGGCATCCGCCACTTGGGGATCTTGAGGAGGTCGGTGCCCTGGAAGATGATCTTGCCCGATCGCACCCGGGCCGGAGGCTCCGGCAACAGCCGGGGAATCGAGTGACCGAGGGTGCTCTTCCCGCAACCGGTCTCCCCGACCACTCCCACGACCCGACCCGGAGCCAGCTCCAGCGACACGTCGTTGAGGGCCCGGAACGTTCCGGCACCCACCGCGTAGTCGACGGAGAGATGCTCGATCCGCAGCAGCGATTCGGGCAGCCGATCACCTCCTTCCGTAAGGCGAGACGAACGTCCGGGGGGTCATGGACGTTCCCCTCCGGTCGAGGCCACGGCGGTCGTAGACATGATCCGGCGGCTGCGGGGGTCGAGGATGTCCCGGAGACCGTCGCCGAGCAGGCTGAACGCCAGCACGGTGATGAAAATCGCCGCCGTGACGGAAAGGACGGTCCAGGGCTGCGTCAGCAGGTTGTCCTGGTAGGAGAACATCAAATTGCCCCACTCGGGGATCGAGGGGGGCACTCCGACCCCGACGTACGAGATCGTGGAGTAGGTCACGATGACGGTGCCGACATCGAGACTGAAGTAGACCGCCAGGGGTTCGAGCAGATTCCGGACGACGTGCCGGAACAGGATCTTGGTCTCGGAGACGCCGGCGGCCCGCGCGGCGATGACGTAGGGCTGGACCTTGATGGACAGCACCTCGCCCCGGGTGAGCCGAACGTAGAAAGGCCACCACGTAACAATGACCGCGAGTTCCGATTGGATCTCTCCCCGCCCCCACGCCGCAGTGATCGCCAGCGCGAGGACCAGCGTCGGGAACGAGAGGAAGATGTCCGTGACCCGGAGGATGGCGGTCGAGGCGATCGACGACAACGTACCGGGCGTGTCCCAGAAGCCCGCCACCAGGCCGAGGAGACTTCCGATGATGAGAGAGATGCCCGCGACGCTGAAACCGATCCCGAGGTCCGTGGGCAGGGCCGTTGCGACGTTCGTGAAGACGTCGGCGCCCCCGGCATCCGTGCCGAACCAGTGCGCCGCCGTGGGCGCCTGGCCCGGAGCGAACGCGCCGGCATCGAGGGCCGGGTACGGGAGGATCGAAAGGCTGTGCCCCAAGACGAGCTGGGTCGTGGCCGGGACCACGGCAATAAGTAACGCGGCGACGGAGACGAATACGACCAGAATGAACCCGATCAGGGTCAGCGGGTTCGCCGCTAGGATCCGCAGGATCAGGAGAATGTTCGCCCAGAGCTGGCCCCGGGGGCGGGCCGGTACCGTCGACCCGGAGGCTCCGGCCGCCGCGCGGATCGGGGCGGTGGCGGCGGCCATCTAGCGCCACTCCACTCGGGGGTCGAGGACCCCGTAGAGCACGTCCGCGATCAGATTCGCCACGACCACGACGATCGCGAAGAATATCACGACCCCGATCGTACCGGCGAAGTCGTACCCCGTGATCGCATCGTACGCGTAGAGGCCCAGGCCGGGCCACTTGAAGATCGATTCCACGACGACGGTACCGGAGACCATCGTACCCGCCGTCACCCCCAGCACGGTGACCGTCGTGATGAGGGCATTCCGCAGGGCATGCTTGTAGAGGACCAGGAACTCCCCGAGGCCCTTCATCCGGGCGGTCTTGACGAACTCGAGGGGCAGGATCTCGAGCATCGACGTTCGGGTCATTCGCGTCGCGATACCCATATTGATGAAGGCGAGCGCTATGGCCGGAAGGATCAGGTGCTCGATCGCGTCGGCGGTCGCCGAGGGGTTGAGCGCGATCAGCGAGTCGATGACCGACATGTGGGTGATGGTCGGCACGGGCGAATTGGGAGTGGAAAAGGCCCCTCCGCTCACCCCGAGCAGCGGCCCTAACCCGATCGCCAACACCACCCCCGCGATGTAGGTCGGGGTGGCCCAGCCGCTCAGGTAGAAGATCCGTACCAGGTGGTCCGCGATCCGGCCGTTGCTGGCCGCCGCCACGACGCCCAGCGGGATGCCCACGAAGACCATCATCACCGTGGCGGTGAGCACCAGTTCCAGCGTCGCCGGGAACGTGGTGAGCAGATAGGGAAGCACCGGGGTGTGGAAGAGCGGGTCCGTCCCCCAGTTTCCGCTGACGAGGCCGGAGAGGTAGTAGTAGAACTGGACGGGCAACGAATCATTGAAGTGATTGTTCCTCACGCAGGCGGCGATCGTCGAGGGCGAGGCCTTGGGTCCCGACCAGATCGAGCACGGGTTCGAAACCGCGATGTGCGTGAAGAAGAACGTGATGACAATCACGCCCAGAAGCACGGGAATCAGCTGTAGCAACCGCTTGGCGACGAAGACAACCAGGTCGCTACGGGAACGGCCCATCTCGTGTCGGCCCCCCCCACGGGTTGGGGGCTAAGATACCTTCCCCGGGCCCTCGGCGCCCCGCCGCCGGCGCCGAGGGTCGGGGGTCCGGAGGCCCCCTCCGGGGACTCTTCCGGCGCGAAGACGACCAGGAGCTCGAGAGCCTCCGTGACCGAGTGGAAGCGGTGGTCCACCCCTTTGGCCACAAAGATCGTCATGCCCGTTTCCACGGGCCAATCCCGGCCCGCGATCGTGATCGCACCCCGACCGTGAATGACGAAGTAGATCTCGTCCTCGCGGTGGGGTGTTTGGGGGTCGACGCCGCCGACGTGCAAGGCGTAGAAGCCCACGCTCATCGCCGGCATCCGCAGGAATTCGAGGTAAAGCCCCCCGGTGCGCTTCCGTCGCTCCCGGATCTCCGCGAACGGGAACACCGCCCCATCCTTCGGAAGCGACGTCATCGGATGGCTTCCGGAGCAGAGCGGGGTGCGGAGGCCACCGTACCCCGCAGATCCTCCAGAATGATCTGGGCGGCGTTGTGGCCGGCGGCGCCGGTCACACCGCCTCCGGGATGGGCCGCGGAACCGCACAGGTAGAGTCCGGGCAGAGGGGTCCGGTACTGCACCCAGCCCGGCACCGGTCGGAACGAGAGGATCTGGTCCGGGGTGATATCGCCCTGGAAGATGTTGCCGCCCGTCATGCCGAGCGTGTTCTCGATGTCCTTGGGGGAGATCAGCTGCCAATGCTCCACGACCTTTCGGATAGTGGGCGCGTACTCTTCGATCGTGTCCAGGACCCGCTCCGCCGCCGTCGCTTTGTAGGAATCCCAATCGGTCCCTCGAAGCTCCGTGGGCGCGTATTGGACGAAACACGTCAAGGTATGCTTCCCGGGGGGCGCGACTGAGGGGTCGAGGGCGCTCTGGAACAGCATTTCGATGAACGGCTGGGTCGAGAACCGGCCCTCCATCGCGTCCCGGTACCCCCGCTCGAGATAGTCGAGGGAGGGAGCGATATCGACGGTCGAGCGGTGGGCGTCACTGGGAGCGCCCGGAACCGCCGTGAACTCGGGGAGCGCCGACAGCGCGGCGTTGAACTTGAGCGCGGCTCCCCGGGACCGGATGCCGCGAACCTCTTTTTCGAACTCCGCCGGGAGCGACCCCGGTGGGGCGAGCTTGAGGAAGGTCGTTTGGGCGTCGGCATTTGAGGCGATCCTTCGTGCCGAGATCGTCTCTCCGGAGGAGGTCTCGACCCCGGTGACCGTCCCCTCGCGGACCACGAGTTGTTTCACCGCCACTCCGGTCCGGATCTGCACCCCGTTCGCTACCGCGGCGCGGGCGAGCGCCTGGGTAATCCCCCCCATGCCTCCGACAGAGAATCCCCAGACCTGCTTGTGCCCGTCGAGGTTCCCCACGTTGTGGTGCGCCAGCACGTAGGCTGTGCCCGGCGTGTTGGGACCGCACATCGTTCCGATGACCGCGTTGGGCACCAGGACCGCCTTCAGTTCGTCGGACTCGAACCATTCGTCCAGGAGGTCCTGGGCGCTTCGGAGGAAGAGGTCCCGGACCAGCGTCTCGGTCTCCGGCGTGGAGAACATCTGGAACATCTCGGCCAGCGGGGCAGGCGGGGCGAGCATCACGGGCTCGATCAGCTCCAGCACGCGGTCCCGGTACTCGACGTATTTCGGATAGGTTCGAGCGTCCTTGACCGAGAATTTCGCGATCTCCCGGGAGGCTCGGTCCGTGTCGACCCAGAGCTTCAGGGCCCGGCCGTCGGGGAACGGCATGCAATACTGCGGGTCGTAGAGGATCGTTCGGTACCCATACTTCGGGAGCTCGAGCTCGTCGACAATCTCCTGGCGCAGGAGTCCCGCGACGTAGGAGAAAGTGTTGATCTTGAAGCCCGGCCACGTCTCCTCCGTGATCGCGGCGCCGCCGACCATCGGCCGACGCTCGAGAACGAGGACGCGGGCTCCGGCGCGGCCCAGGTAGTTGGCCGCGACCAACCCGTTGTGCCCGCCTCCGATGACGATGACGTCCCACTCACTCACGGGGTCACCTCGCGGACGGTCGCTCGGTCGCGTTCAGAGGGCGTAGTCCCGCGGGAGGGCCTTCAACTCGGAGAGGGTCTCGTTCGTGACCGCCAGGAAGTGCTCGATGTCCTTGTCCGAGTGGGTCGTGGAGAACGTCAGCCGCTCGTAATTGTCGGGGTGAATGTAGATCCCCTTGTCGAGGAGGAGTTGGTGGTGCCGGAGGTAGAGGTTCCAGTCGATCTGCAACGACTCCCGGTAGTTCGTGATCTTCTTCCGGCGAGTGAAGAAGAACTGGAGCATGCCGGGCACCGACTGGACGAGGACCGGCAGCTTGGCGTCGCGGGCCGCGGCTTCGATACCGCGCTCCATCTTGGCCGTGAGCCGCGTGAAGCGGTCGTAGATCTCCGCGCCGCCGATCTGGAGCAGCCGGAGATTCGCATAGGCGCCGGCCAGCGTGAGGGAGTTCGCGAAGTAGGTGCCCCCGAAGGAGATGCGGCCCGGCGCGATCTGGTCCATGTACTCCGCCTTCCCTGACACGGCCGAGATCGGCACGCCACCGCCGAGGGCCTTGGCCCAGCAGGACAGGTCGGGCTCCACTTTGTAGACCCCCTGGGCTCCCCCAGGACCGATCCGGAAGCCGGTGAACACCTCGTCAAAGATGAGGAGCATGTCGTTGGCCGTGGTGATCTCCCGGAGTTGCTTCAGATAATCCGGCGCCGGGGGAATGATGCCCGCGTTGGCCATGACGGGTTCGAGGATGACGGCCGCGATCTTGTCCCGGTACCGCTTCACCATCCGCTCGAGCGCAGGGATCGAATTGTACGGGGCCACGGTCACGTAGTCGGTGACGCCGGGGGGAATGCCGGCCGAGTTGGGCATGGGCCGGGGATACTCATCGAGGCCGGCAACGATCGGCGGAGCTTCCGCACTGATCAGGGCGTAGTCGTGCTGACCGTGGTAATGTCCCTCGAACTTCAGGATCCCATCCTTGCCCGTCACGGCCCGGGCGATCCGGATCGCGTTCATCGTCGCATCGGACCCGTTCGAGCAGAACGCGACCCGCTCGGCGTTCGGGACGAGCTTTTGGAACAGCGTGGCGACCTCGATCTCGAGCTCGGTCGGGGAGGCAAAGTGGAATCCCAGTTCGGCCTGCTTCTGGATCGCCTTGACCATCTGGGGGTGGGCATGGCCGTTGATGAGGCAACCGTACGCGAGGTTGAAGTCGAGATACTCGTTGCCGTCCTCGTCCCAAATCCGGGGGCCCTTGCCCTTCGCAATGAACGGGGGACAGGGGTCGTAGGAGGCGACCCGGATCAACGAACTGGTCGAGTTCGGGATGCGCTTCTTGCCCTCTTCGAAGAGCTTCGCGCTCTTCTTGAGCTTCGGAACGAGTCGGGCGATCGAGATCGGTAAGGGAACCGGTTCCTCGGCCGCCGCGGCGTCCTTCTCCTTGGCTTCCTTGGCCTCCTTGACGTCCTTGGCCTCCTTCGCATCCCGCGCTTCCTTCGATTCCTTGTGCTCTTTCGGAGCCGGGGGCTCGGCCGGCGGCGTCGCCGGTGGTTCGACGGCTCCGGGAGGAGTCGCGTTCGCTTCGGCTTGGAGCGGGGGGAGGGCGCGGGGAAGGAGAGCGTCCGGACTCAGGATTCCGTCCGCGTCGGAGTCCGGAGTCGACGCCGGAGAGGCGACTTCCCGGTCCGCCATTGAAAACACATCCTAAGAGGTCCGGGCCAGCCGAATGTCCCTATATATAATTGGCGAGGCGAGAGAACTTGATATAGGCTTATACAACCTAAAGCAGGAATATCGTTGGATTGTATATTGTTGATGTAATCTTCAAATTTGATACTTAACAGGCTGATTTTTGAGTGTTCGAGCGCTGAAAAGTGCCTTAATCTCACTGGGACGTCTTATTGTCACCGAGCCGGAGCGGGGGTTCCGGAGGGCATATCCGGGTGACCACGCTGCGGGTCGCCAGCATCTCCCGGAACGGTCCGAACGGCATGGAAAGTTCGGGCGGGATGACCCCCTTTCCCACGGCCTTCCCCTGTCCGATAAGGATCGCCGCGATCGATCCACACACGCCGACCGCGATCTCGGTGGCGGCTACGCCCCACTCGGGCTTGGAGCGGAATGCGGCGTAGGCGTGACGCGTGACGGGCCCGGAGCGGTCCGTGCCCCGGACCTCGACGTCCACGATCTCGCGGTCTTCCACCTGCACGCCTTCCGGGTAGCCGAGGAGCTTCTCCCGCTTCAGGAGGGCGAGCAGGACCTCCTTGGGAGCCACGGGATGTCCCCGGATTTCGAGCGGCCGGTCGGATCCGAGCCCCAACGCGGCGAGCAGTTGGAGCACATCGATGCCCGGCCCCCCTTCTCTCCATTCGCAATGCCGGAGTCCCTTCGACCGGAACGACTCGGGAAACGTCGCGGGTTCGGAGTGAAGGGTTCGGTAGAGCCGGGTTCGGCCGATCGGCTCCGGGAATTCGTACTCCTCTCCGCCACTCATCGCGGGCATCTCCCGATAGGCGCCGTCCTCCCACACCATCGCCGGCAGGACCATCTCGTCGAGGAAGGTGCTGGGGGACCAAGTGAACACCACGGGCGGCGCGCCTTGGGTGAAATCCTTCCAGCCATCCCGGACCATGATCGAATCGACGGAGACCAGGTCATCCGCGGCGGCGGCGGCGAGAATATTCGAGATGCCCGGTACCTGCCCCATCCCGGGAACCGCCAGCAGTCCGGCCGCCCGATACCGCTCGTGCAGCTCGAGTTGTTTCTTGGTCGTGTGGAATAGCCCGCCGAAATCCAGGTACTCGACCCCGGCCGCCAGACACCCTTCCATCACATCGAGATTGAAGTTGTACTGGACCGCGTTCACGCAGACTCGGGCCCCCCCGAGGAGCTCGACGAGCGCGGATCGGTCTCGGACGTCCACCGTGTGGGCCGTGACCTTTGCATGGCCCGGGGCCTTGCGGGCGGCCTCGTCGGCCAGCGCGCGGTCGAGGTCCGCGACGCGGATCTGGTCGAATACTCCGCTTTCGGCGAGGTCCCATACCGCGCAGCGTCCGGTGAGCCCTCCACCGCCGAGAACCACAACGTCCACCGAATTCCCCCGTTCGGGACCGGCAGGTCTGGCCCACTATGAAGTCCGCGGGGTACCCCGCCGGGGGCCGTCTGGTTCGGGAGTCGAAGGCCTAAACCCGCTCAGGAGCTACCCTCCCCCATGAGCCTGCGCCACCTCCACGGGGACGTCGGGCTGCTTCGGGAAACCGTCTCGCTGCTCCGCGAGTTCGGCCTCCACTCTGCGGAGCGACTCGCGCAGGTGGCGGAGTTCCTGGAAAAAAGTGTTTACGCTCCCCGCTCGCTCCACGCGGTGCCCGGCGGCGTCGGATTCACCCTCCTCAATCCGCCGCTTCGCGTGGGCGCGTTTTCGTCCATTCGAGTGGCTTGGGATGGAGAGCTCCTCCCTCCGGAACGTGTCTTCGTGCGTACCGAAGGTCATGCCGTCGAGCGCCCACTGAGCGACATCGTACTGGCTCGGCCAATCGAGCTCCGTCCCGGCCAGCGAATCGAGTTCCGGCTCGACGGAGTGCCCGAAGATTCCGCCCATCACCGGGTCCGGCTCGAGCTACAGAACATTGCAGTACCCCCGCTCGTCTGGTTCGAGTTCTCTGACCCGATCAGCGCCCAGCCCCGTGCGTGAGCATGGACGAGACTTTCGATCCCCCGGTGGAACCCCTCCGACGGGTGTCGACGGTCGATAGCCGGGCCCCCATCCTGCTCACGGGCCTGTCGGCCGCCGCCGTGCTGAGTGCCTCCGGTGACCTCTCCCTCATTCGGGAGACCCGGGGAGCGGACATCGATTGGGGCGGAGTGTACGGAGAGGGCGTTCGCCTCACAGGCGCTTGGTGGCTGGAGTACCTCGATCCGCAGGGCGCCCGGCGGGGACTCTCCGAAAGCCTCGTCGGTCTGACTTCGAGTCGGACCCGAGTCGAGAGCCGACATGCGTCGCCTCCTTTCCAGTTCGACCAGGAAATCGTTGCGTTGGCGGATCTGCCCGGGGTCGGGCGGCGTTTGACGTTCTCGACTTCGTCGCCAACCCCCATCGCCCTTCAAGTCGAGACGACCTTTCATCCGGAGCTCGCACCGGTGCTGATTGAAGGGATCAAGCCGTTCGAGTACGACGTGAACCGCACGTCGACCGGCCTCCGGATCACCGCCTTCGGCTCGGCCCTCGAATTCGCGTCGAACGGCCCGAATACGTCGTTCCGGCTCAACGGGCAACCGTGGGACAGGCGACCGTACCGGGGACCCCTCGATACGGTGACGGCCGAAACGACGATCCCGATCGCGTCGGGAGCGCCGACGACCGTGTCGTACCTGATTTGGGGCGGGGTGGAAACGCAGGTGCACGCGCATCCCGAACGAACCGCTCAACTCCTCGAGAACGCGGAGCGATGGGGACCCGAGGCCGACGGGGCCCGACGGGCGTGGACGGCCCGGACGCCCCGGATGAAATTGCCCAGCGCACCCGAGATCGAACGGGGCTATCTTCTGGCCCGAGATGCGCTGCGCAGCCTCTACTTCGCCCCGGAACCGGGGTTTGTGGGTCTCGTCGCCGGCTACCCATGGTACGCCGCGCTCTGGTGTCGCGACTTGGCCTGGATGTTGCCGGCGGTGCTCTGGCTCGGAGATACCCCGTGGGTGGCGAACTCGTTCCGTTCCGTCTTCCGATTCCAGGCCCGTGCCCCGCTGCCGGTGCTCGGAGGGGCGGTCGGGGAACTCCCCATGCAGATCGGTCCCGGCCCGATCTTCCTCTATGGGACCTCGGACACGACCCTCTACTATCCGGCCCTTCTCCAGCAGTATGTCGAACACACCGGGGATGTTTCCCTCGTTCGAGAGTTCGCCGCTCCGCTGCAACTCGTGGAACAGTGGGCGCGGGCGAAAATCGACCCTACGAGCGGACTCATCCGGAACGGAGACGAGGCCGAAGGGATCCGCGAGGCGGCGGAGGAGCACGGCAGGGTCCACTACGGCTTCGATGCCTACGATACCACGATTTGGGATTCGACGGACCGCCGCGCCCACGCGGTGGATATTCAGGTACTCTGGGCCGAAGCGCTGGGGGCATTGGGGGCGCTTGCCCCCTTGATTGGACGGGAGGCGGATGGTCCCCGGTGGCGTCAGGAGGCCGTACGGCTCCGTCAGACCATTTCGAGTCGCTACTGGTGGGACCAGGAACATTACCTCTTCGATACGATCGGCGCGGACGGCACTCTGGTGCACAAAGTACGGCCCAACGGGTTGCAGGTCGTCGCCCATGGCTTGCTCTCGCCGGATCGAGCCCTCGCCGCGGTGGAACGCGCCGCGAACGGGGACCTCGCTACGGAGTGGGGGTACCGCACGCTCTCCTCCGCGGACCCGACGTACAATCCCATCTCCTACCACGACGGTCAGGTCTGGCCCATCGCCTCGGCCTGGGCGATCGCGGCGGCCTTCGCCGCAGGACAAACGAAGCGGGGGGTCGAGGGGTTGCGCCGCTGGGCCCGGCAGTTGGACCAGGAGGCCGGGATGCTGAACGAGTGCTATCGGGGGGATCGGGCGGAACCGTTCGACTCCTGCTTCCTGCTCGGGTTTAGCATCGCTCCATTCCTGACTCAGCTCTTCGAGGGCTTGTGGGGCCTTCACCCCCGGGCCCTGGACCGCACCCTCACCGTCGCGCCCCAGTTCCCACCCGAGTGGGCCCAAGCATCCCTGCAGGGTTTGTCGCTCTTCGGCGGGCAGGTAGATCTTCGATGGGAACGGCCCCGGATGACGGTGAGCTGGCGCGGCACAGGTGCTCTTCGGGTGCAAGGAGGACGGACCAGCCTGGACCTAACGGAAGGAGGTTCTGGAACCCTGGACCTCGGCCCGGCCGCGAGCGAAACGTGACCCCGAATGCGCCGGGGCCGTGTCGGGCGGGTACGGTCCTCGCCTTCAAGTGGGGGGAAGAATAGCGGAGGACCGATGCCTCCCCATCCCTCTTCCGTCGACCCTGCGCGGTTCCGCCAGCTGATGGGTCGCTGGGCCACCGGCGTTTCCATCGTGACCGCACATCACGACGGGCGCGACAGCGGCCTCACCGTGAACGCGTTCCTCTCGGTGTCTTTGGAGCCCCCCCGGATCTTGATTTCGATCACGACGGACGCCGATGCGTGGCCGTCGATCCATCAGTCCACCGCATTCGCTGTGAGCGTGCTCTCCGGTACCCAGCGGGGGATCAGTCAGCGATTCGCGAGCCGCGTTCCCCCGGAGGAGAAATTCGCGGGAATCGACCTGCATCGGGGCGTAACCGGGGCGGCCTTGCTCGACGGGGCGATCGCGACCTTCGAGTGCCAGGTGGACCAGGAAATTCCGGCCGGGGACCATATGCTCGTCCTGGGATGCGTAGTGGCCCTCGAGGAGGGGGACGACGCCCCTCCGCTCCTCTTCTACCGGAGCGGCTACGCCGAGGCAGAGCCGGATGACCTGCTCCGCTTGCCCCGGAACCGGTCTCCTCGGTGAAGGAAACCGCCGCGAACGCTTACAACCCCTCCCACCATCCACCGGTCATGCCCGACGCACCGCGGTCGCGCCACGCCCGGGTGGTCATCGTCGGGAGCGGTCCCGCGGGGCTTACGGCCGCCATCTACGCGGCGCGGGCGAACCTGAAACCGATCGTCGTGGGAGGTGTTCCGGCCGGCGGTCAGTTGATGATCACCACCGATGTCGAGAACTTTCCCGGGTTTCCGGAGGGTATCCAGGGTCCCGAGTTGGTCGAGCGCATCCGGACCCAGGCGGTCCGATTCGGGACCGAGTTCATCGACGATCGCGTGAGGTCGGTGGACTTCGCGCACCGTCCGTTCCGGCTTACCTTGGGGACGCAGGGCGTACTCGAAGCAGACAGCGTGATCCTCGCGACCGGGGCCAACGCTCGCTGGCTCAACCTTCCGTCGGAACAGAAGCTCATGGGCCACGGCGTTTCGGCCTGCGCCACGTGTGACGGATTCTTCTTCCGAGGCAAGGAGCTCGCCTGCATTGGTGGCGGCGACTCTGCGATGGAGGAGGCGCTCTTCCTGACCCGCTTCGCCACGCATGTGACGGTCATCCATCGGCGTTCGACCCTCCGGGCCAGCCGCATCATGGTCGACCGGGCGCGGAAGAACCCGAAGATCTCGTTCCGGCTCGATACGGTGGTCGAAGAGGTGCTCGGGGAGAACAGCGTGGAGGGTGTCCGCCTGAAGAACGTGCGAACCGGGGAGTCCACCACGCTCGCGGTCCAGGGAATGTTCGTGGCGATCGGGTACGACCCGGCGACGGACATGCTTCGGGGCAAAGTCGATCTCGAGGAGAATGGATACGTCAAGACCCACCGAACGACACGCACGTCCGTGGAGGGCGTGTTCGCAGCCGGGGATGTGTACGACCACCGGTATCGGCAAGCCGTGTCGGCCGCCGGCTTCGGTTGCATGGCGGCGATCGACGCCGAGCGCTGGCTGGAAGAACAGGAATCTCTGGTCGAGAAACCCGTCGCATCCCGGTAGCCGGATACGCCTCCAAGAAACCATTTATACTATAGGGCCCGGTGACACGCCCGACGCTGCGCATGCCGAGCAAGAAGACGCTCCACATCGAGTCGAGCGGCCAGATTTGCATCTACTGCGGAGCCTGCGTCGGCATCTGCCCGCTCAACTGCATCTACCTGGACGAGACCCGGATTACCTTCGACGAAAAGATCTGCACGCGGTGTGAGATCTGCGTCCGGGCGTGTCCCGTCGGCGCGATCGCTATCGGGTAAGCGTCGACTTGGAAGGGGGGAACCGCTGTGCAGAATTTGAAGACCGACGTGCTCGTTATCGGGGCCGGTCCGGCCGGCTCGATGACCGCCAAGTGGGCGGCCAAGCACGGCGCGAAGGTGCTGATGATCGAGAAGCGCCAGGAGATCGGTTCTCCGGTGCGCTGCGGCGAGGGCATGAGCAAGGCCTGGCTCGAGGACGTCGGCATCAAGCCCTCCTCCCGTTGGATCAACGTCGAGGTGGAAGGCGCGCGGATCTATTCGCCCTCCGAAAAGGTCCTCGAGATCAACGAGAAACACGCCGGAAACGAAGTGGGGTACGTCGTCGAGCGGGACTCCTTCGACAAGCAGCTGGCCATCGACGCCGCCAATGCCGGCGCCGATGTCATGCTCAAGACCTCTGCGATCAACCTCCTTCGCGACAATGGTAACTTCGTAGGCGTCACCGCGAAGCAGTCCGGCCAGACCTTCGAGATCCGCGCCCCGATCCTCATCGGCGCCGACGGATTCGAGTCGCAGGTGGGGCGCTGGGCCGGCCTCCCCACGAATCTCCAGCTGCGGGACATGGACTCGTGCATTCAGTACCGAATGACGAACGTCGACTCGGATGTTCGGTACTGCGACTTCTACTTGGGCAAGGTCGCCCCCGGGGGGTACGTTTCGATCTTCCCCAAGGGCGAGGGCCTCGCCAACGTCGGCATCGGGGTCCAAGTGTCGAAGCTTCACAATCCGGCCGACGTCAAGATGTACCTCGACAAGTGGATCGCCGAGCACCCGGCGTACTCGAAGGGCAAGAAGATCGACATGGTCGGCGGGGGCGTCTCGATCTCCGCCCCGATGAAGCAGACCGTCGCCAACGGCATCATGCTCGTCGGAGACGCGGCGCGCATGATCGACCCGCTCACGGGCGGAGGGATCGCGAACGGGTGCATCGCGGGCAAGATCGCGGGGGAGGTGGCCGTGCAGGCGATCACCGCGAACGACACATCGAAGGAGTTCCTCCAGGCCTACGAGAAGGGTTGGCGGGTCAAGCTCGAGGACAAGCTCTACCGGAATTGGCTGGCCAAGGAGAAGCTCGTGGGCTTGCCGGATGAGACCTTCGACAAGATCATCGACGCGCTACAGGGCGTCAAGCTCGAGAAGCTCAGCGTGTTGAACATCCTCAAGGCCGTCCACGAGAAATATCCCGAAGTCACCAAGGAGTTCGAAGCGTTCCTGTAGGGAACGCGGAGGGTCTCTTGCCCGGCGCTCCGAACAAGCCTCCGCCGATCGATGCGCCCCTGGCGCCGGCGGCACCTCTGCCCGGCGACAAAATGCAGCACGCTGTCCGCCGACTCGCGCCAGACCGACTCGTGCTCCGGCTCCCCATCTGGCGCGGCGCTCCGAGCGTCGACCTCGTGAAACCGCTGGAACGGGTCGCCGCGACCCTCGCGGCCGGCGAGTTCCCGGACGCTGAGAAGGCCCTCGACCAATTTTCCGTGCGGTTGGCTGAACCCCGGTGGCCGACGATTCCCGAGCCCTGGATCCGACTCCGGACAGCGATTCCGGCGCCTCAACCGCCGCATTGGGACCCGGATTTCAAGCTCACCCCCGGGGACCGCGACGCGAAGAAGGCTCGCGAGTGGGCCGCCACCCAGCTGTTGCTCGCGAAAGCGGCCATCACATTCGCGCCAAGCCTCGGCGTGGACCTCGCGGATGTGCAATCCTGTGTCGACGAGGCGCAGGCGGCCTACGAACGCGGAGGCGCCACGGCGGATTTCTGGACTCCGATCGACCGGCTCTGGGAGGCGGTCCAGAGTCGCGTGCCGCTGCCCACGCCGGCGGTCGCCCGCGCGGCGCCCCCGGCGAAGCTCCCCCCGGGCATCGAGCCTGAGGAAGCGTAACCTCGAAGTCCCCCCCCACGGGGGCCTTAAGGCTCTGGAATCTCCCCCTCGCTCAGCATGACGACGGTGTCTCTCCCCCCCCATGGAACATTCTCCATCGTGGCGTGGGACCCCGGCCGGGGGGAATGGGGCGTCGCGATCCAGTCGAAATTCATCGCCGCCGGTGCCGTAGTCCCGTGGGGGCAAGCGGGCGTCGGCGCGCTCGCGACGCAGGCCAGCTCCGACGGGTCGCAGGGACCCAAGGGCCTGGAACTGCTGCGCAAGGGCCTCTCCGCATCGGAGGTCGTCGCGCGGCTCAGCACGGAGTCGCCGGACCGCGACGATATCCAACTTGGCGTCGTGGATGGAAAGGGCCGGGCCGCGGCCTTCACCGGGGCCCACTGCCTCGAATGGGCTGGCCACATCGTCGGCAACGGGTACTCCTGTCAGGGCAACATCCTCTACTCCGGTGAAGTGGTCCGGGGAATGGCCCGCACGTTCGAAACGACCCCCGGCGACCTCCCGGAGCGACTGCTCGCCGCGCTAGTCGCCGGCCAGCGGGAAGGCGGCGATCGTCGGGGCATGCAGTCCGCGGCCTTACTCGTCTGGAAAGAGCGGGGAGGCTATCGGGGGGGCCTCGACCGCTGGATCGATGTGCGGGTCGACGACCACGCCACGCCTATCGAGGAATTGGACCGGATCTTCCGCATCTACGACATGACGCTGCTGTCCCGCGAAGACCCGGCGCTCGTTGCGCCCGCTCGACGCCGAGACGGTGAGGTCCGTCCAGCGGTCCCTCGGGGTGCTCGGTTACCTGCTGGGTCCCAAAACGGGCATGTGGGACGCCGCGACGGCGAGGGCCTTCGAGAAGTTCGTCGCGGAGCATAATTTCGAGAACAAGGTCCGGACCGACGGTACGATCTGGCCGTCGATCGTCCGGTATCTCGACCTGAAGAGCACGGAGGAGCTCGCCCGGCGCGAGACCACGGCGCCGATCCGCCCGGGGGCGCTGGACCAGGGTCCCGGAGGCGGAATGCACGGCGCGCCCCCCTCGAACCCGCCGGGAGGTGGGAGTCCATCGTCGACCCCGGCGAACGAGAAAGCACCGCGTCGGCACCGATCCAAGTGAGCCTCCGGCGGCGGTACAGCTCCGCGGCCGAGGCCCGACGATTGGCAGCCGCCCTCGAGGCGGACCAGCCGGCGCACGTGACCTGGCACGTTCGGGGTCGTGACCTCGAGTTCACCTTCTCGGGCCCGACCCCGGAGAGCGCCCGGGCCACCGGCGACGACCTGTTGGCCTGTCTATCGGCGGCGGAGCGGACGGCTCAGATCATCCCGAAGCAGCGGACCGACCTCGGGCGAAGACCGTCCACCGATCGGTGAGCCGCGGGAGGACTTCGGCCCACCCTCCGACGATCCCCACGTCCACCCGCTGGAACACTGGCGCCGCCGGATCGGGATTGATCGCAACCAGCACCCGCGTCCG
This sequence comes from uncultured Thermoplasmata archaeon, assembly GCA_963773945.1. Lineage (GTDB taxonomy): Archaea > Thermoplasmatota > Thermoplasmata > Lutacidiplasmatales > UBA184 > JAKIWV01. The sequence goes on along the minus strand of CAVZDD010000005.1, from coordinate 87,560 downwards.
GCGAAGGCCGATGAGATGGTTGCCGGCCCCCCCGACGCCGATCAAGACCGCGAGGTCGGCGGCGACACTCACGCCCGTCAGCCCCACCTGCCGTCCCCCCGGGAGCCAGCCGGCGTTGACCACCCGGCGCGTTCCGCCGAGCGCCGCTTTCCACGCACGGATCGTCGGTTCGAGGGCGGGCAGGTTCTCCGGACCGCCCAACCCTAGGCCGACGGTCACGACGATCCGGGCCGTGCTCAGATCTCCCCACCGCGGGTCGAATTCGCGACCGCTGTCCATCAACTCTGGTTCGTGGTCGGACGGGACCCAGGGCTGCTCATGAACCTCCAACGGTCGCGCATCGGGATCCTCCGATGAAATCAACGCGCCCGGCCGGACGGTGGCTAGGCTGGGACGGTTCCGGGAACGGATGCTGGCGACGAGGCCTCCTCCGAATGCCGGCTTTCTCCAGACCAAGACACCGGCGGCGTTGACGGATAATCCGACCGCATCACCGGTCAGCCCAAGCCCACGACGTGCGGCGAGCTGTCCCCCGACCTCCCGGCCGAAGGAGTTGGCGAGCAAGAGGAACCCGGCCAGCTCCGGGCGGAATGAAAGCAAGTGGTCCAGTCCCCGCGCCGCGGTCCTCGAACCGATGTACGGTCGGTCGGTGGGAATCCAGTAGCCGCGTACCGCCCCGGCCTTCGCCACGGCGTCCCGGTCGACGTCGCTGGGCTTCCGACCCACCCAGACGGCCGAGGGCCATACATGAGAGCCCCACCGCCGCAGCTCCGAAACCGCTCCGAGGGTGGCGGATTCGGTCGCACCGTCCGAACCGGAGACCAGGACCAGCACTTCTCGATCGTCCGGGATCGAGAGGGAGATCGGAGGGAGTCGGGCGGGGCGCGTGGCCGGCGCACTCAGCAACTCTTCGACGGCCGCGCTCGCGCCCGCGATCCGTTCGCTCAGGGCTCCCTCCCCGAAGATTCGAGGGTGTCGCTCCGGTTCTTCATTGTCGACGGCCCGCACGATCGTCCGGGAACCCTCGAGTCCCACCGATTCCGGCGCGAATCCGAGGTCTCGGACGCTCTGCGTGTCCACCGTCATCGGTGCGGCCCGGAGTCGTTCCTCGTCGGTCGGCGGACTAGCCTTCCGCAAGATCCGTTCGTTCACCGTGATGACGGCGGGGGGTACGAGCCGAAACCGGTTCCATCCGCTCCCTGTCTCGGCCACCATCTCCAGCTCGTCGCCATCCGGAGATCGGGTGAGACTCCGGACGGAGGTGACCACGGGAACGTCGAGCAGTGCAGCCACCTCGGGCCCCACCTGACCGGTCTCCGAATCGATGGAGCGTTCTCCGGCCAGGATCACGTCGTGTCCCACCGCCTCCAGCGCTGCATGGAGCACCCGGGCCGTCACCAGGGTGTCCGATCCGGCCAGGGCAGGGTCCGTCAGAAGGATCACGCGGTCGGCGCCGAATGCGAACGTCTCCCGAAGCTGGACCTCGCTCTGCGGGGGACCCATCGAGAGCACGGTCACGCGTTCCTCCCGCCGGCGCAGCTGCACCGCGATCCGGACGGCGCGGCTATCGTACGGATTCAGGAATGATTGAACGCCGGATCGGATCAGTGTGAGTCGCCCGGGGTCGTAGCGGATCTGCTCAACGGCGGGCACCACCTTGACGAGAATCGCGAAATCCATCCGAGAAGCCTAGCTTCGCGTGCACGCGAGGAAGGCGTAATTACGGTTGCCCGTTCGATGCGTTGGTCCAGTGACTCCCATGGGTCTCCCGGCCAAACCCTCCAGTGCGTCGTCGCCCCCGGAGCTGGCCTCCGCGCTCGCGTACGTGGTCGCAGTTGCCATTACGGTGGTGGCGATCCTGAGCCAGTACTTCCTTCCCCAACATGTCCCATCCCTCCGACCGGTCTACTCCACGCTGCTGACGGGACTCCTCGTCGTGTATGGGATCCCGATCCTCGCGTTCGTCAGTTTGATCGGCCTGAAACCCCTCCGGGGATTCTTCTCGAATCCCGGATCGGCGGTCGTCGAAGGACTTCGCTGGTACGGTGCGATGTCCATCTTGGGCCTGCTCGCCGCGTTCACGATTGTAGCGGTACTGCTCGCCGTCGATCCTTCGGCCGTTTCGCAACTCAGTAAACTGAGTCCACCCCTGGTGGCGGCCGAGTCGGATCCCTGGTTCTGGGTCGCATTCTCCTTCGTGATCGGAATCGTTGAAGAGACGATCTTTCGAGGCTGGATTTTTGGATATTGCCTCCTCCGGGACCCACCCCACTGGGTCCTGCACGCGGTGTGGACCAGCGCGCTCTTCGCCAGCATGCACCTCTACTACGGATCGGCGTATGGATTCGCCTCGGGCGTCGCGTTCGCGGAGCTGTTCTTTGCGGGCCTCGCCTTCTCCTTCGCGGTCCGCTATTCCCGAGGCAACCTTCTGGTGGTCGGTTTGCTCCACGGGGCGCACGACGCCTTGAGTTTCTCCACGCTCGTTTGGAAGCCCGAGGGCGAGGACCTCTACTACCTGCTGATCCTGGTGGGCGCGATCGTTTTTGTGGTCGTGGCGATCGTCCACGACCAACCGAGTGGGCCGATGACCCCCTGGCAGGCCGGGCCAGCCCCGCCCCCGACGGGCCCCGGCGGGAATCCCGCAATCCTCTGGCCGCCGGGTCCGGCGGAAAGCTTCGACCGGCCCCCGCTTCCCTCTCCGCCCCCTCCGACGGAGCCGCGACCTCCCGCAAGATAGGCCGCACCTGTTACAGAATGGGGCGCACGTAGAATTTGGTGGATTGGTCGCATGCTACCCAATGATGAGGAAACGCGGGAGTTGCTCCGGCGCGCGCGCACCATTGCCGTCGTGGGCCTCTCCGACAAGCCCGACCGGGATTCAAACGGCATCGCCCGGTATCTGCTGACCCAGGGTTACGACATCATCCCGGTAAATCCCAACCTGTCCGAGGTTCTGGGTCGGCCGGCCTTTCCCTCCATCCGCAGCATTCCGCCGGAACGTTTCGTTGATGTCGTCGACATCTTCCGGCGGAGCGACCAGGTAGCGCCGATCGTCGACGAGGCGATCGCCCGCGGCGTGGGGACCATCTGGATGCAGCTCGGCGTGGAAAGCGAAACGGCCGCCGCCGCGGCGCGGGCGCATGGAATCCGTGTCTACCAGAACCGGTGCATCATGGTGGAGCATCGACGACTGAGGGTGGGGCCCGCCCACGGCTGACGGACGAACGCGCCGGCCAAAAGTCTTGAACCTTCGGGGTTCGAGGGGTCGAGTCCCATGGCGGCCGCCGCTCCCTCCGCACCCGCCTCGCCGACCGGACCCGCCCCCGTCGTCGCCCCCAAGGGACCCGCCACCCCCGTTTCACCGGCCGTACCGCTTTCCGGTTCACTCCACCTGACGGGAACCAGTCGCGTGCCGAACGTTCGCGCCGTGGACTGGGCCGCGCACGGGTTCACCAAGGTGGTCGGGAATGTCGAAGTCGAGACGGGGGAGGTCACCGGTTCCAGTACCGTCGGGGGGTCGCTCGTCGCTCGACAACTGAGCTTGTCGGGGTCGCATCGGGTCGATGGCGAAATCCGTGTTTCGGGCGCCCTTCGGACCCGGGGTTCGCTTCGTACGGGGGCCGCCGTCTTCGCCCGGACCGCTCGCCTCGCCGGCACCGTCGAGATCGGAGGCCCTCTCACCGTCTCGGAGGATCTCGAATGGGTCGGGAACCTCGAGGTCGGCCAGCATGTGCGCGCCGGTTCCGTCCTCTTCCGCGGGCGGCTCGCGATCCAGGGTACTCTGGCCGCCCGGTCAATCTCCGGCGAAGTCGACCAACTGTCCACCGTGAAGGAGATCGAAGCCGACTGGGTCGAGATCCGCCGCCGAAAGCCGCTGCTCCCGTTCTCGATCTTTCTCCTCCCGCCGCCTCCGTGGCACGAGCTGAAGGTGCAGCGCATCGAGGCGAACGAGGTCCATTTGTCGGGCGTCCGCGTCCGGCGTCTCAAAGCGGACCGGATCTGGCTGGGCCCCCACACGCACGTCGAGTACGTCGAAGGCACCATCGTTGAACGCCACAAGGACGCCCATGTAGGCCCAGAGTCCGAATCCCCGCCTCCGCCCGGATTGAGCCGCTGATCCGGCGCGCACGCCTTTATTCGCCGGCCCTCTCTCGCCGCCGCGCATGACGCCCGACTCCACCGCTCCGCCACCGGGGCATCGGTTGTTGGAGACCCAGCGACGCGTGGAGAAATTCTGGGCACACACCGACCTCGTTTCCCGGGCCTTGGCCCTCCATCCGAACGGCCCGCCGTTCCGCTTCACCGAGGGTCCGCCGACGGCCAACGGCCGACCCCACCTCGGGTCGGCGCTGACCCGGGCGCTGAAGGACGTCCCGCTGCGCTACCGCCGGATGCGAGGCTACCGGATCGTCACGGCGATGGGCGGGTGGGACTGCCACGGACTCCCGGTCGAGCTCGAGATCGAGAAACGGCACGGTTTCAAGTTCAAGCGCGAGATCGAGGCCTACGGCGTCGACCGGTTCTGTGAGGAGTGCCGCGCCAGCGTCTACGAGTACGTGCAGGCCTGGCGCGAAATGAGCCGCCAGATCGGGTACTGGCTCGACTACGACCATGCCTATGCCACGATGGACCCGAACTACATCGAGAGCGTCTGGTGGTCGCTCAAGACACTGCTCGACCGCGGGCTCATTTCGAAAGGATTCTACACCCTCCCGTACTGCCCGCGCTGCGAGACCCCGCTCTCGTCCCACGAAGTCGCCCAGGGCTACAAGGAACTCACCGACCCGTCGGTGGCCGTCCGCTTCGACGTGGCGCCGGCCGACGACGGAACGCCTCGGCACCTCCTCGCCTGGACGACCACGCCCTGGACGTTGCCCGCCAACCTCCTCATCGCCGCGCGGGCGGATCTCACGTACCTCGGTGTCCGAGGCGCGGATGGCCACGAGTACGTGCTCGCCCAAGGAACGGTCGCGCGGTTTTTCCCCGGGACTCCGGAAGTCCTCCATCGCTACGTCGGCTCCGAGCTCGCGAACCTTCCCTACACGCCGTTGTTTCCCTTCGCCGGTCCCGGGGAGGGCCGCTACCGAATCGTTCTGGACGAATTCGTGGGGGAAGCCGAGGGCACCGGACTCGTCCACATCGCGCCGAGCTACGGCGTGGACGACCAGCGGATCGGTGAGCGGGAGCACGTCGGGTTCTTCGACCCGCTCGACAGCCATGGCGTCTTCACCGACCAGGTGCCGCCGGTCGCCGGGAAGGGCTTCAAGGCCGCCGACCCGCTGCTCCTGGACCACCTGCGCGCCGCGGGAGCGCTCTTCCGCGAAGAGAAATTGCGTCACACCTATCCCACATGCTGGCGGTGCTCGACGCCCCTCCTCTACCGGGCCCTCGATTCCTGGTTCGTGCGAAGTTCCCAGCTCCGGGAGGCATTGGTACGGAACAACGACCAGGTACTCTGGATCCCCAGCCACATGCAACACGGCCGGTTCGGCAATTTCCTCGATGAGGCCAAGGATTGGGCCCTCTCGAGAAATCGGTACTGGGGGACCCCTCTCCCGATCTGGAAATGCCCGGCGGGCCACTTCACCGGAGTGGGCAGCTTCGCCGAGCTGGCCCGCTACGCCGGCGCCCCCCTGCCTCCGGACTTTGACCCGCACCGGGTGCAGGTGGACCGGATCCACTTCTCGTGTCCCACTTGCGGAGCTCTCGCCACCCGCGAACCGTACACGATCGATGGGTGGTACGATAGCGGCTCGGCGCCGTTCGCCCAGTACCACTACCCCTTCGAACCCGGGCCGTTCGAGCCCCGTGAACCGCTGGACTACATCGGAGAGGGTCTCGACCAGACCCGCGGATGGTTCTACACGCTCCTCGTCCTCGCCACGGGGCTCTTCGACCGGCCGGCCTACCGGACGTGCCTCGTGAACGGGCTCCTGTTGGACGACACCGGGCAGAAGATGTCGAAGTCGAAGGGGAACGTAGCCGACCCCCTCGCCCTCCTGAACGAGCTCGGAGGAGATGCGCTCCGATGGGCCTTCTACATGACCGACTACACGGAGTCGGCCCGCCTGTCGGTCCGTTCGATTCAGCTCGCCGCCCAGCGAACCCTCGGCACCTTGTTGCACGTGTACGAATTCTATCATACGAACGCCGAGGCCGACGGGCTTCGACCGACCACCGAACGCCCCGCGGTCCACCACCTTCTCGACCGGTGGTTGTTGTCGAGCCTCGACGGCCTGGTCCGGACGGTGACGGACGCGCTCGAGGGCTACGATTCGCACGCCGCGGCGGTCGCGATCACGGGTTTCGTCGACGACCTGTCCACCTGGTATGTGCGCCGCTCGCGACCCCGGTTCTGGAACGACGAGCACCCCGCGGACCGGCACGCCGCCCACGCGACCCTCTCGTACACTCTCTGGACGCTGACCCATCTGCTCGCGCCCATGACCCCGTTCTTGGCGGAGTACCTGTTCCAGGAACTCTCCGGAACCCCGTTCGCCGACCCCCATCGGTCCGTCCACTTCGCCCCGTGGCCCACCCCTTCCGGGGCCGGCGAACCCGAGCTCGAGCACGCGATGACGGAGCTCCGTACGTGGGTGGAAATCGGACGTGAACTGCGCCAGCGGGCCGGGGTCAAATCCCGGTTCCCTCTCACCACGTTGGTGCTGCAGACCGAGAGCCCGCCCTCTTTCCTCCGGTATGGTCCGGCGGCCTCCGAACTGCTTCAGGAGGAACTGAACGTCCGGGAGTTCCGGGTCGAAGCGCCCGGCGGCACGACCTCGTACCCGGCCGAAGACTGGATCGAACGCGACGACGGACGCGGATGGGTCGCCCGCCTCCCTCGTTCGGCCCCGCCGGAACTGTACCGGGAGGGCCTGTTCCGCGAGGCGATGCGACGGCTGCAGCAGGCTCGGAAGGAGGCCCGTCTCGCCTTCACCGACCGGATCCGTTTGACGCTCTGGGCCTCCGGCGCGTTGGCCGAAGCGCTCCGAACGCACACCGACCGGCTCCGGCGCGAACTGTTGGTCGAGGGATCGCTCGACGTGCTCGACGGACCCGCCCCCGCCGAGGCCCTCCACTGGGAGTTCGACGACGGGAACTTGGCCGCCCGCCTGGAACGCGTGCCTGCCGGATAGGACCCGCGCTTACCCGGTGAGCGGAACCGCGTGGACCGTTCCCCTCGGCGTATCCTCTCCGAAGACGTCGGAGCCGAACCGGAACACCTCGGTTTCGAGCCGCAGCCACGCATCGGACGGCAGGCCCGCCTTGCCGCATGTCTCGGCGAGGAATTCTTCGGCGTTCCAATGCTGCTCGACCGCCACCTGGGGCAGCAAAAGGCCCTCCGCATGGCGCCAGCGGACGATCAGTCCGTCCCGTCCCACCTTTACTTCAGAAGTCCGGTCGCGGGGCGGCCCCGTGGGCAACGGCTCGGGCACCGTCAGCAGAGAAACCTCTACGGTCGTGCGGCTCAGTTCCTCGAGGGTCACCGGTGGAAATCGGGGATCCTCCAACGCCGCACTCGCGGCGGTTCGGGGTATTCCCGCCCGCAAGGGGAAGACCGGAAGGGTGTAGCCAATGCACCCGCGCAAGAGACCCGACGGGAACTGCCGGAGCGTCGTGAAAACTCCGCGGGCGTGGTCGAACGTCGGCGGCAACGCAAGCTTCCGGAACGGCATCGCGGGATCTTTCGGGGGGTCCGGCCCGAGGACCACCTCGAGCGTGCTTCGGGCGAGCTGCACGGCCCGTCGACCAACCTCTATCGGGACCGGCGCGGGCGCCGTCATGGTTCCGGAATCCGGCGCTGGACCATAGCGTTGCGCGACCGGGCGTCGCTCACGAGAACGCTTTATAGCCCGCGGAGGGTCGGCCGCCCTCCCATGCCGTTCCCCGAAGCCGTCAACCGGCTCCTGTTGAAGCGCATCTGCATGAACTGCTCGGCGCGCAACCCGCCGAGGGCCGTTCAATGCCGGAAGTGCGGCTACAAGGGCCTTCGCCCGAAGTCGCGCGAGCGGTCCGGGAAGACCAAGTAGCGCCCCGCTACCGGGGCGTGCCCTCGGGACGGTCGAGCGGGTGGTGCACGGGGCCCTTCCGTTGCTCGCGGGAGACCTCGAACCGCTTCTGGAACAGGTAGAGCAAGTTGCGGGCGCCATCGCGCCAGCTCGATAGCTTCGGCGCTCCCCAGCGCTCCGAATAATGGATAGGAGTCTCCTCGAATCGCAACCCGCGGAGCAGCACCTCGATCTTGAGCTCCTCGCTGAGGGCCATTCCGTCCTGGGTCAAGTGGAGTCGATCCAGGATCTCCCGCCGGAAGATCCACATCCCACTCTGGCTGTCCCGGAGGACCCGGGCGGGGGCTCCCTGGAGCGCGGAGTGGAAGAACGCCCGCAGGGCGTAGTTGAGCACCCAGTTTCCGATCCGGTGTTCGGTGGTCATCGCCTTGGCATCGAGGTACGAAAGCCGGTCACAGGTGAGAAAATCGAGGTGATGCTCGAGGAGGTCCAGGACAAACCACGGAATTTCACCGACGGGATAGCTGGCGTCCCCGTCGGCGGTCACGATGATCTCGCCGGTCGCCGCGGCGAATCCCGTACGGTAGGCTCGGCCGTACCCTCGCCGGGGTTCCAAGATCACCCGGGCGCCCTCTCGGCGGGCAATGTCGGCGGTCCCGTCCGTGGACGGACCATCGACGACGATGACCTCCCAATCGATCGGGTTTCGGAAGAAATACCGCTGGTTCGCGGACTCGGCCGCGTCCCGGAAGGTCCGGAGCACATGTCCGATCGAAGCGGATTCGTTGAGAGTGGGAATCACCAGGCTGGCGCGCACGACCCCTCCTGCGCCGACGTGACTCGCGGCATCCCCTATAAGGCCGGCTCTTGTTAGGACGGAAGACCCGAGTACGGGGCCGCACGGAGGCGACGGAGACGACGCGACGCTGGGGAAGTTTCCCCACCACGGCCGACGTCGGCATTTGGGCCCGGGCCGACTCGATGGCGGAGCTGTTCGAGGCGCTCGGCCTCGGTCTATTTGCCTTAATGACGGACCTCCGGAAGGTCCGACCGACCGAGGAACGGGCGGTGCCCGCCAGCGGACCCGACCCGGCCGGTCTCGTCGTGAACTTCCTGACCGCGCTCATTACGCTGCAGGCGGTAGAGGGATTCCTGGTACGAGATATCCGGTGCCGGCCTATCGGTTCCCCCCCGACCGCCCTGCTGGCCCAGGTGCGAGGGGAGTCGTTCGATTGTTCCCGGCACTCCCAGCATTTTGAGGTGAAGGCGGCCACGTTCCATGAACTTCAGCTCGACCTCGAGCGCTATCGCGCCCGCGTGATCGTCGATATCTAGGGAGCGGGGCGGTACGACCCCGCGACGCCGGTTAGGGCATCCGGGACTCGATCGCCAGGAGTGCAGCGCCCGGAATCTTTGCCCGGCCGGCCTTCGCGAGGATCCGTTCCAATCCGGCGAAGCAGACGAAGAGGTCGCCCCAGGAAGCGATACCCATGTGCCCGATCCGGAAGATCTTGCCCTTGTAGGCCCCTTGCCCGCCCTGCACTTCGACGTTGTACGTGTGGAGTAGCGTCTTGCGGACCGAGGCGTCGTCCATCCCCTCGGGGATCTGGATGGCCGTCACCGTGTCCGAGGCATAGCGACGTTCCGCGAAGAGCTCCAAGCCCAACGCATCGGCCGCCGCGCGGGTCGCCTCGGCCAGCGCGTGGGTCCGGGCGAGCCGGACCTGGAGGCCCTCCTCCTTGAGCAGAATCAGCGCTTCGTGGAGCGCGAGGAAGAGCGGGATGGCCGGGGTCCACGGCGTGTCGTTCTTCTCGAGGGACTTGAAGTGCGTGGCGAGGTCGAGGTACTGGATACGGGGTCGGACCTCGGCGAACGCCCGGTCGGAGAGGTGCACCAGCGCCAGACCGGCCGGCGCCGCGAGACCTTTCTGACTTCCGGTGACAATGCCGTCAATCCCCCATTCTTGGATGCGGACGGGGAGTCCGGCCACCGAGGAGATTCCATCGACCAGGAACAGCGCGCCAGATTTCCGCACCAGGGGGGCGATAGCGGAGAGGTCGTTCGCGAACCCGGCGCTGGTCTCGTTGTGCACCGTAATGACGGCCCGGACGTCCCCCTTCTCCAGCTCGGCGGCGAGGGCGTCTAGGGGCACGGGGTGCCCCCAGGGTGCCGAGACCGTCGTCACGTGGTTGGAGTACCGGCGGGCGATCTCGTCCCCCCGTTCCCCGAAATTCCCGTTCGATAGCACTACGACCCGGTCCTCGGGCCGCAGGAGCGCCGAGTACGTCGCTTCGAGGCCGGCGGTGCCGCTCCCCGAAAGAATGGCGTGGTGGCCCGGCGCACCGAAGAGCATCGGCAACATTTCCCGGATCTCGCCCACGCGCTGATGGAAGTAATCGCCCCGGTGGTTGACCGAGGAGAAACTCATCGCGCGCAATACGCGCGGGTGGATGCGGACCGGTCCGGCAATCAGGAACGTTGCGGTCTCGGGGTCGAAGGTCATGGATGTGTGCGCACCTCGGTATTCACGAGATAAAGCGGTTCCTCGCCCCGGGCCAACCGTAGGAGCTCCTCCGCCACCTGGATCCCGGCGCGATGCTGGGCTTCCGGGGTGGACGCTCCGAGGTGCGGCGTTGCGATCACCTTCGGATGGCTCAGCAGGGCCGTCCGCGTCGGCGGTTCCGTCTCAAACACATCCAGGGCCGCGCCGCCGACCTGGCCCGAGGTCAGCGCCGCGAGCAGGGCTTCCTCGTCGATCAATGCGCCCCGGGCCACGTTAATGACATAGGCGCCGCGAGGGAGGCGTGCCAGCCGTTCCGCGTTGAGCAAATGCCGGTTGTCGGGCGTCAACGCGGCGTGGAGGCTCACGATGTGGGAACGCGCCAGCAGCTCGTCCAACGAGACGAGAGGGGTCTCGTCCGGGGAGCGGGTAAGCAACGGGTCGAACGCCACGACCGATGCGCCGAACCCCCGGAGCCGGCGAGCGGTTTCCCGGCCGATTCTCCCGTACCCCAGGAGTCCCACGGTCTTGCCGGAAAGTTCCGCTCCGTGAAGGCCCCGGCTCCATTTCCCGCCCTTCGTCGCCTCAATCGCCCCGTACAAATCCCGGACGAGGAGCAACGCAAAAGTCGCGGTGAGCTCGGCCACGCTCGTCGTGGCCGCCGTGGGGGCGTTGACCACGAGCACCTTTCGTGCGGTGGCGGCCTTGAGGTCGACATTGTCGACCCCCACGCCGGCCCGCGCCACGACATGGAGCTGGGGGGATTGGGCGAGGAGCGCCTCGGTGACCTTCGTGCGGCTGCGGACGACGAGCGCCCAAGCGGTGCCCAGCTGCGGGGGAAGCGTGGCGGGATCGCCCGACGTGTCGACGACCCGGCACGGACCACTCGATAACAGCTTGAGAGCGGCGGGATCCACCGGATCGGCGATCACGACCACCGGGGGATCGGGCACGCGGCGCCGACTCGAAAGGCGGTCAAAAGACCTTTGGCAGGAGGGCCGCGGTTACGGGACTTTCGGGACCGCGACGTGGTCGAGCGCTTCGTGGACGACCTGGGCTCCGCGCACCCCTCGAATCCACGGTTCGGGTTTGATCGTGATGCGGTGGGCGAGCGCCGGTATCGCCACGTCTTTGAGGTCGTCGGGGACGGTGTAATCCCGTCCGCTGAGCAGGGCGCGGGCCCGGCCGAGCTTGAGGAGGGCGAGGGAACCGCGCGGCGAAGCCCCAACCTCGACCCGGGGGTCCACCCGGGTGGCGCCCACGAGTTCGACGGCATACTGCTCGAGGGCCGGATCGAGCTCGACATCCTCCACGCTCCGCTGCACCTCTCGGAAGCGGGCGAGGTTCAGCACCGCCGGCACGTCCATTCGGTCGTCCTTGCGGGCCTTCCGCCGCGAGAGGATCTCCCGTTCCTCGACGGGGGTGGGATACCCGATCGAGAGTCGCATCAGGAACCGGTCGACCTGCGCCTCCGGCAGCGGGTACGTGCCCTCGAGTTCGATGGGGTTCTGCGTGGCCAGCACCAGAAAGGGCCGGTCCAGCGGGTAAGTGGATCGTTCGCTCGTGACCTGGTACTCCTGCATCGCTTCGAGGAGGGCTGATTGCACCTTGGGGGGCGCGCGGTTGATCTCGTCGGCGAGGACCAGGTTGGCGAACAGGGGGCCCTGGCGGAACTCGAACCGGGCGTGTTCGGCGTCCCAGACCTCCCCGCCGGTGATGTCCTGGGGCAAGAGGTCGGCCGTAAATTGTATCCGGGTGAATGCGAGGCCGAGCGCGCTGGAGAACGACTTGGCGATCAGCGTCTTTCCGAGTCCGGGAAGATCCTCCAGCAGCAGGTGTCCGTCGGCGAGCAGTCCGGTCGCGACCAGGTCCAGCGCCGTGTCGCGGCCCACCACGGCCGTGTGAACCGCGGCGAGGACGTCGAGCATCGCCTGTCGCGCCTGCGCCGCCTGCACGTTTCGCCCCCAGGAGGGACTACATGGCCGTCGCCGGTATATGTCGGCAGAGGTGGCGCCGGGAGACCACTGTGCCCCGGCCGTAACGGAACTGCGTCACCGGAGGCCGTTCGGCCCTCTCGGCGTCTTGACCCGGCCGGGGGTGTCGGATACCGGGGTTGTCCTCTCTTCATTCTCCGCGGACGACACGCCCGCTGTGGTCAGGAGGGACCCTTCGACGGCACCCGGAAGCTGCCCCGGAGGGCGTCTTCAGCCCGCCGAACGGCCCGCAGGCACATCAGGGTGTCGGCCGGTCGACCCCGACCTCCGCGGCACTCTGGACGTAGAGCCAGGCGGAGAGGGCCAGCACGACCACGAGGACGAGCGCGGCCAGACCCACCTGACCGCCGGTTCCCCCCGGGAGGAAGAACGTCACGGCGACGGCTACCGCGACCGCCAAGGCCGGCACCAGCGCCGGTTCGAGCTGTTGGGCGAGCGTGACGTCGCTGTCCGGGTCCGCGCCGGCCCATAGCAACAGGCCGACGCCGGAAGCGGCCGCGAGGATCAGGGTGACCACGTTCAACGGCAACGTCGAGACTTCCACGAGCAGGGCCACGACGATCGGGAGGAGGGCGAGCTCCTCGAAAGCGATCGGAAGGAGATGCTTCAGGCTGAGAGCGACACCAACGGCCCCTACGACGACGACCAATTCCGCTCCTCCGCGTAGGTTGCCGAGGAAGGTCCACAGGAGCATGGGGGCCGCGATCAGGGCCAGCGGCCCGATATCGCTCCAGCCCCGTCTCCAGCGGCGAGCGCGGGCCATCCTCAGGTCCTCCGGCTGACAAAGGCCGGATTCTGGAGGAAGCGGACGAACGACCCCAGCGACCAGTAGTCGCTCCAGTCAATCACGGGCGCCTGGCGCCACGCGTCGCTCAGGCGCTGGCGACGCACGAGACGGAGCAGTCGGCTCGCAACCCGGTCCTCTTCGGTGGCGTCCGAGAGCCCGAGTACGGCGAGGGGCGAGGGGCTCAGCACGACCGTGGGAAATCCGCGCCGTCGTAGGAGGGGAAGGACCATCATCGCTTCCTCCTCGATGAGGGGGGAGATCAGGATCGTGAACGCCCCGGGAGGGAAGAATCGGCGCACCGAGATCGCGAATCGCTCCGGCGGACCACCTTCCTCGGGCATCGCGGCTTCGCGTAACAGGGCGCGGATCCGGAACCGCTGCAGGCGGCCTGTACCCATCGGGACCGACGCCAACCGGTCGGTGAAGACCCCGACCCCGACGCGCGACTTCTGGGAGAGGAACGCATCGGCGATGCCAAAGGCGGCCGCCCGAGCGACGTTGACCATCCGGTCGTCCCGGGCGGGCCCGAGCCCGGAGGGGCGAAGATCCAGCAGAAGCAGCAGGTCGCCCGTTCGTTCAAGGTGATAATCGTTCGAAAGAAGACGGCCGGCCCGCGCGGTGGCGCGCCAGTTGATCTGGCGACGCGTATCGCCGGAGACCGAGGGCCGGACCGCGAAGTACTCGCCGGCCGACCCGATCATTCGGGACCGCATCTCGCCGGGAGACGGCGTCGTTCGTTCCAACCGGATGCGGTCGAGGCGATGAATCTCCGGCGGGAAGCGTTCGATCGAGAGCGGTTCTCCGGAAACCGGCACTTCGTGTTCCACGAGTCCCCACGCGTCCCGCCAAACCATCCGGGGGCAGGGAAACTCCAGCAAACTCGGACCCGGTATCCGGTACGTCAGCGCGAACTCGAGCCACCGGGGGTTCGGCTTCCGTTCCGGCCGGGCCGTCTCCACGAGCGAGGAGGGCGGAGTGAATACCGGGATCATACGGCCGTTACGAATCGGCGCGCTCCATCGGAAGATGCCCACGATCCGGACCCGTTCGCCACTGCCCTCGATCCCCCACACCAGGGTGGCCGACGTGACGCTACTCGGAAAGCCGAAGGTGGCCGCGATTGGTCCCAAGAGAAGGGGTACGGCCACGAACAGTGGGGCGGCACTCCGAAGCGCCACGGCGACGAACACAAACGCGGCCCCCACGGCGTAGAGCACGTAGGTACGGGAGCTCCATCGGAACCACCCGGGAGGAGGCGCCGCGCCGTTCACGTGGCGGCCTCGATTCGTTGGAGTCGCTCGTCCACCCACTTCCGGAACCGCTCCGGCGGAAAGCGGAGTATCTCCCGTTCCGCCTCGAGGCTCAGCACCGTGCGGCCGGACGGGCGCAGGTCCCGTTCGAGCGCCCGAAGCGTGGCGAGGATGGCCGACCGGCCGATTTCCCCGGTACCGAAAGAACGACGCAATCGGAGCAGCGAATCGGACTCGACCCGCTCCCGGGACGGCCGGCGCACCACTCCTTCGCGCGCCGTCGTTCAGCCGGTGCGACCGCGACTGCAAGAGAGACACGCCGACGATCGCCACGAGGAACACAGCGGCCGCCGCCACCGGCACGGCGATCTGGAGATTGTTGCCGGCTTGTACCTGCCACCGCGGCGGCGACCAGGGCCCCGCCGATCAGCGTCCACCCGAGGGCGTTCACCGGGGGACTCCCGCACTCTTCGCGAGGTCCTCGATCGCCTCGCTGAGGGCCGCCCGGGCCCTATAGACCGACTCGTCCGTCATGGAGTGGCTTGAGTACCGGGCCTCCTCGAAAGTCTCCGTCAGGTCCCGGGCCACGGGTGGCCGGAGCCCGAGTGCGGCGATCGAGTCATGTTCGATCTCACGCGGGGTTCGACTCTCGACCGTGCCCAACCGGGGCCCTACCAGTAGGAGGAGCCGGGAATACAATGCGAGGATGGCGGCCCGGGCGTCCGTGCCGTCGGCGGACTCCAGCCGCCGCAGGGTTTCTTGGAGGGCGCGCTGCGCCTGGTTGGCCGTTCCGTCGGTCTCGTTGAGGGCTCGCCACCGATTCTGCGCCCGGCCGGTGAGGTACGGCACGAGAAGAACGGTAGCCAACACTGCAATCCCGACCAGCACGGCGAATCCAGCCCAGGCCGGCAGCATGACGCCTGAGTTGCCGAAGAAATTCAATGGGGGAGGGGTGGAACTGTTGACTTTCGAGCCTCCACCGCCGGACCCCGAGGTCCCATTCCCGGAACCTGTAATCGGCGCCACGTGAACGAGGTGGAAGAGTCCGACCATGAGGACCCCGAGCAACAGCGTCAACAAGATCGCGGCGACCAGCCGCTCGGGGTAGGCCGACCGCTCCCCCCGATGACGAAGCATCAGGAACACCCAGAATCCGATCAGGATCAGTGCCAACACGCCGACGATCTCGACAAATTGCTGGACCGTGATCCCGCCGAACAAGGGCGGACCCGGGGCTACCGTCCCGACGGGGCGCGACAAGAGCGCGGCCGCGACACCGACGAGCACCGCGAGCAACAGGATCCAGGCCACGGCCGGAGGCGATCGCCGCCGCGCGGTCGGGAGAGTGCTCGCCACGTCCTCCCTAGCGGGTTCGCGGCTTATGGTGTTTTGCGGCGGAACTCCCGATGGCGACGGAGATGCTTCCGGTAGACCGACTCCACCACCTCGACCCCGAGGCCCCGGCCGGACGGCACCGAGAGCGTGCTCCCGGGCCCGAGCACAAAAGCGGGCTCCACGAGCTCGGGCTGGTAGTACCGGTCACTGGCCGAGAGGTCTGCGGGGAATGTGAACGCTGCCAAGCTCGCCAACGCGACGTTGTGGGCGCGTCCGATGCCGGTCTCCAGCATCCCGCCCACCCAGGCGGGGAGCCGGGCCGCGGCGGCCTGGCGGCCGAGCGCCCGGCCGACCTCCAGGCCCCCCACCCGGCCGGCCTTCACATTGAGACTCGTCAGGGCGCGCATTCCCACAGCGGCCTCGAACGTGGCGACGTCCGTGATGGACTCATCGAGGCATACCCGGAACCGGGACCGCCGCACCAGTCGGGCATGCGCGGCGAGTGCGTCTTCGGAAAACGGCTGTTCCACCTGCTCGACCGCGTACTTCGTGGCCCACCGTCGGATGGCCCCGGCGGACGAGGTCGGGTACGCCTGGTTCGCGTCGACCCAGAGTCGGATGTCGGAAAATTCCCGGCGAAGGGCGGCGACCGGACCTTCGTCCCAGCCGGGTCGGACCTTGATCTTGATCCGGCGGTACCCCTGGGCGAGGTATTCTCCCACCCGGCGCACCAGCGCCGGCACGTCGGGTTGGATGCCGACGCTGACGCCGACCTCGACGCGCCGGCGGTGGCCCCCCAGCGCGTGGGCCAGCGACTCTCGGCGCCCTTGGGCCCACAGGTCCCACAGGGCCATCTCGACGGCCGCCTTGGCCATCGGGTGGCCTCGCCAGGCCCGCACCCGTTCCTGGAAAACGGAGGGGGGCAGTACGCCCTCGCGCCAGAGCAGGGGTAACAGGTACGTCTCGATCATCCACCGAGCGGTGACGACCGACTCGCTCGAGTAGAGCGGGTCCCGCGCCGCGACGCATTCTCCCAGGCCCACGCGTCCGCCGTCGGATTCGATCCGAAGGACTAGGAAACGCCGTCTTCGCTCGACACCGAAACTGGTTTCGAACGGCTCGACGAGGGGCATCTCCAGCTCGTCCAGCTGGACGCGCCTCACCCCAGCCATCGGGTCACCCCGAAGGGGCGGGAGCCGGCGCCGAGAGGAAGTAGAAGCTCCGACGTTCGTGCTCCAGGTTCAGTACGGCGAAATCGTCGACCTTGTACGCGAGGTCGAAGGCGGCCCGGAAGGCATCCCGGGCGGCGTGCCGCCAGGTCCGGAGGGCCGACGTTTCGTGGCTGCGGATCGCCTGCAGGTCGAAAGGGATCTCGAGGTGCGCCGAAGGCCCCGAGGGCTCGGTCACCGAGGTGGGCATCCGGAGTCCGCTATCGCTCACGGAGGTGTCAATGAGGGACTGCGAATCCCTCCACCGCGCGAGGTCCTGTTCCGCGGTTGGCAATCGACCGGCCATTCGGGCCTCCACGTCAGGGTCGGTAAGCGACCACGTCACGCGGACCCGGTCGCTTTCCAACCCCCGGTTGAGTTCGGAGCCCATCGTCCCGTAGTAGTGTACATGGTACTGGTCGGGTCGGGCCCCGAGTCGCCGCACGTTCAGCCGCGCGTTCTTGCTCTGGAGCGGGTCGAAGGTCCATCGGGCCAGGGCCAGACCCTGCTTGAGCACCTCTTCCCGCTGGAAGGCCTTGAGCCGGAAACCGACGTGGTGGTTCTGGTACGGCGGTCGGACGGCCGTCATGTGGGAGTAGTGGTACAGCTGCGTACCGTCCCAGCCGAGAAATCCGATCGTGAGCCCCGCGAGGTAGATGTCGGCGAACGCGCCGAGTACGAGACCGCCGTTGTCCTGGATCGCGCGCTGGATCGTGCTCGAGGTCGGTGGCTCGTCGGTAAGTCCCCACGCCTCCCGCTGCAGTTCCTCGGCGTGCCGGAACTCCTCCGGCTTCGAGAGTCTGCGGAAGGCGAAACCCTGCGGGCCGCTCGGTGCGACCGGCGCCGCCATCGGTGCGGTGGGACCGGGCGGGCCTACTTAAGTCGCGCCGACCGGGCCAGGGTTCAACGGAGCCGGAATTCCGCGCGTTTGTCCAGGTACCGTTGCTCGTCGGCGGGGGTCAGGTCCCAGAGGAGCTCTTCGATATTGTCGAGGTTCCGGAGGAACTCGGCCTTGCTCTTGGTCTTCATCAGGTGCTCGAACCGACGGCGCGCGAGGAGGTAGGCGCCGAACAGCACGGCCCCGATGATGGAGACGATCGGGCCGACGACCACGAAGGCCAGGTTGTAGTTCGCTCCACCGGACGGCGCCGTGGCCGAGTTGATCCCGATGAAGGGTTGGACCGTGGAGAGGGGGGTGAAGTACCCGGCGGCCAGGACCGTGAGCAGGATCCCGGTCCCAAAGACCACGATGGAGACGGCGAACCGGTTCCGTCGGAACCAGTCCTTGATCCGTCGGTCGTAGGTCTGCTTCGGCGTTCGGGGGGGCATCGGCGCCCGCACGAAGGGGCACGTTTATGAGCCTATGGACGAGTCGTCCGCCCCTCGATGGACATCTTCCGGGCCAAGGCACCGTTGCGGATCTCCTTCGCCGGGGGAGGTACCGATGTGTCTCCTTTTCCCGAAGAACGGGGCGGCGCGGTCCTCAACTGCACCATCGACAAGTACGCCTACGCGACCCTCACGACGCGTCCGGGCAAGGGACGAGTCCGGGTGCAATCCCTGGATTTCGACGTGGCCGCAGAGTACCGGACGCCCCAGGATTTCGTCTACAACGGGGAGCTCGACCTCGTCAAGGCCACCCTCAAGCGGTTCCACCGGGCCGATAGCGATTGGGAGGTTTTCCTCCACTCGGACGCGCCGCCCCGCACCGGTCTCGGGAGCTCCTCGACCATGGTCGTCGCGCTCGTCGCGCTCTTCGCCCGGTACCTCAAGATCCCTCTGACAACGTACGAGCTCGCCGAGCTGGCCTTCCGGATCGAGCGCGTCGACCTCGGCGACCCCGGCGGCCGGCAGGATGAGTACGCGGCGGCCTTCGGGGGTTTCAATTTCATCGAGTTCCTTGGGTCCACGACCGTCGTCAATCCCCTCCGCATCGACCCCGAGATCCTGAACGAACTGAACTATCGCCTGATGCTCTGCTACACGGGCGTCACCCGGTTCTCGGGGGACATCATCGAGCGGCAGACCCGCTCGTATCAGGAACGGCGGCACGATACCGTGGACGCCCTGGAGGAGACGAAGCGTCTGGCCCTCAGCATGAAGAAGGAACTCCTGACCGGGAACCTCGACGAAATGGGACACCTCCTCCACGAGGGCTGGGAGGCCAAGAAGCGGTTCACGAAGGGCATCTCCAACCCCAAGATCGACCGATTCTACTCCCGGGCCCGGGCGGCGGGGGCACTGGGCGGGAAGCTCACGGGCGCCGGCGGAGGTGGCTACCTGCTCCTGTTCTGCGACTTCCGGCGACGGCAGGAAGTCGCGAAGGCGGTCGTCGCCTCGGGGGGCCGTGTGATGGATTTCGCCTTCTCGCCGGATGGGGCCCAGAGCTGGGTGGTCCGGACCGGGGCCGGGAAGCTCGAGGCGGGCCCTCGGACCCGTCGACGGTGACGGGTTCCGGGCACTTCGGCCGACGAGGCTTTAAATATGGGTCCCACGGAAGCCGGACCTATGTCCGGCCCAACAGCCCAAGGCCCTCCGCCGCCCTATGGCGCCCCGGCCCCCGCCCCCGCCTCGGCCCCACCGCCCATGTGGGCACCGGCGGGCGCCTCGTATCTGCCGAATATGCGACACGACCCGTGGGGGATGATCTCCTTCGCCTCCCGGGCGGTCGGTTTCCTCTTGGTGTTCGTCGCCGCGCTGGTGACGATCGCCATTGTATCGTACCCTGGCGGGTGCTACACGACCGGCGCGCTCCCGTCGAATTGCGGCATCACGTGGCTGTCCAATGCCGCCACGGCGACCGTCATCGCGAAGTTGATCGCCGTCCTCGGCCTCGCGGCCGTGGGCTTCGGCGCCGCGGTGAAGCTCCACTATGGGCTCCGCGCGTCGAGCGTCACCACTGCCGATGAGGGCCGGTTCGTCGCGCTCGGAGCGGCGTGTCAACGGCGCCCTGTTCATCGTGAGCATCGTGCTGATCGTCCTGCTCACGATCTCGGTGAACGTGTTCCCCTACATTCCGGCGCCGTAGGGCGAACCGTTCCCAACCCTTTCCTTCCCCTTCCCCCCTCGTTGGGGGAATCCGGAATTCAAGTGCGCTTTCGCTTCCCACTTCCCGACGGGAGGCGGTCGAAGCGGGAGGCGGTAGACGGGGCCCCGGCGACGGGGGCCTTGGGCCGAGGCGGGGCGAGCACGGTCGGCCGCGCATCCCAATAGAGGAACGCGGCGCCGGCAATCGCCAACGCCGCCCCCGCGATCCCGTACGCGGCCCCGTAGAGCCCCCCCAACGCGGCGAGAACGAAGAGCACCAAGAGCAGGAAGAACGAGGCGAGACGCTGCCGGATGACCGAGGTGGCCGTGGGGACCGGAAGGAGCGCCCGGAGACCGCCGGTGACCTCGATCAGGAGCAGCGCCACCGACTGGGTCAGCACCAAGGCATCCCCGAGCAGGGTCGCCTGACCGGCCAGGTACTCGGCCACGGTACCGACGGCGAGCAACCCTCCGATACCGGCCCGGGTCGCCAGGGCGTAGAACGGGTCGGCCGGCGTGAACCCGAAGAAGTGGGTGCGCAGGAGCGCCGTTTGCGCGAGCTCGCCGGCAATGACGAGGAGACACACGTCCACGATCGCGGAAATTAGGGCCCCGTCTAGCACGGCGACCTCGAAAAATATCCAGACGACGGCGAGGGGAATACCCACGAACAGGCCCACCACGTAGGCGACGATCGCTTTGCTCTCGTCAAACCGGGTTTTCGGGACCTGCGGCGTCGCAAACTTTCCGAGCTCGAAGTAGACGAAGCCCGCCGACAGGATCACGCCGAGGATGCTACCGATCTCGAGGCCGACCGCGAACACTTCAGCTCACTCGGCGGGCACCGGTCAAAAAGGCCGTGTGCCCCAGCATCTCGAACTCTGGACGGGTTCCCCCTTCGCCGACATGCAGGCTCCGTTCGAGTAACTCCACGCTGCGAACTTCCTCGAACCCGAGCGTACGAAGGGTTCGGACCGTCCGCTCGAGCTGGTTGTAGGTGGGGGTGTAGGTGGCCACGGCTCCTCCCATCGCGAGCGCATCCCGAGCCGCCGGCAAAGCGCCCCACGGTTCCGGGACGTCGAGGATCATCCCGTCGAACTTCTGCTCGTCGAACCCGTCGACCGTCACGTCGCGCTCCACGAACCGGACTCGGTCGGAGAGACCCGCGTGGTGCACGTTTTTGCGGGCGATCTCAAGAAAGTCCGACCGACGGTCGTACGACACCACGTGACCGACGGTGCCGACGGCATGGGCCAGAACCACCGTCAAGGCGCCGCTGCCCGCTCCCGCCTCAGCGACCCGAGACCCCGGGGCGACCTGCGCGAGATAGAGCAGCTGCTGGGCGTCCTTCGGGGTGATGATCTGAGCCCGGCGGCGCAGTTGGCGGAGCAGGTCCGCGAGGGAGGGCCGCAAGAGCCGGTACGTCGCCCCGGCCCACTCGATCGTCCCACCCGGGGACTCGCCGACTTGGCCGGAAAGGTCGATGACACCGACCCCTTCCACGGACTGGGGGGTCACCTTCAAGGTGAGGAGGAATGATTCGCCCTCCCGCCGGCGCACCAGGTCCCGGCTCCCCTTCGACCCACGGTCGATCATCACCCATGAAATTCAACGCTCATTCGACCCCGTCGAGCAACCGGAGGAGCCCGCTGGGGGAGTTTCGAACCGCGAGCCGACCGCTCGTAATAACGCCGCGTCGGCGAAGCACTGCGCGGCATTCCGGGTGTACGCTTCGTTTCCGTTGGGAATGCGTCGTAGAGGAGCCGTTTTAGAAAGCACGGCTCATGGCCTCGCGCTCTGCGGGCATAGTGTAGACTGGGGGCCGTTTTGTGCCACCCATACCGCCCTCTAGCTAGGTTAGCATCCAGCGCGCCGGGTGCGACTGCGAACGAGTGGCCGGTACCTCGGACCCCCCATTACACAACTCTGTCGTTAGAAATCGGTTCGAGTATTCGGCTCGGACACCACTCTTGACAAAACGCGCCCGTTTTCCAAGTTAGAATCGGTGGGGTTTAGCCGCGGCTGATTTCGAGTCTCCGAACTGTCGCGAGTAGTATTTTCAGTTCGAGCTCATCTCGCCATCGTGGTCACCGCCATCAGCGCATCGGACGGACACGAGACGGACGGAATCTCCCAGGAGCTGCGAGAGCGATGTCACGAAAACCTCGCAGAAACCTACCGAAACGTCGCCCGCAACCAGCCACATGGTCGCATCGAAGAGGAACCCGGTGTAGTGCGCATCGCCGGCGGCACGCGCCCGGAGTTCAATGTTGTCTTCGTCAGGCAACCTCTTCCGGATGCCGTAGCAGCTTTGGATCGCTCGGCGTCGTTCATGGCACGCGCCGGCGTTTCGAGGTGGCGTCTGCAGGTCTCTTCCGTCGCCGCGTCGTCCGTAGAAACGGCGGCGCGTGCGGCGGGGTTTCGTCCTCACGTGACAATGCCCGGAATGGTTCTCCTGTCGGTACCTGCTCGCGCTCCCCCGCTTCCTCGCGAACTTAGCGTTCGCCGGGCCGCTGGCGAGGGCCTTTGGGCCGCGCTGATGCACGTAACGGACCTGGGGTTCGGCGTCAAGCCTCCTGATACCCTTGGGACGGTGTTTCCGTTCAATCTGGCACCGGTACTGCGGGGGTATGTGGGGTTCGTGGCGAGAAAACCGGTGGCCGGCAGTCTCGGCCTGTCCTACCGTGGCGTCGGGGGCGTGTATTTTGTGAGCACCGTACCCGAGTTCCGAGGAAAGGGGTACGGCACCGCGCTCACTTGGAGCGCGATTATAGGTGCCCGACGGGACGGCTGTGGGACCAGTTTCCTTGAGGCGAGCGAGTTGGGTTATCCGGTGTACTCCCGGATGGGCTACCAGAAGCTGACCTCCGACTCGTGGTGGGTGATGGGTCCTGAGTGAGTCCCACCGAAGGCCCCTTGCACGCTCTCAGGGCCACCCCGGGGCATCCCCAGGGCGCGGTGTTTCCCACCCGGAAACGACTACGGAGACAAGGGACCCTTTTCCGGAGAGGGATTTGAGTGGCCGCGGCGCTCTGATGGCCACTGCTTTACGCGACTCTGCGCCCAATCGTACCGGTTAGCACGAGAGCTTCGAGAAGAGGAGCCGTTTTAGATAGAACGACTCATGGCCCCGCGCTCTGCGGGCATAGTGTAGTCTGGTTATCACATAGGCTTGCCAAGCCTATAACTCGGGTTCAAATCCCGGTGCCCGCACTAGCTCCCCCTCCACTGGCCGGGCGAACGATCCGATCGTCGGCAGGGTCTCAAAAGAGGTTGCCAGACCGACGCTTCAGTCGAACGGCAAGGGCGACCCGGAGGCAGAGAATCGTACCGACTCCGACAAGGATGAGAGCCAACAACTCGAGAGTCGGAAAGTGCAGCTTCGCCCAAGCCACCGCGAGCCCGATCACCAGAACCAATACGCTGGTGTCCAACAACGCCAACTCCAGCAGCACATGCCGGAGTTGTCGACGCGCGCTCACCCGAGCTTCTTCCGAGGGTGATACGGTCGCCGTCGCGGGGCCCCCCGAAATGCACGTTCTCCAAGTCGGGGAAGACTGGGTCCCCTACTGGGCCGGGGATTTGGACCGAGGCCGCAGCCGAGACGCGATCTGCTCGGAAAACCACGCCGGGTACGCCATGGAACCGAGCGCGAAGGTTCGACGAACCTTCGTGACCCCCGGGAGGCCCGCGAACTTTCGGAGCACCTTCTCGAGGATGGCCGGGGCATCGGCCGGCACGAGTCCGGCAATCACGTTCGAAGGGACGGTGGGGTCGAGCCCGAGTCCGTCACTCGCTACCGGCATCCAGACTGGCGCTTCGCGGGGGATCCTTCCCGCCACCGGCTCGCGGTCCTCGGGGCCCTGCAGGTCCAACCAGACGAGCGCGAGGGGGAACTCCTCTAACGTCGGCCCCGGCGTCCACCAACACGCGTGGGACTCGATCAGTTGGTGATAGCGACGGGCAGTCGTCTTGAGGCTAATCCCAACACTGTGTGCAATCTCGGCGATGGAGGCATCGGGATGGAGCCAAATCGCATGAAGAACCCTCCAGTCCAGCGGAGAAAGTTCGTGATCGCACGGCGGAGTCCAGTACGGTTGGGGTGCGTGAAGCTCGCCGGTCGGGGACAGACGCCGCAGGAGCGCGGCGCGTCGGGTGGTCGTCGAATCGGTATCCGAAACAAAGTGAACGCGAATCTTGCGCTCCTCCTCGTCCATGACGTCCCGGGCAAAGATCACCCCCTCCACCAGCGCCAGGTCGCGCAGCACACGTTCCACCTCTCCGGTTTGCTTGACCGGAACTTCCGCCACGAAGACGCGGACGCCGAAGAGCGAGGGATTGGGAGTCACCGCCTTCGGTCCAAGGAATCCGCGTTCGGTGAGGCTCCGCACCCGGGCTCTAACCCCGTTCTCGCTGATCCCGACGTGATCGGCAATCTCCCGGGCGGGAATCGTCGGATCGATGACGCGCCGCCCTGCCCAAAACCTCGCTTCCCCCCGGGGGAAAGATACCGGTAGATGGCGAAGTCCAGCGGGTCCATATTGCAACCAGCGTCGGGTGGACGGGTCATCCCCTAAAGTCAGTTTGGAAAGTCCTCGAGCCCGGGCGTTACGGCTCGACCCCTCGGGGGTACAGGGGCCCGAGGGGTGAGGGTCCCCGGGGCAAGGGAGCTTCCCGCGGGTGGGCGGGCCAAACCGGCAAGTCACGCCCTAGGCCCGGTCCGCTCGGGGGATCAGCGACAGGGGAGAAATTCCCTCACGGCGTTCCTCGCGGAGGCCGGGCAGGGCTGCCAAGCTAGGCGCGGACCCAGTGTCGGCGCAGGTCTCCCGTGCGGATGGCGTTTCGGCGCACACCGCGTCGGTTCCGGGTCCCTGGTGCCGGGAGCGCTTCGCCCCCCGACGGAAGAGCGCGAGGTTCGCGAAGAGCGACGTCGGCATGGCTTCGAAGTCCCGCAGGAGTGACGATTCGATCCGCACCGCGTCCGCGAGGGAGTACTCCAACCGAGTGTAATCGCGGAGTTCCCGTCGGCCTGCAGCCGCCGCCGTCAAGAGAATTGCTTCCGGTCCCTGTTGCGTCATTTTCATACCTCGGTGGGTGACACCAACCCTCACAACGCCCGCGTCGAAGTAATACCCGGCCAACAGCAGATCGCGAAAATCCGCCCCGGCCTCGCACCGAGTTCCGTTTTCCACCGGTTCGCAGGGAAAAGCGGAAGCGGACTCGACCCGGAGCTCTCGGGCTGGCAGTTAGCGGTGGAGTTTAAGCCCGCCGACTGATGCCGCTCCCATGCCCCCGGCCGGATTCGTCAAGGTCTCCGGGAATCGTCGGTTCGAGTACGTCTCCCGGGGGACCGGGCCCGCCACGCTGCTGGTCCACCCCGGCGGACCCGGTTTCACCTATCACTATCTCCGGGCCATCCTGAAGCTCGCGGACTCGCACTTGCGCGTGATCCTGTTCAATCCCCGCGGCGTTGGCCGCTCTTGGCAACCCGCCCGGCCGAGTGCCTACACCGTCGAGAATCAGGCCGACGACGTCGAAGCGATCCGGCGCGCGTTCGACATCAAGGAACTACACCTCCTCGGATACTCGGCGGGCGGCTTCACCGCTCTCGAGTATTCCCACCGATACCCGACCCGCCTGACGTCGCTCATCATGTGCTCCACGGCGGGAGGAGCGGCGGATCTCAAGACGGCGCTCCGGTATATCCTCGAGCACACCTCCCCGGTCCTGCGCCTCCGGCTCCGCGAACTGTCGAGCACGGGGGATTTCAAGAGCAAGGAATACCGCGAGCTCGCCGCCCGGATCATGGCGCCCTTCTCGGAACGGTTCTCGGCGTCTCCGCCGCCCGACCTCAGGGCCACGAAGCTCAACGAGGAGGTGTACCACGCGATGCTCACGCGAACGGGAGACGAGTTCGCGGTCGACGGGACGATCTCCCACTGGGACGGCCGGAAGTACTACTCCAAGATCTTCCTCCCCATGCTGGTCCTGGTCGGCCGGTACGACTACTTCCTGGATGCCTCGATCGACATGGCGAACCGGATCCGGACGGCTCACCTGAGAATCCTGCCCCGAAGCAGCCACTACCCCGTGCTGGAGCAGCCGCGGGAGTTCCTGGGCCAGATCTCGGAATTCCTCGAGGACGTCACCGGCGACTGAGCCGACGACCCGGCGGTCGGCGAGTGGGACGGCGAAATTCAGCGCTTTCGAAGACGCGCGACGATATCGGACACGATTCGCTCCAACGGCCGGGTCGCGTCTATCCGGATCCCCGCATCGAACCGGGTGGCCTTCACGAAGACTTGTTCCGCCGCCTCGCGTCCATGCGACGGATCTCGACGGGCGTCTCGCTCTACGCACACGGAGAGGGGCGCATCCAACGTGAAGATACGGTGGCGAAAATTCAACCGGCGGGTTAGGTCCGCGATCTGGGTCTGCCAGTAGAAGTTCCCGTCGAATATCACGGGCGTTCCATGCTCCAAGAATTCCCGGGCTCTCGGGGCTCCTACGGCGTTGGCGTCGAGGAATTCGGAGACCCGGCCCGAGTCCCACAACCC
Source organism: uncultured Thermoplasmata archaeon (assembly GCA_963773945.1). Lineage (GTDB taxonomy): Archaea > Thermoplasmatota > Thermoplasmata > Lutacidiplasmatales > UBA184 > JAKIWV01. The sequence continues at coordinate 60,893 of CAVZDD010000005.1, read as the reverse complement.
CTCGTCGTCGAGGATCCGATCGATGGAGATGTACTCGGCGCCGACCTCCTGGGCCACGCGCTTCGCCACGGTGGTTTTCCCGACCCCCAGCGGTCCCCGAATCAGTACGTAGAAGCTCATCGGCGTGCGGGCATTCCGTCAAGCAAAGGGTATATAGCGACCCTTAACTGGCCGCTGCCCTTGGCTTTTGCGACTATGGCTCCGTCCACGTCCCATCCAAGCGGTCGTGGTCGAGGGGAGGGAACGCAGATCCGCTCCGAAGATTTCACCCGCTTCGAACGGGCCCGGATCCTCGGCGCTCGCGCCCTCCAGATCTCGCTCGGCGCCCCGCTCCTGGTCGAGACGCCGCCGACCCTCATCGACCCCGTCGAGATCGCCGAGCTCGAGTTCAGCGCCGGCGTGATCCCGATCACTGTCCGCCGGACCCCGATGGACGAATAGGCCTCGGCGCCGCGCGGGCTCAGAGGCCCGCCATATCGAGCGCGTGCGAGCACTCGCACGTGCGCGGCGCATCGAGTCGAGGCAGCAGGGCGGCCAGCACGCTCTGGATCTTCGTGACGTTCGCCTGCATGACCCGCCCGATCTCGTGCGCATCGACGGGATGGTCGGCCCAGACGTCGTAGTCGGTCACCATCGCCAAAAGTCCGTAGCACATCGCTCGCTCCCGCGCCAGCGTGACCTCGGGCACGAGCGTCATTCCGATGATGTCGGCCAATCCCCGGAAGAACCGCGACTCCGCGCGCGTGGAGAAGCGCGGTCCCTCGATACAGACGTAGGTCTTCCCGTCGTGGAACGGTGCGCCCACGTTCTGTCCGGCCGTCGCGGCGTAGGCCAGAAGCTGGGGGCAGAACGGGTCGGCCATCGAAATGTGGTAGGTCTTGCCGCCATCGTAGAAGGTGGTCGGCCGCTGTTTCGTGAAATCCACGAACTGGGTGGGGAGCACGAATTCGCCTGGCCGGAGTCCCTCCTGAAGGGATCCGACCGAGCTGACCGATAGGATCGTGTCCGCGCCGAGCTGGGCGAGGGCATCGATGTTGGCGCGATAATTGACCCGGTGCGCGGGGATGATATGGCCGGGTCCGTGGCGCGGAAGGAAGAGCACGCGGAGGCTCCCCACCCGCCCCTCCTGGATCGCGGCCGAGGGGGCCCCCCACGGCGTGGAGACCTTGTGCGTCGCGGTGGGCGAAAAGAGACCCGCGTCGTAGACCCCCGATCCCCCGATGAGTCCGACCACTCGGTGCGCGCCGGTCATTCTTCCTCCGGGGGAGCCGGGGGAAGCCGGGCCCGTACGAGAAGTCGCGCCAGCGTGAGGTCGCCCCGAGTCCGTTCGACGAGGGCGCGCGCGGTGTCCTGCTTGGGCTTGAGCGACACGATGCTCCGGGGAGCCTCGAACCGGGCCAGCGCGTGCGTGAGCTCCTCCATCAGGACGAGGAGCCGCTCCGCCTCCGGCAGGTCGTCCCCCGACAATTCCTCGAGCACCCGACGCCGGAGCTCCCCTATCAGGTCCCCGAGTCCCAGCAAGTAGGGCTCCGGTTCCACGCCGATCTCCGTCGGACCGGGCAGCTCCCCGCCCTGGAAGGTCGCGTCGAGGAGCGTGGCCTCGACACATTCCTGCAGCGCCGCGAGCACCGGACCCGCGTCGACGCCCCCCTCCTCGCGCAGGGTCTGGGTCAGTTCCTGTGCCCCGGTCCGGACATCCTGGATCGCCGCTTCCAGCCGACGTCCCTGGTGGAGCTGGTGCATCACGAACTGCGATTGCCGGCGCAGCTGCCGGGCGCGCTCGACGAGCTCGTCCCGTCGGGTCTCCCGACGCTTGAGATGCGTCTCGATCTCGACGAGGGTCTTCTCGGACAGGGCGGGCGGCGGCGGCTTGTGCCGATCACCGGAAGAGCGTGAACCGGGCATCATCCTCCCCTCCGTCGAGCAAGCCGAGACGGACGCCGGCGTCGAGCCATCCGTGCGCGTAGCTGACGGCGGCCAGTGCGCGCTCGAGGTCGCCGCGTTCCTGGAAGTGCTGGGCGTCGGCGAGATAGGAGCGGGCCATCGTGAGGAAGTCCTGGGCGGCTCCCTGCAGGAACGACCGACTTGGCACCGACGGTTTCACCCGATCGAGCGCCTCCGTCGTGAGGCGCAGGTACTTGGCGAGGAGCTCCGTCGACGTCACCGGTCCGACGGCGGGACTCGCACGGTCTTAGGGACCTTCTCCCAGTCCTTCAGGAACTGGGCGAGGCCGATATCGGTGAGCGGGTGGTGGGAGAGCTTCTCCATCACGGAATACGGAAGGGTCGCGATATCGGCCCCGGCCTTGGCCGCGTCCAGCACGTGGACCGGGTGCCGGATGCTCGCCGCCAGCACCTGGGTCGGGTACCGGTAATTTCGGTAGATCTGCACGATGTCGCGGATTAGCATCATGCCGTCTTCCCCGTGGTCGTCCAATCGACCGATGAACGGGCTCACGTACGTCGCGCCCACCTTGGCCGCCAGCAATGCCTGGTTTGCCGAGAAGACGAGCGTCATGTTAACGCGAATCCCCTCCGCGGCCAGGACCTTGGTCGCGGCGAGGCCGGCCGGCGTCATGGGGCATTTCACGTAGATCGATGGATGGAGAGCGGCGAGGTAGTGACCCTCCTTGAGCATCCCTTCCTTCTCCGTCGCGACGACCTCGGCGGACACGGAGGGAACGCCGAGTGCGCAGATCTCCTTGAGCACGTCCTCGAAGACCCGGCCCTCCTTCGCGACGAGGGTGGGGTTCGTGGTCACCCCGTCGAGGATTCCGATCTCCCACATCGTGCGGATCTCGCTCAGGTTCGCGGTATCGAGGAAGAGCTTCATCGGACCTCGGAGGGTGGTTCGTCCCACGGCGCTCGGACTACGAAACCTTTCCGCGGACTTGCAGGAGCGCCCAAGCCTCGTCGAGCGCGTGCTTCTGGGAGAGTCCGTAGTGGTCCAGCAGTTTCCAGGGGTCTCCGCTCTCTCCGAACAGGTCCGGCACGCCGACCTGGCGTACCGGCACCGGGTAGGTGGTCGAGGTCGCGGAGGCCACGAGGGCGCCCAGCCCGGTGAGCACGTTGTGTTCCTCCATCGTGAGGATCGCACCGGTCTCCCGGGCCGCCCGGATGATCGCCTTCTCGTCGGCCGGCTTGATGCTCGCAAAGTCGAGGACCCGAGCTTCGACTCCGGCCTGGTGGAGCTCCTCGGCCACATCGAGGGCCCGGGCGAGCATCGCACCGATCGCCACGATCGTGAGGTCCGACCCGTCGCGCAGCTCGGCGGCCCGGCCGAGCGTGAACGCGCCATCGGTCACGACGGGCAGGTTCTCCCGCGTGAGGCGCACGTAGGCCGGCCCGTCGAACGCGGCGATCGCCTGGATAGCCGCCCGGGTCGTCGGGCCGTCGCCCGGAACAATGACGGTCATGCCCGGCAGGCTCCGCATCAACGCGATATCCTCGAGCATCTGGTGCGTCCCGCCATCGCCGCCTACCAACAGGCCGCCGTGGGTCGCGACGATCTTGACATTCGAACGATTGTAGCAGACGGATTGACGGACCGCGTTGTACGCCTGACCCGCGGCGAACACCGCGAAGGTGCTGGCAAAGACGGTCCGACCGCCGAGCGCTAGTCCCGACGCGATGGTCATCATCGTGGGCTCCATTACGCCGACGTTGAAGAATCGCTCTGGGAACCGCTTGCCGAACAGGGCCGTGCGGGTCGATCCGGACAGGTCGGCATCCAGCACGACGAGCGACGGGTCCCGCTCCCCCAACTCCACCAGGGTCTGTCCGTAGGCGTCCCGAAGACTCTCCGACTTCCTCTCGGCCATGGCCTGTCCTCAGAGGCTCCCGCCGAGCTCGGCGAGGGCGCGTTCGGCCTCTTCCCGATTCGGGGCTTTTCCATGCCAGACGTGCGTGTTCTCCATGAAGGAGACGCCCTTGCCCTTCACCGTCCGGGCCACGATCGCGGTCGGGTGGCCCTTCGTCGCCCGCGCATGGGCGAGTCCGTCGAGGATGGCCGTGAAATTGTGCCCGTCGATGTCGAGCGTATCGTATCGGAACGCGCGGAACTTGTCCACGATCGGCTCGATGCCCATCAGGTCCTCAGTCTTCCCGTCCGTCTCGAGGCCGTTCCGGTCGAGAATGACCACGAGATTGTCCAGAGCGTAGTGACCGCCCGCCATCAGCGCCTCCCAGGTAAGTCCGGCCTGGCATTCTCCATCCCCGATGACCGCGAAGACTCGACTCGGACGGGCGGCCAGCCGCGCGTCGAGCGCCATGCCCACGGCCACTCCGATCCCCTGGCCGAGGCACCCCGTGGAGGCTTCGACGGCGGGCAGCTTACGACGGTCGACATGTCCCTGCAGGGGGCTGCCAAGTTCGCGCAACGTTGGGAGAATCTTGGGGTCGAAGAACCCTCGATGGGCGAGGGCCGAGTAAAGGGCCGGCGCCGCGTGGCCCTTCGAGAGAACCAACCGGTCCCGTTCGGGCCAGTCCGGCCGTTCGGGGTCGATCCGGAGCTCGTGGAACACTAGCGCCGTCACGAGGTCGGTGACGGACAGGCTGCCTCCGGGATGGCCGCTGCCGGCGTGATAGGTCATCCGGATGATGTCCTGGCGGATCTGACGCGCCGTCGTGGAGAGTTGCTCCACCACCTCCGGCGACGCCCCGGATGCGATCACCAGAGGCGTTCCATCGGGGGGCGCATATTAAGATGGCGAGACCGACACCCGGCGACGCGGGATTTTTCGACCGACGGGGGCGGGAACCGGCACGGTCCGGACGAGCGAGCGCAGGGTGATCAGGTCCTGTTTGTACGTCCCGTACCCCTCGTCGCCGATCGGGGTCTCGAGGTAACCGGGGGTCGAAGCCCACTGGCTATCGTTGAGGAAATGCCGGAATCCTTCCAATCCCAGCAGCCCCTTGCCGATGTTCTCATGCCGGTCCAGTTTGCAGCCCAGCGGCCCTTTCGAATCGTTGAGGTGAAAGGCCCGGACGTCGGCCAGTCCGACCGTCGCGTCCAGATGCTTGATCACGTCGGCGTACTGCTCTTCGGTCCGGAAATCGACACCCGAGGCGAACAGATGGCACGTATCGATCGTGACGCCGACCCGGGCGCGGTCGGATACGTGGTCCAGCACCCAGGCGAGTTCCTCGAAGGTCGAACCCAACGTCGAGCCCTGTCCGGCGGCGTTCTCAAGGAGCGCCCGGCAGGTGATGTCCGGCGTCTCCCCTACGGCCCAATCGATGCTCTCCACGATGCGGCGAAGCCCGGCATCCACCCCCTCGCCGATATGAGCGCCGGGATGGAAGATCAACGCGGGAACGCCCAGCTGTTCGGCCCGACGTAGCTCGTCCACGAACGTCTTGCGCGAGCGACCGAGGAGGGCCTTCTTCGGCGAGGCGAGGTTCGGAAGGTAGCTCTGGTGGACGGCGCAACTATGCAGCCCCTCGCGGACAACCGCTTCCCGGAACGCCTGGGCGTTCGCTGGGTCGATCGGGGCCGAGCCCCACATCTGGGGACTCTTCGAGAAGATCTGAATCGCCTCGCAGCCGATCCCGCGGCCGGTCACGACGGCCTCGGCCAATCCGTCCGCGATTCCGATGTGCGCGCCCAGCCACATGAAAGAGTCCGACCCCCGCACGTGATTTAGCGCTTGGGCAAGTCCCATGAGAGACCCGGTCTCCTGGAGGAGAGGCGGAGGCCGACAGCTTTCCGTGTTTCCCGTAGACTCGCGTACTTCAGGTACTGCACGGATCGCCAGTGGGCTTAACTTCCGGGTTCGGAATGAGACCGGGTGTTGCCCCACCGCTATGGCCGTCGGCCAAGCGCTTGAGCGGGGCGGCCGTATTTAACGTTCGCCGGGCCGCCCCGCCGCCGCCCTACTTTCGGTCCTTGAGGACGCGATCCGCGGTCTTCTCGACCCAGTCAAAACCTTCGCGTCCGAACCGTTCGGCCAAGCGGAGGCTGAGGCGCGCGGCTGTCAGCGCATCCCGGGCCACGTCACGCGCCAGCGACTGGACTTCACGGGCGATATCCGGCGGGTCGCCCGACGGCTTGGAAGCGGTCATGCCGACGCACGGGCGCCGGGGCTCAAATCGCTTACCCGTACTGGGGCTGGGGCCCGGGCTGCGGGAACTGGAAGCTGACCCGCTCGTACGGGCGACGAATGTCGCCGATCGTCGTCACGACGCCGGCGAGGAGTCCGATCGCCGGGGGAATCAGGAACAGTTCGAGGATCCGACTGTAGGTGAGGGTGATCGCGAACCCATGGATCGCGGTCGTGTAGACCGGGTTCTGCAACAGATAGAAGATGTAGATCAGGTCGAACCCGGCGGACATCACGCGCACCGGTCCCCACGCACGGGTCGGCTTCGTCGCGATGGAGAGACCGGCGAGGATCGCCACGATCGCGCCGGCGACGAGCAGGAATCCGGGGGCGATGGCCGCGGAGAGGCCGTATTGTGCAGCGTACTGTTCCAGGTAGTACGGGAGTAACCCGACCAGACCGAAGTAGAGCAGCGTCAGGCTGACTGCCCCGGCAATCCGGGCCGCTGAGGCCCCGGGCGGTTGGTAGCCGGACTCCTCCGGATTATTGACGGCCGAAAAGTCGTAGGGGGGGTGGGAAACCCCGTAGGACGAGGCGCTCACGGAATGGTCTCCGTCGGGAGGGCGATGGGAGTGATCCCGGGAGCCGTGAACGTTGAGGAGATCGTAGCGTCGACCAAATTGCACGTCTCGGGCGAATAGAACGTCTCGAGGTCGCTGTTCGGACCCTCCCGCATATCGAACGGAAATGTCTGGCGGGTACACACCGTCCCGTTTTCCTGGGTCACGACCACCGCGACGGCCCCGTCGAGCGTCAAGCCGGGCGTGTGATCCTCAAAGTGGATAGTTACCGGGATCGCCACGGTCGAGTTGGACTCCAACTGGGGGGTTCCCAGGGCGTAGCTGAGATTCGCAAAGGGCGCCCCCCAATGGTAGTCGAACGCCACCTCCAGGTTGACGGGTATCACCGCCGCGTAGGAGGCGTTGAGCCAAAGGACCCCTTGGATCTCTCCATCGTGAAGCAAGAGCGCCGGGGCCGCGGGATTGGACACATCGAAAGACGTCAGCAGGCTCAGATTCGCCCGTCCATGGCCGGGAATATTGCTCGGGCCACCGGTGGTAATGGCGAGCGGGCTCGACTGGATGGTCTGGTTGGTGAAGATCGCCACCAGCGTCAGGTTCCGGACATTGTAGTACCCCTGGTTCGGAATGGGGAAGGTGATGTTGACGAGGATATCGGTCCCCACGAACGCGGCCGAGATCGAATGGTGCAAGGATCCTTCCTGCTTGGCGACCCCCTCTCCTAGTTCGACGGCGGAGTACGCGACCGTCGCGAGGAACAGTACGATGAAGACGAGGGCGAGAATCGCGAGCACGCGAAGGACCTGGGCGAATCGATAGAGTGCGGACGGGCTCCGCTGCATCATCCGGAACGCGCCCGGGGCGACCGCCCCTCGTCCGCGGACCAGATGTACCAGGTTCCGTGCGCCTGGGCGAACTGCCTTCCGGATCCGTCATCGAGCTTCCCCTCGACGAACGCGAGGTGCCGACCTCGGCGCAGGACTTCTCCCCGGGCCACGAGTTCAACTCCCGCGCGCGCCGACCGCAGAAACTCCACGTAGAGCGAGGTCGTCGCGGTGGACTCCCCCTCGGTCAGCACGCTCACCACCGCGCCGCCCATCGCCGTGTCCAGTACGGTGGCGTAGACTCCGCCGTGCACCACGCCGTTGATGTTGAGATGCCTCGGCCGCACCTTTCCTCGCACAGTGCAAACGCCGGGTCCGGAACGTTCCGGGTCGATGACAAAGCCGATCGATTGGTGGAATCCCGGCATCCGGGCTACCGTCGCCCAGCTTCTGGGTAGTCGAAGGGGCCGAGGCTCCGACGGGCGGGCCGGTCGTTTCACGCCATTATCATCCGACGGTCTGGAATAAAGAGCCGTTGGTTCCCACACCCGTCGGCGCTCCTATGTAGTCGCACGGCACGCACCGCCCGGACCGTCATGTCGCAACGTCCCCCTATCTCGAGGGCGGCCGGGTACCAAGCCGCCCCCAACATCGCCCTGGTGAAGTACTGGGGCCAACGCGACCATCGCCTGGTCCTTCCGAACAACTCCTCGTTGTCGATGACCGTGGGTCGTCTACGGACGCGGACCTGGGTCCGATTCCAAGCCTCCCTACGGTCCGACCGGCTCTGGTTGAATGGCCAGCCGGCGACTGGCGGGCCGCTCGAAAGCGTCGTCGAGTTCCTCCAGATCGTGCGGGAGGAGGCAAACCTCGCGTCCTTCGCCGAGGTCCACTCCGAGAATAACTTCCCGATCGCCAGCGGCCTGGCGAGTTCCGCGAGCGGATTCGCCGCGTTGGCCGGTGCCGCCAGTATCGCCGCGGGTCTGCGGCTGTCCCCGCGCGAGCTCTCTCGACTCGCCCGTCGAGGGTCGGGCAGTGCGAGCCGCTCGATCTTTGGCGGGTTCGTGGAGTGGCAGGCCGGCCACCGAGCAGACGGCCGCGACTGTTTCGCGCGGCCCTTGTTTCCCTCCAACCACTGGCCGGAACTCCGGGACGTCGTCGCCATGATCGCCGATGCCCCCGAGAAACGGGTCCGTTCGACCCGCGCGATGCAGGAGACCGTTCGCACGTCCCCCGCTTATGCCGAGCGGATGCGAACAGTACCGCGGCGGCTGACGGCCATCCGCAGCGCCCTCCGGACCCGCGCGGCCGACCGTTTTCTCGAGCTCGTGATCGCGGAATGCGACGACTTCCGACACGTCTGCGAAACCACGGTGCCTTCGCTGGATTACCTGACCCCCGCCTCCCGCGCCGTGCTGAGCGCGGTCCTCGACCTCAATCGGAAGTCCGGTCACCCCATCGCAGGCTACACCCACGACGCCGGCGCGCATGTCCACGTGTTCACATTCCAGGAGCACGTTGCCACAGTCCGGGGCCGACTGCGGAAGATTCCCGGCGTGGCGGCGACCCGACTGTTCTCCCCCGGGCTTGCGGCCCGAGAGCTCCGGCCCCGCGGTCGCGCGACTCACTGAATCCGACGGTCGTAGTCGGACGGGGGCACTTCGAGCCCCATCTTCTGGAGAATGGGCGACGATTCGGCGATGAAGCGCTCGCGCGCCTCCTCATTCGTCCAGCGCTTGAGACCGAACTTGATCGCCTTCCGGCTCGTCTCCGAGTTGGAGTGGCCGAACATGTCGAGAGCCCGCGGGTACCACTTGCGGACGGCGGCCTGGGCTTCGTCGGCCGTACCGACGTACTTGGGTCCCTCGCGTACCATCCGGCGGAGGACATTGGCGCCGAAATTGAGGTGGAGCTGTTCCTCCGAGAGCATGAGCGGCATGGCGCGGGCGAGCGGGCCATACGAACATTCCTGGAAGGCCCGGAGCTGGTAGACCCCGACGCGGTCCACAAGACAGGTGAACGCGCCGACATCGGCCCAGGCGTCGAACTTCATGTTGAAGGCGTCGAGCTTGTGCTCCCCCTCCTTCTTGGCGAGTAGATCATCGATCCACCCCTGACCCTCTTCCCCGAAGTCCTTCAGGATCCGGCAGGCCTGGAGTCCGTGACGCGCCTCGTCGGCGACGATCCGAGCCTCGATCCAGCGGTCCTCGAGCGTCGGCGCGTGGTCGAGCCAGGGTCGGTGCTGCTGGATGGAGGCGAACTCGGTGTCGGCCTGGACGACCATCAGCTTGACGATGAGCTTGCGCAGCTCCTCGGGTAGTTCGTCCGGCGTTTCGTACTTCCGCACGCCGACCTCGGACCCCCACAGGATTTCGCGGACGGGTTCGATCGTCCCCCCTTCGCGGAGGTTCTTCGCCGGCGCCGAGGGGCCGGGAGGCGCGGGGGTGAGGGACGGGACGACCGGGGAGTTCTCCATCCTGGGATACTCGGAATTGGTACGATTCAGCGGCCTTTAAAGCTGGGCTTGCGCTTTTCGATGAACGCGGAGATGCCTTCCTTGGCGTCCTCCGTCACAAAGAGCTGGTTCTGGAGTTCCCGTTCGAGGGCCAATCCCGATAGCAGTGGCTCCTCAATCCCCTCGACCACCGACCGCTTGATCAGGCTGACCGCGCGCGAGGGTCCCTGGGCCAGGTTCTTCGCGTATTGATGCACATCCGCGGCGAAGGTCTCCTTGGGGAACAGGTGGTTGACGAGGCCGATCTGAAGCGCCTCGTCCGCGGTCAGCAGCCGGCCCGTGATCATCATGTCGAGCGCCCGGGAGGTGCCGACGAGTCGCGGGAGTCGCTGCGTTCCTCCGGTACCGGGCAGCACGCCCAGCGTAACCTCCGGAAGTCCGATCTTGCCCCCGTCCTTGGCCATCATCCGAAGGTCGCAGGCGAGGGCGATCTCGAGCCCGCCGCCGACGCAGTGGCCGTTGAGCGCTGCGATAACCACCTTCGGCGTGGAAGCGAACTTGTTGAGGGTCTCCTGGCAGTGGAGACAGAACATGGCCTTGAACTCCGGGGTGCTCCGCTTGAGCATCTCGATGTCCGCGCCGGCGCTGAAGAATCCCTCGAGGCGGCTGGCGAGGACGATGACCCGCGCATCATGGTTAAAGCGCATCTCCTCGAGCGCTTCGTCGATCTCGCGCATCATGTCGAGGTCGTACGTGTTCGCCTTGGGCTTCTGAATCTCGATGTAACCGACCCCGTCGCTCACGCGCGTGTGAATGTACTTCCCGTCCATCGACCGTTTCGCCGTCCCGGTGCGCGCATCCGGGCCCGGGATAAATCAATCACCTAGAGAAGCGAACCTGGGACGGTGGGCCACCGCCTCACGCCGGCGGCAAGTTGGCGCGCAAGATTTCCTGGACAGTCCCATCGGGCAATCCGACATACACGCGGTGGGCCAGACCCACGAAGAGGCCTGTCTCGATCACGCCGGGCATCACCCGGAGGTCGTGTTCCAGGTGGGCCGGATCCTCCACCCCATGCTCGGGGAAAAGGTCCAAGACCTCGTTCCCGTTGTCGGTCAAGATAGCGGTCCCGCTGGTGCGGTCGGCCCGGAGTCGGGGGGACAACCCGCGTTCGGACAGTTGGTGGATCAACTTGACCCGGGCGAAGGGGACGATCTCGATGGGTATCGGGTGTCGGGTGCCCAGACGCTCCACCAGCTTCGTGTGATCGACGACGATCACCAGCTCCGTGCTCAGCCGCGCGAGGTATTTCTCGCGGAAGAACGCCGCCCCCCCACCCTTGGTGAGGGAGAGTGTCGGCGCGACCTCGTCGGCGCCGTCGATCATCACGTCAAAGTGGTCGCCCGGCTCGAGTGCCCGCACAGTCAGGCCCAGCTCGGTGGCGAGGCGTTCGGTAGCGACCGAGCTCGCCACGATCGATAGCTTGTCCCCACCGGGGAAATCTTCCGCAAGCGCTCGAATGGCGAAGGAAGTGGTCGACCCCGTCCCGAGGGCCACTCGCTGGCCGGACCGGACGTGACTCGCAGCCGCCCGGGCCGCGAGTGCCTTTTCTTCCTCGATCTCCACGCCAGTGACCTTTCGTCGGCGAGGGGGGACCCGGAGAGATAAGTCCTGCGCGGGCACGGAACGCCATCCAAAGACACTTGACCGAACGTCCCCTGCGTTTGCCAATGGCCAAACTCGCCGAAGTTACAGTCGCCCCCGTCGTGCTCTCGATGGGCGGATCGGTCCTCGTAACGGGCGACGAGGATGAGCGGTTCCTTCCCGACCTCGCCACGCTGCTGCGCAACGTGGCCGCCGACTTCCCGCTCATTGTCACCGCCGGAGGTGGTCGCGTGGCCCGGGATTACATCCGGCTGGGGCGGTCGCTGGGCCTGACCGAGACCGAACTGGACGAACTCGGGATCGACGTGAGCCGAGTCAACGCCCGGCTCCTCGCGGCCGTCATCGGACCGCCCTGCCCTCCGCACCCTCCGACCTCACTCGCCGAGGCGGTCCGGGAGGCGCACCGCTCGAGGATCGTCGTCCTGGGCGGCACTGAGCCGGGTCACACCACGGATGGCGTCGCCGGCCTGCTCGCCGAACGACTGCGCGCGCAACGACTCGTAAATGCCACGCGGGTTCCGGGGTTGTTCGAACGGGATCCCCGAAAAGACCCGTCGGCACGGCGCATCGACCGTCTGGATTACGTCGGCTTCCGGAAGATGATCGACGCGTCCGTTACGGCTGCCGCCGGACAGCAGTTCGTCTTCGACCGACTCGGACTCGAGTCGCTCGCCCGGGCCAAAATCCCGTTACGTATCGTCCAGGGTCGTGACCTTGACAACCTGGAGCAGGCGCTCCGGGGAGAGGATTTCGTCGGCACCGAGATTCGATAACCCTGGCCCCGGCCAACGCTATACGGTCGCCCCCGTCCCGGCCGCCGATGCATCGCATCGTGCTCCTCGGACCGCCCGGCGCGGGGAAGGGCACGCAGGCGAAACGACTTGCGACGGACCTCAGCATCGTGCACCTTTCCACCGGCGACATGTTGCGGGCGGCCGCCGCCCAAGGCACCACGCTGGGCCGCGACGCCGACGGCTACATGCGGCAGGGACTCCTCGTCCCCGATGCACTAGTGTTGGGGATCCTCCGGGAGCGGCTCGCGACCCCCGATACGAAGCGCGGCTTCATTCTCGACGGGTACCCCCGTAATGTGGCCCAGGCGCAGAGCTTGGCGGAGATTACTCCGGTCGACCTGGTTCTCTACTTCGAGATTCCGGAATCCGTGCTAGTCGAGCGGCTTTCCCAACGACGGAGCTGCCCCACCTGTGGTACCGTCTACAATCTGGTCACTCAACCTCCGCGCACTCCGGGCCGGTGCGACCGCGACGGAACTCCGCTCATCCAGCGCGCCGACGACTCGGAGGAGGCGGTGCGCACCCGGCTCGCCGTCTACCGGGAGGTCACGATCCCGCTCCTCGACCTGTACCGGACCCAGGGCCTGCTGCGAACGGTCGCCGCCGGCGGCACCGTCGAGGAAGTCGACGCCCGAGTGCGAGCCGCGTTGCGATGACCAGCGCGACCTTTATACCCCGAGGGCGGGTCCTCGGTTCCAACCCGGCTTAGCTCAGTGGTAGAGCGGGGGACTGTAGTCGAGACCGCCGGTCACCGGCGGCCCCCATGGACATCCTCAGGTCGCCTGTTCGAGTCAGGCAGCCGGGACTTACTCGGGGTGTTCCCCCGCGCCACACGATGGGCAAAGCTCGTATCTGCCGCGACCTGCCCCGGCCCCAATGCCGCGGATTCCGACGACCGAGGTCCCTAGGGACCGTTTCGACTTCCATTCCCATACGTTCCTCACGGATGGCCGAGCGTCCGCCACTGACATGTGGACGGAAGCCGACCGGATCGGTCACAAGGCCCTTGCCGTCACCGATCACGTGGCGCTAGACGATCCCCAGCCGCTGCTCGACCGATTACGCCGCGAGGCGACAGCCTGGGAGGGAGAGGAACTGATCACGCTAGTTGGAGTGGAGGTGACGACGGTGCCTCCGAGAAAGATCCCAGAAGTCGTCCGCGCGGCCCGCAAGGCCGGAGCGGAGATCGTGATCGTCCACGGTGAGACGCAAGCAGAGTACGTCCCGATGGGAACCAACCGGGCGGCGGTGGAACTCAACGACGTCGATATCCTGGCGCATCCGGGATTCCTCACGATGGAGGAGGCGGAGCTGGCCAAGGCTCACGAAGTCATATTGGAGCTGTCCGCTCGCACCTTCCACATGGTGACGAACGGGCACGTCGCGCGGACCGCCTTGGAAGTCGGCAACGACCTCGTCGTGGACTCGGATGCGCATGCCACTGACCAGCTCCTCTCGACGCATCTGGCTCGCCAGGTGGCCCGCGGCGCCGGAGTGCCGGAGTCGGCCGTGGCTCGCGTTCTCCGCGAGACCCCTCAGCGGTTGCTGCGACGTTGCGGCAAGGGCTGACCCCTCCGGCGTCCAGCGGGAGCGCGGCCCCCGCCCGCTCGCTTTCGAAGGGGATACACGAACATCCGGTCCCGGGGAGTTTCCGTGATCGCCCCTGTACCCCGGTAAAGGGCGACGGCCGGACGATTCCCCGGATCGGTGAAGACGAAGACCTCGTCGAATCGACGGGCTCGGCAGTAGGCCAACAGATGCTCAACGAGCGCCCGTCCCACGCCCCGACGGCGACACGCGGGCGCCACCGCCACTTCGTACAGGAACATCTGGGGGCGCCGGGTGTGCACTTGGCCCAACGACGTCCCTCGAAGAAAGCCCACCGTCCTCGATCCGACGGAGGCGAGCAGGAAGATATTGCGCCGGTCCGTCAGGTAGCGTCGGAGCGCACCGAGATCGGCCGGGGCGTCCAACAACGGTTCCGCGACCTTGGCCAGCCGGGTAGTGCCCGCCGGACGCATCCGCACCACGCGAATCGCAAGAGGCCGGCGACGGGAGATCACCCCCCCTCTCCCGGGGGGGTCTCGCGTCGGGCCTCGATGACCAGGTGCAGGGGGATTTGTTCGACCCATTCCCGCTGGTAGCGAGCGCTACCGAACCCCGGCAGCGGGGAGGGTTCGTCTGCATCGACGATGACGAAGCCTGCCGACCGAAGTTCCTTCACGTACCAGGACAAGGGCCGATGGTATCCGATCGTCCGGACCGTGTGGCCGTCCGGGAGCGCCCAGGCGTACGTGTCGGAGTGGGGCTCGCGGTATCCGGCGACCTTCCGGAACACGGTCGGCGGAGCCGTAGAAACGTCCACAAGGTAATCCGACCGGGTATCGACGTCAAAGCACGGGTGGCTCACCGAGAACACAAAACGGCCTCCGCGGACCAGCACACGTCCCATCTCCCGAATCGCGCCGGAGGCGTTTTCGAAATCGATGAGGGACATGTTCGCCACTCCAAGGTCGAAGCTTTGGTCCGTGAGCATAGCCAGGTGCGCGGCATCGGCCTCGTGATACACCACTTCCAACGGGTCCTTCGCCTCGCGTGCCCTCGCCCTCTGGATGAGATCGGCCGACTGGTCGACCCCCACGACGTGGGCGCCCGCCCGCGCCAATCGCCGGGAGATGTACCCGTTCCCACATCCGAGGTCCAGGACCCGTGTCTCCGGACGAACCGGCCCGATCCGGGCGAACAGCCCGGGGTCGATCAGGGTCCGGTGCCAGAGGTCCCCGGTATCCCCTTGTTTCTCGTCGTACCAGGCGCCGAACCCGTCGACCGTTCCTCGATCCTGCATCGCTTGTGCCCGTGAATACCGAGTAGACCCGGTCCGTCGGGAATGCGGTTGCCGGGATTTGAACCCGGGTAGATAGCTTGGGAAGCTATCGTCCTAACCACTAGACCACAACCGCGTTATCGGCCGCTGACGGGTGGGTACCTATGACCTTTTCCGCGCCGACCGCGGTCGCGGCGGTTAGAGCAGCATACCGACCGATTCCGAAGAGATCGTCGGGCTGACTCCCAAGAGGTCGGCGTTTGTGAGCCGCCGGACGGCCTCGTGGGACAAGTAGCCTCCGTCCGTGAGGAGGCGTCTCGCCTTGGATGGGTTGTTGATCGCCAGCGCCACCAGGACCCGGGCACGTTCGCGGGTGACGAGCAGGGTGATGCTTAGGATGTTGATGCGTCCTTTCGCCAGGACGTCCAGCGCCTGCAGGAGGGTCCCCGGTCGATCCTCGAGGGCGATGGTGAGGAGCTCTCGGGTCTCGACAGAGAATTCGGCGTCCCGGAGCACTTCCATTGCCCGAAGGGGATTGCTGACGACCAGCCGAACGCGTCCTTGGGCGCGCGTGGAATCGACCGACACCGCGGCAATGTTGATCCGTTCCTGGGCGAGTCGGCGTAAGACCCCCGCCAACTGCCCAGGCCGGTTCGGGAGCCGGAGGGAGAGTTCTTGAATCGGCACTCCGAGCCTCTCGGTGCGCCCCATGGAACCCGGGGCTAAAGGCTAGCCCCGGAAGGGGACGTACCGACGCGCGCCGAGGCCGCGCGTATTTATACAGGAACAAGGGTAAATTCTGCTTGCCCAGGGCCGGTCGGGCCGGGGCAGGTCCAGGGCCAGTGGGGGTTTCCGTTCGTCAACGTGGGCAACGTGCTCGCTATCGACGGTTCCGGAAGAACCGTCGCGGGCTCGTGGCCGTCGTCGGGACACTGCTCTCTCTGCTCGTGTTCCTATCGTTATTCGGAACGTTCCTCACGTTCTACCTCCCCCTCTGGATGTCCGACAACGAGGCGAACTTCACGGGCGGCATCGCAACCTCGCTGGCCGAACTCCAGTCGAACATGCAACTGCAAGCCGAGACGGGGAATCCTCCGATCCTCTCCACCCCCTTCACCATGAGTTCGGACTCGGTACCGCTGCTCTCCGTCCCCACGACCGCGACCCTGGCGTTCTTGCCGCGATCCCCGGGCGCCTCGGTCAGCCTCTCGATCCCGAACTTCCTCACGGCGAACACCCCGTATAAGCAGACCTTCGGAGGCAGCCTCGGGACCGTCCTCTTCACGCTCCCGAACCGCTACTTCACCCCCGAAATCTTCGAGCTGGAAGACGGGGCGATCATCCAATCGGAAGGCGACACGAACCAGCTGATCGCGTTCCCCCCGATCTTCGGCCTCGAAAAGTCGGGGTCCTCGGTGAGCCTCACGATGATGCTCATGCAGATGTACGGGAACGCCACGCGGCTGACCTCCCCCGGAACGATCGAGACGTACTCGGAACTCCTCGGGGACACCCAGACCCTCAAGAACAACAACACGGTGAATGTGGCGTCGCTGTTCCTGAACATCACGACCCACTATCCCTGCGCCTGGACCACCTTCTTCCAACAGACTCGGGCCCTGTCGAACGTCACGGCCAGCCAGATGACGATCACTTCCCTTGACACCTCGGGCTGCGTCGCGACGAGCGGACTGGCGAAGACCGTCAACGTCCTCCTCACCAACCTCGCACAAGTGACCCTTATCCTGGCCAACTTCCAGTTCTCCGCCGGCATCGGAGTGGTGTAACGTGGCGAGCCTCGCGTCCTACCGGGTGAAGATTCCCCGCAGCGCGCAGGAAGGCAAGCCGGCGGCGTCCCCCGAGACCGGAGAGTCCGGACTGCCGGAAGTGGATCTGCCCGGGACGTTCATCACCGCCATGCCCGCCCTCTCTGAAGAGGGGGCGAAGGTCATCGAGATCCGCCCCGTCAATCCCCCGTACTCGTATTCTCGGATCACCTACAACGACCGCACGAAGGAGTACATCTACGAGGCCATTGAACCCCAGCTCTCGACCCACGAGCGCGAGCTGCTCGACCACCTCAAAGACACGATGGGAAAGGTGATTGGGGCCGAAGTTGCCACCCTTACCTCCGGCGACAAGAGGGCCTATCTCCGCGGGGTCGTCGAGGAATTCCTCAAGACCCGGGGCATCCAGCTGAGCCCGCTGTCCACGGAGCGGCTCGTCTACTACATCCAACGCGACTTCGTCGGGTACGGGCCCGTCGATACCCTGATCCTCGACCCCAACATCGAGGACATTTCGTGCGACGGCGTCGAAGTCCCGCTCTTCGTGTTCCACGGCAAGTTCGAGTCCGTCAAGACCAACATCATGTTCCCGGACGAGGACCAGCTGAATTCGTTCATCGTGCAACTGGGGCAGCGGTGCGCCAAGTCGGTCTCCGTCTCGAGCCCGATCCTGGACGGCACCACTCCGGAGGGCCACCGGGTGCAGGCAAGCTACGCCCACGAGGTCACCACGCGCGGCGGTACGTTCACGATCCGGCGATTCAAGGAGCGCCCCTGGACCCCCGTGGACCTCGTCGTGGCCGGCAGCGCCAACGAGGAGATGGTGGCCTACTTCTGGCTGGCCGCCGAACAGGGTGAATCGATGATGATCTGCGGCGGCCCCGCCGCCGGCAAGACGAGCACGCTCAACGCCATCGCCTTGTTCATCCCCCCCACGGCGAAGATCGTCTCGATCGAGGACACGCGGGAGGTCAACCTGCCCCATGAGAACTGGATCCCGGGCGCCACACGCAGCGGGACGGGGGATCGGGGGCCGGACGGGAAGGCCGCGGGCGAGGTCGACATGTTCGACCTGGTGCGGGCGGCGTTGCGGCAGCGGCCGAACTACATCATCGTGGGCGAGGTCCGCGGAAAGGAAACTTACACGATGTTCCAAGCGATGGCCACGGGCCACACGACCTATTCGACGATGCACGCCGACAGCGTGAAATCGATGGTCAACCGGCTCGAGAATCCCCCGATCAACACGCCCCGGATCCTGCTGTCGGCGCTCAACAACGTCGTCATCCAGATCCAGGCCCGTACCGAAAAGGGCGTCGTGCGCCGTCTCAAGCAGGTACTCGAGATCGTCGGATTCGAACCGGAGACAAACGAGTTGATCACCAACACTGTCTACGAGTGGGACCCCGCCACGGACAAGTTCGTGTTCAAGGGCCATTCGTTCCTGTTCGACAAAATCATGGAACTCAAGAACTACACGCACGAGGAGATGGAGGCGGAGTTCCAGCGCCGCGTCCAAGTGGTCCAGTACCTCGTCCAGCAGAAGATGGACGACTACCGCGCGCTCTGGAAGATGGTCACGGACTACTACAAGGACCCGAAGACCGTCATGGAAAAGGTCCGGCCGGAAGGAGCGACGAACTGATGCCGGCGACCGAGACGGCCTCTCCGACCGCCGCACGCGCCGCCCGGGCCCGGGCGAATCCCAAGCCGGAGGAGTCCTTCGAGAACCGCACGGTCCGTATCAAACGGGGCGAACAGCCGTCGCGCGCCCCGCTGACGCCCTTCCAGCAATGGGCTTGGACCCGGTTCAAGGACCGCATCAAGATGGGTCCCACCGAGGCGATCCTCCAGGACAACCTCATCAAAGCGCACATGCGGTTGCGCGCCGAAGAGTACCTCGCCTGGGTCATGGCGGTGACCTTTGTCACGGCCGCGGTGCTCGCCGTCGGCGGCATCGTCCTGGGCGTACTGATCTTTCTCTCGGGCACCGGAGTCGGGAACCTGGTGCTGGCCGTGCTCGTCGCGGCGGCCCTCCCGATCGGCGGTACCGGACTCACCAACATGCTCCTCAAATCGACCCCCTCCTCCAACGCGAAGCGCCGCGGCGTCGAGATCGACCGCCGGATCGGACCCGCGATGAGCTTCGTGAGCGCGATGGCCTCGGCGGACGTGAACATCGACCGGATCTTCCGGGACCTGGCGCAGGAGAAGATCTATGGGGCGGTCGCCGAGGAGGCCGCCTGGATCACCCGGGACACCGAGCTGCTCGGGGTCGACATCCTGAGCGCCATCCGGGAGGGCGCCAGCCGGACGCCGTCGAAGCGGTTCCAGGACTTCCTGCAGGGCGTCGTCACGACCGCGACCTCGGGCGGCCAGCTGAAACCGTACTTCCTGCTGAAGGCCGAACAGTACCAGCGCGAGAACAAGCTCGACGTGATGCGGCGCACGGAGACGATGGGTCTCATGGCCGAAACGTTCGTCACGGTCGTCGTAGCATTCCCGCTGTTCCTGGTGATCATCATCGCCATCTTCGCGATCATTGGGGGCGGCGGCGGGGGCCTCATGGAGATCCTGTGGGCCATTATCGGGGCGATGATCCCGGCGTTCCAGTTCGTGTTCATCATCTTCATGCAAGGTCTTGCTGCAGAGGTCTAAGATGGCAACCGCAACCGCCACCAGTACGGTCACCGGCCCGCGCACCCTGAGTGCCTCGATGAACCTGACCATCGAGAAGCCCCACGCGGCGATTTCTCAGGAGCAGATCGCCCTCTACATCGGACTCGCCATCGGGATGGTGTTCTACGTCATCGCCGTGCTCAACTACATCGGCACCTTCACACTCCTGATCCGGCCCGGGGAACCGACCGGGGCGAACCCGGCGATCGACTGGGCTGTCCTCGGGACCCTGGCAATCATCGCTCCGTACGGATTCCTGACCAGTGCGCAGTTCCGGCGCATCAGCCGGATCGAGGCCCGGCTCCCCGACTTCCTGCGGGACGTCGCCGAGGCGGGCCGGTTCGGCATGACCCTCCCCGACGCCATCATCGTAGCCAGCAAGGGGCGCTACGACCTGCTCACCGGCGAGATCAAGAAGATGGCGAGCCAGCTCGAGTGGGGCGTCCCCGTCGCGACGGCCCTGTCGTTGTTCAAGGAACGCGTCAACACGCCGCTCGTCAACCGGACCGTCTCGATCATCATCAAAGCGAACGAGGCCGGCGGCAACGTCGCGGATGTCCTGTCGATGGTCGCTCGCGACACCCGGGACGTTCAGATCACCACCCAGGAGCGGCAGATCACGATGCTGACCTACCTGACGGTCATCTACATCTCGTTCTACGTATTCCTCGTCACGATCTACATCATGGCGGCGGTCTTCCTGCCGCAGATGATCACGGCCGGGGCCGGCATCTCGAGCTCCGGGACCAGCGTCGGCGGCACCTCGGCGATCTCCCTCAACTTCAGTGCGATCCCCGAGCTCTTCCTCGCATTCATGGTCGCGGTGATCGTGCACGCGGTCGGGGACGGGATCATGTCGGGCGTCATCATCAACGGCCGAATATCGGAGGGATTCCAGCACGCCACCATCATGCTCGCCTCCGGATGGTTGTTCATGCGCTTCGCCGTGCCGAACCTGGTCGTCCCCGGAGTGAACGGGTAGGACCTCCCCCATGGCCGACGCAAACGTTCAGGACACCGACTGGACCGAGCCCGAGCCCGCCCCGAGGGGGAAGCAGCCGTCCAAGGCCAGCCCAAAGGGCAAGCCGAAGGGCGCCCCGAAGTCCAGCTTCTCTCCGCTCCTGCGGATCGGCGCCCGAATGCGTCAGGGTCGCGAAGAGCCCCGGTCGGTCAAGCTCGCCCGCCTCGGCATCTCGGGCCAGGGGGCCGTGGGCGATGTTACGCCGGTCCCGCCCCTGGACGACCCGAACCTGACCGAGCTCGAGATCGCCCCCATCAAGGAAGGGTTCTGCTACGTCCGCATCACCTTCAACAACCTGTACAACGAGCACCTGTACGAGATCATCGAGCCGCCGCTCGCCGACCTCGAACGGGACCTCCTCGACCGGCTCCGGGTCGCGCTGATCGAGCAGTTCCAGCCGCTGCCCGACATCGACAACGACGGGCGCCGCCGGGAGCTCCGCCGGATGGTCGACGAACAGCTCCTCACCTGGCAGGTCTCCCCGAGCCCGGCCACGAAGGGTCGGCTCGTGTACTATCTCGAACGGGATTTCCTCGGGTACGGGGTCGTCGACGTTCCGATGACCGATAGCCAGGTCGAGGATATTTCCTGCGACGGCGTCGGCGTGCCGCTCTACATCTACCACCGGGTCTACGGTTCGATCCGCTCGAACATCAAGTTCACCACGTCGAAGGAGCTCGACGACTACGTCGTCTGGCTGGCGCAGCGATCTGGCAAGGCGATCTCCGTCGCGAGTCCGGTGCTCGACGCCACCGTGCCGGACGGCTCCCGACTGCAGGCGACGCTCGGGATGCACGTCACGAAGCGGGGGAGCACCTTCACGGTCCGGCGGTTCCGGGACAACCCGTTCACGCCGGTCGACCTGATCAAATTCCGCACGATGAGCCCCGAGATGATGGCGTATCTGTGGATCGCCATCGAGCACGGGCAGTCGATGATGGTCTGCGGCGGCACGGCCTCCGGAAAGACCACGACCCTCAACGCGACACTCCTGTTCATCCCCCCGCAGATGAAGATCGTCTCCATCGAGGATACGCGGGAGCTCAACCTGCCCCACGAGAACTGGATCCCGGCGCTCACGCGGAGCGGCTTCGGCGCGAAGAACCAGCTCACGGGCAAGGCGCCGGGCGAGATCGACATGTTCGACCTGCTCGCAGCGGCGCTCCGTCAGCGGCCCCAGTACCTGATGGTCGGAGAGGTGCGAGGCGCCGAGGCGTTCATCGTGTTCCAGGCGATGGCGACCGGCAAGACCTGCTACACGACGTTCCATGCGGAATCCGTGGCGGCGATGGTCCACCGGATGGAGAATCCGCCGATCTCCCTCCCGCGCTCGCTGGTGAGCGCGCTCAATCTCGTGCTGCTCCAGCGCCAAGTGAAGGTCGGGACCAAGATGACCCGGCGCGTTCAGTCGCTCACCGAGATCGTGGGACTCGACCCGGAGACGAACGAGCTCATCACCAACTCGGTCTACTCGTGGAACCCGTCCGACGACACCTTCCTCTACAGCGGCCATTCGTACGTCTACGAGCGCGTCGCGATCGGCAAGAACTGGACGATGAAGGAGATGGAGCGCGAGGTGCGGCGCCGGACCGAGATCCTCGAGTTCCTCAAGTGGAAGGAATCGCTCTCCACCCGCCAGCAGCCGTTCACGCACCGGGACGTGGGCCGGATCGTGGCGTCCTACTACAAGGACCCCGCGAACGCCGTAGTCGAGGCCCGGGCCGAGATGGACCGGGTCAAGGGCGCGCCGAAGACTGCCGCCCCGGCGGCGTAAAGCGCCCGGTCGGCTCGCCTCCCGCCACGGAGGCACCGCCACGTCGACCGAACGCTCGGAACCGTACGCCCGCCTCCCCGGCGCCCGGGGGGCCCCGGTCACCTTGTGGGCCGAAGACTGCGTCGAGGGGCTCCCCCGGCGCGTGGGCGCCGGTCGGGCCGATGTGGTCGTGACCTCGCCTCCGTACAACCGGGGCGTGGCGTACGGACGCTACGACGATCGTCGACCCCGGGCCGAGTACCTGGCCTGGATTGGAACAGTAGCTGACGCAGTCCAGACCGTGCTCTCCCCTGACGGTTCGTTTTTCCTGAACGTGGGGGGGTCGCCCACGGACCCGTGGCTCCCGCTGGATGTGGCGCAAGAGGTTCGGCACCGGTTCGTCCTGCAGAACGTCATCCACTGGGTGAAGTCGATCGCCATCGAACGCGCGCTCGCGGGGCATACGCCCCACCTGACCGGCGACATCGCCGTGGGCCACTACAAACCGGTGCCTTCGCGCCGATTCCTCCATGGGGCTCAGGAGTACGTTTTCCACTTCACCCACCGGGGCGACGTCGAGCTCGACCGGCTCGCGGTGGGCGTCCCCTACCAGGACAAGAGCAACGTCGCCCGGTGGCGTGGCGGTGGACGGGACCGCCGGTGTCGGGGCAACACCTGGTTCCTCCCCTACGCGACGATCCGGCGCCGGGCCACGGACCGGCCCCACCCCGCCACGTTCCCGCCCGAGCTGCCCGACCGGTGCTACCGGCTCCACGGCGTGGGCCGCATCCGGCTCGCGGTGGACCCCTTCGTCGGGCTGGGGGCCTCCGCGGTCGCGGCCGCCCGGCTCGGTGTCCCGTTCGTCGGCTTCGATGTGGACGAACAGTATCTCGCCACCGCCACCCGTCGGGTGGAGTCAGCGCTCGCTCCGCCGACACCGCGCAGCGGGCGGGTGCGCCGCAAGTCTCATCCCACCCGCTCGCGCCTCTAGGATCGATGGAGACTCCCTCATCCGGACCCAGCGTGTCTTCGGAAGCCCTGACGTCCCACGAGTCACCCCCGGAGCGGGGCGACCGCGACGTCGTGGCCTTCCTCGGGAATGAACTGCTCCCGGCGCTGGGAACCCGCGTTCCGCGAGCGCTCCGGGACGCACTCCGGCGCGCGATCCGGGAGCAACGAGTCACGCCGCTCGAACGGCTGAACGGCCGCCATCGGCACGAACTGTTACTCGCGATTGAGCAGATCGCGGAGACGCGACGACGACCCACGCCAGCGGTATTGGTCCGCTTGACGACGGTCGTCTCCGCGACGCCGGCGGCCCCGGAGATCGTCGGGGTCTCGGCCGCCCGTCCTGCCCGTTGAATCGCCGTCAGGCCCGCTCGAGGGTCGCGGTCAGGCAGTGCGCTCCGCCGAACGCACCGGTAAGGTTCTCGAGCGGCACTCGGACCGACTGGAGTCCAGCGTCCCGGGCCTCGGGCGTGCGGGGGAAGAACCGGTCCTCGGCCCGAAGCTCGGTGAACTCTCTCGCCGCCCGCAGGTAGAGCCGATGGTATCGCCGCGGGTCGCGCTCGGCGACCTGCCGGAGGTTCGCGAGCACGCGCTCCGCGTTCCGCGCGACGTCCGGTACGACGATGACCCGGTCCCGGATCGTCAGGAAGTTCGTGGCGTAGCATAGCTGTTCGAGTGTCGAGATCGGGATCAGTCGGAATCCGTGGTCGACCTCGAGGTACGGCAGCAGGGTGGTCTCCCGGAGGAGATGGTAGGTCTGGGAGTCCCGGACGTAGACCTCAACCTGGGCCGAGGCGAGCATGTCCCGATGGCCGACGGCGATGCCGTCGGCCGGGAAGTTGAGATAGGTGTCGAGGTGCATGTTCACCATCGGGTCGGGTCGGTCCAGGAGCGGATGCCGGGGCTGATGGACCACGGCCACCTCCGGGAACCCGAGGCCCTTCTCCATAAGTTCCCGAACGCCGGTCGCATTGGACCGGTCCCCGGTCCCGACAAGTGCGAAGCTGCCCGCCGGTAGGAAATCTCCCCCTTCGAAGGTTCCGCGCTCGACCTGGGCCACGGGGGGGTTCCCCGAGGAGCGCCACACGAACGAGGTGATCTCGGTCTCGCGACGGCGCTGCGGCTTCGCGAGCCGTCCCATGACGATCCCCCGGTCCGTGACGGCCTGCTGGTCGCGCATGAAGAACAGGTTCGTGAGAGGGACCCGGAGGGTGGTGTACGAGGCCACCGAGCGGGATCCTCGGCCGCGCACGAAGCGGAGCGACGGGGCCAGGGCGAGGATCTGAATGAGCTGCTCCCCGTCGAGCCGCTTCACCGTATCGAGGAACCGGGTGCGGGCCTTGGCGGATCCGGGCCCCGTGAACCCGACGGTATCGACCACGCGTTCCTGCAGTTCCTCCGCCACGTTCGAGTTCCGGCCGGCGGACTGGAGCAGGAGTTGGTCGAGGTCATCGACATGCACGCCGAAGCCGGACCGGAGGGTGTCGACGAGCTCCTCGTGCTCGTGTCGGGCCCGGGAGAGGCTGAAGACCCGTTCATAGAGGCTCGCGTACGGCTCGAGCAGGCCGAAAAAGGCCTCCATGCGGGGTGGCCGCACCACGACGCGTCGGAGCGGGTTCCACTCGGCGACGGCACGGGCCGAAATTTGAGTCCCCCTCCGGAAGGAGGGGGAGGCGCCCTAGAGGGGGATAAAGGCCACGCCGGCCGGCCGCCGGTTACGGCGGAGGGTCGTTCGACCCCGGCTTGGACCATTCCTTCATCGGGGTCCGGCGGACGCCAGCCGCCGAGGCGAAGGCGTTCTTGGCGCCTTCCTTCGTGGCGTGACCGGCCGCTTGGAACGCTTCTGCGGTGGCGGCGCCCGCGCGGGCTGCGCCCGACGCGATTGCGCTTCCCGCGCTGGTGAGGCCCCCGGCGACCTGGCCGGGCAGCCGGCGCATCTCGCCGCCGATCGAGCGCCCGAGCGCCGAGAAATCGTCTTCGATGTCCTCCATGGCGTACCTGGCCTCCTTGGCCGTCAGGGTGCCCAAACGGGCGATCTTGTCGTCCAAGGTCTCGAACTCGATGGCGAAGTCGCGACCGAGGCCGCGGGTCGCGCGTCGTAGTTCGGCCATGTGCTGGCGCAATTGGGCTTGTTGAGGAGTCTCCATGGACCGCTCCGGTCGGCCGTTTGTACGACTCCCTCGGATAAATGTACAGGTCTCCAGTGGCAACCCCTGACGGAGAATCGGTCCTACCCGCCCATGCGTCGGTCGCGGCGCCGGCGTTTCGCTCCCTTCGGACCCGGTGCGGAGGTCGTGATGAGCGGGGTCGCACCGGGCTCCGGAGGAGCGCGTCGGGTCTGTTCCTTGCCGCTCGCCCAGCGCACGAGCAACTCGATCCCGAGCCGCTGGGGCTCGGTGACGACGAGCTCGCCGTTCAACTGGTGCGTCAGGAGGCGGGCCGCTTTCTCGTAGTCCGGGTTCTCGGATTTGATCAGGATCATCGTCGACCGGAACGGTTTCACCGACGTCAGTTCCTGAGCACGCTCCAGCGCGTATTCCATCGCCTTGTCGAGGTTCCCGCTCTTGATCCGTCCATCGGTATCGGTGTAGGCCTCGGGCAGTCCGTCGGTGATGAGAAAGAGCTCCCTCCGGTTGGCCCGGGAGGCGCGCAGCAGCAGGAAGGCGGTCCGGAGGGCTTCCCCGGTGTTCGTGAAGGATCCCGGAGGGGTCTCCCAGAGCTGGACCAAGTCGAGGAGCCGCACCTCGTTGTCGAACGCGATAACGTCGATCGTGGCGTCCGGATACCGCCGCCGGACCGCCACATAGAGGGCCAAGAGCGCTTTCTTCGCGGCGGTCAACTTCTCGCCCTCCCCCATGCTGCCGGACTTGTCGAGCGCCAGGACGACGTGGACGCGCTCGGCCAGAATCTCCCGGAAGACGTAGCTGGTAGATTCGTCGATGTGGCGGGAGCCGGCTTGACGGGCAGCCAGTAGCGAGGAGGGGATGTCCAGGTGGGCGACCTCGTCGGGAATCCGGAGGCGCGCTTTCTCGTAGACTCCGGTGGAAGCGCCGCCTTTGAGGCTCATTCGGACATCCCCCGGCAAGGACCGGCTCTCCTTTTCGAGCACGAGGCGGGCGAAGCGCTCGACTAGGGAGTACGTGATCGTGAGCTGTCCGCCCTTCTCGTTGACGAGGCCCCGCTCCGAGAGTTCGCGACGCAACCGTTGCTCCTCGGCTTGGCGGGCCCACTGGTCGGCCTCGCGTTGGGCCCGGCGCTCCGCCTCCATCCGTTCTTCCTCGAGTCGGCGGCGCTGGGCCTCGGCTTCCTTCCGCTTCGCCTCGGCCTCCCGGGCCAGGGCCCTCTCTCGTTCCGAGATGTCGCGGGTCACGCTCGACTCGAGCTCTTCGTGCTGCCGTGGGGTCAGGCGGGCGAGGGCCTCGGACAGTTCCGAGGGGGTGAGACCCCGACCGATGGGGAGCAACGTCGCGATCGGTACCGTGCGTTCCTTGCGGGGGGTCTTCTCGCGCTTCGATCCCCGGCGGAACAGTCCGCGGAAGAACGCAGCGATGCGGGCGAAGAACGCCCGAATCCGCTCCCAAAGGGTCGGGGCGGGCGGGGGTTGCATCCAGGAGGCGGTCGGAAGGAGGAGTGCGTGTTGGACATCCTCCAGCAAGGCGCCATCTACCAGGGACCCCAGGTGGAGCTTCCGGGCCTCCTCCAGACGGGCCTCGAGGGCCTCCATCTCGCGGTTCAGTTCGTCCGCACGGGCCGCGCGGTCGAGTTCGAGCTCGTGACTGCGTCGGTCGTACTCCTCGAGGATCCGGGAGACCCGGGAGGAGGCCTGTCGCTTCAGCAGCTCTCGGAGCCGCTCGATCCGACGGGCGAGTTCGGAATTTTCCGACGCCTGCTTGTCGAGGAGGGACTGGACCCCGCCGGGGCCGTGCTCGGCCAGCGCTTCGATGACGGCCGCGCTGTCGATGGCGGAGAGAAGATCGTCGCTTTCCACGTCCTCGACGACGTGCGAGCAGTCCGGTAGCGGGACGGCGGCTTCAGCCGGCGGCGGTGTCATCCGTCGGTTCCTGGTCGCAGGTGAACAGGGAGTATTTCTCGACCAGGCCGAACTCGGCGACGGCGGCGGGCCAGGCACCGAGCGACGCGGGCGGGTGCTCGCGTTCCTGGACGCACGTCACAAAGGTATGGAACCGGGGGAACATCTCGGACTGCCCCTTCGCCTCGGCCTGGAGCGCCGTATCCGGTATCAGCCGGCGCCCTTCTCCGATGAGCGCCTGCGCTTCGTCGTTCTTGGATTTGAGGATGTCCCGGAAGTACCGACACCAGTAGACCTTCGCGCTGTCTTTGAGCGAGGCCTCCAGGTGCTGGTCGAGGAATTCCTGGACCCGTTTCGAGTTCTGCTGGAACGAATCGCCGCTCCGGGCCCGAATCCGGCCCCGCATCGCGTGCACAAGCCCCGCCCGGAGGTCTTCGAGCGTGGGGACGGCCCGGGTTCCCAACGTTCCGTACGCCTCCGTCCGGGCGACGACATCGAGGAGGGTCCGGTTCGACCCGACCTCCCCCATGTCAGGGTCCTCCTCGGACATACGAAGCCGCCACGCCTCGATCATCCGGACACCGGAATCGAGCAGGATCTCCGGAACGTAGCCGGCGGACGTTTCGGCCCGGGCCCGGTCGACGATCTCCCGGTTGGCCGAATGGCGCTTGTTGAACCCGACGTGAAGGCTCGTCAACCGGTCGGAAAGGGGGTCGTTGATGTTGTCGAGGTCGGAGAGGTTTGAGGTGCACACGGCGACGAACAGCGCCGGGAAGCTCTCCCTCGATTTGGAGGGGGTGACCGTTCCCTCTTGGAGCGACTGGAGCAGGACATTCTGGGTACCGAGAGGAAGTTTCCCGATCTCGTCGACGAGGAGCAGACCCCGATTCGCTTGGAGGAGCTTTCCCGGTTCGAGAACGAGGGGGCTCATCGGGTCGCCGATCTCCTCGAGCTTCCGGAGATTGACGTTCCCGGTCAAATGGTCCGGGAACACCTCGCTCGAGCCCTGCAAGCGCGCAAAGCCGTAACCTTCCCGACGCCGCACTCGGACGGCCGGCACCTTGCTTGCGTCGACGAGGGCGGGGTCGAACGCCGCGACCTCTCCGCCGGCGGAGAAACGACGCCGGCAAATCGGGCACGGGGGCTGCCGCTCGGCCGCTTCCTTGCTCACGAGGCTCAGCGGGTCGTCCCCCACCGGGCATCCTTCGACGACCCAGAGGTCTTTGGGGAACAATCCCCAGAGTTCCTTGGCCAGCGAGGTCTTACCGGCCCCGGACGGCCCAAAGAAGAGCAAGTGGGCGCCCGAAACGAGCGCCGCCACGAGGTCCTCGTACGTCTCGGTGGGGAGGACGGTGTGTGGGAACAAGGCGGCGACCGCCTCGGCGTGGGAGAAACCGTGGCTTCGAGTCTCCGCAATACGGCGAAGGATCTCGGCCCGGAACAATTCGGTGGGAGTTTGGACCACGGCCCCCTGCGCCCGAAGCTGCGCAGCAGTCGTTCGCGCACCAACGGTCGGAGCGGGCCGGGCGCCGATAGGGGGCACTTCGGCCACGAGGCGGCCGAGCCCGGGGGGCTCTAATTAGGTTTGGGGCGCGGTAAAAATCCGACGCTCCCGGTCGCCGATGGATGGAAGGTCCGGGGGGCAGATTTAAGTAGGAATCCCCAGTGGGCGGCCCCACCCCGATGGCCGAGAAGGAGTCCTCAGGCAAGAAGACGGCACTGGCCCGGACCGTCAAGGACAAGTGGCGGTCCAAGCGCTGGTACAAGCTCAAGGCTCCTGGGATTTTCCAGCACGTGGACCTCGGCGAGACCGTCGCCACGGAACCCGAGCAGCTCATGGGCCGCACGATCGAAGTCACCCTGTCGGAACTCGGCGGGGGCGCAGACATCTCGAAGGCGCACATCAAGCTCCGTTTCCAGATCGAGCGCATCAGCGGGGAGAACGTTGCCGAGACCCGCTTCATCGGACATGACCTCACGTCGGACTACGTGCGACGCCTCGCGCGCCGGAAGCGATCGAAGATCGACGGGTCGCTTCTCGTCACCACGAAGGACGGGGTCTCGATGCGGCTCAAGCCCGTCGCAGTGGGCGAACACCGGCTCCAATCCCGCCTGCGGAGCGAGCTCCGGAACACGCTTCGCCAGCTGCTGGTCGACGAAGCGGCCAAGCGCACGGCTGCGGACTTCGTGCGCGAGATGCTCCAGGGCGACTTGGGGAAGACGCTCTCGCAGGGACTGCGGACGCTCTACCCACTTAAGAAAATCGAGATCCGCCGGTCCGAGATACTCGGCCCGATCGCCGACGAGGTCGCTCCCGCCGGTACGGAGGTCCCGCCCGCCGAGACGGGACCGTCCGGACCCGCCGCTCCCGAGGCGCCCCCCGCGGAGGAGAGCGGAGTGTCCGCGGCGTGAGCCCGTTCGTCGATCGCGGCGGAGGTCCCGACCGCGCGGGGCACCGTCGGAGTGGCTCAGCCTGGTAGAGCACGGGACTCATAGAGCGGCCGAGCCCCGCTCGGTCGCTGGAGAGATCCTGGGGTCGGGGGTTCAAATCCCCCCTCCGACACTACGTTTTACTTCATATCCCTGACATGCCTCACGTCAGTAGATGAAAAACGGCGAGAACCGCCCGAAGGACCCCTTCGCGGACATCCACGAGGTCTCCGGCACGATCGCCCACCTCACCGCGTTCCTCGAGTCCAAGGCGACGCTCGCGGGGGAACCCACCTTGACGGCCGACGCCCGGACCTCCATCCTGGCGTTCGTGAACAGCCAGCGCGCCCACGTCGGCGACCTGCGGATTCGGACGTACCTCTGGTGGCTCCCCAAGGTCGCCGCGCGCCTGGGCGCCGAGTTCCTGGTGCCGACCCGCGAGACCCCGACCCACTTCCTAGAGCGGTTCCCTTCCAGCAAGTACGCGATGTGGACGCAGCAGAACGCCTGGGGCTGCGTAGCTCGGTACTGGCGATGGTCCTATGAACGCGCGGACCAGGATGTCCCCCGGTGGCTTCACCTCACGTTCCACACGAAGGCCTACTCGAAGGTCGGGCCAGCGGACATGCTCACCCGGGAGGACGTCACGGCGATCGCGGACCACACCTTGAACCACCGTGACAGGGCTTGGATTTGGTGCCTGTTTAACTCGAGACGCCGTCCCGGTGAAGTCTTCCGCCTGACGCTGGGCGACGTGGAGACCCACCCGGAGGGGTACGTCGACCTGATGATCCGCCCCGAGAAGGGGTCCGCGGCAATGCCCGTCTCCTTGTACGAAGACGCCGTGCCCGCCCTACTCGCGTGGCTCGACATACACCCAAACAAGGGAGACCCGAGCTCTCCGCTCTGGGTGGGCGTACAGGGGTCCGAGCGGCACGGCAAGCAGGTCTCTTACCGGGCAATGCACCAGGTCTCGATCGAGGCGGCTCGGCGGGCGGGAATCAAGAAGCCCGTGGACCCGTACAATTTCCGACGCTCCGGGCTGACGGCCCTATCCAAGGACCCAGCGATCCCGTACTCGATCTTCGAACGGATCGGCGGATGGGTCCCCGGGTCGAGGGCTCCTCGGCACTACATCCATATCAGCAACCGGGACGTACAGGATGTGCTGAACGCCCGCTACGGCATCACACCGGCGCGACCGGGGGCGTCGGCTGTCCCCCGGACACCGAAGCCCTGCGGACGGTGCAAAACGCTCAATCGGAGCGATGCTCGATTTTGCCTCCAGTGCGGCGGTCCGATGGACGCGGCCGCGATCCTGGAGATGAAGGAACGGAACGCAGAAGCCCTGAAGTTGATGGGAGCGGCCTTCTCCTCAAGCCCCGACTCCTCTACGGTGAAGGGTCAGTCCGAATTCATTGCTAGCGAAGATCGTGGAGGAACTGGATCGGAACGGTAGCCTCCAACGTGCGGTTGAGCAACACATGGCGGGTATCCGTTCGAAAGATCCGGCGCCATCCCGCCGCGCGCCGGCCACGGGTTCGGATTAGGGGTCTACGAGGGGTTTTCTATCTAGGAGGGGTTTGTCTAGTCCCTTGGCCGAAGGCGGTTTGGCGTCTGCTCAACGATTCGAGTCAGACGTCGGAGGCTTCCTCGAGGATCTAGGTCTGAGGCATGTGGCTTCTGGACAGAGGAACGTCATCGGTGGTGTTCAGGTCGACGCATCAGGTGCTATCTCCGACTGTTTTGTTGCAGTCGAGTGCCACACATCAGTAGAGGCACGGCGCAAACCCATCAGAAGAAAGATCAAGGAACATCGGGGTATCCTTCAAAATCTTCGAGATGGGCTGCTATCGCGCGGCTGGGCCAAGAAGTACCCGAAGATTCGACTAGTTGTTGCGACGAAGAACATCAACGTTTCTCGGGCTGACCGAGCGTTCGCCGCGCAGCGCCCTCGAGTCTTTCTCTGGGACGATGAATTCCTCGACTACTATCGCAAAGAGATCGACAAAGTTGGCCCTTACGCGATAAAGGAGGTGCTTGGAGAACTCAGTGTTACCTTTCCCCCCGCCGTAAGAAACGACGAACATTGTATCCCTGCTTTTCGGACAAAACTCCGAGGCCGAGTTGCGTACTCTTTCTTCGCACGTCCAGAGGCGCTGTTAGACATTGCATTCGTTGCGAGGAGAGAGCGAGGAACAGAAACATACTACCAACGTTTCCTGAAAAAAGACAGAATTGTTGAGATTGGGAAGTTCCTACGGGATCGTCGCCAACAGAACTTCTTTGCCAACAACATCATCATAAGTTTCCGGGACCCCGTTAGATTTGTCCGACGAAAGCGTTTCGGACTTCCGGGAGGCATAGAAGTTGGCTGGCTCTACCTTCCGACGAGGCCGAGGAGTGCGTGGATCATTGACGGACAGCACCGACTGTACGGCTTCACCAAGGCCCGAGCAGCGCTACAGAATTTGCGATTGCCTGTGGTTGCGTTCTCGGGTTTGGATGAGGGAAAACAAGCAGAGCTGTTTCTCACCATCAATAAGGAGCAGAAGCCGGTCGATCCTAACCTGCTCTGGGACCTCGAGGGGGAAATTCACCCCGCGACTGAAGTAGGTATAATTTCCCGCGCGGTGAAGTCTGTCGGGGAGTCTTCTCCTTTTATTGGCCGGATTTTCGTTCCGCTAAAGGGGAGCGGCAGACAGGGCAAGCACGTGTATCTGGCCAACTTTTGTGACAGTGTGGAAGCGCGTGATCTCGTTGCTAACCACACCGAAAATATGAAGGCGACTGTGCGGAACCCCCTTTACAGACGCGTCGCGAACGATCGTGTACGAGTCCTCTCACGTGCCCTATCCACTTACTTCACTCAAGTTTCCCGGCTCTTCGTCAAGGATTGGCGACGAGGCAAGAAGGGGTTCATCTTTACCAATAATGGCATCAACGTAATGCTCAGAATCTATGAGCAGGGGATAGTCTACCTTCGCCATACACCGAAGGCATCGGAAATTAGACGCCTCCTACAACCTCTCAAGAGGCACTACCAGTCAAAGTACTCGACAATCGACGCGATCGACGAACTTCGGTCGGCATGCAACGGCGAGGGAGGCCGAGCTACAACCGCGTTCGAACTCATGAGCGCGATCCAAGGCTCCTTTCCCGGATATGCTGCGTCTGCGGTCACCCGCTCCAGCCCTCGAGATGTCATAGCCGATTTCGAATCAAAGGTCAGGACCGCCGTCGTCGAACATATGCAGAGGAAGGATCCAAACTGGTGGATCGACCCGGCGAGGATGCCGCCCCATCTGAGGACGCGAGCTGAGGGTCGGAGTTTGGCCGTCCCGGGATCCCCCCAGATATGTTTCTAGACCTTGGCGAGATAGAAGAGATCGTTCGCCTAGCCGCGAACTGGAGAGACATCTTTCAGCCGCTGCTTCAACGATTATTCAAGAACCAAACCCGATTTTCAGTTCACTTCCAAGAGATAGTTGACTACCGAAACACGTTGATGCATGGCGGTCGGCAGCTGGAACCTCACCAAAGAGAGCTCCTGACCATCTACCTGAGCGAAATGCGGAAGGGGTTCCGATTGCCCACCGGAGGGTGAGGGTCCGGACCTCTGCGAGACTGTAGCGCGAGCTGGAAAAACCTCGGCCAGTCCTTAAGAGAGCAGTCGCGGAGTTGCTCGGACGGTTCCCAACGCATCCACGGTCAGTATTCCCGTTGTGTTCTGAAGCCAGCGGAGCCACGCCAGAGCTGTCAAAGTTCGCCTCGGTACAGTTGATCCGTGAATCCGGGCGTCGTGTTTCTGCAGTATCCTGGCTACCCGCTCGCGAGTAATCTGCTTACCACGCCCATTCGAAATCCCTTCCAGGATCTCATGAAACGCAGGGATCTTCGCAAGCTGAATCGCGACCAGCTCGTTTCGCTGAACAGTGTCAACCGATACAAACCTCAGGCCCAGGTCCGTGAGCTCATAACCGGATCCCTTTTGTTGGACGAGCCCGAGAACCTCGGCAGCACGGCGGTAGTACGAGCTCTGCCGTGGAGTGAAGCCCTCCGACTCTGCGACCAAGAAAGCATTGGTTTGTCCCCTCGTTACTAAGAAAGGCACTCGGAGCACTCGTTCAACGTTGTCCGCTTGAGGAGTGAGAGAAGCCAGGGAGGGTTCCGGAAGGACGTCAAGCAGTCCGCTAAAGGGTCGGGTGGGTTCCCGGACTCGCAGTCCACGCGCCGAGATCAATCTGATTGATTCGTAATCCTCGGGGTCAGTGAAACGATATTCAAAGAACCGGAATTTCAGTGGGTCGAGAGTGAAGTCCACGAAGAACGGGCGGACAGCGCCCCAGCCATACTTGGCCGCCCTTCCTGACCAGTGGCGATAGGGGTAGTACAGCTGACGCACCAGAAAATCAGTGCATTCTCGTGCCTTGAACTCCATCAGAGAAGCGGAGTTGCTTGAATAGAAGAAACCATCAATTTCGGCCTGCGCCCCCTCCTGATGAAGCTCTGCTTTCCCATCTATCTTGAAATCGAACGGATCGAGTGCAAACCTACCTGGGGGTCCAAAAAGCAGAGAGGATTGACCGGTAACGTGGGCGATGATTCCTGAATTCCACGCGTATGAGAGTGCGGATCCTTCGCTTTTCTCGGGGTCGAGGTTAGTCGTGCCAAGGGGAAAAGCCGGTTGGAAATCCTCGTAAACGACCGAACCAACTTCCAATTCATGATACCCCTCTCCACGTACAATGGCGTACCTTCCGTTTGAGACGGGGAGAATGAACAACGAATGGGACCCAAAAATGGGTGGCACCTTGGACCGTTCGTCCATGTAGGCCATGTTTCGGGCCTCCCGTTGGGAGACCGTGCGGACCTGTTCCGCAGTAACAAAACTCACGTTGGCCTTTGGATCGATATTGAGGTCGTTAAAGATCCGCACCCAAAGTTCCCGGATTGTCGGATGAGGGGGCATGGGTAGATTCTCCTCTAGTTGTGAACAAGAAGCTCGGGAATCTTTCCCCGTCCCGAACCCACACTGCTAATCGCACGGGACATGCGTACGACTTTGGTGGAGAAGGGAGGATCGGGGAAAAGGGACCGAATGAGGGGCGTCTCGGAATTGCTTAGAACCACCCGCACACCCCTTTCGTTGAGCATGGTCGCGATTCGCGCTAGTCTTCGCTGGTCTTCCTCTGTGAAATCCTCTCGTGTGTAAGAGGTAAACTGCGAGGTTCTGCTGAGGGGAACGTACGGGGGATCGAAATAGACCACATCCCCGAAGACGGGACGCGGACGCAATCGTGTAATCACTGTCTCGAAGTCAGCGCAAATAATTCTCGCACTCTTGAGTGCCTTGCTGGCCCTTCGCAGCTTCTCATGGTCCACAATACGCGGATTCTTGTACGAGCCCATCGGGACGTTGAAGAGACCCTTGGAGTTGACCCGCCAGAGACCATTGTAACACGTTCTATTCAGGTAGAGGAACCATGCGGCTCTGGCAGGCAGAGTCTTCGGCGGGTTAGACCGAACTGAATAGTAATGGGTCTTCGAATGCTCCGCTTCGTGGTGGCCAAGTTCTTCGATCACCGCTTCTACATTGGACCGAACCTGCGAGTACGCGTTGATGAGGTCCGGATTCGAATCGGAAAGTACAGCGTACGTCGGATGCAGGGCAAAGAAAACGGCACCTCCTCCCAAGAAAGGTTCGAAATAACGCCGAAAGGGCTGCCTTTCTACGAGTCGCAGCACCTCTGCAGAGAGCGATGACTTTCCGCCAGCCCATTTCACGAATGGAACTGCGGCTCGCTCCTGATTGCTTCGAGTGGACTTCGGCCTTGCCACGGACAAACCGCCGAGTCACAGAACGGGGCTCTGCTAATATCGGTACCCGCCACTTGCCGCCTCATCGGTTCTGGGACGGACCCGTCTCCCCGGACTCGGCGAAGAATTGACCCCAAGTTCAACTGATACTGACCCAGCCCCGGTTTGACCCTGCCCCGACGATACGCGAGTGGTTCGGTAGGGACCCCGTTCCCGCGGGACTCTTCAAGGATCAGGAGGTCCTTGCGTCCTCCCGGGGTTCCCGACCGCACGTATATACGCGCATGGCCGCTCACTCTTCCTGGGGATTTGCGGTGAAGGAGGAGGAGCTCCTTGACCTTTACAGACGGTATGAGTTCAATAAGACGGCGGGCGAAACCCTCGTCCGGCTTGTTGGGGACGCAATCGAGAAAGGCGAGCGAGTACGAGCGACAAGCAGGGAACTGAAGTCGCTAGCGGCCCGGCTGGCGACCGAGCTGGTTGAGCGAGGGCTGATTTTTGGGGCCGACCGGTTGCCAGAGAAAGGCTCGCACACTAGAGCGGTGGGCATCGATGGAGGCTTCGCCCCCATTGGCGGCGCGGGCGGAACGTGGTATGTTCCTTACAGCGTTGCCCGTGTGATATTCGAGTCGGGTATGATGAGTCAGCCCACTGTAGATATTGAAGCTGGGATTGCAGAAGTGCAGGAACCACAGGCGCTTGCGATCGGACTCGAATCGGCATTGGTTAGTATGACCGGCGAGACGAAGGCGCTCAAGCAGTGGGGGTCACGCTGCTTACCATCGGTGGTCTTCATCGACGGCCCCATCGCCAATCCTCCGAGCTATCGGGACCGACTATGGGTCGAGACTAGATGCGACGCTGTCAAGTTAGCGCTCAAGTCCTGCCTCGTGATTGGCTGCGTGAAGCGCTCTCGCGAAGAGTTCTTCAAGGCCTACCTGACCAAGCTTCCTTCTACCAATCCGGGGACCCTGACCAGATTCCCAAGCGACCAACACCTCCTTCTCTACGCATTCCTGGCTCTCCGTGAAACTGGGCGGGTAGGTCCACTATTCACGACACCAATCGACATAAGCGATCAAGGCATCCACGCCCAATATCACGACCACGGCGTAAGCATGGCCTGTTCCTTTGTCCAAGCCACTCCCACATCGCGGGTCCTCCGGCTCGACATCCCGTCGTTGGTGAGCAACACCGCGGATCCGGACCGCAATCTTGAGGCTGTCAGGGAGGTGCTAGATTGGATTCTTCCGGGTCATGAGCTTCCCCTTCCGATTCATATTGCCGATGAGAAGTGCCGGATTCGAGATGGCTGTGCTGAGGTCCTATATGACGAAATTATGACCAGATCCATGTCGT
Source organism: uncultured Thermoplasmata archaeon (assembly GCA_963773945.1). Lineage (GTDB taxonomy): Archaea > Thermoplasmatota > Thermoplasmata > Lutacidiplasmatales > UBA184 > JAKIWV01. The sequence goes on along the minus strand of CAVZDD010000005.1, from coordinate 23,823 downwards.
CCGATCGATTTGGCCAGCTCGCGTCAATCAACCTGAGATAGTATGACAGAACCAGTGCGAGTAGGTATCATCCTCAGCGGCGCCACCACCCGCGAAGCGAGATGCCAACTTCTTGAGAGTTCCGAGGGGGGACGTGGTCTCCACGTCGGGACGTTGCTAACCGTTTCAATGCGTTCGACGTCCGTTCTCACTAGGATCGCTGAAATTGAGCCCTTCAATGCGTTCTTCACCGAGGGAGATCCGTTCAGCGAAGCGAGGCGGAAGGGTCTGCCCATTCCGGACGACGTTGCCCGGCGGTACGAGAGTTGTACGCTTGAGCTATTGTGCGTTCTTCCACAGGCCGAGCTCACCAATCCCCCGCAACCGGGCGACGCGGTTTATTTGGTTGACCCCACAGAGTACGCCCACCAAATCTTCGGTATAGATCGAGATACTCCTGGCCACATCTGGTTCGGAACACTTTCAGGATATGCAGGATCCCCTGTGCCTCTCAACATCAACTTCATTCCATCACACTTTGGAATTTTCGGGGTAACGGGTTCCGGAAAATCGTTCGACACAGGAGCTTTGATCGAACGATTGGCAGACATACGCGTGTCTGATGCGCGTCAGGCCGCATATCCGCTGTTGATGGTCGATGCTCATGCAGATTACGCAGACTATGCAGAACGATTCGCTTTAACTAAGGAATTCGGGAGATATGGGTGGGTCCGCCGGTTCGTTTTTCCGGAGGCCTTCGAAAGAAAACAGGAGTTCCACAAACCGGAGTTTCACGACATTATCGTACCATTGGGCATCGACTTAGACGTCCTTCGACCGCGTGAAGTAGCCGAAACGGTGGTGATTTACTCGAAGGGAACTCTCGATGGAGCAGATCTGCAGCTTGCGGCAATTGAGGGGCTGCTCGAATTCGCTCAATCTCAAGCCTATGAATCTATACACGACCTTTTTCTGCATCACTTTCAGGATCTGCGAGGAGACCTGTTGGATCGGTACGCCTTACAGGCCACCACCAACGCGCAGACAAAAATGGCTGTCTCACGGCAGCTGAGCGAGTTCATAACCGCTATTGAAGAGAGAAACCACCTTCTCTCGAACAAGACGCGCTCGCCACTTGGGAGTAGCGAGTTCGTTGATCAGATTACGAATCAAATGGGCTTCGCCATAGTGGATTTCTCTGCAGATGGTGCTCCAGGTGTAGATCTCAGAATGAAGCAGTTTGTCGTAGCCTACCTTTCAACACTTCTCCTCTCCAAGTTTACTGACTTCAAGGTCAACGGCGATGAGAGGTACTTGCTTTTCGCTATCGAGGAAGCCCAGAACTTCTGTCCTGACCGATCGTACCCACTAGGATACAGCCTCGCTCAAGGTAAACTCTCCGCGATCGCGACTCAGGGGAGGAAGTTCGGACTTTCCCTATGCCTGATTACGCAGAGGCCCTCCTTCGTGGACAAGGTAATTCTTTCCATGTGTAACTCTTTCTTCATTCACAAAACCTACCCTGACGATGTGAGTTTCGTGAAAGGGGTCACGGGTGGTTTGCCTCAGTCACTTACTAACCGGCTCACAACACTCGGTGTGGGGGAGCTGATCGTGACTGGCCAGATGAGTCGGGCGCCGTTTCCTCTCCTGGTTAGGGTACCCGTCCAAGACCGGGCCGTCCCAGCGACGTCTGGTTCCGTGGATGTCACACGAGGCCTATCTAGAGTAGCTGGCGGGTGAGCGTCGGTGTGACGACAACTCCACCGGATCGCTTACCACCCGATGCCGGAGTCACCTTCGATGGATTCGACGGCTATTCCATTCCTCAGCCGGGCTTCAGTCAAAAAGAAAATCGATGAATTCCTTAACTATGCGCTCAAAGAAGCTTCCTCGCCTGCTGTGCGTGCGATTGTAGGGGAGTGGGGGGAAGGAAAGACCGAGGCCTATGAGAGGTACGTAAGGGCTGCAGCGGGGGAACGCAAGTTCAAAACCTGCCGCGTATTGGCCTCGACTCTGGATAAGTGCCTGGAGGGATCCAAGTATTCCACCCTCATCCAGTCCTCGCCGGTCTCGGCAGTCCGATTCCTGGGGGCACTCTTCCTAGCCGCTAGAGAAGAGGACGCGCTCGCCGATTTACCAGACCCCGAACTTGTAACCAACGCAAGTGAGTTCGTTACAAGTTCCCTGGATGCCGTATGCAGCGAAGGCTCTCGACTCGTCGTCTTCATAGATGAGTTTGAGGAACTGATTCTGAGCCCCAGAGTCAATGACATTATTTCCGGAATCAAGGAGATCATAAACCCTCCGGCCTCCCTTGGGCCGAATTCTCGATTGGTCAGTTCGAGGGTCCATTTGGGAGGTAAGGACGAGGGCGGCCTCCACTTGATTATCGCCTGCACACCTGATGCCTTTTACCGACTCCAGACTCATGAGGATTACAACCTAGTTTTTGGTAGCCTCGGCAGGAGGTGGGGGGTCATTGACCTCCAGCCGTTGTCTAAGGAGGAGGGGATTGCCTTCTTGCAACATCTCCTCGCCTATTGCTATCGAGGAGTTCTCCCGTCCCCACACCCTTTCGAATCATCTGGCATCTTCGAGGCCTTGTTACGAGTTTCTCAGAGAAATCCGGGCGTAATGGTCAGTCTCATGACCCGGCTTCTGAACTCCGCCACCCAGAAGGATGAATTTCATGTTGTGGACGCCGAATTCCTCATCGGATTCCTCCGAAATGAATCAATTTCAATCTCGGGGCAGACACCTTGCCTGGAGAGCGGCACCTTCGATCGGATTGTTAGACTAGTTGGAGATCAGAAGTCAGCCGATTCGGGACTCATCTCTCAGAGGCTTCTTCGACTCTTAATAGGCGAAGCCAGACCATTCACGCTCGAAGAGCTGGAAGTCCGCATGAATGCTCCCGCTCGGTCAGTGAAGGACGCGGTTAACATCGTTAACGCCCGCTTAAAGACTGAAGGGATCCCGCAGTCGATCATCCGAATGAGCCCATTGAGGGATGGGCGTACTGTAGATGATGTCCAGAACCTCTTTGAACCGTACACCGCCGAGCAAGAAGGGACGAAGTTCGTCCGCGTCAATAACTTCGCAGAGCCGCTCACATCCCTGTTGAGCAGAATACAGTACACATTGGAGCCCACCACGGACCAACTTGTGCTCATGCTTCCCGGCGACGCGGAGTCCGCAGCTGCATCGTTCGACGGCATCGGAGACGAGGTTGCCCAGGAACTCGCGAATGCCTGCAGCAGACGTCTATGCACGGAATCCCGCAGCTATCTGATTTCTGACGCAGTGTTGGATCAGGTGTACCCCATTCCAGTTCCTAATGGCCTAGAATTCATCACAGATCGGAACCGCCGGTTTAAGCAATGGCGGGAAACAACCCGGGAACTCTCAAGTCGTTTTAACGAACAGATGCCAAGCGCCTTCGTTTCGCTCATCGAGTATGTTGGTCAGATTGGTGTCACTATAGGGCGGCAGGAGACCCGCCGAATCTGGGTTGACCTGGAAAGCGGGTCTCTAGGTGTGATTCGTTCGGCGTTCATCGCAGTGAATGGGGACGTCACCGCGGATACTGTCGAAGAGATTTCCCGTACTCTCCGGTCGTCTTCCCCACTCCATTTGGTCGTCTTCTTGTTCACGGGAGAAATAACGCAACAAGCGGCGGACAAGCTCACAGACAAACAGCTTACCGAAGCAGACAACCCGCGCCTGCTTTGGCTAAAGCTTCACCCCACCCTAGTAAAGAAGTTGCTTATCACTGCGGAAGCCACTCGATCTATCAAACGGGATGAAGATCGCGAGGAACTTTCGAGGGCTGCCAGCACATTACTCGATAAAGAGATTGAGTTCAACAAGAAACTCGAGTCCTGGGAGAGACAACAGGAATCCGCCGGAAGGGTGATAGCTGACCCGGTAACGGGAGATTCTTTCCGCGATTTCGTTGATTCAATCAAGTACTTTGTCAACTATCCCGGGGAAGAGCGAACTACAGACGAAAGATTCGTTTTGAACAACAACGAGCTTCTCAAATTTGTCCTCTTTAATTCACGTCTCGGACTAGTACCGGATATCGAAACGGTCGAAAGACTGAAAGAGATCGTTCAGGATTTGATAGCTGCAGGCTTCCTTGTCCAAAAGGGGAAGTACGTCACATTAAAGTCATCGCCGATTGAGGGGGAAATTCTACGCGTTCTTAATGCACAGAAGAAAGTAACTGCAATCGAACTTGAGTCTAACTTCATCATTCGCGCGAAGGGAAAGAACCTCCTTGCACGCATTTACCTCCCGATACTGGAATACAAGGGGCTGATCGAGGTCAAAGGCGACCACGTGTCGCTGGTCGATCAATCCACTCTGGTGAAAGTCGCCTTGGGTAAGCTGGCGGATTACGAGGGTGCCGTAAAGAATCTGGCTAAATCCGGGTATGCCCACATCTTCCAAGTGAAGGAGAGAGGGGAGCGTCTGATTCTTCTTGCGTCGTTTGATACTTGGGTCCGGGACAAACTCAAGCGGGCGCAGGCCACATCATCGGTGACTTCAGCCTTAGAGGCAAACCTTCTGATCAAACTGCTTCACTACTTCCGAACCGATGTGGTTCCAATTTATGTGGCGGCCAAGCAGCATGGAGATTCACTAGTTGGGGAGATAAGACAACTCGCGCGGGATGGCCGCTCCTCCCTCGAAGGAATAGCAGCAGAGTGCGCGAGGTGGTTTAGCTTCGCAATCGACCCGAAGGACATAACGGAACTTGTCGAGATTGAGGAGATCGTGAAAAGGGCAGAGGCGCTCCATGAAGCATCCACTAGCGAGGACCAATTGCAAAGCTGGATAAGAGAGATGGAAGCGACCGACCGCTCCACATTCCAGTTCACCAAGAGTTCGGAAGACCCGCCTTTCTTCAACCTAAAGGTTTGGAAGCTGCAACTAGACCTTCAATCCGCCATGCAGTTGAAGCAGGTGGTTGATCATCACGTAGAGAATCTTAACCAGCGATTCAGTACGTTGGCCACTGACAACCAAGACGTGGCTAAGCGTGTCAGAACGTATTCGGTTCTTCCGTTGCTTCATCTGTCAACCGAATGTGGCAAGATCCTGAAGAGCCCCGAGCTGCTGCGTGGGGATGCCGCGCGAAAAGGCGCTGTACGAACGAGCCTGTCCGAAATCTCTCGCATCGTCAAGGAGTTGAGCGAGGGAGCATCTCGAAGAATTCGCGATCTCAAGAATGCCCAAGCCTCGCTCGAGGATGAGTTGGTTCCCGCTGAGCGAGGCCTTGTCGAAACCCTCGAAGAATCTGAGAAGTTCAAGCAATATCTCTCTCGTTTTGACATCCCCGGCTACGTCGAAGCAAGTTCAGAATTTACTCGGACAATTGCGGCCGTTCAGACTGGCTACCAAGATCTCCAGTCGACTGTTAAGTTCGCGCCCGTTGGAGAGACCCCCAGGGTCATCTCACTCCTGAGGAAATCCCTTAATGAATTTGCCAGCAGTGTTTCGGCTGCGATGGCTCAGGTCGACTTCCGTTGGCATGAGTATCGTGATTCCGTGACGGAATTTATCAGTCACGCGGACGGCATCATAGGCGCTGTGGTGAAAAGGGAGGGTCAACTGAACCGTTCGGATATCGATCGGTTGAAGGAGGAATTAGCTAGACTCGTCGAAAAAGGAAGTATCCGTGTCCTTCAGTCCAACCTTAGCCAGATAGATCATCTTAAGGACGATATCCGAAACAAACTGTACAAGGCAGTCGCACCTTTCCTTGACGAACCTGAGACCCGGGCGCTGGAAGTTGTCATAGCGAAGCTTGAGAGAAGCAAAGAAGGGTGGATACCCTTCTCAGAGGTCCATCAAGCGGTGAAAAAAAGCGCTTCACTTACGCCTGAACAAACCAATGAGGTTCTTCAGCGACTGATTAAGAAACGGTACCTGCGCGGTGGGGTGGCGCTCATTGGGTAGGGTCATCCGTGGCGACCGAGCACGGGCCCCGGCAATTGCTGGTACGCCACCTGCGGACAGGCTTTGTGCCAAGCGCCACGCTCTTTCTCTTGAAGTGTCTCGACGCCAGCCCAGCATTTTTGCGGACCGTTTGCTCATCGCTCAAGAGCCCTCGACCATCCGCCTGACCAGCCCCCGTCAGGTATCCCTAGCGTTGGATGAGAATCCCGCAGTAGTGTCTTGGCTGTTGGCTTTTTCAGCCAGATACCAACCTCCACCCGCATCGGTTCATTTGATCTTCCCCTGTGCAAGCACAAAACCATTCGATTCCTCTCAGTCCTACAAGCAGTTTTCGAAGACGCTCTCCCGGCTGAACGGGGGTCGCGAGTTTATTCACCTTTATACAATCTCCGAGCCTTTTGGCCTGGTACCTGGGGAGTTTGTTGACGAGTTACCGCGTTATGACTGCCCAGGTTTGTTTCGCTGGTGGTGCGATCAACACGGAGAACCCTATGAAGAAGAATTCCTCGAACGTGCAGTTTCCCAGTTGGCGCGGTTCACTGCGCCCATTCTGAGCAGGATGGAAGGACGCGTAATCGCTGTCGTGCGAACTTACAGTTCAGGACTCGTACGCCGGGAGGATCACACCCACTTTCGAATACTCCAAGAAGCGGCTCGTCTCGCGGGACAAGAAATTGAATTCATCCCTACGCGACGATTGGTACAACGAATCGTCAAAGCGAAGGGGCGATTTGCATGGGACCGCTATGGTCCGGCTCACCCGATGGTTCAGAAGTACCTTGGGATGAGACTCGATGAGGTCTTGATAGATGGTTGAACGGCCCTCTTTTTGGTTGGGAATTCCGCTAGCTGGATCTCCTCGACCGTGGCGGGAGTTCCCTTGGCATCATGGTCTTATGCCGAATGCGTTCGACATACTTTCACATCCGGAGTTAGCTGGCGCTGTAAGATTGGAAGGTATTGCGAGGCGGCTTCGGTTCGAGGGGAGGATCGCACTCGACTCGGGTGGTTACAAGTTCTCAGATCAGAACACCGTAACGATCGGCGCGGAGGAAATCCTGGCCCTCTACCGAGATTGCAGACCCGACTATGGAGTTGTGCTGGACCACCCACTCTCACCTGGATTGGGCCGTAGAGGCAGAATCAGCCGGCAAGCTGAAACCCTCGCGAACACCGCTTTTATGGTCGAACACAGTACGAAGCGGTCGCCGGCTTTGATACCAGTCATCCACGGCCATCACCCGAAATCTCTCGGGCTTTACATCAAACGGCTCCTTGAGATAATGGACCCCACGGTCGTAGCGGTGGGCAGCCTCGTGCCATCAATTTTCAGCACTACGGGGGCCGTTGGAAGCCACCAAGCTATTCGGGCGTTGGCGTTTATTCGTCGGCAACTCCCAGATAAGTTTCTGCATGTCTTTGGGGTTGGGAGCATCATGACTATGCACCTGATGTTCTACTCCGGGATCGATTCGGTTGACTCGTCCGCTTGGCGGCTTAAGGCGGCGTACGGGGCTATCCAATTACCCGGAGTCTGCGACCGAAACGTTACCGGAAAATCCCAGAGCTCGAAGTACAAACGGCTTTCGAAGACTGAACGTCGGCTCCTAGACATTTGCCGTTGCCCCATATGCCGTGGTGAGGGCCTGCGACTTCTTCGTTCAAGCTTTACCGCTAGAGCGATGCACAATGCATGGGTCTATCAGCAAGAAGTGGACCATGCCGCGCGGCTGATGCATTCGGGTGAGTACGACGATTATGTGGAAACGACTCTCGGAGCGAATCCGAAGTTCAATAAGATCTTGGGGTTAGTCCGAAAGTATCGAACTAGTAGCTTCATTAGCAGCGTAGCATCTTAGTCCCACAACGCTGAGCTCTGCGCAAATTCGATATACGTGTTCCGATTTTTTCGACAGAGATTCGTGCTCGTGCCGTGTTCCACCTGAAGTGCAAGCGACTAGCTGGATATCCCATCTGATCTTCATTGAACGGTGGTTTTCGCGGAGGATGCACATTCGGTTGACTGCCCTTCGAGTAGTTTGGTGGAAACGTGCCCGGTTACAACTTTGCTTTCTAACAGGGTCGAATAACTCGCCGGAGATATGTGGAAAGTTAGCGGCCGGTGCGGTTTGGCCCCTCCGGGCCCATCTAGTGAGGAGCCAGCGATGCCTGAACGTAGAAAGGACGAGGTCCGAGGCGGAGACGGGTTGGCGAAGAGTCGAATGCGTCCACGGGTTGAGTACGTCCGAATCCCGAAGTACCAAACGGCTTCGGTTTGGATGTTGGAAGGCCCAGACGCCTCGAAACCGAGGGTAGTGTCGTATCACTGCCCCACTTGCGAGAACGCGGACAACTCCAGGTTGATCCAGATCAACGTGCCAACCGAACCGTGGCGTCCCCTTAGGGAGAGGATTGCGTGCAAGACGAAGCCTGCTTTCCGGATGCTGTTGCATGTGACCCGCGCCCAGATCGAGCAGATCCTACAGGACTTTGGGAAGCAGAACAACGCTGCCACCCTTGAGGCCGTCTTCTACAGCAAAGACGACTCGAGCGACTAAATGAAGATCCAGCGGGACTCGTGGAGCACGGGTTGACCTCCACGTAATCTGAAGATCTAGCCGTATGCCTGAGTCCTAATCGGTTCAAGGAACAAGGGCATGAAACACCCTGTCGGCCTCGAGGGAATGCTGCAGGAGTGCATCGACCTTTCCTTGGACCTCGGCCGGAACTCCATATTGTTGGAGCAATACGAGGAGGTCGCGGCTTAGCCGCCCAATTCGAATTCGATCTTCTTCTTCCCGCTGACGCGCCGCCTCGACGATTCGGTTCGCTTCTTCGATGCGGCTCCGGTTTGGCCTGTTCACGGAAAGTGGTCGGCGGAGGTTCCCGTAAACATTTCGCTCCAGTGCCACCCCGGCCCGGGCATCGCTGAGGTGCTTATCGCGACCTCGACGAGGTGACCCGGTCGGCCTGGATTGACCGCGCTCGACCCTCCAGTGGAGGATTAGGCTCCCGACTGGGAGAGCATTGCCCCTCCAGCCGATGTAGTGCGCGACGAAATGGTCCTCGATGTTGTTTTCCTGCGGGTCCACGAGGACGACGTGGTCCGGGAAATCTGGAGGCATCGGACCGAGAAACCGGGGCGGGACGAATTCACCGAACTCCACCTCGGGTGCCGCGCAGAAGTGCGCGGGCAAGTGGCGTCGCGGGGAGTTCGGACGAGCGATTTGAATCGTCTCCTGCTATAGGTCCAATACGACACCGGTAGCGGGTTTTTACGTCGATTGGGCTCGTCCTTTTTCCTGAGCGCACCCACTATGCATCCAACCACTTTCTATTCCGTTTCGTCTGATTCGCATTCCGAGCTGGCTCGGGTATATCGATCTCCCACATTTCTCGCAGGTAGATTCTGGTTTTTCCGCTGTAACGTGCAAGTTGATCTCCATCTTTGCCTCGACGACACCGTCGGGTTCCGATTTCGAACTGGTCGGACCCTTTCGTCTTGCCTTCGTTGAGGGCATCGTAGGGTGAAACAGAACGGTTGGCATAGAGGCTTCGACAGATGGACCACTGTTTGGCATCACCTTCTTCATGGGGGGCATCCTGGAGGATGCTACTGCCATGCCTCCTACATTCGTACAGGTATTGTCACCTAGCGACGCGAGCAACCCCTTTTCCCCGGATTTGTTTGCCGGGGTCCCAACCGGGTCGGTGCCCGCTTACCACGGAACAGGCAAGTCCGCCTTGGACCCCATCTTACGGGCGGGTTTCCGTGCAATCGAGATTCCGGGGCTCCAGAGCGATGTGGAACGAATAGTCACCGTCTTTGATGAGTATCAGTTCGGCGGCTTGAAAGGTACCAAGCGTGGCTTCGCTGGGCTAGGGTTTTTGGAATCGGAGTTCCGTGACACTGGAGGATTGCTTCGCCCCTATTTCTCAGAGCTTTACAGCACGGCCAGAAACTACGCAGTCCTCCCGGGAGGCGAATCCACGGCGGCAATCGTTGGAGCCCTCGGCGACTTTCAGAAGCTGGCGTCGGACCCCGATGTACTCAAGGCCCACCGTGTTTATCTTAGGGGGCAATTGCGGAGGTGGCCCATAGAGGGCCCCGAGAGGACGACTTACAAGAGTGCCCTTGATAGGTTGGACCTCAAGGGGCGACTCGCCGAAGACTGGCGTTCCCTCGAACCTCTTCGTGAGAAATACGTGCATCGAATGGCCGAAGAGCACATCCCGGTAGTGGTTGTCATATCTGCGAATCCAGAATGGTTCATTGCGTCCCGGGGATCCATAGGTCTCAACGCCCCTGCAGACGTGCCGATTCCGCCTGACCGCATTCTGGGGGTGGCCGAGCTACCCGCCGGTTCAGGGCACGTGCCCGTCGATAGTTCAGAAGCGATACGATTTTTTTCAAAGAAAGGTCCGTAATCCCTTCGAGCATCTCCTTCTTCCCGCCGGTGCCACTCTCGGACGACGGGTTTAGCCCGCACAATCTGGTCTGTTAGAGTCCCGCCGCGACCTCCGGCCTCGGGGCTCGGCCCAAGCCTTTCGCTCCATTGCGGTCTCGCATGTTTCTCGCGGTGGACAGTTGGCTGAGGCCCCTTCGTACAAAGGGACGACGTCGAAGCTCCACAGGGCGGCGCCCCCAGGCTTTAGCTTGCCCTTCTATCCGTTAGAGATACGGTTCGAGCGAATCCGACTCCAGTGGGCCTTTGGGTGAGTTCGCAGCGACCGCAACGACGGGAGACTGAGATCGGGATTACGCGGTCTTTGCATTCCGCTGGAAGCACGAGTTTCGCGTCGACTTTTCGATCGGCGAAGAGATTGCGGTAGGCCCCGGGCGACTCCGTGTGAACCGGAACCACCCACTTCGCTTTCGACGCCCGAATGAGCTCCACAAGTTCGGCCTCGGCAGCGTGGCCCGACGCGTGGAGCGGACCCTCGGGGGGACTATCGAATTTCGGAGAAAACCCTCCCCGGGCGTTCGCTTCCAACGAGAATCCAACCGCGCTCATCCTCGCCCAATCGATCCAGTTCTTCAATCGGACGAAGTCGACCTCCTGTTCCTCGCTGTGGGCTTCGCTCGATGAGTATATCCAGACCCCACCCTGGACGACCTTCCGAAGGTCGACCAGGTCATTGCAGTCGTAGACGCTGAAGCACAGGAGGTACTTGCCGGCTTGGCTCGGGTCCTGGGACAACTCTCGAGCGCTGATTCCGGAGCCGGGGAATTGTCCGTCAACCCACGCGCCAAGAGGTCTGGGACGGCCTTCGGCCCTCGCGGCCGCTACCTCGTCCTTCGGGGGCTTGTTACGGTACCCCCAGACCACCTTCGACCATCGCCCCTTGCTAGATTGGGAGGGTTCCTCGAGGATCCGAACTTCCCCGGTTTGGATCGAACGAATCGGAACGGTCTGGGGATCTGCTTGCGCCATCGCCCAAAGGACGAAGGCGTCCTTCGGGGTTATCACCATCGTCCGGCCCGTTGCCCGGGCCACCCGGAGGAACGTCAGCAACCGTTCGATGTTTCGCGGGCCAAAGTCGGCGACGATGAACTTTCCGGCGTTCTGTGCGACCAGGCTTTCGGCCGTCTTCTCGACCTGAGCCTCAGAGACCTCGATCTGCTTTTCGTCCTTTGATTTTCGAAGCCGGGTCCCCTCCACGAGCAATACATCCGGGGCGTTGCGACCGAGCGCCTGGACGAACTGACGGGTAGACTCGGCGTGATCACCGGCCATTCTCAAATCCCCTGTATAGGCGACCCGGGCCCCGTCAAGGTCCAAGACAAAGGCGGCGGCGCCGTAGAGCGAGTGGTCGACCGGAAAGTGCTCGATCCGAATGCTTCCGACCGCGCGTCCGGCGGTCTTAGGGACGGCTCGGGTCGGGTCCCACTCGTTGGAGGGGAACGGAGGCGCTGTCACCAGATCAACGAGGGTGCCGGGAATATCTCCGAAAATCTGGAAAGGGCGCGAGCGGTTCTCTCCCATCGACTCGAGGAGGGAGTCGGGGTCCGAGCACCCCGGTTCCAGCGGGTGGGATCCAGTCCCACGTGCTAGGGTGAACGCGTACTCCCGGGCCGTATTGGATCCTCCGGTCTCCTGCATCGCTCGCAAGAGAGCGAGCGTGATCGGGGTGCAGAGCACCGGGACGTCCTCATTGAGAATTGAGAGGGCGCCGCAGTGATCCAGGTGGGCGTGAGACAAGAGGACCGCATCGGGCGGACGCCCCAATAGCAGGTCCTTGAGTTCCGGGCTCTCCCGGTCTCGAGGGGAGAAGAGGTCCGGGCGGTACCAGCCGCCCCGTCGGGGGACGAGGTCGGTGGCGAGAAAGTCCGCAATGCCCCGAGAGGTCCGCGGCTGGGTGAATTCGTCAAAGAATCGTCCCCACTGCTTGAAGTTGGTCCCGAAGTCGAGAAGGATTTGCGTTCCCCCCGACTCGACAAGAATCTTGGTTCCCCCGATGGTCTCGTGCCCGTCAAGGACCGAGATCGACGACCCTTGGGCCATAGCCGTCCCATGAGCTTCGGGGGTTTCCCGTTTCCCCTCGGTTCAACCGTGCAAACCCTAGGGAGCACATCGAGCCGACCCGCGTCAAAGAATGTACCCTTACAGGATGGTTCGGCAAGTATCTCCTCGCCCCGAACTAGGGCTTATGAATCGCGAGCCGGTTGGTGTATGGTGCCATGACGAAGAGGCGCAGAACCGGCAACGAGAAACGCGGGACCAACCTGAACAACTGGCTACTTGAGCTGCTTAAGGACGAGATGCGACGCGATAAACGAAGCGGGAGCTACATCATGCGCGACGCCCTCGAGAATCGGTACCAGCTCTTTGGGGCGGGCAAAGGAGACCGTGACCACCCTCCCAGCCTGGGCAAACCCGCTTCAACGACCGAAATCGTTGCACGGGCGGCGTCCAAGATTCCTCTCGCTCGCGCCGATCTCGTTCTGGACGGAGTCCGCGGTGTACGTGATGACGGCGATCGACGGGTACCTGCTGTCCGTGTTCACGTACTTCCCGCTGGTCAACGGAAGGTCCGCACTACCCCTGTAGAGAACGAGACCCAGAAGGAGCTCAGCAGAGCGAAGATCGCCCTAAGCATGGTCGAGCTCGACCGGCAGCGTGCTCTCGACGACCGCGAACATGCTCTAGCCGATGCCATGGCCGCTCGGACGGCGGCAACCGCGCGTGAACAGGCGCTCGTAGCTGCACTCCACCGTCGACCTCGGCTGGCGCGCGGTGCCCGTTCGGGACGACCTTACGTCCAGATCCCAGTCGTGGATTCATCCGGAAAGCCTGCCTGGAAGAATCTACCCCTCCCTGGTTACCGATTCAGGCACAAGAGAGCCTGAGCGGCCTGACCGGCAGACCCTAGCCCTGATGCCTGGGGTCGTCGCGGCCGGGAGAAACTGAACGGGTGCACTAGTGCCGCTTCTAGCCAGGTAGTTCGACCTTCCGACCGAAAAAGCTAGTCGCCGGGGAGCGCATGCCCCCCGAGCATGGTCCGCCGAGTTCGAACGATCTCCAACGAGGAAGGTCAGAAGCTCGCCCGATTGTGCCGTCATCCGAGCGATGCCATCGAGCTCCATCGTGCGATGGTGATCCTCTCGAGCGCCCAGGGATTTACTCCGCCCTACATCGCTCGATTGGTGGGCTACTCGCCCGACTGGGTTCGGACCCTCATTCGCGAGTTCAACCTCCACGGCTTCAAGATGCTCAAGCCGAACTGGAAGGCCGGAGGGAACTGGAAGTTCACCCAAGAACAGAAGGACCAACTGGTGGCGCTCGCCACCCGTCGACCAAGGGACCTCGGCCTCCCGTTCTCCCAGTGGTCCCTCGCCCGACTGCGGGACGAGGCGAGGAACCAGCGGATCGTCGACTCGATCTCGTTGGAGTGGCTGCGCATCGTACTGGACGAGGCGGACATGAGCCATCAGTCGATCAAGACCTGGAAGGCGTCAAAGGACCCGAAATTCGAGGAGAAACGACGGCGGATCGACCGGTTGACCCACCAGAAGCACAACCCGCCGATCGTGCTCAGCATGGACGAGATCGGCCCGATCTCGCTCCAGCCCCATGGAGGGAAAGGATGGTTCCGCTCGGGGCACCCCGAGCGGATCCCCTCGACCTACAAGCGGCTCAAGGGCACTCGGTACCTCTACCTCACACTGAACGTCTACCATCAGCGACTCAGTGGCCGTCTCTATCGGCACAAGGGCGGGGAACCCTGGCTCGATTACGTGCAGCGCGAGGTCGAGAAATACCCCAAGGACCAACGGGTCTACTTGATCCAAGACAACCTGAGCGCCCACTGGACCCCCGACGTGCGGGGGTGGGCGAAGGACAATCGGGTGACGTTGGTGGCCTCGGCGACCCAAGCGAGTTGGATGAACCCCGTCGAGAGCCACGCGGGAGATCTGCAGAAGCTGGTGCTGGCGGGGTCGAACTTCGGGTCGTGGACCGAAGTGCGGAGAGAGGTGGCGCGAGCGATCGCCTTTCGGAATCGGGAACGAGGACTACGCAAGAAGAGGTTCCGGGACACCCAGATGCGAAAGTGGAAAGTTCACCGACGACCTATCTGGAAGCGGCACTAGGTGCAATTGCCGCCCTGGGCTCGGTCGTTGCACTTGGTGCACCCGCCGTCCGGAATGATGACGGAATTTCCAAAAAAACCAGTGCTAGCGTGCTTTCCTGATTGCAGGCAAGCACGCAACCGGGCTTTCGCGCTAGCGGACGGGTGGGGATATGAAGAATTCCGGAATGTCCCCCCTAGCGTTTTGTCGAGTGCCTGCCCCTAAGCTGCTCTCCTCGTCATCGTTCCGGGAGTCGGAACGATATTGTGTCGGCGACCGGTACCGGCGGCTATGGCCGAGGAAACGGTCGTTTGTCCAAAGTGTGGTACGAAGATTCCCCTGACTAAGGCCCTCACCGCCCCAATCGAGGCCCGGCTCCGTGCGAGCATCGAGAAAGAGGTCGCTGAGAGAGGGGAGGAGCTCGAGCGACGTGAGAAGGCCCTGAAGCTCCGTGAGGCCAAGATAGAGGATCGAATAAGGGCCGGCGTCGAGGCACAACTCCCGAAGCTGAGTGAACGACTCCGCCGGGAGGTTGGAACCGAGTACGAACGAAAACTCAAGGACTCTCAGGAAGACCTCAAGGCCACCACGGAGCGGGCTGAAAAAGCCGAAGCAGTGGAACGTCAGTTGAGGAAGGAAAGAAAGGAAGTAGAAGATCGGGCGAAGGCGCTGGATCTCGAAGTCGCCCGCAAAGTCGACGTGGCCTCCAAGCAAATCGAAACCCGTTTGAGGGCCGACCAGGCGGAAGCCGACAGACTCAAGGAGCAAGAGCGGCAGTTGATGGAGGAGGGCCTTCGAAAGCAGATCGAGGAACTGAAACAGAAGCTGGAACAAGGTTCCCAGCAAGTACAGGGAGAGGCACTGGAGCTCGAAATTGAAGAGGAATTAAGGAGGGCCTTCCCAACCGACGTTATCGATCCTGTCCCGACGGGCACTCGCGGTGCGGACATCGTCCAGCGGGTTTTCACGCCGTCAGGCCAACCCTGCGGAGTAATCGTATGGGAAACTAAGCGGACTAAGGACTGGAGCGATGGTTGGATTACGAAGTTGAAGGAGGATACAGGAAAGTTACAGGGAGACGCGTCTGTGATCGTCTCGCGAGTACTGCCCGAGGGAGTCCGAACATTCGCGTTCGAAAAGGGAGTTGTTGTAACTAGCTTCGCCTGTGCGCTGCCCGTTGGCACCTTGATTCGGCTTCGACTATTGGAAGTTGCTCGACAGAAGAGGTTGGACGAAACCGTCCCTGAAGTTCGAGATGACCTGTATCGCTATCTCACAAGCCCGGAGTTCGTGCGGCGGGTTGAGAGCATCATGCTTCCGCTAGTAGAGATGAAACAGGATCTTGAATCCGAGATGCGGGGGATCCAAATGAGGTGGAAAAAGAGAAGCAGGGAAATCGAACGGGCAGAGAGGAGCATCATCGGGATTTACGGTGATCTACGCGGGATTGTCGGCGCTGCGAAGCTGCCAGAGGTTGCCCCACTTTCGCTTCCAGAGCCTGCCTCGAAAGAGGGGGATGAATAGACAAGTTGCAACCTTCAGCTGGACCCATGAAGGGCATGAAATGGGCTCCCAGTACTCCATTCTTCGGTCTCATACTCCGCGAGTTTTGCATCGTCCACACCATACGTCAACAACGATTGCATCAAATCTCTAATGTCTACTCCGTGAAACTTTCCGAGTGCGCATTGGAGCAAGTACCTCTCGTTGGCTTTCCGGGTTCGGTCGCCGCCTCCCGTAGGCTGGCTTCTCTTCAATGGCTGGTTGACTGAACGGTGCCCAAGAGGTTAGAGCAACCCTTCCATCCCCAACCGGAATGGGGACCGGGAGCAGTTGATCCTGAACTACTTCTCTAAGGGTTTCTAGAGCACCCACTTGCTCACCCCGACAGGCTCGAGCCCATTCACGAAGCAGCGGCGGTCCGCTAGAAGTGAGCCGCAACGTCGAGAGGACGTAAGGGACCTCACCCCCCTCCGAAGAATTCTTTGGAGCCGATAATTTGAGAGCCTCCCAAAGTTTACGGGGCCAACCCTCTCGTGCTGGTACCTTTTCCAGTTGCGACGAGGTAGCCTCGAGGGTGAGTAGAAGACCAGAAACGCCTGAATATCCGCTGGGAGCGAGTCTCTGCGGCGCCCGCGAGAGGTTCATGGTCCAGCAGCGTCGGCCACTCGACCACTTCCATAACCCTCGAGCGACCTCGACACATGTTGCGACTTCGGCGGAAATTACACGAAGGGATGGGTTGGTCGCGGCTCTTCCATATTCAGAACTTAATCCACGCCAGCTCATCAGCGACCCATAAACAAAGAGAAGCGGACCAGCCGGTATCGATGGAGGAATTTTGTCAGGATTTGAGCGAAAGAGTGAGGCGTCCTTCTCGACCGCGCTCATGGTGTAACGCAGATTATCTCATCGAGCCCCTCAGCCTTCGAGGGGGGTTGAAGGTGTCCGGCCATCTCCCGGATTACTTGGTCCGATACTACCTTTGCTCTTGCCTTGTCTCGTTCGAGCGCCACTTCCAAGGGCGTATCCAAGAAAACCGCGATACATACGGGGCGAAACCCAATGAGCCTGCTGACCGACTGGAGGTGCCTCTGTCGGTAGTCGCGCGTGAGCGCCATCGAGTCGAGAACCACGGATCGTCCTGACCGTAGATGCTCCGCCGCGAGTCGATACGCTTCGTTCCAAACAATTTCCTCCTTCTTTTCCTGGAGATTTTGGGGAAATTCCCCATAGACTCCCCTGCGGATGAGATCCAGTGCTATGACCGTACTCGAGCGACTCAGGTTTCGGGATGCCCAGGTCGTCTTGCCGGCTCCGGGGATTCCTACCATGATGTAAAGAGTGGGCATTGACGAATGTCCGTTCATCGACGAACGTCGCCACGAATCGGGCCCTCTGGTTCCGTCATAGCCGTCACTGCGGCTTGGATAAGGTTGAGACGGATCCCCCTCGCCTGGAGGACCGCGCTGGCGCCGCCCATTGTACGAAACTGCTCCTGGAGTGCCTCAATGTACTCTCGACGAACATGACCCGATGTGATCAAGTAATCCTCGGCCACTTCGTCCTCGGTCGCCCCGGCCAGCGAGAGTAAGATTGCGACCAGGATACCGGTCCTGTCCGCGCCGGCATAGCAGTGCATTGCCAGTGGTAGATTGCCAGGCCGTGAAATCTCCAAGAGCAGACCTTCTATCCAGGCAGGAAATCCGGGGTCCTCCGTCGCGTGGCGATAGAAAAATTGTAACCGTTCCTGTTCCGACAAGTTGTTAGGAATTGGAAGGCTTGGCCATACAGGAATGCGGACATAGCGTACTCCATCTAGAGCGCCTGGCGGGTAGTTGTGACGCTGCAGCTCCGCGTCTGTCCGCAGGTCAACGACCGTCCGAATTCCTTCGCCCTTGAGGAATGTGGACAAGACGTCCGCCGGGTAGCGGTCAAGCCGAGCGGCCCTGAAAAGTAGTCTCGGTGCCACTCTCCCCTTCCCTCCTAGGTCGCGCCACCGCCAGAGCGGCGGGTACCGTTCCCGGACAAACTGCCGCATCGTCCGGGCCTCCTCTTCTAGGAGGGGGAGGTTGGCCTCACTCGCTTGGAGCGCGGTCTCGAAGAGATCGAACATCAACTCCTTCTTCAGCAGCAGAGGGGTCAGATCATGGCCCCACACTGGGGCACAGGCCTCAAAACGCTCCCGGAGGGAGGAATCTACTGTGTCAAGGAAATCCACGAGCCTCTCAGGAGAATAGAGGGACTCCCTCCTGCCGTTGACTGCGGCCAGGAAGGAACCAAGTTTGTAGAATGCAAGAGAATAAAGGAAGTAAGCTCGGAAGTGATCTCCGCGATGGAACGCCGGGTGGAAACCCTCGTAGTAGTACAGAAAAGAGTTCGCTTCCCGCACTACCTCATCCGACGGCGAAACCGATTGGGGAGCTTTCCACCATTCCTCAAGCGAACGGTAGAGACTAGGATTCTTCAGAACGAGAAGTGCCGCAGAGAGATTCGGGAATGGGGAACTCTCGAAGTAATCCTTGAACTCAGGAAGCCTTGCCGGCTCAATCATGGTCAATTCGATTTTTATCGCAGGCCGCCGCAGGTAGAGTACAGACTTTCCGTCCTTCGAAAGGCGGAAGAGCACGTCAAATTCGGATACTATAGATTCCACAAGCTCTCCAGGGTTGGAGTCAGCCGATTGCACTACGATCAAATCGACGTCGGAGAAGTGATCCGCAGTTCCCCTCGGAACAGACCCGTAGAGTAGGATGCCCAAGATCTGAGAGTGCTTTTCGCCCCACGAACGCAAGCGCTCGAGCACTTCCCGTGTAGCTCGCGGAACGCGCAGGTCCGGATTCGCGGGCCGGTTCGTGGAGGTCATGAGCTGCGAGCTTCGAGAATCACTCGGAGGGTTCGACCCTGTTCGTCTATCGTAAGGATTTCGCCGTCGTGAGTTACCGCGCGGGCTCGGCCATTGTAGAACGGTTCCAATGCCTGAAACCGCCGTGAGTAGAGTTCACGACCCTCCCTGTTGACATGGAACCACCCGAGCCTATCCTTAGCGGCCGCCACGCCCTTGTGGAATGGCGTGAGGTCAGCGAAGCGGGCTCCATTCAATTCTCTTCCATCTCTGTCTAAGTGGAGCAGCAATCCTGAGTCCTCAAGAACGACGGCTGCTCCATCCCTATAGTCTCCTGCGTACCGGTAACGCTGGCGATATGCTGGTCGACCGTCGGAAAGAATGTGAGCGTAGCTTTCCTTCGGTACAATGACTACGGCTCGCTGCTCTTGGAAATTACCGCACCACGTGAATCGCGCCGCGTAGCCGGGGTGACCATCAGACCGGATGTGATACCACAGAACATCGTCTTGGACAGCCGCGAGTCCTTCGTAAAAACCGAACGCACGGTTGAACCGTGCTCGGTAGGCTGGAGTACCGTTCGGACGAATGTGGAACCACTTGCCTCGTTCACGGACCGCTGCCAAGCCCGGTTCGTGAAAAGAAAGCACCTCTTCGAAGCGATTTAGGTACAATGCCACCCCCTCGACTTCGTGATGGGTGTGATCTTGAGAGACTCGAGATTTCTGCCACATCTCAGGATAACACGCTCGCCGGGCGACGCATGGTGCATTTCCGACAAACCGAGCTACTCCGATAATCGAGTGTGAGAGTACGATACTGGGATCCTTCCCAAATCGACTCGAGGCCTCCTTCTTCAGTAACGAATCCAAAGGAACCCAGGCTCTGTCGTTCCAGATCGGGCGCGCAACATGGATCGAATCGCCCCGCATGGTTTACCCAAGCTTCGCGTCCAAGGAAGGGACAGACCCAATCAGCCGGAGGCTGCGAAATTGCCTCCTCAGGAAGAGGAAGGAAGTTGTCCAATCGGACCCGGGTTCCATCTTCTCGAAAGTAAGTTTCGGAAGCTTGTTTACACTGACTCACGGTCTGGTTCCAGCGACGTCGAGATTCCGAGCTACGTCGAAGGTCCTCCTCGGTCTGCTCTCCGAAATGAACCCAGAGATGGTGGCCCTTTACCCGGTCCACGCCGAGGTCGGCGCCGAATCGAATAAGGGAAGGGAGTTCGTTGAGGTTCGACTCCATGAAAGTACATTGCAAGGTGACTTGACATCGGTTCCCTGTCCTTCGGGAGACCTCGTCACGAACTCGCAGGAACGCGCGGATATCTTCGATCCGCTTGGCTAGCGAGCTACCTCTCATGATTGACTCCTGGGTCTCCGGGGTAATGCCGTTCCAAGAGACCTTGACGTCCGACGTGACGGGGCACAGGAGCTCGGCCCATGCGACCGGACCTCGGTGTGGCCAAGTCCCGTTAGTCGTGAGATTGAGGCGAACGCCGAAGTCCCGGCAAATCTCGACGATTTCGTCGAAGTGTTCGTACAACAGCGGTTCACCCATGGTGGACGGGATGATTTCCCGAAGTCCATGGGGGGCTGCCTCTGAAACGACCTTGCGAATCACAGCGATGTCCATGCGCCGGTGCGGCCGGTGGGAAGCCACTCTTAGCCGCTTCTTCTCGCTGAAATCACTGTGCTCCTCGCACATGACGCAAGCAATGTTGCAATCGTCAGGGTTGGTGTCGAAGGTAATCCTCCAGGGCCCTGGCGTGCCCCCGTTGGGTGGCTCAGCTGCCATGAATTCGAATCTGATTGTAGAGCGAAAGGAGCCTTCCAACGTGCTCCTCTACCCCGGGCACATTGGAGTCGGCAGAATATAGGTAGCCCCGCCGCCCTAGTTTTTGAGCCGACGCGGGGTCATCGACAAGACGCTGCATCTTCTCCGCTAGGTCCCTCGCATCTCGCGGCTTGAACAACAGTCCGTTTCTCTCGTGGTGGACGTACTCGGCCATTCCGCCGAGATCGGACGTAATGACGGGGACCCGGGCCTGCTGGGCCTCGTGAATGACAAGCGGGGAGTTCTCCAACCAAATCGACGGCACGACCAGAGCATCGATTCGATCGAACACATCCTGCACGATGGTAGAGGTTCCGTACTCTCCCATCCACTCTATCCGGCGCGCGACTTCCCCAGGCAACCGCGCAGACCTTTCCTTTAGCGAGGGAGTCGTTTCTGAAACAGTTCGCCCCCAAATACGCAGTACCGGTCCACCACGGAGGAACGGAAAAGCGTCGAGCAGGACGTGAATACCCTTGGCGGGCCGGTGCGTACCGATGTAGCCAAACGCAAAGTTCGGCTCCGGCTTGCGTGAGCGGCCTACTAGTCGTTCCCGATCGAACCCATAGTCGAGATAGACCACTCGATCTCCCGGGATTCCGAAATCTGCTTGGAATCGTTGCTGGACCGTCCGAGATGGCGCAATGAAGAGGTCCACGTGTCCTGCGACCTCTCGAATAAGGGACATTCGACGATGAACCCATTCGGTCCAGTACCGAATGTCGGCCTCAGAGTCCGACGGGGATCCTCCGAAGTACCGACTGTAACAACGTGAAGCACACTTACGGTCGTCTTGCCCATCGCAGAAGGCCCAGGGTTCAGGCCCGTCCAGATTGTACTGCATGAACTGTCCACGGGGGCACATCAACCAGAAGTCGTGCAGCGTGAACACCACGGGCACTCCGTGGCGTTTCGCGGTCTGGACGATCGAGACGGAGAGGTGGTTTAGATGTCCTATGTGGACGACATCCGGGTTGAAGGTTTCAACGACTTGCTCAAAATGGTCGTCCACAATGTCGTGCTGGTACCGCTCTCGACTTCGCGGCATGTTGACGACATGGAGCCGGATTCGCGGTTCACCCTCATCGCCCTCTTCCCGTAACGAGTACTCCGGTTGAAATTGGGATTCCTCTCTAGTAAAGACGTTCACCTCGTGGCCCATTCGGACAAGCCCACGCGAGATTGTCTGCGTGTAGATCTCCGACCCCGCGTTGTATCGGGGCGGATACCCGTGGATCACTTGGAGAACCTTCACAGTGGCCCTGCCGCACGCTTAGACTGGTTGACTGACCGGAACCAGCTGGGGACTCGCAAAATAGTCCGGATTCGACGCGTACCAGCGCGCTG
The DNA here is from genome assembly GCA_963773945.1 of uncultured Thermoplasmata archaeon. GTDB lineage: Archaea > Thermoplasmatota > Thermoplasmata > Lutacidiplasmatales > UBA184 > JAKIWV01. Next base: position 1,774 of record CAVZDD010000005.1, on the reverse strand, counting down.
TGGTCTTCAGTCCTGTCCTCAGTGGCACTTTCGGCGCGTAGCCGAATGAGTCCCTTGCCTTGGAGATGTCGAGCCAGGTTCTGACCCCGGCCTCTCCGGCACGGTAGCAAAAGTCGTCCGAACACTCGATACTCCCCTTCCCGACCACCTTAACGACCTCGTTGGCGAGATCCAAGATTGAGACCTCTCGGCCACTCGCGACATTGAAAGTTCCTGTAGCTCCAGCCCCCATGGCGAGTTCTAGACCGTCAAGAAAATTCGATACGTAGTTGACGTCCCGCGTCGGATGTCCACCATAAGGCACTTCCTTTGGAAACAGTATTGGTCGACTCGTAAGTGCTTGGCAAATGAAGCGCCCTACCACCTGTGCGCTCGGGTCGCTCCGAGGGCCGTAACCCATGCCACTCCTGAGAATGAGGGCACTCTCCGGAAGGGCTCGAGTTACCAATAGCTCGCAAGCAGCCTTTGAGGCGGCATAGGGGGACAGTGGATTGAGAGGGCTGGTCTCTGGGCACGGGTATTCCGGGGCATCTCCATAGACGGTTTCCGAAGAGGCATACACGAACTGAGTTAACCGGTGACCTAGGTCCTCTGCGCCCTCGATAAGATTCAAAGTTGCTACCACATTATCCGCGTAGGTTGGCGACGCTGCGGCAAGGGAGGGATTCACCCGAGCTTGTGCCGCAAGATGGACGATCGCGTCCGGCTCCGACTCGGTTACGAGTCGCCGTACGAACTTGCCATCCGTCAGGTCGCCGTGGATGTAGTTCACTGATGCGAAGCGCTCGCGTGGCGGTCGCCGGTCGACTCCAACCACCTCGAACGGTCCTTTACCAGCGCACCTTTCGCAGAACGAGGTTCCGATGAACCCGGAGGTCCCCGTGACGAGTACCTTCACAGCCGCAACTCGAAATCGGAGGGCGCTCTCGGTATTTTGTCCTGCCTTCAACGGACTAGGACTCATATAGCTCGAGCCGGGTGGAATTTTGATGCTGAAGAGAAAGAGGGGGTTCTATTCCGGTGATCTGGAACCCGCGATCGCAGAAGAAGCAAGGCGTCTACACCGCTCAGTAAGCAGTGTTGCCAGAGAACGGATACGCTCGAGCTACGAGAAGGGCGATGTCCTCAGTCCTTACACGGGATCAGATTCGACGAGCCCCCCGCCGGCGACTGTCCTCCCGAGCGCGACACCTGGCGCCCCGCCCTCGTCGAAGCTCCCCGTGCCCACGAAGACCGCGACGTTCACACCGGTCAAGATCCGTATCATCCCGACGACCAAGACCACCGCTGTGCACAGGACGCCCGCCACCAAGGATCCTCCACAGAGCCCCTCGCCCGATCCGGATCTGGCCATGTGGCATGACTTTTGGTTCCAGGCGATGCGTGCTGAACTCGAACGACAGCGCGTCGCACAGGAGCTGGACCGTAAAGTTGAGCCCGAACGCGCGCCTGCCCCAGTCGGTTCCCATCGATCCAGGAAGCTTCGAGTCGAGAAGCTTCCCCAAGTCCGACTTCGCCGCCACCGGCTTCCCGTCGTCCGGCTGCGTCACCCCCGTCAGCGCCCACGTTGAATCCGGAATTCCGGTCGATGAGAATGCCGGATCGGAGGGTGTACCTCCTCTCGCTGGTCGGAGTCATCGGGGTGAAACATCCGAGGGTGTACCCCCCGATATCGCGATGAAGCATCCCAGGGGTGTACCCCCGGATATCGGGTTATGGCGTAATCCCGCTGTTGGGTAATCGTGCAATCCCGATTTCCAGATGACGGTCGGGT